>NZ_CP058601.1:3736968-4359796 GCF_013402815.2 Natrinema halophilum
TCGGTGTCACCAGTTCCGCACCGTGATCGCGCTCGGTGGCGGACGACTATCGCGATACTCGAGCGACGGACGGCTATCGCGATACTCGAGCGACGGACGGCTATCGCGATACTCGAGCGGCGGCCACTCGAGTCAACAGCGGTTCGCGAGGTTGGGTGCGCCGAGATCGACGCAGATGCGCTCTCAAAGATCCCCGGCGATTACGATCCGCTCTATCGGTCGGTGCGGAACCCCACGTATATCCGTATTCGTCGAGAAAGAGAGAGCAACATGGACGCTTTCACTTTGCAGTCGAGGAATCGGATCCGAGCCGGACGACTCGGATCGCGTTTCCCGAGCGCTCGGTCGACTCACCGCTCTCGAGAACGCCGCGGAATCGGAACTGACCTCAGACCGACTGGCAGACCTGACCGCGGACCGACCAGCAAGACCGGCCGTAATCGACGGGATCACCGCCCCACCCACGAAGGCCCGCCACCACAGCCCCGGAGACGGATACCTGACGACCAATGAGCAATTCAGACAGCTTTCAAGCCGAACCGGCACAGCTCCTGTTAGTCGAGGACAACCCCGGCGACGTCCGCCTGACCAAGGAGGCGTTCAAACAGGGCCGAATCGAGAACGATCTACACGTCGTTTCGAACGGTGCCGAGGCGCTCGATTTTCTCGCCAGACGCGACGACTACCACGATGCGCCGCGTCCGGATCTCGTCTTACTAGATCTCAACCTCCCGGGAAAGGACGGCGAAGACGTCCTCGAGGAACTCAAGGACGATCCGGCACTTCGATCGATTCCCGTGATCGTCCTGACGAGTTCGCGGGCGGAAGAAGACGTCGTCAAGTCCTACGAACTCCACGCAAACGCATACCTCACGAAGCCGGTCGATCCCGACGAGTTCATCGAAACTGTCCGCGCCTTCGAGAAGTTCTGGTTTTCGGTCGTTCGGCTCCCGCCAGAGGTCGATAACCCATGAGCGAAACGGACTTCCAATCCGCCGGTGAAGAGGACCCGGAAACGGCCGACGCGCTTCGCATCCTCCTGATCGAGGACAATCCCGGCGACGCTCGCTTGATCCAGGAGATGCTCCGGGATACCGAGGAACTCGCACAGCGAGTCAAACCCTCCGACGAAGCGGGAACGAGACCGGACATCTCCCGAAAAACCCGCCTCGAGGACGGGCTCGAAGCGGTCGAAGCCAGTTCCATCGACATCGTCCTTCTCGATCTCAACCTCCCCGACAGCGAGGGACTCAAAACGCTCGAGACCGTCCACGCGGAAACGGCGGAGACGCCCATCGTCGTCCTGACCGGCGTCCGAGATCAGCAAGTCGGCGTCAAAGCGCTCCAGCGCGGTGCCCAGGACTTCCTCGTCAAAGACGAAGTGACGAGCGAACTGCTGGTGCGGACGATTCACCACGCGATCGAACGCGCCAATCAAGAGCAGGAGCGACGCCAGCAGCGCGAGCAACTCGAAGCGCTGAACCGACTCAATCGGATCGGCCACGACATCACGCACGCGGTGATCACGACGGAAACGCGGGCGGAACTCGAACAGCAAGTCTGCGATCGACTCGCCGAGTCCGACGCCTACCGGTTCGCGTGGATCGGTGGAGTCAATCCGGGCAGTGACACCGTAATTCCGCAGGCGGCGGCCGGCGACGAGGACGGGTATCTCGATGAGATCGAGATCACGGTCGACGACGAGCACGAATCGGGTCAGGGACCGGCCGGAACGGCGATTCGGACCGGTCGGGTTCAGGTCATGAACGACGCCGAATCCGCGTCCAATTTCGAGCCGTGGCGAGAGGCCGCACAGGCCCGCGGCTACCGGTCGTCGGCGGCGATTCCGATCATCCACGAAGACCTCGTCTACGGCGTACTGGGCGTGTATTCGTCGTCGCCGCGAGCGTTCACAGGGCCGGAGACGAACGTCCTCGCCCGCGTGGGCGACGTCGTCGCCCACGCGATCACGGCAATCGAGCGCAGAGACGCCCTGGTCAGCGATGCCGTCGTCGAACTCGAGTTTCGCGTCGATGCGATGGCCGAACCGCTGGTCGAACTCTCGACGGCCGAGTCGTGTACGATCGAATTCGAACAACTGGTCGGCGGCGACGAGACGCTACTGGCCTACGGTTCTGCACGCGGCGTCTCGCAAGAGGCGCTTACCGATACCATCGATCGAACCGACGGGCTCGGCGACGTTCGATTCCTCACGACCAGACGCGACGAGTCCGAGTTCGAACTCGTCGCGCCTGCAGCCGTCTCCCTGTTCGAGACGATCGCCACACACGGCGGCCGCGTCGCGTCGGCGACGATCGAGGACGGGGAGTTTCGCTTCGTCGTCGAACTCCCGCGCGGTCGAGACACCCGCCGGATGATCGAACTGATCAAGGACAGACGAGACGACGTCACCTACCTCGCCCAGCGCACAGTCGAGCGAAGCGAGCGCACCGATTCCGGTTCGCCGTCAGTCCTCGAGGAAGAACTGACCGACAAGCAACGAGCAGCCCTCGAGACTGCCTACTTCGCGGGCTACTTCGACTGGCCCCGCGGGAGTACCGGCGAAGAAATCGCCGATCGACTCGGTATCGCGCCGGCGACCTTCAACCAGCATCTCCGCACGGCAGAGCGGAAATTCTTCAGTTCGGTGCTCGGGGACCGGTAGCCGTAGCCGTTTCAGAGGCCGATGCCGGCCGCGAGGAGTTCGTGAGAACGGAGTACGTCGTCGTGATCGGCGATGAGATTCTGGACGACCACGTCGTCGACGCCGACTCGATCCGTCAGCTGCTCGAGCAGCGCTGCGACCGTCTCGGGGCTCCCCGAAATCGAACGCGGCCAGTCGCCGTCGGGAAGCGGATTCGGCGTTTGCTCAGGGACGCCGCCGAGTTCGTCGATCGCGTTCTCGACGGTCGGGGGCGAGCCGACGTCGCCGCGCCGCATCCGCTCGTACGACGCCTCGGCGGTCGCTCGAAGTCGCGCAGCCTCGCGGTCGGTCTCGGCACAGGCGACGTTCACCGCGAGCATCCCGCTCGGTTCGTCCGGTCCTGCTCCGAGGGGCGAGGGATCGAAGGCGTCGCGGTACGTCTCGAACGCGCGCTCGGCGAGGCTCGGGCGGATGAACCCGGCAAAGCAATAGCGAAGACCGAATGACCCGGCGATTTCGGCGCTCGAGGGGCTCGAGCCGAGGACCCACACCTCGGGGACGTCGTCGGCGGAGCGTGGCAGTCGCAACTCGGCGTACGGATGGTCGTCCGGAAACCCGTCGTAGAGGTGGCTGACCGTCGCGTCGATCTTCTCGGCGTGGTCTTCGTCGGGATTCCGCTTCTGCCGTTCGGTCCCCAGGGCGCGATCGGCGGCCGGAATTCCGGTCGCCCGTCCGAGTCCGAGGTCGACGCGGCCCGGTGCCAGCGCGTCGAGAGCGGCGAACGTCTCCGCCACCTTGAACGGCCGGTAGTGGTTGAGCAGGACCGTCCCGGAACCGACCCGGATCTCGTCAGTTTCGGCTGCGAGAGTCGCGATCAAGGCCTCCGGCGTCGTACTGGCGATCGAATCCGCCATCCCGTGGTGTTCGGCCATCCAGAATCTTGAGTAACCGAGCTCTTCGGCCGTTCGAGCGAGTTCGACCGTGTTTTCGTATGCCTCGGTCGCAGTTCCACCGTCAGGTACTGGTGCGAGATCGACGATCGAGAGGTTCACACCTGGCGTTCGAGACAGGCCGTTGAATAACAGTTCGATCCGGCCGCTCTATGGCACCCGAAGTCCATCTCCGAAAAATGGATTACGCGCTGGGTTCGGACGCGGGTGGGGTCGCAACGTCGCCGGATCGGCCGGTGACGGCGACGGTCACCATCGAGAGGCCGATCACGAGGAGATTGACTCCCACGAGCAGGCCGATCGCCCAGGCCGCGGTGGCCGGGAAGCCAACCCAAAGGAGACCGGCGAGGACGAACGAGATGACGCCGCTGAGGGCGATCGCGGTCCGACCCGGAGAACTGTCCATCCGTGTCGCCGCCGTCAGTTCTGCCGCGCCGTCGACGATCAGGTAGGCCACGAGCGCAAGCGTCAGAGTGACGAGTGCGACGGCGGGAGCCGCGAGGACGGCGAGACCGGCGATCACCGAAACGATCGCGAGAACCGCCTGCCAGGCAGACCCTCGCCAGCCGCGTCCGGTGAACGCGTGGGCGCCGTGGACGATTCCGCCGAGGACGAGCAACGCGCCGATCGCGAGCGATACCGAAAGCCCCGTGACGAGCGGGAATACCATCGCGAGAATACCGATCAGGCCAATGATCCCGCCGGTAAGTGCGAGGGGCCGCCATTCGTTCTCGAGAGAGTAGTTTCCGCCGGAAACGACGTTTTCCGTGATTCTGTTCATTTCTTTCACCGCTAGGACGTAGGTCGTGTACGTATATAATACATATATACTGATTGATAGTAGGTCGCGGAAACGGACCAGTCCGAAAGCCGGACGAACTGCGTTTCTGGCCGATCTCGAGCGAGAATTCGACTCTCGAGCGGCGTGTCCGTCGCAGTCGAACCGTGAGGATTAGTACGTCGGCGGCGACAGCGCAACTCGTGACCGACGAGACGCGCAACGAGTCCGGCGAGGACCGACTCGAATGCGACCTCTGTGGGGAGCACGTCCCGGCGGCGGTCTATCACGAACACCTGCTCAAGGAGTGCTCGGGCAGCTAGGCCGCGCACCGACGGTGAACGATGCATCGGCGGTGAATCGCGCATCGAGAGTGCTCCGTCGGACCCCAGCCGCATTGGGGCCGACTCGTGGCGTCATCGTGGACGACGAAGTCGATAGTGGATTCACTATCGTGTGGCCCCAGACGCGGCACTCGCAATGTGGACGGGGGTCCTCGAACTGCGGCTATCGACGAGAAATCACGGGACGGACCCGCCGTCGCCGCTCGACTGCTCTGTTCCGGAGTCGTGCTTCGGGAGCACGGGAAACACCGAAGCGAATAGGTGGATGTCAGCCCGAGTAGCAATACCGATCCTATGGTGGTCGCAATGACGGTCGCCAGAGAATGGCTCGACCCACAGCTCGCCCCCGTCCTCATCGCGGTGATCACGCTCGCGGTGCTCGGGACGACAGTCCTGTTCGTCGTCGGACTCGTCGCGTATGCCCGGCGACGGACGACCCGGTATTGCCTGATCACCGTCGTCCTCGGCGTGCTCGTCGTTCGGTCGATAACGGGGCTGGGAACCGTCCTGGGTCTCGTCCCGATGACGATTCACCATCTCGTCGAACACGGCTTCGACTTCTTGATCGCGGTGCTGGTCCTCTATCTGGTCTTTCGGAGCGGCACGACGTCCAACGGCGCCGCTGCGGAGTACGACGATTGATTCGTGCCGGCCGCTCGGAAGGCTGGCCGCACGAGGTCCTGAACGGCGAGTGCGAGACGGTCAGTCGGGCCCCGAAACCGACTGCGATCCGTCGCGCTTTTGATTCGCGAGACCCGAGAGAGTTCCAAGCGAATGGCCCGGTACCACATCGAAACATACGGCTGTACGTCAAATCGCGGAGAGAGTCGCGAGATCGAGCGACGGCTCCGCGATGCGGGCCACTACCGGGTCGACGGTGTCGACGAGGCGGACGTGGCCATTCTCAATACCTGTACCGTCGTCGAGAAGACGGAGCGCAATATGCTCCGACGAGCCGAGGAACTGGCCGACGAGACGGCGGACCTCTTTATCACCGGCTGTATGGCGCTGGCCCAGGGCGAGGCGTTTTCCCAGGCCGATATCGACGGTCGAGTGCTTCACTGGGACGAGGTACCCGAAGCGGTCACCAACGGCGAGTGTCCGACGACGACGCCCGATGCCGAACCCATCCTCGACGGCGTCGTCGGCATCCTCCCGATCGCGCGGGGCTGCATGTCCGACTGTTCGTACTGCATCACGAAGCACGCGACCGGCAAGATCGATTCCCCGTCGATCGAGGAAAACGTCGCAAAAGCCCGCGCGTTAATCCACGCCGGAGCGAAGGAGATCCGCATCACCGGCCAGGACACCGGCGTCTACGGCTGGGACGACGGCGAGCGCAAACTGCATCGATTGCTCGAGCGAATCTGCGAACTCGACGGCGACTTCCGGGTTCGAGTCGGGATGGCGAATCCGAAAGGTGTCCACGGTATCCGGAGGGAACTCGCAGCGGTCTTTGCCGCCTACGACGAACTCTACGACTTCTTGCACGCGCCCGTCCAGTCCGGTTCGGACGACGTCCTCGGCGACATGCGCCGACAGCACCAGGTCGCGGAGTATCTCGAAGTCGTCGAGACATTCGACGAGGCACTCGATTACTGGACGCTTTCGACGGATTTCATCGTCGGCTTCCCGACCGAGACCGACCACGACCACGAACAGTCGATGGCGCTCCTTCGGGAGACGCGCCCCGAGAAAATCAACGTCACCCGCTTTTCCAAGCGACCGGGCACCGATGCCGCCGATCTGAAGGGTCTCGGCGGCACGATCAAAAAGGAGCGTTCGAAAGCGATGAGCGAACTCAAACGCGAGATCGTCGCCGACGCCTACGCGGACATGGTGGGCGAACGCCGCGAGGACGTGCTCGTCGTCGAGGAGGGTACCGGTGACTCCGTGAAATGTCGCGATTCGGCGTACCGTCAACTCATCGTACAGAACGCGAGCGAATACGGCATCGAACCCGGGGACTTCGTCGACCTCGAGGTCACGGCCCACGAGACGATGTACGCGTTCGGAACGCCGGTGTGAGACCGAAAGCCGATGTCGGTGATGGGGCTCTCGAACGTCTCGAGTCCGTTCGTGTGGCATCCTCGAGACGCTTGAAGAATGCGCCGAGAGCCAGTTGTCGGGAATTGGAGGTAAACGTAAGCCCGTCCGCCGGAAATCGACAGATATGAGCGACACAGTCGAGGAGCCGACCCGGTGCCCGCGCGCCGAACGGGACGGAGAACTCGGGTGTGAGCCCCGGCGGATCATGGACTTGCTCAACGATGACGACGCTCGATCGGTGTACCTGTCCGTCGAGGAGCCGACGACGGTCCGCGAGATCGCCGACACCCTCGAGCTTCCGCAGTCGACAGCCTACAGGAAGGTAGAAAACCTCCGCGAGGCTGGGCTCATACGGCAGCTCAACCAGCGGTCGCAGGGGGGATTGCCCGCACACTACGTCCAGGCGATCGAGCACGTGTCGGTGACGTACGATGACCCGTTACGGATCGAGTGCGCCCAGCACGGGAAGACGCTCTACTGCGAACCCTGACCCCCGCCGTGACCGTAACGGGTCGCGGCGACCGTCACAGCTCCGCGACGGCGGCTTCGATCTCCTCGCGGGGAAGCGGTGAGATCCAGTCGTCAGCGACGAATGCGTACGTGACCGTCCGATCGGGACCGAGGACGAATGCGGACCGCCAGGGCGTCGACACGCCGGCCATGTGCGATCGGTCGGCGAGTAAATCTAGCGACTCGCTTACGACGCCGTTTACGTCCGCGAAGAATCTGAACCCGGGTTGATCCAGCCAGCGGAGGAACTCGTTTTGCGCATACGGACCGTCGCGACTCACGCCAAGTACCGGGACGTCCTCGAACTCGTTCCAGCCGGCGCGAACGAACCGTTTCCACCAGTTCTGTGCAATCGCGCTGAACGCGAAGCCGGTAGAGACGACGATACCTCCTCGAGAGCCGAGCACGTCGGAGAGCGTCGCCGAGCGAAACGTCTCGCCGTCACAGAGAACCGCCTCGAAATCGCCGATGGTCTCTCCCTCGGTCGGTGGCATATTCGTGGACTCTCGCGCGTCTACAAAAACCTCGGTATCGCGGTGACGAGCGTCCGTGTGGCGTCAGCTCGCTGGACGGCCTACCTCGATTCGGCACTGTTCGAACGACATGTACTCTTTTGACGGTCTGGGCCATACGACCGTTTATGCTCACGATCTACCGGCTGGAGGGCTGTCCGTTCTGTGAACACGTCGTGGATCGCCTCGAGACACTCGAGATCGATTACGAGAGCGTCTGGGTCGAGGGGCTCCATTCGAAACGCAACGAAGTCAAACGCGTCTCGGGACAGCGACAAGTCCCCGTCGTCATCGATGACGAACAGGGCGTGACGATGGCTGAATCCGAGCGCATCCTCGATTATCTCGACACGATATACGCCTGAGGCCGCTCGGAGGCCCCGCAGCGATTATTCGTCACCGTTGTCGAGGCTGTGCGGGTCGATTCCGGGGTCCTCGACTGCGGGTGCACCGATTGCCAGGACGACGCCTTCGTCGTCGCCGACGTTGCGATGGCCGTGACCCACTTCGGGTTTTGCGATCCAGAACGTCCCCGGACCGGCGTCGACGTATTCTTCTTCGCCCGATCGTCCGATTTTCACCGAGAACTCGCCCTCGATGACGTAGAACAGCTCTTCCTGTTCGTTGTGGGCGTGGTACCCGATCTCCTCTCCGGGCTCGAAGTACCAGAGTTTGAGGTTGAGCGAGTCGGTATCGAGGACTTCGTCGAGCGCTCGAATTCGCAAATCCGGTGGAATCTCATCGACGGTGGAGAGGTCGGTGATTGGTACGTCGTCGGTGTGGATTACTTCGTAATCCATGCTACTGTCTCCCAGGATAACGGATGACAAAAAATAACCGGTTGACGGCCCCAATTTACCGATTACGACGGAATGGAATCATTCTGTACATGTCGAAGAAGCGCGAACCGAACACAGCGAATTCGGTGCCGATTTCTCAGGCGAACTCGACGGCGCTGTGTCCGCCGGGATCGGTCGTCCCATCCTGGTCGACAAAGGCTTCGCGGAGGTGTTCGTAGGTCGCATCGAGCGCCTCGACGATCACCGTCGTATCACTTATCACGGGCATAAAGTTAGTATCGCCCTGCCAGCGGGGGACAACGTGGGTGTGAAGATGATCGGCTATCGAACCGCCGGCCCCGCTGCCGATGTTCAAACCGGCATTGAACCCGTCCGGCTCGAAGGTCACCTCGAGCGCCTCGAACGTTCGTTGTTTCAGTCGAGCGTGACCCAAGAGCACCTCGTCTTCGAGTTCGGTGTAGTCTCCAGTATGGGCGTGGGGAATGACCATCGTGTGGCCCGGATTGTATGGATAGTTGTTTAGCATGACAAATGCGTGTTCGCTGCGTGCAACAATCAGATTCTCTCGGTCGGTATCCCGCTCGGGTAGTTCACAGAAGACGCACTCTTCGACGTCCGGATTTTTCTCGTCGCGCTTGATCCAATCGATCCGCCACGGTGCGAACACCTGCTCCATACACGTTACCACTCGAGGCTCACCTAAAGCATTTCAGTTCGTCTGCTCGAGGCACGTACGCCGACAAGGGCTGCTTGAAACTGTTCTGTCCGAACCAGCTGTTGCACCATAACTGGATGAGAATAGAAATTAAACGATATAAAACTCTCTCAGGCGTTTTTAGCCCATGGGTAATACTGTATTGCGATTTTCACAACTCAGTTCTCAAAACGAAGCATGGGTTTAAGAGGTGGCTATGATAAGTAATCTGCTAATGGCAACGACCGATAACTCATTCAATGGGATGACCGAACACTGTCCGAAATGCGATCTGGATACGCTTCACGAAGTCTCGGTTCAGATACGGACCGAGAGTCTGAAAAAAGAGAACGCACAGTTTTCCCCGAACCGTACCGGGTGGCAGAATGCCAGCAATGTGGGAACCGTACGAGCCAACGAATGAACAACGCCTGACGATCGGTAGTTATCGATCGATCGACGAACAGCCCTCGTTGCCCCCGTCTTCAATCCCCTCCCTTCTCTCCGCCGAAAACTCTCCACACTCCCTTCCAATTACCAAATCGAATCTCCAATAAAATCACGACGTCGTCACTTCACAACCATCCTCGGTGACGATGATCGTGTGTTCCTTCTGACTGACGAGGAACCCATCATCTTCCTTGAGAACCGGATAACTGTGAACGATATCGTTGCGCTTGAGTCGTCGTAGCGCCATTTGCGGGCGGTCTGTTTCGAGCCAGCGCGTCGCGAACGGTAACGTGCGGAACTCCGACGTGATCTGCTCTAATGCGTCGCGAGCCTGTCTGTTGCGAACGGTTCCATCGCGCTCGAGTGAGAATATTTCTGCACTGCTGCCCTCGGTGACTTTCCCGCCGCCATCGGTCGCGAACGGTTCGATCGCGACGACGTCGCCGACTTCGAGCGTCGTACCTTGCGAGACGGCACGGTTCGGGATGTTGGGGCTTGTGTGTTGTTCCCAGTGACCGAGCCCGTGGCCGGTCAGGTTGACGACGGGATTGTAACCGTAGCCGTCGATGACGTCTTCGACCTCCGCACCGATATCCCCGGTGTCGACGCCCGGTTCGATCACCTCGAGAGCAGCCTCGAGCGCCTGTTCGGATGCTTCGGCGAGTTCCGGATTGCCGGACAGATCGACGGTGACTGCGGTGTCGGCCAGCCGGCCGTCGATGTGGACGCCGATGTCGAGGTTGATCATCTCCTCGCCGAACGTCGTCTCGTCGTCGATCGACGGCGTCGCGTGAGCCGCTTCTTCGTCGACGGAGATGTTGACCGGGAAGGCGGGCTTGCCACCGAGCTCGCGGATTCGATCTTCTGCCCACTCGGCGATCTCCAGATGACTGGCGCCGACCTCGACGCGCTCGGCTGTTTCCCGACGCACTTGCGCGAGGATTGCTCCCGCTTCGCGGTGTTTCTCGTACTGCTCGGACTCGAGGTCCACTTCAGATTCGGCCATGTACACGGGTTGGACCGATCGACAAAAAGAGGTTCCGTCTCTTGCCGGTCGGGGCGATGGACCCCTGCCATTGCTATCCGCTACCATCCTCGCTTCCCGTCGGTTCCACTCCCTTCACGGTGGGTTGGACTGCCCTGTACGTTTGGCAGAGATGCGACACAGCGGGACCACCGGCGCACGGGATGTGCAGATTTGCCACGTCGTTCTTACGTGTGCCCCGATAGAAAGACGTGAGACTGCCTCCCGCGACACACAGACGCGTTGTTCGAGACCGGACACTGTGGAGATGCTCGCGGGACTCCGGCTGAATGATTGCCTGTATGACCGTTCGCGGAAGAAATGTCGACTAACGCCCCTCAATTCTGTGAAACGGTGGCCGCGAGTTATATCGCGCGACCGTCTCCCCTCGACTGGCGTGAGAGACGCCAGCGATCCGAGTAGCGCGGGCCCGATTCGAAGGCCACGCCCGTCATCCTCGAGGTCGACGACGCGAACGGCGTACCTGGCGGGTGGACTCGTCGAGTTCGGGATGGCGGAATCACTGCGGTTTCTCGTCAGACAGTTCGCGTGATCGAGGCCGGACGCGAGCGGTCAACGGTTTTCTCTGAGTCGACCGAGTCGCGAACCGAAACGGAAGGCGGCCGTGGAGTTCCCCGTTCGGCCGAATTGTGCTGATTGGACCGATCAATCGGCCGTACGTCCGGCGAATCACCGTTCGACCGGGCGAGAACCATCTCGCCGGTGGCGAGGTGAACCCTTGTTTCCGGCGAGATCATCACCGGTGCGATGAATTGCTATCGTTCGGCGTTTGCCGAACCGCAACGGAAATGGTAGACCTTTTACCCCCGTCGAAGAACCGTGTAGACGAGATGAGTTACGACAAGATTGAGCAACCAGAGACGGGGGAGAAGATAACGCTAAAAGAGGGGGCCGAAGACGAACTCGAAGTGCCTGACAACCCAATCATTCCGATTATTTACGGCGACGGTGTGGGAAGCGACGTCGGGCCCGCTGCACAGAGCGTTCTCGAGGCTGCTGCGGAGGCGACCGGGCGCGATATTAACTGGATGCGCGTTTACGCTGGCGAGTCTGCCCGCGAGAAGTACGACGAGAACCTCCCGCAGGAGACCGTCGAAGCGATCAAGGAACACCGCGTCGCGATCAAGGGTCCGCTGACGACGCCGGTCGGAGCCGGCTTCCGATCGCTCAACGTCGCCCTGCGAAAGAAACTCGACCTCTACGCCAACGTCCGTCCGACATATTATCTCGACGGCGTTCCGTCGCCGGTGTCAGAGCCGGAGCAGATGAACATGGTCACCTTCCGTGAGAACACGGAAGACGTCTACGCCGGCATCGAGTGGGAGGAAGGCACGGACGAAGTCGAGCAGGTCAAGGAGTTCGTCGAAGACGAGATGGGCGCGACGGGCGTCATCCACGACGGTCCCGTCGGTATCGGTATCAAACCGATCACGGAGTTCGGATCCAAGCGTCTCATCCGCCGGGCGATCGACTACGCCCTCGAGCACGACCGTGACTCCGTTACGCTGGTCCACAAGGGTAACATCATGAAGTTCACCGAAGGCCAGTTCCGTGACTGGGGCTACGAGGTCGCCGAAGAGGAGTACGGCGACGAAGTCATTACCGAGGACACCCTCTGGGAGGAGCGCGACGGCGAACAGCCCGAGGACGCGGTCGTCGTCAACGACCGCATCGCCGACAACATGCTCCAGCAACTGCTGACCCGAACCGACCAGTACGACGTCATCGCGACGATGAACCTGAACGGGGACTACATGTCCGACGCTGCCGGTGCACAGATCGGTGGCCTCGGCATCGCCCCGGGTTCGAACTTCGGTGACGGTCTCCTGCTCGCCGAACCCGTCCACGGTTCCGCACCCAAGTACGAGGGCCAGGACAAGGTCAACCCGACCGCCATGATCCTCTCGGGTCGCATGATGCTCGAGTACATGGGCTGGGACGACGCCGCCGACCTCGTCCGCGACGCCGTCGAGGAGACGATTTCGTCCGGGAAGGTCACGTACGACCTCGAGCGCCAACTCGATGACGCCGAGAAACTCGCCACCAGCGAGTACGCCGAGGAAGTCGTCAACAATATCGAGAAGCTTTCGTAAGCCGTTTTGCTGACGGTCAACCGACGTCTTTGTGCGTTCTTTCGATCCGTTTTCGTTTCTCCCGCTTTGGATCGCCGTTCTTCGAGGTATCTCTGAGGCGTCTATCCCGGAATCCCCTCCAGAGACGTCGATACGATCGTGACGGCACGGTGCAAGGTGGCGGTACGAATAGGTCGACATCGGTTCCCCTTCGGAAGGGTAACGCACTCACTTACGGCACGCGTAAGCACCCACGATGGACGATCTCGAGATCCGCGTCGCCGACACCGACCGAGAGCGCGAGGATGCCTTCGCGGTCCGTCACGAGGTATTCGTCGAAGAGCAGGGCGTCGACGAGGAACTGGAGTACGACGAGCACGACGAGACGGCGATTCACTTCGTCGCATACGGCGGGGACGAGCCGATCGGTGCCGCACGGCTCCGCGACCTCGGGGAGGGGGTTGGGACGGTCGAACGCGTCGCAGTCCGCGAGTCGTGGCGGGAAAACGGGGTCGGTCGTGCGTTGATGGCGACCCTCGAGGAGCGAGCCGACGCGCTCGGATTCGTGACGCTGAAGCTACACTCGCAGACGCGGGCGGCGCCGTTCTACCGCGAACTCGGCTACGAACGACGCGGCGCGGAGTTCGAAGAAGCCGGCATCCCCCACGTCGAAATGCAGAAACCGCTCGAGGGACCGTAAACTCTAGCGTGCCGTGACGATTACCCGAGTCGCGGCAGTTCGCCCGTCCGTTCTCTGCGAACCAGGTCGCGACCGAACAGTCGAAGCTGTCTACACCATTCCTCGCGGTCGTCGGAGGAGTAGACACGGGCATCCCAGCGGTCGCGGACGGCAGGGGGACGAGGTAGTACTCATTGAAACGATGTACCCACGGCTCGCACTGCTGCGACCAGCGAGTACTCGCTGGCCGCGAATTCGCGAGCGGGGTGTGCAATGACGTTCACCGTCGACTATACTGTCCGAGGAGAGCATCCTCTCGCTCAAGGAGTACCTCGCGATGCAACGCTCGATCGGCATCGAAACGGATTTTCGCGTTCTCGACGTGCGCGTAGAAGACGGCCCACGGAGCGCAGGCGAGTTGCGGGATCGACTCGAGAGAGAATCGGAAACGGAAAGCGCCCGATAGCGACGGGCTCTATTCCTTTTATCTGGCGACTTCGCTCGGTGAGGGTATTCTGGAACACGGATTCGCGAACTGATGTGACAGGGGTGAGATGCACTCGAGGACAACGACGAGTAGCAACGCACGGTTCATCGAGGAGTCTGTGGCAAACTCGTCCGGTAGTTGGATCGGTCCGGTCGAGAAAGCAGGTCACTCGGCGCACGGGTCGCTGATCCTCGAGAGGACAGGCTCCGCGATTGGCGTCTTTCGGATGTCTGACTGACTTTCAAGGCACAGGCCGTGGGCGTCACTGATATGGAACAGGAACTTCAGGTCCCATCGAATGCGGAAACACCCACGGCACGGACGCTGCAGACGGATAGCCGTCTACTGCTCTCGCTGGCGGTTACAGCTGCTATCACTGGCGGGGGACTCCTCGTTTTCTTTACGGTAGTCACGGCCGTCGGATGGTGATGACTCGAGCGCTCCAGCAGTCATCGAACCGTTCGCTTCGCGGGCGTGACGACCGAATCAGCGAGCGGTAGCCCGATCGCGTACGTATTTTCCGGCCAGCCCGACAATCGCAAGCGCCACCGCTGCGGCGAAGACGACGACCAACGCCGAGAGTGGTTCGGTGATCGTCTCGAGTTCGCCGCGGACGAACTCGCCGGCGAGAACGACGGCGACGGCGAACAGCGCGAGACCACCGATATTCGCCGGCAACGCGTTCGTCTCCGGAACGACAGCGGGGTCGTTCAACAAGTAAAGAATCACCGCGATAGCGAACGGCGTCCCAACGAGTCCGAACGCCAACGTGAGAACGAGCAACTGAAAGAACGCCCCTGCGAGGAATGGGCCAATAGCCGAAGCGAGCGCGACCCCAACGATCGCGGTTCGATACCGGGAATCCTCGATGGATTGCGACCAGCCGAGTTAGTCGGCGAGCAGGTACGGTGGGACGATCGTATTGCCGCCGAGCGTCGACACCGCTGCACCAAGCAGTCCGGCGAAGAACAGCCAGGTGGCGTATTCGCCGGCGATCGGGCCGAGCGTCTCGGCGGCCTGTATCCCACCGATCATCGCCGGATCGATGTCGGCCGCAGGAAGGACGCTCGCTGCGACGAGAAAGACAGCGAGGCTGAAAGTCCCGAACGCGACGAGCATCGAACTGCCGTCGTCGACGACCGCAACGTCCGCGTCGCGGCTGGTCCAGTTGCGCGCACGCATGGTATAGCTTTGCATGGTCAGGAGGGTGACGTGGACGGCACCGCCGAGGATTCCTGCGGCCACGAGCGCGCCGTCGACGCTGGCCGGTATTTTGGGGACGAGCCCGGTCGCCGCAGCGGCGGGATCGATCGGAACGATGAACACGGAAACGACGAACGCGCAGACGACGGTCGAGACGAGGAGCTTCGCACCGATTTCCGCGACGCGGTAACCGCCGCCCGCGAGGCCCAGCGCGAGGATCAGTGCCCACGCGATTCCCCAGAGTCGCGGGTCGGCCAGTACGCCGACGCCAACTCCTGTCGCTTCGACGATGGTTGCGCTGACCGATGCCACCGTCTTCATGATGACGAGCTGGGCTAGACCTGCCGCCAGCACGACGTCAGCGACGAGTATCCAGGCCCAGCCTGAACCGAGTCGGCGTTCGACGACCGCGACGATCCCAGCTTCGGTGAGCAATCCGAGCCGCATCGCGAGGTACTGTCCGACCGTTCCCAACGCCGCCGACAGGACGACGACCCACAGGAGGGCGTAGCCGAAGCTCGCACCAGCCACTAGAAGGCTGGCGAGCGTCGCTGGCCCCGCCGCGATCGCACCGGCGAGCCACGTCGGCCCCAGACGCTCGAGAGATGTTTTGATCCGATCTACTGTTCGCATGTGCCGTTCGGTTGTCATCGCCCGTCCTTTCGAACGGCATTATATAACTCCGTGGTATCTCTCGATAATAGGGGTGATCAGGTCGGTGGTCTCACTCGTCGTCCCAGCTCGGGTTCTCCCTCGGTGGGCTAAAAATGTCGACACCGCGGACCGTCTCGTCGCCGCGGTTCTCCGCAGCGTGGGCCTGTTTGCCGGGGATGCCGTAGGAATCGCCGGGCCCGCAGACGATTTCGTCGCCGTCGACGGTGAACGTCAACTCGCCTTCCACGATGTATCCCGTCTGCTCGTGCGGATGGCTGTGTTCGTCGAGCGCTGCCCCGGGTTCGATTTCGAAGTGCTGGACGTTCATCGAATCGGTTCCGGCCAGCAGCGCAAGTTGGACGCCGTCGGCGACTTCGGACGACTCGAGGTCGGCAAGGGAAACGCGTTCCATAAACGGGAACACGTCGGCGAAACATAAATTTCCGCGGATACCGCTGGCGGTCCCGGTGGTCACCCACACCGTCGCATCGGGCCGGTCGCGAGCCGAAGCCGCTATAAATTTTCGTTGAGCAATGTCTCGTATGAATCCGTACGTGATCCTCGGCGGCGCGATCTTATCGGAACTGTTCGGAACGACGGCGCTCAAACTGTCCGACGGGTTCTCTCGGCCGCTGCCGAGTCTCGGCGTCGTCGTCGGGTACGGTGTCGCCTTTTATCTCCTCTCGCTCACGCTCGAGGAGTTGCCGGTCGGGATCGTCTACGCGACGTGGGCCGCACTCGGCATCGTCGGCGTCGCGTCGATCGGCGTCGTCGCGTTCGACGAGCGACTCGATGCCCCAGCGGTCGCCGGGGTCGGGCTGATCCTCGCAGGCGTGTACTGCCTCACTATCGTCTCCGACGTCTCGACCCATTGACGGGCCGCCGCTGGAGTGGCGAACGCTTCCCGTGACGACACGACTACTTCCGCCTCGCTTACCGAACCTTGAACTACTCGGACGGCCCACTGCGAGCCATGTACGCCGTGGTCGGCTGTGGCGAGTGCTCGAACCTCTGGATCATCGAGGGGCGCTCGGAGACGACCCAGTGTCCCCGCTGCGGTTCGCGCAGGCCCTACGAGAAGCGCAAGAAATTCGTCGAGACCGACGATGCCGCCCACGCTCGCGACGTTCGGGCGTCGATGCTCGCGAACCGCCAGGGTGAAGGCGAGGCCTTCGCCAGGCTCGATTCCTTCGCAGCACTCGAGGACGACGTCGCCGACGGCGTCGTCGACGAGGCGGAATATCTCGAGGAATCCGGACTGGACGTCGACGAAGTCGAGGCCGCCGGCGATCGAGACCCCCGGGGGCCCGCCCGCAGCGGAAGCAAAAAGGAAATCGTGAAGGGATCTCTCGAGGCGCTCGACCGGCCGACCGAGGACGAAATCGTCGCGTACGCCGGCGAGCGCGGGGTGTCCCCCGAGTACGTCGAGACGGCGCTCGAGAAACTGATGCGGCGTGGGGTCGTCAGTGAGAGCCGTGGTCGGTATCGATTACTCTGAGGCGACGAAACTCGAGGTCGATGTCTCCCCCCGGCTCGTCGCTCACTGTGTCTCGGTGAACGTCACCGCTCGACTTTCGCATCGAGCGGAGCTGTGTTGTAAACGTGGAACTCATCGTCTACTCGTCTACTGGCACTTACCGGCCCAGATCCTCGTGTGCGCTGGCGAGATGTCGCGAGGAGAGCGCGCCGAGCAGGGAGAGTTCGCCGGCGAGTGCGCCGACGGCGATGATCTCCGCGAGCGCGTCGGCGTTCGAGCCCGGCGGATCGCCGCCGCCCCGGAGGCCGAGGATCTCGAGCGCTTCGGCCTGCGTCGGTAGTTTCGTCCCGCCGCCGACGGTCCCGACCTCGAGCGAGGCGAGCGAGACGCTGGCGTAGAGGTCGGTCGTGCCGTCGGCGCGTTTGCGGGCATCCATGGTCGTGATGGTGTTGGCGGCCTCGACGACCTGGGCTTCGTCCTGCCCGGTCGCGAGGAAGGCGGCCCCGACGACGTTTGCGGCGTGGGCGTTGAACCCGAGACTGCCGGCCTTGGCGCTACCGATCAGGTTTTTGCGCGTGTTGGCCTCCGCGATAGCGTCGGCGGTTGTGTGGAGTCGGTTCTCGACGAGCTCGCCGGGCACCAACACGTCGGCGGTCACGGAGCGTCCCCGTCCCTCGACGGCGTTGACCGCGGCTGGCTTCTTGTCCGAACAGAGGTTCCCCGACAGGGCCACGAGCGAAGCGGGGGTTTCGGACTCGACCAGTACGCAGGCCTCGCCGGTTGCGATCGTCGCCATGTTCATCCCCATCGCATCCTTGGTGTCGTAGGCGAAGCGCAAGAAGACGGAATCGCCGACGACGTACGGCTCGATGTCGAGCAGTTCGCCGTGACTGGTCGTCGATTCGGCGGCCTCCCGCAGCGCCTCGAGGTTATCCGCGACCCACTCGACGGTGTCGGCGGCCTCGGCGACGCCGTCGACCCGAAACACGGGCGCGCGAGTCATGCCGTTTTTCGTGACGCGCGCCTCGGCCCCGCCCGCAGCACGTATTATTCCTAGCCCGCGGTTGACCGACGCCAGGAGCGCTCCCTCGGTCGTCGCGAGCGGCAGGTAGTGTTCGCCGTCTGCCGCGCCGCCGTCTACGTCGACGGGCCCCACGACACCCATCGGAACCTGCGCCGCCCCGATCATGTTCTCGACGTTCGGGTCCGCCTGCTCGGCCGGAAACGCGTAGTCGCCGATCGCATCGAGTTCCGCTCCCGTCTCGCGTTCGACGAGCAATCGGCGCGCTTTCGCAGCGTCGTCGTGGTCCGCATATTCCTCGAGTTCGTGAAGTCGAAGGTCGCCGTCGTGCACCCGCTCGGCGAGATCCTCGGGGTCTGTCATGGATGGATCGAGACAGTGGGGACCCCTAACAGTTGCTGATTTCCGTGGACGGTCACGACCGCAGACCATCGTGCAGCAATCCCGATTACCGATCACCGATCACCGATCACCGATCATCGATCATCCAGTTCGAACGCGAAATCGGCACCCGACGAACGAAATTCCTCGAGCGTTTCGTAACAGAGCAGCCCGAGGATCGCGCCGGCTCCGACCGCCGCAGTCAACGGGAAGTGCGTTCCGCCGGTTCCATCGGCGAAGGCGGCGGCGAACGCGGCCGTCGCGATCGCAGCGAACCGCAGTCTACTGCGGGGCGTGGGACTGGAACCGTCTTCGAAAAACACGAGATAGAGCTGCGGCAGCGCAACAGCGACGCCGGCAAACAGGAACAGCGACGGGAGCGGTCGGCCGTAACGTGCGAACCCGAACTGGCGTTCGACGACGATCGAGACGGCTTGAACGAGTACGAACAGCAAGAACGATCCGAAGACGATTCGGCCCTCGCGGTCGATCATACGGGTCGGCCAACGAGCAGACAGGTCAAGCTTGCGTTCCGTTGCAGTATCTCGGACGTGTGCCAGGAATTTCGTGCTTTCGAACCGTCTTCGCTGTCCGTTTGACGGGAACCCCCGGATCACCGCCGCATCGACCGTCGGGGTTGCCTCGAGCAGGATCGGTTCCGAAAGACGGTTCTCCTCGAGGTCACGCCATCTCGATTGCAGCGGTCAGTGCTGAGGCTGGATCGCCGAGTTCGAAGTTCCCACTGTCTCGAGAACTGTTCATTCGAGCAAGTCCATTTTTATCGCTGGACATCCACTGGCGGCGTATGGATGTCGGACTCATGGTGACTGGCTTCGGCGACAGATCTCTCGCAGATGTCGCCGTTCGTGCCGAAGATAGCGGATACGACGCCATCTGGATTGGAGAACTCTGGGGAGCGAACGCCGCTGTTCAGGCGACGGAAATAGCCTGTCGAACCGACGAGATCCGTATCGGAACGGCGATCTTGAACGTGTATTCGCGTTCGCCGGCAGTCCTCGCGATGACCGCGACCTCGCTCGAGGACGCGTCGGATGGCCGGTTCACACTCGGTCTGGGGACGAGTACGGCCACTGCAGTCGAAGGGCTCCACGGGTTGTCGTTCGACCGGCCGGTCCGACGCGCTCACGAAACGATCGAACTCGTTCGCGCGTTCACCGCCGGCGACGGCGAACCGGTCGAATACGAGGGCGAGTTGCTCGAGGCGTCGTCGTTCCCGCCGCTCGACGTCTCGGTACCGATCTATCACGCCGGTCTCGGACCGGCCAACCGTCGGGTCGTCGGCCGACTCTGTGACGGGTGGATTCCCCACAACATTCCCTTCTCCCGACTCGACGAGGCGTTCGAGGAGGTCGTGGCGGCCGCTCGGGAACGCGACCGCGATCCGGCCGAGATTACGATCGCGCCGTACGTCCCGTCCGCAGTCAGCGACGATCGAGAGGAGGCACGCGAAACCCTGCGCCGTCACATCGCCTACTACGTCGGGAGCGGCGAGGGGTATAGGCGGGCGGTCGCGATGAAATTCCCGGATGCAGCGGACCGAGTCGCTGCGGCCTGGCGCGACGGTAATAAACGGGATGCGGCGAGTGCAGTGACCGACGACATGCTCACCGATCTCGGAGTCGCCGGAACGCCCGAGAAAGCGCGCGAGCAACTCCGGACGCTCGTCGATGAGACGGGGATCGATCACCCGATCGTCGTCGTTCCGGAGCCAGCCTCGAACGATGTGACTGAGATGACGATCGAAGCGCTCGCACCGGATCGGCTCTAGCACCCGAAACGATGCGAACACGCGAGCTCACGTCCGGGCGTGGGCCTCGCGAATCCACGGCCGGTGTTTTTGTCCGTCCCGACACAGTTCGGGGGACATCGAGGAACCATCCACGAGTACGTCGTTTGCGGATTTCATCGGCGAAACACAGCACCGAATCGAGGCCGATCGACGGGCCGAGGCCGAACCCTGGGCTGGGACGTAGCCGGTTCGACTGGATTCGGGCGGCGCTGACCCGCTTCGGCGAGTTGCCGTTCGGGCCGCGGGATCACCGCCTCACCGACGGCGGTTCCAGTACCGATACTGAGAACGTCGTGAACTCCCTCGAGACCACCTGGTTCGAACGGCTGGTTCGAACGGCCGGTTCGAACGGCCGCTCACTCGAGGTCGATCCGACGGCCCGTATCGGCCGACTCGTAGGCGGCCTCGATGGTGCGAAGGTCCGCAAGCCCGTCTTCGCCGTCGGGTTCGGGGTCGGTTCCCGTCAGCACGCAGTAGCCGAAGTAGTCGAACTCCTCGCGAACCTCGTCGATCCGTGGACCGGTGTACTCCATCCGTACGTCGCCGCTCTCGACGGTCATCTCCTGGGGAACGACGCCCCCGAACGGCGACTCGATGTCGATCATCCCCTCGGTGCCGACGAGTTCGAGTGCGCTGCTCGCGTGGGCGTCGAAACTCGCCGTACACGACGCCGTCGCGTCGGTCTCGTACTCGAGTTGGAACGCGACGTGTTCGTCGACGTTCGCGAACGGACCGCCGGCCGAGTGGGTGGTGGCGAAGACGGTCGTCGGCTCGCACTCGAGGAGGAATCGGATCGTGTTGAGCGGGTAGATCCCGAGATCGACCAGCGCGCCGCCGCCGGCGAGCTCGGGGTCGAGTCGCCAGGTGTCGGGGTCCGAATGCTCGAGCAGCGGATGGGAGAAGCCGCCGTGGACCTGGACGACGTCGCCGATCACGCCATCGCGGACGAGGTCGCGAGTGCGGCGAACCGTCGGTTCCGTCTGCAGTCGGTAGGCCGTCATCAGCGTCACTCCGGCGTCGTTACAGGCATCGACGACGTTCCGAGCGCGGTCGACGCTGATCTCGAGGGGCTTCTCACAGAGGACGTGTTTTCCGAATTCGGCCGCGGCGGTCGCGTACCGTCCGTGAAGAGCGTTCGGGGCTGCGACGTAAATCGCGTCGTAGGCGTCGACGTGATCGCCCGCGAGGAAAGCGTCGTAGCCGACGACGTATTCGGCGTCGTACGTGCTGGCGACGTCCGATACGCGGGCCGGCGATCCCGTGACCAGCATCGACGTTTCGCAATAGCTTCCCTCCGCGATCGCGGGCAACGCGCGCTGACGTGCGAATTCACCGATCCCGATAACGGCGAGTCGGATCGTTCCGTCAGCCTGCTTGCGTTGCCAGTCTCGACGCATGAAGTCCGAAAACGCGTCTTCGAGTTCCATACCCCTGGTAGGTCCTCTGCCAAAATGTGTCTCAGTGAGCGTGATCCTGAATCTCGTCAACGAGAACCTGTCGTCGCCGGTAGTAGACGATCCGCTACGTTTCGATCGTCGTATCAATCGATGGTATTCGCCCAGACTCCTTCTTCGAAGGAAAAAGTTATTCAATAGCCGCGACTGACATACGATCAATCACAGGTGACGCAAGATGGTCAAGATGGAAACGGCGGAACTGGAAACCGATTTGAGTCTGTTCAAATACGACAATCTCGAGCAACTGCCGCCCCGTTACCGGGACCTCGAGGAGGAAGAACGGACCGAACGTATCGAGGCGGCGCTCTCTGAACTCGGCGACGATGTCGTCATCCTGGGGCACAACTATCAGCGACGGGAGATCGTCGAGCACGCCGATTTCATCGGAGACTCATATCAGCTTTCGAAGGAGGCAGCCGAGGCGGATGCCGAGTACGTGATCTTCGGCGGCGTGACGTTCATGGCTGAAAGCGCGGACATCATCACGGACGACGATCAGTCCGTTATCCTCCCGAGCATGGAGGCATCGTGTCCGATGGCAGGGATGGCCGAAGCGCTGCAGGTCGACAGCGCGTGGGCCGAAATTACCGATGCGGCGCCCGATGCGGATATCATCCCGATCACATACATGAACTCCTACGCGGACCTGAAGGCGTTCTGTGCGAGCCAGGGCGGGCTCGTCTGTACGTCCTCGAACGCGCACAGAGCGTTCGAGTACGCCTTCGACAAGGGCGACAAGGTGCTCTTTCTGCCCGACAAACACCTGGGGGAGAACACCGCCCACCGCCTCGGCATGGAAGACGAAATAGCCGAGTGGGATCCCTGGGACCCCGAAGGCAAGGACGCCGACGAGGTCGCAAACAGCGACATCATCCTCTGGGACGGCTACTGTCAGGTCCACGAGCGGTTCCGCGAGGATCATATCGAAGCGATTCGCGACGATCACCCCGATGCACAGGTCATCGTCCACCCGGAGTGTCGCCGCGAAGTCGTCGAGGCGGCGGACGTAGCCGGATCGACGGCGACGATTTGCGAAACGATCGAAAATGCAGATCCCGGCGACACCTGGGCGATCGGCACCGAGATCCACCTCACGAACCACCTCCAGCGCTGGCACCCCGAGGTCAACGTCTTGCCGCTCTGTGGCGACGCCTGCATGGACTGCAACGCCATGCGACAGATCGATCCCAACTACCTCGCCTGGGTCCTCGAGGAACTCGTCGAGGGTCGGGAACACAACGTGATCGAAGTCGCGCCCGAAGAGAAGGAACTCGCGGGCGTCGCGCTCGATCGCATGCTCGAGATCTGATCATGACCGAAACCGATACTGGCACGGCGACCACGACCGATGGCGAAACGATCGACGTCCTCGTCGTCGGCAGCGGCATCGCAGGCTGTGCAGCAGCGCTCGCGGCCGCCAGGGAGGGTGCGGACGTCCTCCTATTGACGAAAGCGACGAAACCCGACGGCGCGAGCACCGACTGGGCCCAGGGCGGCATCTCGACGACTCGCGGGAACCCGCAGTCGCTGAAAGAAGACATCATCGACGCCAGCGATGGCACCGCTGATCCGGATGCCGTCGACGTCCTCGTCGAGAATGCCGACGACGCGGTCGAGGACGTGCTCATCGACACCCTCGATGTGGGATTCGACGAATCAGACGGCGACCTCGACTACACGCGCGAGGCCGCCCACTCCGAGTACCGCATTCTCCACGTCGACGCCGCGACCGGGACGCACATCCTGCGGCCGTTCCTGAATTACGTCGACGACCACGACCGCATCGAGGTTCGCCAGGATACCGCCGCGCTCGAGTTGATCACCGCCGAGGGCCGCGTTCACGGCGTGGTCAGTGACCGCGAGGGGTCACGCCCCTCGGATGACTCGAGCGGTGAGAGGCGCGACCGAAGTGAGGGCCTCGATGAAGCGAACGGCGAAGCCGTGAACGGGCAGCGCCCGGGAGAGAAAACTCCGAACGGCCACCCGATTTACGCCGGTGCAACCGTCCTCGCGACGGGCGGCATCGGTGCGCTCTATGGTTGCTCGACCAACCCCGACGACGCCACCGGCGACGGCATCGCCATGGCCGCCCTCGCCGGAGCGGACGTCGCGGACCTCGAGTACATCCAGTTTCATCCGACTGCATACGCCGGCGAGAACCCGTTCTTGCTCTCCGAGGCGCTGCGCGGCGAGGGGGCCGCCCTTCGAAACGGCGACGGCGAGCGGTTCATGGAGGACTACCACCCGCAGGGCGATCTCGCGCCACGGGACGTCGTCGCCCGCGCAGTCGAGACCGAGCGCGAACGGACCGGCGAGGTCGTCCTCGACGTGAGCCCCCTCGAGTTCGAGGCTGACTATCCCGCCATCGCCGAGAAATGCCGGAGCCGAGGCATCGAGAGCGACGAAATCCCCGTCGCTCCCTGCGAACACTTCCTCTGCGGCGGGATCGACGTCGACGACCGCGGGCGAACGAGCCTCGATCGGCTCTACGCCGTCGGCGAGTGCGCCCGAACCGGCGTCCACGGCGCGAATCGTCTAGCGAGTACCAGTCTACTCGAGGGGCTCGTCTGGGGCCTCCGGGCGGGCGCGGATGCCACTGGCTACGAACCCGGGGTCGTCGAAGCGCCCGAACTCCTGGATCGCGATCCCGAACTGCCCGAGCGCTTCGCGGCGGAGAAGTTCACGCGCCTGACACAGACGATGGACGAGCATCTCGGTCTCGAGCGGAATCCCGACGACATCGCCCGAGCGAGCGCCGTCCTCCGGCGGCTCAAGGGAGAGGTCGACGCCTACATCCGCACGAGAACGGCTCGAGACCTCTACGAACTTCGCAACGCCAGCGTCACCGCGCTGTTGATCGCGCGTGCGGCCGGCGAGAACACGGAGTCGGTCGGCTGTCACTACGTCGTCGACGACGAAGCGCCTCCCGCCTAGGGACTGGTGGGATCTCCTTTCGCATCCTGACCGTCGGTTGCGTGTTTTCCGTTTCGACAGTGGCAGACGGTATCCGGTCCGTCGTCACGCTCGCGGGTCCGACGGTGGCTCGTTTCCATCGCCGCGAATCGGCTGCGTCGACTCCGCCTCTTCGGCGGTCGTGTCCGTCCACTCGGTGGTCACGTCCGCCTCTTCGGCGGTCGTGTCCGTCCACTCGGTGGTCACCTCCCCGCTCGAGATGTGGATCTCGCGCTGGGGGAACGGAATGTCGATTTCCGCCCCAGTCAGGGTCTTGTACATCGCTCTGTTGAGTTCGTGCGTGGCTCTGGCCGCACGTGTCGGCGCAGCCACCCAGCAGAGGAGTTCGTACTGGAGTGCCGAGTTGCCAAACGCCCGAAACCGCATCCGGGGTTTCGGTGAATCGAGAACGAGCGATTCGTCGGCCGCGATTTCCAGGACGAGTTCCTCGAATGCGTCGATATCCGTCCCGTATCCGACGCCGATCGGGACCGCGAGGCGTTTTCGGCGCTGGGGCGCGGACTGGTTGATCACCTTCGCGGCGTTCAGGACAGAGTTGGGGACCGTGACGAGGACTTCGTCGCGCGTCATGAGCGTCGTCGATCGGATACCGACCTCGACGACGGTGCCCGCCTCGCCGGAATCCAGTTCGATGTAGTCACCCAGCTTGTAGGTATCGTCGAAGTAAAGCGCAATCCCGCCGAAGAAGTTAGCCACGGTGTCCCGGGCTGCGAATCCGACCGCGATACCAGCGACGCCGGCAGCCCCGAGCAGCGGCGAGATGCTGTATTCCCACAGCGACAGCAGGGTGGCTATCGTGCCCGCAAAGACGATCAGTGTCCAGACGTTCGAGAAGACGGGAGCGAAGTCGTACCGCGAACCCTTGTCCTTTACCTCCTCGACGAATCGGTTGACGATCCGGTTCGAGGCCAACGCCCACGCGATGATGATGACGGACAGTGAGGGCTTTCCGAAGAAGATTTCGAGCTGATCGCCCGTCACGAGGACGGTTTCGGTAATAGAGGGGACCTGCGTGAGCAGATAGACGCCTGTCAGCGCGGCCGTCACGACGATCGGCAACCGAAGCTCCTCGACGAGGATGTGATCGTACTGCGTCTTCGTCCGACTGGTGTATCGAAGCAGCGTTCGGAGTACGACGACCTCGAGCGCGACCGCAATGGTAAGGGAGATGCCGACCAGCAAAATCGTCGCCTGCCAGCCGGGGACGCCATCGAAGAGCCGCGTGAGTAGGTCGAGGAGAACCGCATTCATACCAGAAGAAGGCGGATGGACGAAGTAATAGTTTCTGAAAAATAACTGTCAATATTACACGATTGTCTCCGGATCGAACAGGCGGGTCTGGGGTCAGCGCAAACGGTTCCTTTATTCTCGCCGGGGCCCCACCGGAGGTCACGGCTGTATGATCACCGACGCACAAATCGAACGGTGGCTGCGCGAGGACGTCGGCCACCACGACGTCAGCAATCAGGTTCCCGGGGAGACGATCGGCCGACTCGTTGCCAAAGAATCGGGGACCGTCGCCGGCCTCGAGGTTGCTGCGGCCGTCTTCGACTACCTCGACGTAACCGCGTCCGACCGACTCGAAGACGGTACCGACGTCGAAGCCGGTGACGAACTGCTCCGCGTCGACGGCTCGGCTCGCGCGGTCCTCCGCGGTGAGCGCGTCGCTGTCAACCTCGCGGGCCACGCCTCGGGAATCGCGACGCGAACGCGAGAGGCGGTCGAGAACGCGCGGACCGAATCGGACGACGTGGCCATCGCCGCGACGAGAAAGACCACGCCCGGTCTGCGCGGCATCGAGAAACGCGCCGTCGTCGCGGGTGGCGGTGACACCCATCGGCTTGATCTCTCCCACATGGTGATGGTCAAAGACAATCACATCGAGGAGATGGGCCTCGAGAACGCGGTCGCCCACTTTCGGGAGCGGACGTCGTTCGCGACGAAGATCGACGTGGAAGTCGAGACCGTTTCGGACGCGCCCAGAGCGGCCGAGGCGGGTGCGGACGTCGTCCTCCTCGACAACATGACGCCCGAGGAGACGCGGGCGGCGGTCGGCGAACTCGCCGACTACGGGGGCGTGCTGGCCGAAGCCAGCGGCGGCATCACCGTCGCAGACGTTCCGGAGTACGCCGCGACGGGCGTCGACGTGATTTCGATGGGTTCGCTTACTCACTCGGCACCGTCGCTTGACCTGTCGTTTCGTACGGGCGAGTAAATTATCTCAGTCGCTGTTTTTCCGTCTGATCTTCGTGCCTCTCACTTGCCACTCTCTCGTTGCGCGTTCCACGCCTGCACGTCGGACTCCTCGAGAAAGAGCGACGGATCGTCGTGGGAGAAGCTCACCCAGCCGTCGTCCGGGTTCGACAGGACGTGAATCAGCAGTTCCTCCTCGACGAGTGCGGTTTCGAAGACGGATCGGACGTTCGCGACGTCGTACGAAATCGGGATTACGATCGCCGTTTCGCTGTCATCGTCTCGCTCGACCGCAAGCGCGACGCGTCGGTCACCACCGTCCTCCGCGAGCGGGCGGTAGTAGACGTCGGCCGCCGTGATCGTCACCGCTCCCTCCTCGATGCGTTCCGCGACGGCGTCGTACTCCTCGTCGGAGACCGAGACGTCCAGTCCGATTCGTGCGTCTTCGTCGACCGGCGAGACATCGGTCGGCTCGAGAACGACGGCGTCCCAACCGTCCTCGCGGTACTCCTCGGCGATGGCCCTCGAATCCTGAACGAGGTCGCCCCACAGCGAGTCGGTCGAGTTCGAACGGTCGGCGTTTGCCGCCTCGTCAGGCGTTTCCGAACGATCCGCCGTCATCGGGTCCCCTCCGGTTGCGTTCGTGACGTCATACTCGAGGCGGACAACGCGGAGCGGAAAAACGTTACCTGACGTTCGTCACCGTTGTCTGTGCATCGCCGATCAGCGCGTCTTCGAGCGCAGTCCGAACGGTCGCGGGACCGGGCTGCCCACCTGCGTCTTCGACAGTCCCGACGGATGCCGGATCGAACGATATTCCGAGGGTCCGATAGACTCCCTCGAGAACGTCCGTCAGTCTCTCGCGGTCGGCCACGAGAACGATGCCGGCAACGAGCGCAGCGTCCTGCTGAACGCGCTGAGCGATGCCAACGAGTTTTCGCGGTCGTCCGCCATCGGTTTCGTCAGCGACCGACAACGAGTGCGTTCCGGGACAGAACGAATCGTCCGGCTCCCCGCGGATCGGCTCGAGGTCGACCGATCGGAGCGCTTCCTCGATGTCGACAGTGGCCCGATCGTATCGGTCGGCTGTTCCGGTTCGGAAATCGTCGGTCGGTTCGGCGCGAGCGAACGCCAGCGTCGTCTCGCCGTCGTACGCGACTGCTCGACCACCAACGTCGCGTTCGACCGGGGGAAACCCGTGCTCCCGTGCAGCCTCGCGAGCGCGGCGGTACCCATCGAGTCGGGTATCTCGCCGGCCGAACGCAATCTGGCGGTGGGGTATCCAGACGCGGACGGCGCACTCGCCGCCGGCGGCGACGGACAGCAATCGGTGATTCACGTCGCGGTCGGCCGCGATCGTCGCTGCTCGGCCGCGAAACACGCGCATAGTGGACCGTCGAACGCGATGCACCTAAACACTCCCGTCACCCATATCACGGTAATCGATGGCTGTCACCCTTTCAGAAGACACGTTAGCGCAGTATGAGCGGTTCTCGCTGTACAACTCCCCGTATCCGGCCCACGACGGTGGCCGTGCGATCGATCTGTATCCCGGAACGCAGGTCGATGGCCGGACCACTGTCGCGCCGAGCCCGGTCGCCGGCTCCGTCCGCGAGACTCGAACCGTCCGTGCGCCGCCGAAACCCTACGCACCCGACCACGACCATCTGATTCTGATCGACTGCGATGGCCCCGGCCCGGTCGAGGGATTGACGGCCCGCGTCCTCCATGTCGAGCCGGCGGTCGAGGCCGGCGACCGAGTCGCTTGCGGTGACTCCCTGGGTCGCCTCGTCCGAGCGGGGTTTTTCGCACCGTGGGTCGACAATCACCTCCACGTCGGCTTCCGCGAACCCGATCAGAATCCCTATCGTGCGTCGGGATCGCTGCCGATCGAACTCGACTGTTCGATCCGTTCGCTCGCGTGGGACGGGACCGGCCAGGTCGTCTCGAGCGGTGACACCTACGCGGTGCTGAACGCGCCCGCCCATCCCGACCCGGGAACGAGTTTCGTCGGTGTGCGGATCGACGGCGGTGGCGTCGTAGACGGGGGATTGCCCCACTACGAGGGAGGTGGGATACTCGATCGAGACGGAGAACCGGAGAGCCGCTGCGAACCCGTGGTTTCGTTAAACGGCGACCGACTTGGCGTGGTCGACGGCCGGACGGTCGCGTGGGACGACGTGACCGTTACGGCAAACGACGAGCCGATCACCGGACTGTCGCTGTTCTGCGCTCGGGACGGCGATTTCGGCGCGAAATTGATCTGCCCGGATCGCTCGTTCGAAACCGGGGAGCGAATTCGCGTTCGCGTTCGCTCGAGCGAGGTCGCCTGACCGATCCCTCGATCAACGGGCGCTGATTTTCGTCACGTGGCAGCCGGCTTTTCCCGTAAACGCCGCCGTCGAAACCGGACGTAGCGGGGAGCCGTGGGGACGGTGGAACGTCCGACCGACGGGCCCGAAATTTGCCACAGCGCCCTTCTGTCTGTGGGACCGACTCTTCGGTGATCACGTTCGTTCACCGGCGTTCGCGATGGGCTGCTTTGGCCTGCTGATAGGCGTCGTCACGAACGTTGTCCCAGTACGTCTCGGTAATCATGGCAGCGGCCCGTTCGTCCGGGTCGGCCCAGGGCTGAGGGTCGCGCTCCTTGCCGTCCTCGTCGTTCTTTTTTCGCCGGGGTACTTCGCGTAGCGCATCGCGCGTGTATACCCCATCTGAAGGTACTTTCGGGCCATGTCCATCCCCGGAAACTCGTCGTCCTCGCGGTAGCGTTCGTACTGTTCGCAGATCGCCGTCGCAGACTCGCGACCGCTTGAGCGTCCGCGTACGACCTCAGCGGGAGGAGTTCGCTTTTGTACGGTTCGATCTTAAACACGTCCGATTCGCCGCGGCCGATTTCGTACTGGTCTGGGTGATCACGGACATCGGTACCGTATTCGGGGTCGTTATCACTCATCGATCTCACCTCGAAAACGGGACTCTCCGATGAACGGGTGATCTGCTGTGGAGGACGGTGTCAACACGACGGTCCGGACACAGATGAATCCTCGAGAACGGATACACCGAGAAACGGAGTCGTAAAGACGATCGGTGGCTGACGCCAGCATATGACCGAGGAAATGCAGGCCCTGATCGAGGAGTACGGCGACATCGAGAGCGTCCTTCAGCACTTCCTCGACGAGAACCAGGAGTTCCTCTCCTGGCTCGGTACGACGGTCGAGCACATCGGCGACGGAACGATGACCCTCGCTATTCCGTACGACGACAAATTGACCAACGTCCGTCCGAACGCACCGGACGACCGCCGACCGGATCTCCACGGTGGCGTCGCCGCGACTCTCATCGATACCGTCGGCGGCTTCTCGCTGTGGACGGCGATCGAAGACGAAGACCCGTTCAGCGTCGGCAGTGCGACGATCAACCTGAACGTCAACTATCTCCGCCCGGCAACGGGTGATCTCACGGCGACGGCGAACGTGATCCGAGTTGGACAGAGCGTCGGAGTCAGCGAGATCACCGTCGAAAGCACGACACCGGACGGGGAGACGAAGGCCGTGGCGACCGGCCAGGGAGCCTATCGAGTGTTCCGACACGGGTAAGCGACGATCAGGTGCGCTGGCGTCGTGATGGTCACGAGTCGGCGATCAGTCTCCGAAGACGTATCAAAAGGAGTACCGTCACGAGGCCGAACCCGGCAGCGAGCAGATTCGCGCTCGACGCGACGAAGTACCAGAGCGCGTACGCACTGGCCGCTATTCCCAGCACGTACGCCGACCGCAACTGTCGTTCGTTCATACGGGGCCCTCTCCGGTCTCCGTTCCGGGTCGCGGTCTCCTCACTCGTCCCGCGAGAGGCGACTGTACCGTCGCCGTGACGACCCGTTGGAGCTGACGCGACGAATCGTCGGGAAAGACGTGCGGATACGTCACGCGAACGTGATGGTTTCGCTCGGTTCGACCTCTCCGAACAGCCACGCGGCGTGTTCGAGGGCGTACTCGTGGTGGTCGTCTTCGATCGCACCGATGCAATCTTCGACCAGTATCGGGCGGAAGTCCCGAATTCCCGCGCTGCCGCCTGTGTGGAGGACGCAGACGTTCGCGAGGGTACCACAGATAACGAGGGTTTTGATTCCGTGAGCGTTCAACCACCCTTCGAGTTCGGTGTTGTAGAAGGCGTCGTAGGTGTGTTTTTCGACGACGTGGTCTGCGTCCTCGACGGGAAGCTCGTCGACGATTTCGGCCTCCCACGATCCCTCGAGAACGTGTTCGCCCCACTGCTCGAACTCGTCGTAATAGTGGGCCTCCTCGAACTGTTCGGGCGTGTGGACATCACGGGTAAAGATGACCTGCGTTCCGGCCTCCCGAGCTCGGTCGACCAGGGCTGCGATCGGTTCGATAACGTCCTCGCTGCCCGGCGCGTACAGCGAGCCGTCCGGGTGACAGAACCCGTTTTGCATGTCGACGACCACCACAGCGGTTCGATCTGGCTCGAGGCGCATAGCTAAACGGTCCTACGGACGGAACCGTAAAAACGTTCGCGCCAGGTTCCTGGTCCACGGTGTCGGGAAAGCCGACGACGATCGCATTGTCGATCGGGGACGAGTCGTTCCCGATCCGGCAACAGTCAGAACGGCTGTGAGTGGGTATCGATCGAAGTGGGTACGCGAGTCTGCGATCGGAATCCGGACGGTTACGTGAATCCGCTTCGTTTCTCATCGTCCCCGGAATCCGTCCTCTGGGATTATTGCGCCTGGGAGCGAGCATACATACGGAGGAGAATGACCACCCAAACCAGACGGGAGCCGGATTCGGACGAATTCCCGGCAGACGCGGCGCTGGCGGATCAAGCGGCGTTCCTGCTTCGGTACGCTATTCTGGCGCCCTCGAGTCACAACTCCCAACCGTGGACGTTTGCCGTTGTGGACGGGGAAATACGGATCTACGCCGACGAGTCTCGACGACTCTCTATCGCCGATCCAGACGGTCGCGAACTGGACGTGAGTGTCGGCTGTGCGCTGGAGAACCTGCTCGTCGCAATTGAGCATTTTGGACTCGGCTATTCGGTCGAGTACGCACCCGACAATGGCGGCCAGCGGGACGGCGAAGACCCGGACGGGCAGACCGTGCCGGGAGCGACCAAACGAGCAGGTGCTGAACCATACCACCACGCGGCAACGGTCACGGTCGAGCCGACCTCGGATAATTCGTCTTCGCGTGACCCTGTCCTGTTCGACGCGATTACCGAGCGTCGGACCAATCACCGACCCTTTACGGATCGCGCTATTCCGCAGACCCTTTTCGACCGGTTCGAAACGTGCGTGACCGGTGAGCAGATCGGGATCGAGTTCGTCACCGACTCGTCGGTCCGCTCGGACATTGCGGCCCTGCAAACCCGGGCCGACGAGCGACAGTTCGCAAACCCGGACTACCGGGCCGAACTCGGCCGCTGGATCGGGTCCGGCGCGCTCGGAGCGAACTGGCTCACAGCCCGGATCGGACAGTTGGCGGTTCGGCACCTCGACATCGGCGAACGCGAGGGCCAGAAGGACTCCACGTTGCTCACGAGCGCACCTGCTATCGCCGTCGTGACAGCCGAGAGGGATACCCTCGAGTCCCGCCTCAGAGTCGGACAGACGTTCGAACGGATCGCGCTGCTGGCGACGATCGAGGGCCTCGCGGTCCACCCGATGAGTCAAATTCTGGAGGTACCAGCGTTCAGTGAGGAGCTTACAGCTATAGCGGGTCTCACAGAGTCGATACCCCTGCACCTCTTTCGACTCGGATACGCCGAGTCGGATTCGACGCGAACACCCAGACGACCGCTCGAGGACATGCTCCGGTGATCGCCGGGCGGTCGTGGTCGTATCCGCCAACTGATGGGCACAAGCCGGCATGCTGGAACACCATATCGGTCCTCGAACGACCCGGACGAACGGCGTGCACTCGTCGACCACCCTCACTCGACGCGTTGGGGCTAACGAGGAACTCCCGCTTTGTCGTCCGCCGCGGGGCTGGTTCTGAGTTGTCCCTGGAGATAGCGTTCACCGCGCCGCGTTAGCCCGTACTTGCCTCGTTCGACTTTCTCCACGAGCCCGTGTGACTCGAGTTCGATCAGGCGACGGTTTACCTCCTTCCGGCTGAAGCCGGTGTTGAAGGCGACGATGGCCGGTGTCAGGACGAGGCCCGTGCCGTGGAACGTGGCGAGAATCTCGTCGTCCATCGGTGTCATCCACTCGGCCGGTTCTCGAATCCGGGACGGTTCACTCAGCAACGCGCGCGCCCACTCCGTCGTCCGTACGTCGTTCGCCACGGGATCGTAGAGACCAAAGACGACCAGCAGGGCGGCTGTCCCGTGGACCCAGTGGACGAGCGACGGTGCCACCAGTTCGGCGACCGGTCCGCCGATCACGGCCAGAACCAGTCCGCCGACGGTGAGGAGAACGATCCGACGGTACGCCGTTACAGACAGTTCGAGCGAGAGGAAGTACAGAAGTTCCAGGGCGACGACGATACCGATCACCAGATTGTAGCTGGCGAAGGGCGTCAGTCCGTTCACGACAGATCCCCACTCGATCGATTGCGGTGAAGCTGTCGGTGCCGGAGTATCAACAACCCGAGAAAAACTGCGATAGTCGTGTTCACCGTGCTTCGAAGCACGTGGAGGGCCAGCGGCTCCGGGCCGGTAACGAGCAGCGTCGCGTGGTATATCGTCAGTGCGACCATCCCGAGCGAAAGGATCGCGATCGCCGTTCCGAAGGGCGAGTTCCGAAAAATCTCCCAGGAAAGGAGCGCGAGTACGCCGGCCCCGGTCCCGGCAGAGATCGCGAAGGGGATACCGATGAGGTGGATGACGGAGTGAGTCACGATGCGGGCTTTGGCTCCGAGAGTCATTACGCTGCGGCATGGGATTTCACCGCCGCATCGGCGACCGGATTGCGCCGCAATTCCGTATTACTGTATCGAACGATGCCGGTTCCGGTTCATCGCGGTCGAAACCCGCCGTTCAGTCCACCGGTAAATCCTGTGTAACGGTCCTCGCTGATCAGTCGTGTCCCGATTGGCTGCCTCGAGAAACGTCCTCACCGTTTGGCCGACGCGTCGTGGGGAGTGGATAACAAAACTACACCGAGCCCACCGATCGACCGCTATGGCACTGACACAGATCGATCACGTCAGCGAGAACGAAGCGATGCAGGAGTGCATCGACAGTTGCTTCGAATGCGTACAGGCCTGCGAGTGGTGTGCCGACGAGTGCGCCGACGAGGGCGAAGAGATGGCCGAGTGTCTGCGGCTCTGCCGGGATGTCGCCGACCTTGCGGAGAAACACGCGCGCTTCATGGCTCGCGATTCCGCTTTCAGAACGGATCTCGCCGGGATCACCGCCGACGCCTGCGAGGAATGCGCGGATGAATGCGAGCGACACGACGCCGAGCACTGCCAGGTCTGTGCGGACGTCCTCCGCGATTGTGCGGAGACCTGCCGGAACATGGCGTCGGCCTGAACGCCCGATCGCTGCTCTGGTACGGTCTCGAGGCGGCGGTGCTGTGAATCGCCGTCGTCTCGGGCGTTGGCCCCGCGGGCAGTACCGGAAACGACGCGGTTATCGCGGCTACCGTCGCCCCCGACTCCCCTTCGTATGACTGCCCAAATGGGAACCTGATCCAGCGACAAAACATCAGTCACCTGTTGATACCCGCCCTGTGAGTGCGGCGACATACTCACATAGCACATCTGTTGCCCATGCAGTACAAACGCCTCGACGAATACGGCGCGATCGGCGATAGGAACGCGATTGCCCTGGTTGGCCGTGACGGCTCGATCGACTGGTGTCCGTTCCCACACGTCGAGTCCCCGAGCGTCTTCGCCGCACTGCTTGACGCCGACCGCGGCGGACACTTCGCCGTCCGTCCCGCACAGTCGTTCGACTCCGTCCAGCGGTATCGCGACCGGACGAACGTCCTCGAGACGACGTTCCAATCTGCCGGCGGAAGTGCGACAGTGACGGACTTCATGCCCGTCGACGATGCCACCGGTTCGACGGACCTCCCACCGGCCGTCTACCGGAAACTGGACTGCGAGACCGGTCCGCTCGAACTCGAAGTCGCGTTCGAACCGCGCTTCGACTACGCGCGAGACGTCCCCGAGATCGAACCCGTCGCCGACGGCGTCGTCGCGGTCGGAGACGACGAGCGGGCCGTCCTCTCGAGCGATGTGTCGCTCGCACCGTCGGCGGACGGCCGCGAAGCGTCCGGAACGGTAACGCTCGAGCCCGGCGAGACGCGCTGGCTGGTTCTCGGTTACGACGAGGCGATTCCACTCGAGCCGTCAAAGCATCGGGAAACCCTCGAAGGCGTCGTCGATTACTGGCGGGAGTGGACCCACGACTGCGACGAGACGGACTGTCCGGTCGGCGGTCCGTGGCACGACCTCGCGATCCGTTCGTCGCTCGTGCTCAAGCTTCTCCTCCACGGGGATACCGGCGCGGTGTGTGCGGCTCCGACGACCTCGCTGCCGGAGGACCTCGGCGGCGTCCGCAACTGGGACTATCGATTCAACTGGATCCGCGACGCAGCCTTCACCGTCCGCGCGCTCTCCGAACTGGGTCACCTCGAGGAGGCCCGGTCGTACTTTCAACTGTGTCTCGACCATTGCCGGCATCACGACCCCGGGTCGGTTCCGCCGGTCTACGGACTCCACGGCGGGAGCGATCTCGACGAACGCATCCTCGATCACCTCGAGGGATACCGTGAATCCGCCCCCGTGCGAATCGGCAACGCAGCCCGGAAGCAACACCAGCTCGACGTCTACGGCGAGTTGATCCTCGCGATATACGAGAGCGTTCGGTACGGCGAGGCGGTGACGACCGACGATTGGGCGGTGATGTGCGACCTCATCGATTACGTTTGCGAGGGGTGGGACGAACCCGACGCCGGCATCTGGGAGATGCGCACCGACCACGAGCAGTTCGTCTACTCGAAGCTCATGTGCTGGACGGCGCTGGACCGCGGCATCGACCTCGCCGAGGCGGCCGACGACGTCGACGCACCCCTCGAGCGGTGGCGGACGTGCCGAGCGGAGGTCCGAGAGGCGATCCTCGACCGGGGATTCAGCGAGCGGACGACCAGTTTCGTGCGGTCGTTCGGCGACGACGATACGCTCGACGCGGCGAACCTGCTCGTCTCGGTCGTCGGCTTCCTCCCGCCTGACGACCATCGCGTTCAGGGAACGATTGATGCGACGCTGGCCCGGCTGGCGACCGACGACGGACTCGTTCGGCGCTACGAGGGCAACGACGGCCTCCCCGGCACTGGGAGTCCGTTCGTCGTTAGCTCGCTATGGCTCGTCACCGCGCTCGCACTGTCCGGGCGGACCGACGAGGCGGCCGACCGTTTCGAGTCCATTCTCGAGTACGCAAGCCCGCTGGGGCTCCTGGCCGAGGCGGTCGATCCCGAAACCGGCGAGCAGCGCGGCAACTACCCGCAAGCGTACAGCCACATCGGGCTCATTAACGGGGCACTCTCCCTCGCCGACGCGGACGACTCGATCGACGGTCCGCCGGCTTCGCCGGCCCCGCTGGGCCGCGACGAATCGATCGCCGACGTCGCCGCAGACCAGGAAATCGTCCGACGGCAGACCGACACGAAGTGAATGACTATGAGTGACGACAGACACGACGACGCGACCGACGAACGGACCGCCGTGACGGCCGACGCGCGAGAACGCGACTCGCGGACGGATGGCCGGGGCGGCGACGAACACGATGGAGCCGACAACGAAACCGACGGCGAGAGCCGGGACGGTGGCGACGACGGATCGATGCGTCCGGGCACGATGATGCTCGCCCACCCGACGAAAGAAATCTGGCCCCAGTATGCCATCGTCTCATTGGGTATCTGGCTCATCGCGACTGTACCAGCACTCGACTACGGGAGCGCGCCGCTGATCTGGAACAGCGTCGTCAGCGGCCTCGTCCTTATCGCGCTCGCCGGCCTCACGATCTATCGCGAGAGCGGGTACGCCAATTACGCCAACGGGTTCGTCGGTCTCTGGCTGGTGTTCGCGCCGATCGCGTTCTGGGCGCCGTCGGCCGCCGCGTACGCCAACCACGCGCTCGTGGGCACCATGGTGATCACCTTCTCGGTCCTCATCGTGATGCGCTCGGAGATGGACGGGCCGACCGTCCCGCCGGGTTGGTCGTACAATCCGTCGACCGGCGCGCAGCGCGCGCCGCTGATCGCGCTCGGAATTTTCGGCTTTTTCGCCTCGTGGTACATGGCGGCGTTTCAGCTGGGGTACATCGGCAGCGTCTGGGACCCGATATACGGTACCGGCTCCGAACAGATCCTCACATCGAAGGTGTCGAAGGCGTTCCCGGTTTCCGATGCCGGACTCGGCGCGGTCGCCTACTCGGTCGAGGCGCTGATGGGTTTCATGGGCGATCGGCGGCGATGGCGCACGATGCCGTGGATGGTCGCTTTCTTCGGCGTCGTCGTGATACCCCTTGGCTTCGTTCAGGTGCTTCTGGTCATCATGCAGCCGATCATGGTCGGAACGTGGTGTACGCTCTGTCTGCTGTCGGCGTTTGGCATGCTCTGGATGATCTCGCTGACCGTCGACGAGGTCGTCGCGATGGGGCAGTACCTCGTCAGACTGATGCGCCAGGGTGACTCACTCTGGACCGCTTTCTGGATGGGCGGGACGTTCCCCGAAGACGAGGCCGGCGTCGGTGAGAGCGCGATGCGCGAAATCGACGATTCACCAGCGAGCGAGCCGTTCTGGGGCGTCTCGATCCCGTTGACGCTGGTGGCCGCGATGGCGCTCGGCGCGTGGCTCATGCTCTCGCCGACCGTCTTCGGGACGACCGGTTTCATGGCCGACAGCAGCCATCTGGTCGGCTCGCTCGCCGTCTCGTTTACCGTGATCGCGACCGCCGAACCCGCTCGCGCGATCAGGTTCCTCAACCTCCCGCTGGCCGTGTGGATCGCCGTCGCCCCGTGGCTGGCCGCCGGAGTTCCGACGATAGCCGCGATCAACGCCGTCGTCGCCGGCGTCCTCCTGGTGCTTCTTAGCGTCCCGCGTGGCCCGATCGAGGACCGTTACGGCGGCTGGGAGCGCTATGCAACCTTCGAGACGGTCGACCGACTGAACCCCCTCAGTAGCTAACGATGTCAGAAGCCAACTCCGAAGTCGTCGTCGTCACCGGTGCATCGGCCGGCGTCGGGCGAGCAACCGCTCGCGCGTTCGCCGAACGCGGCGCGAAGATCGGACTCCTCGCGAGAGGCGAGGACGGTCTCGAGGATGCGCGGAAGGACGTCGAGCGAGCCGGCGGCGAGGCGGTCGTCGTTCCGACCGACGTCTCCGATCCCGACGCCGTCGAAGCCGCAGCCGAGACCGTCGAGGACGCGTTCGGGCCGATCGACGTCTGGGTGAACAACGCGATGGTGTCGGTGTTCTCGCCAGCCGCGGAGATGACTTCCGACGACTACCGCCGCGTCACAGAAGTCACGTATCTGGGATACGTGTACGGGACGCAGGCGGCGCTCGACCGAATGCGGCCCCGCGACGACGGGACGATCGTGCAGGTCGGTTCGGCGCTGGCGTACCGTGGCATTCCGCTCCAATCCGCCTACTGCGGCGCGAAACACGCGATCCAGGGTTTTACCGAATCCGTGCGGACGGAGCTCATCCACGACGACTGTGACGTTCAGCTGTCGATGGTCCAGATGCCCGCGATGAACACGCCCCAGTTCGAGTGGTCGAAAAGCAGGTTGCCGCGCAAGCCCCAGCCCGTGCCGCCGATCTACCAGCCCGAAGTCGCCGCTCGAGCGATCCTCTGGACCATCGATAACGGCAAGGACGAAATGTGGGTCGGCCGGTCGACCCTGAAAGCGATCCTCGGCAATCGTTTGATCCCACGTCGTCTCGACAACTATCTCGCCCGCGGTGGCTACGAGGCACAGCTGACGGACGAGCCGACCGATCCCGACCGGGAGAACAACCTCGACGAACCGGTATCGGTCGATTACGGCGCTCACGGTCGGTTCGACGAACGAGCTCGCGACCGGAGCTACCAGCTCCAGGCGTCGATGCACCGCCGCGCACTCGCCCTGTTCGTCGGACTCGCCGCTGCGATAGCGAGCGCGATTTTCGGCCGGCGCGTTCTGTCGGACGATCGGGAGTGAGGGGCTCGCGGTCGCCACGGACCAGCCGCGATCGCCCGTCACGCGACACGTCACGGGCCCCTCGTATTCGATCGGTGCAACCGTCGCGCTTTTTGCACTTCCATTCGTACGGATAGGTAGCCAATCCAAATGCAATCGACGCACCCCCGCTCGTCAGTCGCCCTCTTTTCGGCCGTGCTCGCTGCGGTGCTGATAACTGGCGGGCTCGCGGGACCGGCACTGGCGACGACCGCGGCTGCGACCCCAACCGGATCAGCCATGGAGTCCGTCGATATGACCGCGGACGCCGGGTCGACAGCCACCGGGACCAGTGAGTTAACTGCGGCCACGGCCATCGACACGGGCTCAGGGACCGGTCCAGCGGCCGATCAGGCACGGACCGATCGTCCCGAGAATCCAACGACGGAGGACACCGTCGGCTACGTCGCGGGCTACTGGTACGACGACGAATTGCCCGTCGACGATCAGTCCGACGCGGTCGTGGCCGAAGACGAGCTCGCCCCCGTCGTCTACCGTTCGATGGCTCGCGTCGAGCGAATTCGAAATCTGACCTTCGAAGACGAGGTGTCCGTCGACGTCGTCACCCGTGCGGAGTACCGGCGGACTACCGGCGACCGGTTGGCGAACCTGACCGCGGCCGAACGCCTCGAGCAGAACGTCGGGTACGAGGCCCTGTTCACGGTCGATCGGAACACCGCAGCCACAGACGCGACCGAATCGATGTACGGCGGTGCCGTCGCCGGCTACTACGATCCCGAAACCGACGAAATCGTCATCGTCTCCGAAAACCCCGAGACGCCCGAACTCGACGAGTTGACGCTCGGTCACGAACTCGTCCACGCGCTTCAAGACCAGCGGTTCAACCTGTCCCGCCTCCACGGATCGACTCAGGACGAGGACCTGGCTACCGACGGACTCGTCGAAGGTGACGCAAAGCGGGTCGAACTCGAGTACAAAAGCCGGTGTCGCTTCGATTGGAGCTGTCTCTCTCCAAGCTCCGAGAACGGAAATCTTCCCGCCGATATCAACTGGGGCATCTACTTCACCATCTATCAGCCCTACAGCGACGGCCCCGATTACGTCAACTATCTCCGCGATCAGGATCGAGGGTGGTCGGCCGTCAATGCAGCCTACGACGATCCGCCGACGACCACCTCGGCCGTGATCCACCCCGGTTCCGAACGCGAACCGGCGAACGTCTCGGTTCCGGACCGCTCGAGTGGCGACTGGCGACAGCTCACCGTCGACGGCCAGGTGGCGGCCGACACCGTCGGTGAGACGGGCATGGTCGCGATGTTCGTCGCCGACGCGTTCGAATCGAGCCGACAACCGGTGATCGAACAGGGCGACTTCCTCGACGGCGGCAGTCAGGGGTACGACTACGATCACTCCGTCACGAACGGCTGGATCGCGGACCGACTGGTCGTCTACACGAACGACGACGCAGCCAACGCGAGTACACCGTCGGCGGCCGGCCAAGCCGGCTACGTCTGGCGATCCGAGTGGCAATCGGCTGCGGACGCCCAGGAGTTCGTCGACGGCTATCTCCAGCTGCTCGAGTCACACGGTGCCAAAGCCTCCGACGATCGACAGGACACCTTCCTGATCGACGACGGCGGCTACGGGGGCGCGTACTACGTCGAGCTAAACGGGTCCACGGCGACGATCATCCGTGCGCCGTCCGCTGACGAGCTGTCGACCGTCGAGGCCGGCGCTGCACCCAGCGGAGATGATTCCCTCGAGTTCCCCGCGGACGACGATTCGGACGAGTCCGATACGATTCCCGGCTTCGGTCCGTCCGTCGCGATCGGCGCGCTCGTTCTCTTCCTGTTTGGCAGCCGTTCTCGGATCGTCCCAAATCAGGGTCGGTTTCGATCTGGCCCTCACGGACGGAACGATAACCGTGACTGAATACCGCAAATACGACTCGGGAGGTCGTTTACGGTACGATTTCGACGAACAGCAGACCGATGAAACGGGGTAGACTACTCGCGGTCCTCGTCCTGGTGGTCCTCTCGGGGTGTGCCCTCCCCGGCGACACCGGCGGATTCGACGCTGATCGTGAACTCGGGCACGTCGGTGACTACGCGTCCGGTGACGATTTCACGTTCGATACGAGCAACGGCCTCACCCGAAACCAGCTCGAGGCAGTCAAGTACCGTGCGATGGCTCGGATCGAGGTCGTACGCGGGTTGAAGTTCAGCCGTGACGTCGAACTCGAGGTAGTGAGCCGAGCGGAGTACCGCAACCGGCGGGCGGGTACCGAGGGGAACGCATCAGCGTTCAGGAACGAACTCTGGCGCGGCGCGTTCGTCGTCGACGGAGAGACGGATGTCGGGCGCGCCTTCGACGATCTTTACGGTGACTCCGTCCAGGGCTACTACGTGAACGACCGGGTCGTGATCGTTTCCGACGACACCGACCGAATCCGAATCGACAGGTGGGTTCTGGTCCACGAGCTGACCCACGCATTGCAGGATCAACAGTTCGGAATCGCCCGCGAGAGCGATCGCGTAGACGGCGTTCGTGCCGAGAACGGCTTGATCGAAGGGGAGGCGAACTACGTTTCTCGGCAGTACGATCGCCGATGCGGGGCGGAGTGGCAGTGCATGCCCGAACGGCGGGGACCGACGGCTTCCGGCGAGACGCTCTCCGATCGACCGTTCAACGTCGGGCTCTTCCTCTCGATCTACGCGCCGTACGCGGAAGGGACGCCGTTCGTCGCCGATCTTCACGAGCGCGACGGCTGGGACTCGGTCGATCGAGCTCACGGAAACCCGCCCCGTAGCACGTCCCAGTTGATCCATCCGGACCACTATCCCGACAGGGAACCGATCGACGTCGCGATCCCGGATCGTTCGAGCGACGATTGGCGCCCGATCACGAAAGGAACCGACGGGAGTAACGGTGGTGCCCCCGTAGCCCGCACGGAGACGCTCGGCGAGGCGACCCTGTTCGCGACGCTGTGGGCAAACGGTGTGATCGACCGCCCGCTCACTGCGGGCACGTCCGAATTCGCGACGTACAACTATTCCCACCCCGCGACCGCCGGGTGGGCCGGGGACGCCGTCCAGGTCTACCGAAATATGGCGAATCGAAACAGAACGGGACACGTCTGGCGGCTCACCTGGGACAGTCCGGCAGATGCGGCCGCGTTCGCCGACGCGTATCGGACGCTCCTCACACGTCGCGGAGCAGAGATCGTCGAATCCACGGCGGTTACAGAGAGGGACGTGTATCGAATTCCGGACGGGACGCAATTCGCTGGCGCGTATCGTATCGACGTGACCAGCGACACGGTCGAGATCGTCGGCGCACCGTCGGTCGACGACATTGCGGCGATCCACGCCGCGGGGCCGGTGTCAGAACAGAACGGGTCGCTCGAGACAGCGTCCGCCCTCGAACCGGCTACACCCATTTCGTCATCCCGATCTGAAGACGATATCGAACCGCAGGCAGTGGAAGGATACAGCAGTCCTCGAGATTTCGCGGGTAGAACCGGGACGTCACAGCGGACCTCGGGGACGACTCGAGCGGCGGTAGACGGGTAGCTTTTTTGCCTCCCGGGGAAAACCGGCGATATGTCAAATCCGTTCGGAACGGTTTCCCCTGAGGCAATTCTCGACGGGGAAGCGACAGACGCGTACTTCGAGCGTACTCGGGACACGCTCGAGTTCGCGGACAAGAATCCGCACGTCGTCGCCGAAGTAACCGCGGATCAGTTTTCGACCGGCGATTTCGACGTCTTCACTGGTGTGAAAGATGTCGCAACGCTGCTCGAAGGGCGGGATCTCGATGCCGACGCGCTCCCCGACGGCAAGTTGTTCGACGGTGGTCCGGTACTTCGAATCGAGGGTCGATACCTCGAGTTCGCCGAACTCGAGACGTCGCTGTTGGGGTTTCTCTCCCAGCCCAGCGGATTCGCTACGGCGGCACTCGAGGCGCGACTCGCGGCTCCAGACTCTCTCGTCCTGTCGTTCGGCGCCCGCCACGTTCACCCATCGATCGCCACGACGGTCGAACGAGCGGCGTTGCTGGCTGGTTTAGACGGTTTTTCTCACGTTGCAGCAGGCGACATTCTGGACCGAGAGGCGAGCGGGACGATGCCGCATGCGCTCATGTTCTGCTTCGGCGCGGGCAACCAGGCAGACGCCTGGGCGGCGTTCGATGACGCCGTCTCCGAGGCGGTCCCGCGGATCGCGCTGGTCGACACCTTCTGGGATGAGAAAAGCGAAAGTCTACTGGCCGCCGAGACGCTCGGTGACGACCTCGACGGCGTCCGGATCGATACGACGAGCTCCCGACGCGGCGATTTCGAGCACATCATCCGCGAAGTTCGCTGGGAACTTGACGCCCGGGGCTACGAGGACGTGGACATCTTTTGTAGCGGCGGTCTCGATCCGGACACCATCCGCCCGCTGTGTGCGTTCGCTGACGGCTTCGGCGTCGGCAGCCACATCACCGGGGCCGAATCGGTGGATTTCAGCCTCGATATCGTCGAAATCGACGGCGAACCGATTTCCAAACGGGGCAAACTCGCCGGCGTCAAGGACGTCTATCGAACCCCCGAAGGCGGCCACCACGTCTCACTCGCCGACCATGAGGGGCCGACTGAGGGCGAACCGCTGTTCGAGCCGCTAATACGCGACGGCGAGATCGTCCGATCGTTCGATCTCGATGCGGCGACCGACCGGTGTCTCGAGGACGCCGAGGTCGTCGGGGTTGGCCAGTAACCCGACCCTGCCGACACACGTCGACGTCGCGACTGAACTATCGATCAGACCGTCTTCGTTTCCGGGATTTCTGGGTTCTATACGTGGCCCACATATTGTAGTCCGCCGCACTGTCAGTACCGCTCGTTTCTCTCGTCGATCTGATCGCATTCTGGCGTACTTCGTCCGTCGCTGCTGTGGCGAACGATCAACTCGGATCGATGGTCGAGAATTCGAATTGTCTCACGACCATGAGAGTAACCGTACCCGTGATGGTGAAGGGACGCCCGGATCAGCTCTCCTGCGACAGGGACGGCTCTCGAGGGACGACTCGTCGGAAGAAGGGGATTCCAGTTATACCTGTTCGATGCTGCCGTCGGCCTTGCGCTCACGGAAGACTTGGCCCTCGAACAGCGTGACGACGACGTCGTCGTTCTGCCAGGCTCCTGGTGAAAGTTTGGCCTTTCGACACGTTCGATCGAGATATTCGCGGGCGCTCCAGTCGTTTTCGACCGGCACCGTTGGATAGAGCCAGCCGCCTTCCCCGCCGTCGATGGCGACACCGTGAGTGCCGATTTCGAGGTCGGCCAACGGATCATCGGTTAGAACGACGTTCTTGACCGTACAGACCGAGACCGTGAGATTCGGTAGCTCCGAGGGACTCACTTCGGAGCCACAGGAATCCTCGCTCGCGGCCTCGATCGCCGCGTCGACGATGACGTGGCCGAGCTGATCACCCGAACGGTAGCCGCCTGCGCAGCCTCTCAGGCTTCCTCGGCCGCGGGTTGATTCGAGGCGGACGAACGCGCCGGTTCGCTCGTAGAAGGCTTCACGCATGCTTCCCGGTTGTTCTCGTTGCCCGTGTCGTACGTAAGATTCGACGGCTTCGCGCGCAAGTTCGACGGCGCGCGCACCGTCTTCGTAGGAGAGGTCGACGCCCTGTCGCTGGGACATACAGATGTACATGGGGATCGTCATCCTAAAACGCTTCCATTCGACTCGAGAGGCAGTGACAACGGTAATGAGCGATTAAATTTGTCCACCGTCTGCCCGAGAATTGGATGACGGCTTTGCTGTCCTGGGTGAGACGGGCAGTCGATCTGTTGTGGGATCACGCCTCGGTCGTTCAGCGACGCAGCGTTCTGTCCGTGCACTACGACTGGCCCGTCAGTCGGTGGCGGTGAAGTCGTCGGTGAGCTGATTCACGCACCCGACCGTCCGGTCGGGATTGAAGTAATCGCAGTGCTGTGGCACCGATTCCGTGACGTCGACCTCGTAGTAGTTGTCCGGAGTTGACCCGGTGGACCACCAGCCGCCGCAGTCCGAGCCTTCACAGCCGAGCCCGTTTTCGAACGTGCTGAAGTCGTAGAGCGTACAGACGACGGTGTCGTCTTCGGAACGGTAGCTGTAGACTTCGTCGGCGGAATTCCGTATTCCGTCCGAGAACCGGCCGTCGTTACAGACCGACGTATCCTCGACAGCAGCTCCGACCAGCGAGACGGTATCGAGGACGACGTCACCGTCGAGTTCTGAGAGGGCCTCGAGTATCACGCGGGTCCCCAGGGAGTGGCCGATGAGTCGCAACCTCGTATCCGTCCGCCCCTGAAATGTTCTGCGAAGGCAGCGACCGAGACGAACGCCCGCGTCGTCGGCGTTGCTCTCTGCGTCCCAGAAGTTGAGCGTATCCGACGCCCATGAAGCAGCCGTCATCGGCACGTCGTAGCCCGCCTCCTGAAGTGCCATATCGAGCGCGTACGTCTGGTCGTCGCTGGATTGCCTTCCGTTCCAGCCATGGACGTAGAGACAGAGCTCGTCCCCGTCCAGTTCCACTGGCTCTGGTCGTTCTCGTGTCAAATCGATCGTCGGATACGCCGTTGGCGAGTTGGGCCAGTTAGTGCAATCTTTGATATTACCTGCCGATACGGAACTGCTCGCTCCCACCAGTCCGGCCAGGCCGGCCGATCCAGCCGAGGCTGCCCTGAGAACTCGCCGTCGCGTCGGTCCACCCGGTTCCTCTCCACTATCCGTGCTACCGAACCCCATGCCAATGCCCCCCATACGTAATATATAATAATTACGTTTAGGTCTATATTTCTTTCTTACCATATACACTATTTTCATATTTTATATGTGAGTCCATGGAGCGAGAACGGGGCGCGGAGGGGCGTCGCGGCGTGGTCAGAGGCCCGATTCACCGAGTTCGAAAGCCGAGTATCCGCGACCGGGGGACTTATTCTCCAGAGGCTCCAATTATAATTGGGAGAGAGAGCCCGGCTGCCGCGATGGTCTCGCTGGCAACGGCGCGGCCACCAGGTACCGTAGGTGCCCCTTCTGGGGAGCCTACTGTCCGCGAGGAAAGTCCCCCCACCTGTTTGGGCAGGTGACCGGGCGCAAGTCCGGAGCGGGAGACCGCTGGCTCTGGAACAGAAACGACACGTCTCGGCCCGACCGATGACGCGTGCGAACCCGACCGCGAGGAAGGGGAGCTAACCCGCAGAGGGATCGGGTGACTCAGCGTGCGTATGACGTGAGTCGCCGAGCAGGCAGGTCGACCGATCACGGTTCGAATCCGTCGATCGACCACCTCTAGACGGCCGAGGAACGATGGAACGGCGAATCCTCACCGGTGCAAGTCCACACCGTGGTAGCCTGAACACCCCACGGCGAAGCCGTGGACGGTGTGGATGCTCAGCCGAATGCCGGGCCGAACAGAAGGGGGCTTACTCCTCTCACCCAGTTCTATACCCGTTCAGAACGACGATACGGTCTCGAACGTTGGTTTCGACGCTGTCGGTATTCGAAGCCGGTGTCGTCCTTCCTTCCCGTGACTTCGCTTTCAGCCTCGCTACCGCAGTTTCGCGTTCGTTCGTTTCCCTCGGTACCGTCTTCGCGATCGTCCGGAGAGGCCCGGATTGCGGTCAGTCCATCGTCGTCGATGTAGATGGTTCGGTCGGCGACCGCACACCGCTCACCGACGTTGGCGCTCTCCGACCGAGAATAGCTCCACTGTTCCACTCCACTCTCGATGTCGAACGCAACGAGCGAATTTTCGTACTGTCCGCCCTGCAATCCGACGCTGACGAGCACCGTGTCGTGTGCGATTACGGGATCGCCAATCGCGTGGGAGTACTTCCCGATGGACCACCGCTCGTCACCGGTCTCGAGGTCGACCGCGATGAGTTTGTAGCGAGTGGCAAAGAGCAGCACGTCCTCGCGGACGGCCACCCGTCGAATACCGCCGTGCCAGATCTCGTCGCGCTCACCGGTCGATGAATCGTAGGCGGCGACAACTTCGGATTCCGTTCTGACGAATACTTTGTTTTCGGTCGCGACGAGATCGTACAGATAGTAATAGTCCGTCTCGATAGCCAGTTCGCACTCGCCCGTCAGCGGGTTGAGACAGGCGATAGTCCCTTCCTCGGCGATCGAAAAGATGCAGTCGTCAGCGGCAACTACACAGCTCTCGAGTGCGCGACTCGCGGCAGTTTGCGTTGTCCACGGGTCGCCGTCCGAAACCGAAATGGACTCACGCACCCATTCGACGGTGCCTGTCTCACAATCGACCGCAGTCAGGCTCCCTCCGGCGAACGCGTAGACGATACCGAACGCAACCGTCGGAGATTCGATCGCGGCGCCGTCGGCGCTAGCGACCGCGGTCTGCCAGCGAACGTCCCCGGTTGCAGCGTCGAGGGCGGCCACGGTATCGTCACCGCTGACGTAAACGTTGCCGTACGCCGCCGTCGGCTGGCCATCGGTGGCTACGTCTTCACTGCGCCACTCGAGCGTGCCATCTGCTGCGTTGAGCGCCTGTACTGTCCCCTCGTCAGATAGGTAGGCTGTTCCGTCGACGACGACGGGGAGCGCTTCGGCGTCGGTCCTCCAGTCGGTCTCGAGCGCGTCGAACTCGTATCCTTCATCGAACCCATCGACGGTCCCGACAGCGGCTGTACGCCCGCAATCTCCACGCATCGTCGACCAGCCAGTGGCCGCTTCGGGGGGTTCCGATTGTAGTCCGCCCGTTTCTTTCTTACCGTCGACTGACGCACCCGCTTCGTTCGCTCCCGAAAGCACCCCGCTGGCTGCGACGGCCGTTGTACATCCTATCAGAAATTGCCGTCTCGTATTACTACGCATGTTCTCCCAGAGTTATGTGATCACTATCAGTATCATTGAAATAAGAAGTTTCACACGTGGAACTGATGCGCTGGTGTCGTTCTATTTTTGCAACATTCTACCAACGGGAGAGAGCTGGCGATTGCGCTGTCACTGATAGCGAAATGTCGTCGATACGATCCCCTTCGACGCATCGGAATCAGCGACCACCGTGGACTCTCTATCTCTCTTCAGGAATCTCCTCGAGTCCGTTTCCCAGATACGGACGGCTCGCTCGGCTCACCGATCGTTGTGTCTGGGAAAACGTCCTGACGGAGTTCCACGCGAGCGGTAGCGAGCGTGGAGCACGTCAGGTCGTGATCGAAGTGAACGTCCTGACGGAGATTTGAACACGCCAAGATGTTCCGGGCGTGCTGCCTCGCTTCGGTCGGCCGTTCCGGGCTGCAACTCGTCTGTTCAAATCTCCAGGGAGTTTCGCCGACACCAGCCGCTCGCTCCGCTCGCGGTTTGGTGTCAGCAGAAACGTCCTGACGGAGTTCCACGCGAGCGGTAGCGAGCGTGGAGCACGTCAGGTCGTGATCGAAGTGAACGTCCTGACGGAGATTTGAACTCCGGTCCCTGGCTCCGCAAGCCAAGAGGATAGTCCACTACCCTATCAGGACTCAACTCATCGTAGCCGCGTGGACATTAAAGCCCTTTCGAAAGGGCCCGGCTGCCGCCCGTCGATTTCTGTAGCCGTCGACACTGTCGTAGTCGTTGAACGTCATTGCACACCTCGCTCGCGAATTTGCGGACAGCAAGTATTCGCTGACCGCAGCAGTGCGAGCGGTGGGTGAGTCGTTTCAACGACTACTATCGGAGGATTCGGGCCCGGTATCGACTCGACCTTGGGCGTACCCGTCCACGGAACTGGTAGCCGTGAGTGCTCTGTGGTTGCTCTCGGGCCGATCCACCGCGGCGCCCACGCTGACATTTATATACGAAGGAGTGGCCAGCAGCGGGTATGAATTACCGCTCGAGGCCCCTCGGCGCGCTGTTTCGGCGTACTGATCCTGCGAGGCCGGTGACGATCGATCCGACCGATCCGATCGGTCCGTGCGACGGACGTCGAACGACGTCGAGGCGGCGAATGGATAACGCTTATGCGGGGGCTACCCATGCACGAGCATAGAATGAGCGACATCGAGGGCGTATACGAGGACCTCGAGGCCGACGTCTCCCTCGAGGAGTTTCGCGAGGCCGTCGAGGCGAAAGTCGAGCAAATGGGGGGACTCGCGGACGAGGAGACGGCGGCAATGCTCGTCGCTCACGAGATCGGCGAGAGCGAGGTCGGTGGCATCGCCGACATCGAGCCCGGAATGGAGGAAGCCAAGTTCGTCGCCAAAGTAACGTCGATCGGTGAGGTGCGTACGTTCGAGCGCGACAGCGAAGACGAGGACGGCCAGGTCGTCAACGTCGAGGTCGCGGACGAAACAGGTTCTGTGCGGGCGGCATTCTGGGACGATCACGCCGAAGCGGCTATCGAGGAACTCGAGGAAGGACAGGTTTTGCGCATCAAAGGCCGACCGAAGGAAGGGTTCAGCGGTGTCGAAGTGAGCGTCGACGACGTGGAACCCGACGACGAGACGGAGATCGACGTTACGATTTCCGATACGCATACCGTCGAGGAGCTCTCGCTCGGTCTCTCGAACGTCAATCTCGTCGGAGTGCTTTTGGACACTGATAGCGTCCGGACCTTCGACCGAGACGACGGTTCCGAGGGGAAGGTTTCGAACCTCGTTCTCGGCGATCCGACCGGCCGCATCCGCGTTACACTCTGGGACGAGCGAGCCGATCAAGCAACGAAATTGGAAGTTGGAACTACAGTCGAGGTGATCGACGGGTACGTGAAAGAACGTGACGGAACCCTCGAACTTCACGTGGGCAACCGCGGCGCCGTCGAGGAAGTCGACGAGGAGGTCGAGTACGTCCCGGAAAGCACGTCAATCGAGGATCTCGAGATCGACCAGACGGTCGACATCGCGGGAGTCGTCCGTTCGGCCGACCCGAAGCGAACGTTCGACCGTGACGACGGCTCCGAAGGACAGGTCCGAAATATTCGCGTTCAGGACGCGACTGACGACATTCGCGTCGCACTCTGGGGCGAGAAAGCCGACATCGATCTTGGACCGGGCGACGAAGTCGCCCTCGGCGACGTCGAGATCCAGGACGGCTGGCAAGATGACCTCGAGGCCTCCGCCGGCTGGCAATCGACGATTACGGTCCTTGAATCCGATTCCAGTAGTACGAACGCTGGTGAGAGTGGCAGCGACTCGAGCGACGAGAACGCCGGGTTATCGGCGTTCGCTGGTGATACCGGAGCCGGCGAGGACACGGATGACGTCGGTGAGGACGAGAAAGACGGGGACTCGGTCAGCGCCGACGACAGTACGGATGACCCGGCAGACGGCGAAACGTTCGAATTCACCGGGGTAGTGGTACAGGCCGGCGATCCGATCGTGCTCGACGACGGCGAGAAAACCATGAGCGTCGCGACCGACGCCGACGTCGGTCTCGGTGAGGAAGTAACTGCACGAGGAGTCGTCCGCGACGGCCGCCTCGAAGCAAACGACGTGTTCTGATACCGCGAGCAACCTCGTCGCCCGCCTAGGAAAAGCGTTAAGGGAGTCAGCTTCGCCTATCATGATATGAACGTCGAACTCCCGTTCGCCCCGGTTGATACGATCATCCGGCGAAACGCGGGCGATCTTCGTGTGAGTGCCGACGCGTCGAAGGAACTCGCAACGCGGATTCAGAAACACGGGAGCGAACTCGCAATCGATGCGGCCGAGGAAGCAACAGCAGACGGCCGCAAAACGTTGATGGCGGAAGACTTCGGTGTCGAGACGGTCGTCGACAAAGACGACCTCGAGTTGCCGGTCGCACCGGTCGACCGGATCGCCAGACTGGAGATCGACAATCGGTATCGCGTCGCGATGGATGCCCGCATTGCCCTCGCCGACATTCTCGAGGATTATGCGGACAACGTCGCCCGAGCGGCGACGATCCTCGCACACCACGCCGATCGGCGAACGATCACCGACGACGATATCGAGACGTACTTCTCGTTGTTCGAGTGAGCAAATGCAGTTCGGCTACAGCGAGACCTGTCTCGCACACGATCCCGGTTCGCGCCACCCCGAGTCGCCGGACCGGCTACGGGCGATCCGGGAACGGCTGAAGAAGAAACACGGCGTCGAGTACGTCGAGGCCGACCCCTGTGACCTCGAAACATTGGCGTCCGTTCACGACCGGGAGTATCTCGAGTCGGTCCGTGAGTTCTGTGTACAGGGCGGTGGGAGCTGGGATCCCGACACTGCCGCCGTCACGGAGACGTGGGACGCAGCCCGTCACAGTGCCGGCCTGGCTTGTTGGGCCGCCGAGGAATCGCTCGAGGGGGCATCGGGCCGTGAAACGCCGTTTTCGATCGGTCGACCGCCAGGCCACCACGCCGTCTTCGACGATGCCATGGGATTTTGCTTCGTCAACAACGTCGCCGTCGCGGCCCAGTACGCGCTCGATCACGACGCGTACGACGTCGATCGGGTCGCCATCGTCGACTGGGACGTCCACCACGGCAACGGGACGCAGGACCTCTTCTACGACAGGGGTGACGTATTCTTCACCTCGATTCACGAGAAGGGGCTGTATCCCGGCACCGGCGCCGTCGACGAAACTGGCGAAGACGACGGCGAAGAGACGACGATGAACGTACCGATGCAAGCCGGAGCCGGCGATTACGAATATCTAGCCGCGATCGACGGGCCCATCGCCGCCGCGATTACTGACTTCGATCCCGATCTGCTGTTGATCAGTGCTGGCTTCGACGCCCACCGCCACGATCCAATATCGCGAATCAGGCTCTCGACGGAGGCGTACGCGCTGATGTCCGATCGAATGCGAACGCTCGCCAACGAGACCGACGCCGCGCTGGCGTTCGTCCTCGAGGGTGGCTACGGACTCGACGTCCTCGCCGACAGCGTCGCGTTAGTCCACGAGACCTTCGACGGACGCGAACCGATCGAACCCGACGACAAATCCGGTGAGGGAGAGAAGCCAACGTTCGACGACGTTCTCGACGCGCACGATCTCGACGTCGAACTGGACGAGAGATAGGACTCGTCGGCCGCGTCGGCCGCGTCGGCTCAGGGACGGGGTTCGAAGTACGTTGCGAGTTCTGCAGCGAATTCGTCGAGCAGTGCCGTGACCTCCTCGCCGGTCAACACGTCGTAGCCGTCCCCGAGTGCCGTCTCGACGTGTGCGCCGAGACCCACATCGAAGAGTCGGTCGCTCTCGAGAAACGCCCGGGCGGTAGTGAACTCCCGGTCGCGTTCGGTCACGTAGCGGTCCCCCTCGATGAAGGGACCGTAGGCGTCAGGATCGTCGACGTACGCGGAATAGAACCCCTTGGCGTGGTCGCGAACGGAAATCGGCGGCCCCTCGTGGCGCTCGAGCGCAGGTCGTTCGCTGACAGCAAGCTCGATAAAGACGACCGCAGTTTCGTCGGCGAACGTCGTTCCTCGGAAGGCGTCGAATCCACGGCCGTCAAGTTCACGCGTGATACCGTCGAGCGATTTTCGGAGTTGCGGGTAGAGCTGGTCTTCGACGAGGTCCGGAGACGTGAATCGGACGGCAACGGGGGTGGTTTTCCGGCGCTCGATGTGTGCGAGCAGGTCGGATTTCGACAACGGATCAGGCTCGTCGGGCCAGAACATATCCGGGCGTGGGGTCGTCAAGAACTCGCGAGCGTAGTGCTGGAGGCGAGCGACGTTGTCTGGCGAACAGACTGCGGCGACGTTGCGCTCGGGATCGGTGGGATCGATGACGATCAGCGGATCGTCGAACGGGAGGTCGGTGGTGCCGACCTTCTCGTTTCGAGATGGAGTTGCCGTCTCGCGTGCGCGGCCGTGATCTTCCGGGTCGAGTTCGACCGGGGGCTGCCAATCGGCAGCGGCCTCGAGAAACGGTCGGAAGCCGCCGTACTCGCAGACGAGTAACTCGGTGAGGTAACCGCTGAAACCCCGCGTCCGGAGGTCGCTGCCGTAGACCCCGATTCCCGTAAGGAACTGTTTCGTAACTCGAATGTCCCCTGCGAGGTCGTCGTCGAGTCGCGCCTGAAGATACCGGGTGTGGAACGGCGTTCGGTCGACGGCCGAACGGATTTCCGTGGCAGACTCGAGCCGAAAGCAGGGGACGACGTCGACGTCGAATCCCTCGACCGTTCCTTTCACGTAGGGGTGTTCGGCGTACTCCTCGTGGCCCTCGGGGAGGGTCGCGTGGCCGACCTCGAGGCCGTACGTCTCAAGCGTTTCGCGGTCGAGATCCGGCGGGAAGCGCACGAAGATGTCGATATCCCGATCGCCGCTAATCCAGGTGTTTCTTGCCGTAGAGCCGACCTGCAAGACGTCAGCGTCGGCACAGCGGTCGGTCGCGGCGCGTTCGGCTCGGTCGATGAGTCGCTCTGCAATCTCACGGAGATGTGACCGTTCGTCTGCGTCGGGGGTCACTTCGGCTCGAATCTCGGCGACGATCCGCTCGAGGGAGTGATCCGTGTCTCCATCCGACGACCCGTCTCGTCCGTCAGCGCGAGAATCGCGCTGGCTGCACGTCGAACCGTGGTCGACACCGTCGTTGGCCCGTGGTCGACCACTCGGATCGCGTTCGCCACTGTCGTCGTCCTCCTCACTCATCGAATGGGGGTACTCGCGCCCCGCGTGAAAGAGTATCGAACCACGGGAAGCGAAAACGAAAGCCCTATCAAATCAACCCGGCTATCACAGGACGAGCCGAAGTAGCTCAGATGGTAGAGCACCTCGCTGTTACGGTGATGCAGGCCTGTCCTGTTCGCCGCAGATACGAGGTTGTCCCAGGTTCGAGTCCTGGCTTCGGCGCTTTTACGGAACTCTTGTCTCGCGAGAACCGTCCCGTCGTTCGAACGTAACCGCGGCTATATTCGCGACCAGCGGCGTCCAGTCGCCGAGCATACCGTCCGTCTACGGTCGCCGATTCGGGGGAGGGATTAACGTCGTCCGGCACCGACGTGATCACATGCCAAGCGACAGCGACGATCGTCGGAGTACCGACCATCACGGCCACGACATCGTAGATCCGCTCTACGTCGGGATCGTGACCGTCTCGAGTTCGCGCGCAGCCAAACCGGATCCCGACGATCCGGGTGGCGACACGATCCAGGAGGCGTTCGAAGCTGACGGCCACGAAGTACAGGAGCGATTGCTGGTCCGGGACGATTACTCGGCGATCCGGACCGCCGTCAGGAGGCTAGTCGCGCGAAGGGATATCGATGTCGTGTGTACCACGGGTGGCACGGGCGTCACCGCCGACGACGTTTCGCCGGAGGCGACCTCGTCGCTGTTCGAGCGCGAGTTACCGGGCTTTGGCGAACGCTTCCGCTCGCTTTCGTGGGACGAAGTCGGAACACGAGCGATAGCCTCCCGTGCGACGGCAGGTATCGCCGTCGATACGCCGGTTTTTTGTCTTCCCGGAAGCCAAAGCGCGTGCGAAACGGCCTGTGAAGAGTTGATCGTCCCCGAGACGCCACACCTCGCGGGGCTCGCGACGCGCCATCGCACCGGAACCGACGACCAGACGCTCGCCGATTATCAAACGGACTAATCGACTCGTTCGGCCACGGCTTCGGGCCGAGCAGTCACCTGCCCTGAACCAGGATTTTTTGGGTTCCATCGCGTGCGTTCGAATGCCATGTGTCATCACTTCGAAATCGCGACCGAACTCGATGAAGAGGAACGCGAGGCGATCCTCGAGTCCCACGACGAAGCCGAACTGGAGGCAGCGTTGACCGACGACGAACTCGAGGCGCTAATCGCGTAGCGACTCCAACCGTCTCGGCTTTCTCGCGGGCGTACCGGACAGCAAGTGTTAATTACTGCGCGCGATTTTTCCCGATTGAGGGCCCTTAGCTCAGTCTGGTGAGAGCGCTCGGCTCATAACCGAGTGGTCGATGGTTCGAATCCGTCAGGGCCCATGGAGCGAGACGAGTATTCACGAGTCTCGCGGACTGGAACCCTGCGGATTCGAATCAGGAAGCGGCTTCGCCGCGACCGCGGTTCGAATCCGTCAGGGCCCATCCGCTTACTACCCGAAGTGTGGCCGAAACGGATTCGGCCGATAAGGGGGGCTTGAGTTACTCGAGGGGCTTATACTCACTTTTCGAGTCACACCACTCTCAACCGGAGTCGAACCAGTCACTGGTTCCGGGTCGACGCCGTCTTGCGAAACTAGTAGCCGAAACGAGGTGGTCGGCGTGACGGTCTCGCCATGGTAGTCTGTCGACAAATCTACATGTCAGCACTGCGGAGCCCACGTTACCGACCGGTTCCGCCGCGTCTTTGGTGACGATGATGATCGAGCCCATCGCTGTGGTGACTGTGATTCGTCCGCTCGTCTGAGCCGTGGCTCCGCTGCTGGCGTCGACGTTGCGGTTCCTGATCCGGAAACGTCGCCCGGCCGTCACGGGGGTGAGATCGATGCGTAAGGACGGGGTCGTGCCTGCGAGGAGACTGTACGACGTCGAGAGTCGAACGCCCATAGCCCATCCGGCCTATCAAGCGACGGACGCGGACGTTCGGCAGGCGCTCGAAAACCAGGAAATTCGAGCAGGTGGTGGACAATCCTCGATCGATTATAACTGGCCTAGTTCTGGACATCAGCTGGCCAGTTCAAGGGAAGAATTTGGGCTCAAAAAAGCGACTTCAGCCGATCAAATAAGCTATTTTCATCATCTGAGGATTTGTCATCTGAATCATCCACAGCGGTCTCTTCGCTCGTCGATTCTTCTCTTTGAGTTTGATCAGGTGTATCTAATCGCGAAAGCGCCTGGTCAAGGTCAAAGTCGTCTGTCCGTATCTCGTGTTTCTTGGTCCCTGGCTCAGAAGTTTCGACAGGCTGCATTACGCTATCTCCGCATCTGGGGCAAGTACGCGAATTTCGCATTACCACCTCTCCGCAGTTCTGACACTGAAAGCGGAGCGTGTCGGTCATTTACCCTCTGTGGTCGGCCATGTGATATAGTTCCAGCGTCGAGAGCAGTGGATTCGGATACCGACTCTAAGGGGAGTGATTCACGATGAACTGCCTCGTCAAATCAGACGAGTGCGAGCGGTGCGGTGATCGAATCGACGCGCTCCGACGACTGTGTGCTGACTGTACGCGAATCGTCCGCGACGCGCGGGAGGGACCACTATGAGTTCTCGAGCATCGGCGCTCGAGAGTCCGAAAGCTAGCGGCGACGCCCTCGAGGCCGAGATCGTCCAGGTTGTCGACGAACTCGAGTACGTTGGTGATCGGACGGCTACCTGGCACGACGCCAGGACGACGGCTGTCCTCGAAGCGAGTCGGTCACTGCCGTTCTACGGGATCGTTCTCGTCGAGTCGGACGTTCCGATCGAGATCAAAGGCTGCCAGATCGAGACGAGCAACGGTGGCCGGTCGACTCGCGGTCGGTTCTACGTGAAGCGAGCGGCGCACGAGCAACTGCTCGAGGCGAAATCGGATCACCTGTTGATGACAACGCTTCGGGACATGGGCGAGACTGCCCTCGACGTCACCGAACGAGTTGCGACCGACGGTGGCGCGACAGTCGACGATCTCGCCGACCAGCTGGGGAAACATCCTGCGACGATCTACCGAGCGATCTCCGATCTCGGCGATGTCCTCGAACTCGACCAGGGCGATGTGTCGTTCCGTACCCGGAAGTACCGCGAGGAACTACGCGCACTCGTCGAGTCGGCCGAGTACGCGATCGAGAGCTATGCAGATCGGATGCAGCATATCATGGGCTTGGCCGATCACGTTGCGGAGTCGTCGCCGTTTCAGAAGTGGCTCGCGAAGAACGGCGCCGAACTCTCGTTCGACGACCAGGGCGAACCCCGGCGGATGCGAATTGATACGATTCTCTCGAGGCTGAAGTCGGACAGCTTCGAGAACGTCCAGACACTGGCGAGTGAAGCTCTCGAAAAGTGGTCCCGATCGGGGAATGATCCGACGGTCCTTCGAGGAGCCGAGTTGACCTGGAAGACACCAGGCGGCGGAACGGAAACCGGGTTCGTCGGTGCTGTCGCCGACCGCTGAACCGGTCCACGTAGTGGCAACACTTCCCCTACGTTTCTTTTCTACAACCCTACTTTCATCTGTAGCTGATTTTCACAACTCCGTTTGTATTCGCTTGTGGTAGCTACGGCGATCGCCGCGATCGCACCGCAACGCCTGCGGGGTCGTTTCGCGCTTTGCGCGAAACCCCCTTGACGGGTGTCCCCAAAGGGACTGAAACGAAAAATTACACCACCCCGCCCCCGCCTCCACACAGCGGCGTTCCAGTTGATCCATATGAAATAGGGGTGTCCCAGCGATGGTCAGAAACGACTTCTCTGCCGAAGACAGCCAGATGTATCACTACCCATATGTTTGAAAGCTATACTTAGTTTAACAGAGTTGGATAATTTGGGGCCTGAATTTCAATTCACTATGCCTTTGTCCACCAAAACGGACAGGTTTCTCAATATCACCAAGAGATTCAATAGATAATGGGCTAACAAATAATATAGAAATCCAGACATTAATTCTATACTGTGAAAGGAACTGCTACCAAAGTCTATTGACAAGTATACGATAAAAGAATACAAGAGAGTTATGAAGGAAATTAGAAGCGCATAAAGTGAACTACTTTTAGTAATCTCAATCGCTTTCTTTTCTTCATGAGGAAGCTTTGATGTATTGGTACCTGATAAGAGAATTGCTGCATTAAACGTAAAACCAAAAAGTATCGTTAGGGCTGTAACAACTAATATAATAAAGTTCACAGTCGCGGTGTAATATGGGACCAATAATACCGTTGCTGCTGGAAGGCCCAGAAGAATGAGAAGATCCATCCAAGCAGCGGGTGAATCTTTGATAATATTCGAATAGTGGTTTCTGATTATAGGGGTGATGTTCACCAAGCCGAAATATTCGTTAAGATTCATGAGACTTTTCACTGAAAGTCAGAAATAGTAGTCTTTCGGTCATCTCGGCCCCTACTATCATCTACTTCTCCATATTCATATTCATAGTCACCATGCAGAATTGTTTCATCGCTGATGTGCAAATCATCGTACTCATCCAAGATGTAGTTCGCAAACTCTCTAGCTTTCACAGAAATTGTTTCTGGTGTGGGATGACCACCAATGATGTCTACGTCTGTGTTATTTAGAATCATTCGCATATCTACTCGAGGGTTAACAGCAGAGAAAGTCAGTTCAGAGCCTCCTTGCTCTATAGTTATTTTCTTTTCATCAAACTCATCTAATTCAATCCCCGCATATTTTATTTCTTTGTTGAAAAGAGGTTTAAGCACCTCTGGAAGAAAGGTAGTCGTTTGAGGACGCAACACAAATTCTCTATTGATATTTTGTACATTTGCACTCTCGCCATCAACCTCATCAATAGATCTTAACTTCGACTTCCCTTTCAATCGAATTTTCTTTATGCGATCGGCTCTTTGGATTGCTGACCAATAATCTTCAGTAACTGCTCTAGAATCCTCGTAGATCCCAGACTGGGTGACGCCTTGGAGGATTTTTTGAAATCGGTCTGTGGCAATTCGTTTTACACCCTTATTTTCAAACTCCCGTAAAATAAGCAGAGCGCGGTCTGTGTTATTGCTTGGAAGGTAAAATAAAAAGTAGAATGGAATCTCTTCGGAGATATCCGTCGTCCGCGCTTCATACTCTCTACTACCTTTTCTTTTATCGAAATGGTTTGCGATGACGCCAGAATCTCCTTTTAAATATTGACCTTCAATCAGATTCCCTGACCTTTCGTAAAATTCTACAGTAAATGTTTCATCATTTGCTTCATCCACGTATGTATAATCCGTGTAGCACCTACAAACGTCCTCAAAAATATCTACGATTGAACCATAATAGAGCCCCACCTCATGATCCCTTAATTCAGACAAATCCCAATAATTTTTATCTGATCCTCTTTCCTTCAATTGTATCCAATACGCAACTAATTTATTAGATGACATTGTGGCGATAAGTTAGAAATCTTAAGTTGGCCGTCTGTTGGTAACCAAGGTGATATGCAAGTGGCTTAATTCTAACGGGTCTACAGGATCACAGATCAAATGTAGATAGTTTCAGATTTTATCACTCACTCCCGCCTGTCGTCTGAGGGAGTTACGTGCAGACACTCCCCCTAGAGGTTGCACGTCGACAGAATCCGATTCCCGAATATGCACACGAGACGGGAGACGTCGTGGGCAGATCTCGAGGTGACCCATCACCGAACCCGCCGTTCTTCTCTGGCCGGCCGACACGTACCGCCGATTTCAGGCCGAAATCGGCCGTCCAGTGAGTCGAAAAAACGAGGATTTCGGGGGTCGTGTGTACGAGCGTGCGAATCCGAACTGACGGCGACGACGCGTATCGACGAGATGCGATCGAACGAGCCGCCGACTTCGACGACTGCAACAAGACGAAAGCTATTGTGAGTGCCTGTGACGACGTTCCCCACTTCGTACAGGCTCTTCACCAGGTCCTCGAGCGCGACGATCTTACGCTCGAGCAGCGTCGGGAGATCGCTGAGACGCTGTCGACGCGAGCGGTAAGCGTCGAGGTCGACACCGAGATCGTTACCGAGACCGAGTAGTGACTCACACCATCAGCAGGCTTTTGCGGAGGGGCCCGTAATAGTGGACCATGAGCCTCACTACTGACGACTTCGCCGAATTCATGGCTGGCGATCCGGAGGACGATGAGGCGGTTCCGCTGGGCGACGCGCTCAACGAGCTCGCTGTCGACGTCGAGGTCGACGCCGTCGAAGAGGTCCGTGACGTCCGCGAACGGCTATGAAGATCTTTCTCGATACGAACGTTATCGTCGCGGCGGTCACGAAAGACACGGAACGGTCCGAGACGGCCGTTCGTGTTCTCAACGAGTTCGACGAGACGTACACGTCCGTTCTGAATCTCATGGAGCTTCGGAGCGTTCTGACGAAAAAGAAAGCCATCGAACGTGAACGCGTCGAACAGATCGAGCAGCGGATCAGTTCCCGAGCTACCGTGACGTTCCCCGACGCCTCAGACATGGTCGCCGCCAATCAGCTACAGAACGAAACACTTCTCTACCCGATGGATGCTCTCATCCTTGCTGCAGCCGATGCCGTCGACGCCACTCTCGTTTCGTTCGATGGTGAACTGAGAGAGCACGGTGCAGAGCGACCGCAAGATCTCGTCTGAACCGTCACCAATCCGTCTCGTTACACTATCGAACTGATCGAGATCTTTGCCTGTGCCGTGCCTCGATGATCGCCATCACCATGCCACCTGAGTAGTGGAAGACTGAGTAGTGGAAGATCGCTCGAGCGGACCATCTTGTCCCGAAGGATCGTGAGACCGGAGCAGCCGTGTGGCTTGTAGACGACGAAGCAATACCAGCCGTCGTGACGGCGGAGTTCCTCGTGATACTCTGATAGACGTTCCAGTTACCCGGCTGTCCGTCGGCGTGTTCGTGCATCGTCGATTTGATCTCGACGGGCGTCCCGTTCCCGAAGGTGGCATCGTGCCAGCTCGAGCGGTCGAGATCGAACCGTCGCTTCTCGGCCATCCGTTTCTCGACGAGCGCGCCGAAGTGGTTCGCTCGCCTCGAGCGGGATCGACTCACGCGGACCACACATGTCGTGCGCCGGTCTCCATAAAGAAACACAGTTGGTCGCATCACCATTCCCTCCCGCGAAACCGATTACAAACAGGAAGAAACAGATAGCAGTTATCCGGCAGTCACAGCTGGTACCAGAGAAGATTCCAGTACCAGAGCAGCCATGTAAACACGATTGCAGCGAGCGCGACCACTGTGTAGTGAACCCGCGTCCAGCATCCCCATTCCCGGTTCCGTATGGCGATACCGGCGAATACCACCGTCAAAACGCTCGCTACTGCCCCGACAAGTGAGGGGATCGTGAGGAGCCGAAACAGTAGCCGGTCACCGGACAGAAACGCAGTCGGTCGCATCGCCAGCGCTCCTGCGAAACCGATGATAAACAGGAGGAAACAGGTACCAGCTATGCCGCCTGTCCACTGTGCAAATCGGAGTGGGGAGTCCACCCTGGATCGTTTCGCACCACGATACCAGCGCCAACTGGCTGCTCCCGACCATCCAACAGCGGCCGTCATGAAGACCACCACACAGAAAGCAACGATCGCACCGTGAACCCGTGGTTGTTCTCGTATCGGAAGTCGTTCGTACGCTGACGCTGGACGACTCCCGAGAAACAGGTGTGTGATGTGTCCCTCGGTTTCACGAAAAGCGAGTTGGTCGGGACCGTCGATTTCATGGAAGTAGAGAGGTTCCGCTTCACCCCATCGCTTCGTCTCCTCGCCGTGTGTCGTTACCAGCCGTCCGTGATCGTCGAGAGAGACGGAGACGGACTCGGTGACGCCGATGAACTTCTCTGAGGTCGTAGACGGAACCCTGAGTGTTCTGTACGTCCCTTCGAGGTCGGTTCCTCGCGTTGGTATGCTATCCGGAACCGCCACCGACGGATCTTCCGTGTCAAAGTACCGCTCTATAAATTCGTCTATGAACTCCTCTCTGGCATTGCTCCCGCCTCTACTGTTGTACGAAACGAACACCCCCACGTCGCGTTCGGGAACAAGAAAGAGGAGGCTGTGAAACAATTGTGTATCCCCGGCGTGACCAATCACCCGGACACCGTGACGACTCATCTCATAGAAACCGAAGCACATTCCGTTCACTCGTTCGTCGTTGGTGAACCGACGGCGGTGCATCTCCGCGATCGTTTCCGGTTCGAGTATCCGATCATCATCGATTGTTCCGCCCTGAAGATGTACCCGGACGAATCGTGCCATGTCGGCCGCGGTCGCACTCATTGCACCTGTAGGCGCCATACCAACGAATTCGAAGTCGCCTTCTCGGAACCCGTCCTCTGTGGCTGTGTATCCCTTTGCAAGATCTGCCCGGAGACCGTCTGGAACCGGCTGGGCGAACGTGCTCCGATTCATGGAGAGCGGATCAAAAATTTCCGCGGCAACGTAGTTCTCGAACGACATCCCAGCGGTGGTTGCCGCGATGTGACCGGAGAGGCCAGCGCCGTAGTTCGAGTATGCAGTAAATTGTCCCGGTGGACGGACGCGAGCAGGTTGCTCTTCGACAAGGGCCTGCTCCAGTGGTTGGAGGTCGGTTTCGTCTAAGACGAACGTCCCGTGGACCCGATCCTCGAACCCGGGTGTCTGCGTCCCGAGATGGTCGAGTGTGACCGGTTGCTCGTCCGTCCCGGGAACGTCGATTTCATTGAGATACTGGTTTACATCGGCGTCGAGATCGAGCCGCCCACGTTCGACGCCCTGCATCACGGCTGTCCAGGTGAGCAGTTTCGACACCGAACCGATACGAAAGAGCGTTTCATCGGCACGAACCGGTGTCTCTGAACGACTGTCACTGACGCCGTATCCCTTTGCAAACTCCGAATTGCCATCGACGACAGCGACTGTCGCCCCTGGAATCTCGTGAGCGTCCAGTTGCGCACGTACGAGACCATCGAGAAACGACTCGAAAGCGTTCGGATCGGTGAGCGGCCCTGTTTCAGGCTGGGCAACGGCCCTACTCGTAGTATCCGTGCTAGCAGTTACGGGTGTCGAGAAGACGGCAGCACTGACCGCGAGTCCACCCAGAACGTCCCGGCGCGAAACGGAGTCCATTGGACTGTCGCTCACTCGCCTCGATGTGCGGTTGCAACAGGTCGGTCAGGACTCCCGAGCAGGGAGCCACCGAAGGCTACCAGCCAGAGCATCACTGGGTAGACGATCATTCGTTCGGTCCCCCCGTGGCCGATGGGGCCAAACGCCGCCGTATTGCCGGCATCACCCACCGCCATGAGCACGACGAACACGAGTCCAATACCACCGGCGAGTATCGATATCGCACGCATTACCCCGGAGAGTCGAGTCGCAGTCCCGAGGGCCTGCACGTTGAAGAACACGAATGCGAGGAGCGCGAACAGCGAGTGGAGGCCGCCGGTATCGAGCGGGAAGACGCCGGCGCCGATCGCACCAATACCGGCGAGTGCGAAGATAGCGAAGAGCCAGCGTTTTCCGTGGGTCCGGTAGAAGTAGAACCCGCCGAGGAGGTTGAACAGGCCTGCGATGGTGAGCGAGATATTGAACACGAGCGCGGTCTCGGCGATGACGCCGAGGTCACTGATGGCAGCCCCACCGAAGTCGTAGCCCGGGGCCATCGCTGCTGCAAGCATGATGACCGTTATAAACTGGGCGGCGAGTGCGACGAAGAAAGCACCTGCCCGTTTCCGGTTATCTAACGCCGTTCCATGGATTTCACCAGCGGCCTGGCTATACGCGGTACTCCGAGTCATGGTCTGGTCACTGAGTGTTCGTTCGATCCCAGAGAACATATAGTAGCTCTACTGCAATCCGCAGAGAGTTACAGCTCCGGCCGACAGTCCGTTCAGATGGAAATCGTCCCGTAATCATAGTCACTGCGATCCGTTAAGACGGTGTTACACCGCGTTCGGCGAGCCGGTTCTCGGTAATTGCTTCATCCGCTGGACGGCCAAAACAGGGAGGAGTGAACACAATCGGAGCTGCGCTATCGGTCGAGAGGAAGCGGTGGTCGTGGCACTTCTTCAGCATTTGTCAGGGTCTTCGCTCCCCAGATTGCTGTAAGCAGAACTGCGAGCAGCACCCAGTGAGAGTAATAGATTACGTCCGCAACCTCGATCGTTTCGGAGACGAAATTGACCCACCCGTGCATCAGGATGATGCCGAGAATGCTGCGCGACGTGTGGTTGTAGACCCACGTGAACGCCACCGAGAGGGCTACAGTCCCGACCATGAACAGCCAGAATCCCAGCGTTCCGAATCCAACCATCTCACGCTGAAATGTTCCTTCGATAAAGAACAGCGGGAGGTGCCAGACCGCCCACACCGCTCCCAAGATCACACTGGCATTCAACGCAGACCAGTTCAGCTGAAGCCGGTCCAGTGCATAGCCTCGCCATCCTAACTCTTCGAGGATGGGCGGGAGCGACGCAAAGAATAGCGCTGGCAGGATTGCAAGTGGATTTCCGCCAAATTCCTGTACCCCTTCGCCCCACGTTGCGCCTGGACCACCCAATAGCAGATCTACCACTGCAGCTACGGTCGTCACGGCCAGTGGGAGCAGAAGAAGTACCAGAAACCACCGGCTGCCGATTCGGCGAACCTGCGTGATGCGACTCCAGAAATCCGATCGCCCGCGGTCGTCGTAGACGAGGTACACGAACCCGATGCCCGCAATCCCGGGGCCAACGAGCCCCGTTAGTAGCAACACGAGCCCTGCAGCGCTGGAAAAGCTCACCTCAAGGACGATAGCCGACAGCCAGAAGCTCCACGTTATGAGGAATGTCACGCCAAAGAACAGCCACGGGTTTGCGACAGAGACGGTCGTCGTACCGATCGTGAACCGTGATGGTTCGTTCATCGTGCGATAGTTCCGTTCGTGAAGGCAGCCCCGTTTCCGGGTACCGTCTTACTGAATCCTGTCTCACCCGCTTCCGGTTCAGTGATCAACGTGCTTTTTCTGCGGTTCATTGTTCTCTTCTCCCTCGCTTGGCAGTAGTAGATCATATTCGATGATAAACGAAATCGGCGGTCCACAGGACCTTCTCTCTCCCCAGTACCTACCGAACACAGTAGCGACGCCGATCCTCACTTCCGACCGAGTACATACCCGAAAACGAAACACAGACCAGCCACTACCGCACGCTTGCGTGTGTCACCGAACGGTATGAACCGGGTCTCCTGGTTCGTTATTTCCACGACACCGATCGGAGTAGCCCAGACACCGCCGCCCATCCCGCCTCCCTCGCCGGCGTCTCGGTTCTCGCCTGCAGTATCGACGTCCTCGCGGCCCTCCGATTCGTATCCGCCCCCGAATCCATACGCTACCTTTGCGACGGGAACGATCGTTTTCCCGTCGTGTTCGACGGGATCGCCGTACACCTGGGTGACGCCCGCATGGTCCTGAATTCGATCACCGATTGCCGAGAGTCGTTCTCTATGGTTCATACGCACGTACCGACGAGACTCACCGATATAGCTTCGTCACCCCGATACGACCGGTCGCGTCGAAATCGAGATTCGAGTTGATAGTATCAGTACGGATATTCGACCGAAGCGGGCCGTGCGCAAGCGGCGGAATACGTCGACACGTTCCTCGAGGACACGGACCGCCAGCCCGACCGGATCGGCCTCTTCGGCGGCGCGCTTCCGTACTCGAAGTGCGGCTTTCTCAAGCGACTGATGATGAAACAGATTGCCAGGCGAATGATCTCCGAGATGCCCGAGGCGGACGCATCCGGAGACGGTGAATTCACAGACTGGGTCGAAGTGGAAGCGTTCGCTGCCGATGTCGCTGCATTCGTCGAGGGATGTCTCGGTGTACCGTCGCCGGCTGTCAGTGAATCAGAACTGAGCGAGTAACGTGGCGTCGCATGGCTCCTCCTTGCAGCTGGGATCGTACCGGCGAGTCTGCGGATCCGACTGATGGATACCTGTTCGGTATGTAACTGAAATAGCGATAATGGCAATATACTCACAAGTAATCGCTCAGACACATAAGAATGTGGTGAATTCTGCTACTGCCTATAACGATACTTCAGAGAGCCTCAAACATATTTGAGTTACATTCCTGCCAATATGTAGAATCGGAGACAATATTTATGCCAGATTGTGGAGTACAGCACCCTATGAAACTTTTCGAGTTCGCCCGTGAGCGCGAGTGGGTTCCCATCACTGGATATCTGATCTACGTATCTGCGCTCACGGCAGGGTACTATTACAACCTCACGTTCGTCCAACTGGGACTGACCGATCTCGGAACACAGAAGATCGGTATGCCCCCCGGAGACGTGTCGATAGTGATGGCCATACTTGCGCTGCTCACCCTCGTCGCAGCCGTCGTCAGCGGCGTCCTGATGGACCGGCGTGGATGGAGCACTGACCTGTACGTGAAGTTCCGGTTGCTCTTTCTGATTGTTCTCACTCAACTGATTCTGACGGTCGCTGCCCCACACGTGAGTACGATCGAATTGTTCGTGCTCTGGGTGATCGTCTGTTCGATTGCACTCGGCGTCGGAATTCCAGTGTCCTTCAGTTTCATGCTCGATTTCGTTCCTGTGAGGGACCGCGGATACGTCGCTGCCGTCGTGGCGGGATTGTCGTTCTTCGTCGCGGCCCTGTATCCGATCGAGTGGCGAATCGACGAGTTTAGTCTCGTCATGAGCGCGATGATGGTTCCAGCTGTCCTCGTTCTCGCCATTCTCTCAGTCAAGCGATTCCGATTCGTCGATACCCTCGCCAGTCAACACGAACGCGATGCGTTCGGAACTGGCCGATTCTGCCGACCGATATCGGTCCGAACGGCGAGTTTCGCATTCTGGGGCCCTGTTCTACTGATGTTCGGCGTCTTCTTCATCGATAGCCTGGGCTTTCTCCGGATTATCGAGACGACGCTGTACATCTACACGTCCTGGCAATCTCCCGACCTGAGTGTCCGGTTGTTTATCGCTGTCTTGCACGTTGTCGGGGCGCTCGCCGCTGGCGTCATCTACACGAATTTCGATCGAAACTGGCTGTTCCTCTGGGTGTTCGGCCTGTTCGCGTTCACGCACCTCCTGTATGTCTTCCATATCCAGTTTGGAGCGGGTGATACCCCACCACTGGTACTGCCGATGTTCTACGTGCTCGCCGTCAGTTTCTACACGACGCTCAACTTCGCACTCTGGCCGGATCTCTCCACGCCCGAGACGATCGGCACGCACACGGCCCTCGGTGTCGGAATCGCAGGGTGGCTGGCGACCTTCTTGAGTACCTCGCTAGCGCTGTACTCCGAGGGGATCGGACTCTCATTGCTGAGCCATCTGACGTACGTGAACGCGCTGGCACTGCTGTTCGTCGTCACACTGCCAGTGCTGCTATACGTGCATCGGATGGTTGAATTGGCTCGTGGGGGGCTGACGCCATGAATCTGGAACTCATCCCGCTTTTGATAATCGCGCTGCTCATGATTTCGGCGGGTGGAGCAGACGTCGAAACCACCGAATTCGTTATTGAGGGCGACCACGAGATAACCGAACACCGGGGCGCGTTGATCGTCGGGGATGCGACGGTCACGGTGCCGGCCGACGAAGCGGTGTCCGGTCCGGTCTACGTTATCGGCGGCGAGTTCCGGGTCAATGGAACAATCGAAGGTGACGTAACACAACTCTCCGGATCACTCGTCGTCGAGGACGGTGCAACGATTGGTGGAGAACTCCAGCACATTAGTGGGAGCGAAGAACTGTCCACCGAGGCAACCATTACCGAGCGGACCACTGTCGCGTTTGAATCCTCTGAACCCGGCCCGATCGCCGCGTATACGCCGTTCGTGCTGACGACGTTGATACTAGCGCTCGGAGGAACGTGGCTCTCCCGAAAACATGAACTACTGCTCGATACTGTCGGGGCAGCCGCGCAAGATCATCCACTGATCAGCCTCACCGTGGGCGCACTCCTCTCCGTAACGTTCCTCTCCGTGTTCGTCTTCATGGCGTTCACCCTGATCCTCCTCCCCGTGAGCATACTCGGTCTTCTGGTAGGATTGGTTACAGTTGCTTACGGAATCATCGCACTGGGATATCTGGCTGGTCAACAGTTGAACACCCCACGAGTCGGTCTGGCGACCGGTTTCGGAGTCGTTGTTGTCATGGTGGTCTTACAGGTAATCGGAGCGATTCCGATCCTCGGGGATCTGATCGCGGGTGGGCTTCTTCTGACCGGACTGGGGGCTGTCATACTGACGTACTTCGGACTCCAGGAGTTCGAACCGGTATCGCTTCCGGAGTGATACTGAGGGTCACAGGCAAGGAATAGACGTGCGTTTGACATCCTCCGCCGCCTGAAGGCGGAGGAGTCCCGAGCGGTGAGATATTACGGTTTGCAGCCTCCCTGCTCTTTCGGTGTGAACCGTCCGCTCTCGCGGTCGAACAGGATGACTCCGGGCTGTGCCACCCAGCCGTTACTCATATCCCCAGTCGGGGGACTCCGAGTTCTACCGACACCCACGCCTGCCCATCGTCGGTGTCGAGTATCAGGTGTTCTGGCAGATGTGGCTCAACGAGGCCCGGATCGACCGGCCGATTAGCGAAGAGACCGTGACGCCAGCCCATAAAGAGCGAAACGACCATCCTATCCGTTTCCTCGATTTCTGTGATACAATATTGTATCGACAGGTAATTGCGCTCCCAACCGCTCGGTTCGTCGGAGTCGTGAGCGAAGGACTGTGACCCACCCTTAAGATATCCGACGCAAAGGGAGGGATATGGATTCTCATGCGACTCCTGACCGGGGAACGAGCGAGTCCAGAATACACACTCGAAAAGTAGGGCTCTTTCTCGCGCTTGCGTTCGGTATCGCCTGGACCGGTGCCATCGTCCTCTCCCTCGTTGGGATTGAACTCAGGACGTTCGCCGGACTCGTGTTGGTGGTCGTGGTGGTCATGTGGGCACCGGCGTTCGCTGCGATCGGAACACAACTCCGGTACGGTGAGTCTATTCGGAAGGGGTGTGGACTCGCTCTGGGACGGCTTCGATGGGTCGGACTCGCGTGGGTAACGCCGGTTGCTCTCGTTGCCGCCACGATAGGTGTCGGAACCGCCTTTCCGGGTGTGTCGTTTACCACGGATTACACAGCGTATCTGCTTGAGTTGGGGTTACCACAGGAACAAGCCGCCGAGACGGTCGCGCAACTGGAAACGGTGCCTGTTCCACCTGCTGTTCTCTTCGTCGTTCAGGGTCTCGTCGCGGGTTTGACGATCAACGCCCTCGCGGCGCTGGGCGAGGAACTCGGATGGCGCGGGCTACTACTCACGGAACTCGCTCCGCTCGGATTCTGGAAATTTTCCCTATTCACAGGCGCGGTCTGGGGCATTTGGCACGCGCCGATCATCCTTCAGGGCCACAACTTTCCCGACGCACCGCTTGCGGGTGTGTTCGTAATGACTGCCGCGACGATTGCGATGACGCCGATCTACACGTACTTGACCCTCCGCGCTCGATCCGTACTCGCTGCGACCGTCCTTCATGGATCGTTCAACGGACTGGGAGCACTGTCGCTGGTCTACCTCACGGGAGCCGGAAACCTCGCAACCGCTCCCGTCGGCGTCGCTGGCATCGGTGCTGCGGTGTTCATTACTGCGCTTTGCGTCGTCCACGACAGAATCATCGCAGACGAACGTATTATGACTGGACGCCCGCTGTCTCCGTGGGTGTGAGAGACGAAACAGTGGTCTTCGAGGACTCACTCACACCTCGGCAATCGATCGCTGGATGTGAGTCCGTAGTGCGGCAGTGGCGAGTGAGCCGGTGACGTGGCCTTTCTCCACAACCGCAATATCGATCCCGTCGTATGCTGATCGTTGCTTCTCGAACTCGATGATCCGATCGTAGCGAGCGAGTAGCGGATCACAGTCGTCGGAATCGGCGTCGGTGAAGCGGTCCTCAAAGTCGAGGACGTTGCGAAGTACTTCCGGGTTGGTTAGCGCCGGTTCAGCTGCCATTTTCCGATAGATTGACGATACGAACATTTCTCCAAGTCGTGCCCCCGCAAACATCGGGATGTGCCGATCGATACCCGCACAGTAGGTGCGATGGAGATTGACAGCCCAGCCACCGAGGCTGATACCCGCGGCAAGGATAGCAGGGCAGCCAGCCTCTCGCAATCGATCGGCCAGTGCCTCGATGAGCGCAGCCGACGTAGCGAGCATCCCAACGAAGTTTTCGAGGTCGCGCATCGCTCGTATGTACTCCCTGTTCGAGCGGTCGTGAAACGGGGCTCGGAGGGCAATCAGGTTGACGTCTGGGTCGGCGTTTGTCCCAAAGAGACGACGGAACGAGTTTGAACTGAATCGCCCGAAGTCGAACGGCTGTTCGCCGCTTCCGTGATGGTACAGGAGAGTCGGTACGTCTGGTCCTCGCCACTGAGCGACGAGATATGCCGCCTGAAACGTCCCAACTGGAGTGGATGCAGATACTTCCTGAACACTCCCGGTTCGAACGCCTTCGATATCGATCGCGGTACCACTGACGACATCACCAATCGGAGCGCTGGAGAGTGACCGCGAAAAGAACATGGAATTTCGCACGAGTAGCCCACTCATCGAGATCGTCGCAACGTCAATGAGTTCGTGTCTGTTCATCGGTCTCGTATCCCCATCTCTTCGTAGCTCATCATACGTTACTCTCTACTGTCAGTAACCCGTGACCGCGACAATCTGGCTGGCTTCGCGGAAGTTCGCGACCGCGAGGAGTGCGATACCTGCTACGAGAACGACGAGTTCACGGCGAGAAACGGTCCAGTCCCTCGGGGAACGGACGCGCTCGAAATCCTCACGCCACCGGGGCGGCGATCGCTGGTGCCAGATCATCACTTCTCTCGTGGCGACTGCGATGAGCACGAACGCGGACAATTCGAAAGTTCCGCTCCGCCCCAGTACCGTCGCCAGCGATGGTTCGATCCGTCCGGTTCCGAGTGCGAGCGATCCAGTCCCCCAGACGAGCGCGCCGTTCACGGTACTGACCAGGACCACCAGATATCCCAGTGGCGTGTTCACCGACCGGAACATATTGGCTATGACGGTAATTCCGCCGGCAATGAAGAGATTCCACGCAAAGATCCGCAGGAACGCCCTTTCGGCATCGCCGGTTTCGACGGGGGTGAAGTAGGCCAGCGACGTACCTCGCAGGAGTCCTTCCGGGAGGAGGTGATAGCTGCCGGTCCACGTGACGAAAAATACGATTGCACAGAGTCCCCAGAACGCGACGGCTCTCACGAAGACGTTCTCGTTATTGACGTATCTACTGATAATTCCGGGAAAACGTCGATACCGCGTTCTCATCGATGGAGCGGTATTCTGGCCGTCTGTCACGGTCGGTCTTCGGGACTACGTTCGTCGTAGGTGTTCCGACCCAGTGCACGGTTCGCCGGACACTTTTCAGCACCCGCTGTCCCCAACAGTACGAAGGCGACGAGTAGCAGGACGGCGGCAACGATTCCTTGCGTAGGTTCGCCGAGTGGGTCTCCGAAGGCAATCGTCGCTATCATCGTTACGACTAGAACGAGGCCGACAGTGATTCGAATCGTTCGATCCGTTCCGCCGACGTTCTTCTCCATGGCAGTCATTCCGTGTGTTCTCTACCGCTGGACAGTAGCCGCCAGAGCGTGACAAACATCACGACGAAGACAACTACTCCCTGGAGGAACTTGGTTCGGCGTGATTTCGAATCACTAATTGGCTCTTTTTCGTCCGTTGATTGGTCAGACATTTCGTCAGTTGTACGCTCGAATTTGTGCAGGAGTTTCATATTTGACGTATTACTTGTCGCGTGCAATGGTAAGTATAGGAGTCAATTCTACGCCATTGGGAACGATCGTCTTTCTCACACCGACACGTGGCCCGGTGAACAGACACATGCTATCCGACGATTTCGGCGAGTACGATGAACGCAAAGCCGGCCACCTCGTGTGAGTCGTAGACGATTTGTGACACAGTACACCACACTAGCGAATCGAAGCGGTGTGGAACGCGTAACACCTGTTCGAGTAGCCGAGAGCGAGCATAGAGGACGAACGAGTACGGGATACCGTGAATCGGAGCTTCGTGAATTGATGCCGGTGGAAGGTGCCAGAGCCGCCGATACCGTGTTATATGCCACAGGAATTCTCGATCGCAAACTACACGGGGCGAATCGTGCCGACCCTCGTTGGCGGGGTTTCGCAAATAATTCTACTGGGGGATTGGTTGCCCCCGACTAACGGCATTCATCAAACTAGTCTGAACCTGATCGTCGCACCGTACGCTGAATCGGAGTTGTTCTTCCACCGGGATCACTACGGTAACGACGTCTGATTCGTCCAGTTCGATGTTCTAATCGGAGAGCGCTGGAAGCATTTCCCATATGGGCGTAGTCGTTACCTGTACACTGTTATCCCAGTACCGAGAACCCACCTCGGGGTGGCGGAGAAATGCGATCTCTATTGGTGCGGAAAGTCTTGTCCCACACTGCTGGCAATCACAGACGACGAGTACCGCTACAGGTTCGGCTTCTGATCCCGAGAGGAATTTCAATATCGAAGACCCGCCACAACGTTGACAGACGCCGTCAAGCGCTGAACTGACTTCTGCACGCATCTGTCGGTCGGCTGCTTTCAACGCCTGGAGGGAATTCCGGTCCGCCACGTGTCCAGGCCGTAAATCGTATCGCAGGACTGTATTTCCACACGAAAGACAGTCTATCGTGGCGAGTTGTCCATTGGACGTCGCTTCTGCCGACGTTCCATCACAAAACGGGCATGAGTCGAAACTTCTACGGGTTCGAATTCTGGATGAAGCGTGTATTCACCCGCTTTGACCGATTGGACGATACGACGACCGTCGTTAGAAATGACATATCCCTCATCAGTCTGCTGTACGTACCGACCAGTGAGTTCCTTCAAATGGTAGGATAACTGTGACGTGTTTGAGCTATCGACCGCCTCGTACAGTTCCGTGAACGACAACGGTTCCTGGTCGGAGTCGTCCGCGAGCGCCTCCAATATCTGAACCCGGAGGCGGTTCCCTCACACGGAAAACGCGTCCTCGACGTTCGAAATCTCCTGACCCACTGTCAATAGCAGGAAGCATGCTGAGGAAGTGTTTTCGGTGCGATCCCTATCCTTTCGCGTCAATAAATGAACTCAAACACAGTAACGTGATATGGCTGACCAACTGTTAAAAATTCGATATATTTATCAGCGTAGTCTACACTATCTTCGGCATAATGAGCAGTCAGATACCATGGATCGAAGCGCATCCAGTCGCAGCGTTCTTCGTCGGCGCATACGCCTACACGTGGATTGTTTCGGCACCGGCCGTGTTCATGGAAGCGAGCTGGACCGCTTGGATTCTCGTCGTCATTGGCAGTTTCGGGCCACCGGTGAGCGCAGCAATGGTAACGTGGTTGCGGGGCGACGACGTCAGGGCCTGGGCACGCCAGATCGTTCACTGGCGAGTCGGCTGGCCCTGGTGGGTCGCCGCCTTTGGGCTACCGGTTGCTATCGTCGCGGTCACCACAGTCGTTCTCATGGCTATCGGCGGTCCGGTCGATCTCGATCACCCCCTCCAGTCACCCGTTCTTATCCCCATTATCTTCCTCTTCGGACTCACGGTCAGCGGTGGGTTGAATGAGGAACCAGGGTGGCGAGGGTTTGCACAACCTTATCTGAACGATCGGTACAGTGCGCTGACGGCGAGTCTCATCATCGGCGTGGTCTGGGCTGTCTGGCATCTCCCATACTTTCTCATTCCCGTCACACCCCACTCCGGATTCACGATCGCAAATCAGGTCGGGTGGTTTGCTGGTATCATCCTGTTGTCGGTTATTCTTGGATGGGCCTACAATAACACGGGCAGCGTGCTTATCGTGATGGTCCTCCACGCCATGGTGAACACCGCTGACGTGCTCCTCCCACTGGCACCGGATGTACTCGTCGTCGATGGCGTCATCGATGAGACCGCCGTCGCAACAGTCACGGCAACACAACTGGGGGTCCAACTACTCGTCGCCCTCGCTATTGTGGCGTACTTCGGTCGGGAATCTCTCGCTCGCGGTGAGATACCGGGCATAGCACAACTCAGAGGAGAGAACCGATGAGCGCGAATGCACCTCGCCGAAAGCACAACCGCAACCCAATGATGGAGGGACTGTAACCATGGCTACGATCGAAATCGACGACGTTCAACTCGCTTACGGCGACGTGACGGCACTGGACGGACTCTCAATGAGATTTGATCCGGGGTTCAACGTCGTTCTAGGGCCGAACGGATCGGGCAAAACGACGCTGTTCCGCGTCGGAGCCGGCAACGAGGAAGGACATGCATATGAGTGCTCGGTAGGCATCGCGTCGCAATTGTCGAAGTCCCGGTCGTGAGGGCAACTATCCCGGTCGTGAGGGCAACTATCGGTGTACACGCACGGGCGCGCGTACTGGTCGACGATCGTCCAACCACGGGTCCGGCTCAACCGATCGATTTTCGTCGCAAACAACGGTTCACGGTCATACTGATCAACGACTCCTGGATGATTGACCGACAACCAGTCATCTAACACCTCGCAGACTGGGTCACTCAGTGCAGCGAGCCGTTCGCTCTTTCGACCATTCTTGAGCGCGGTGCCTTCCTCAGGTCGATGAACAGGGCAGAGATACTGCTCGTCGGCGATGTAGCCGTTTTTATCAAGTCCGATGGCTGCTCCAATGCGCAGGCCAGTGTGCCAGAGGACTTCCATCAGCGCATGTTCTCAGCGCGCGTAGCGATATTGGTCGAGAACTGTCAGTATCTGCTGGGCACGCTCAGGATTCAGCAATTCTGTTCGAGTATCATCCTCGGTTGTTGTCGGGAGGATAATCTTCTCGTCGAGTCCTGGTTCGACTGCATCGATTGTCCCACAGAAGCGGAGGAACATTCTCAGGGTTGCCAGCTAGCCCTTCATGCTGGCTGTTGCGAGCCCGTCCTCGTTTCGTCGTTTCACACGGAACCGGTGGATGTCTCGCCCGCTAAATTCGGTGAGATTATTGATGCCATCCTGTTCACACCACTGGACGAACTGCCTGAGACGGTACCGTTGCGATTGTATCGTCGCGTCCGCAAGTTCGTGGCGTCGCTCATCGAGGTCCATTTGCATCGCTGCTGCTGGCGCGAGGGGTTCGAGCTCGTCTGTCATGGTTCTCTCACCGAAGACCCGAGACGGAAATCTCTAAACGCCGGTCTAAACGCTTCTCGCATGCACTAACAGCTGGCTGAAAACCTCGAACTTTCTGGACGTTCCCCGTCAGGGCCATGGAGCGAGACGAGCATTCAAGCGTCTCGCGGACTGGAACCCTGCGGATTCGAATCAGGGATCGACTTCGCCGCGACGGCGGTTCGAATCCATCAGGGCCAATAGAGTGCTACGAGCGAAGTTGTGGAACGAATTCTTGGCGCGCTGGCGATCGAAGAGGGAGACGCTGCGTTCCGTCGATTCGAGACTATTCGATCGAATCGGTGTTCGAGTAGTGACTATCAGTGTGGTTTACTGCCGTCGCTGGCCGAGTGCGAGCAATGTGGCTATTCCCGCTATTGCGCCGATAATTCCGAAGCCGGGAATCCTATCGTTGGCGTCATCACTACTCGAGTTTGATGAGTTCGAATCACCACCGGTGTCGGACCCTGAATCGGCGTCGGATTCTATAGCCGATTTGACTGACAAATTATCAGGTGGCCCGTCGCTAAAATTCCACGTGACTGTCGTTCCATTACTTACCTCCCCATTCGTTTGCGCTATCTCAGTGGGCATATGGACGACCGTTTCGTATTCGTCAAGCCCGCCTACTGCAGCGGGATCGAATGGGGTGTCCTTGTGAGCGGCTATCGTATCGCCCGTTGTCGTCACGTTCCAATCGTAGTGGGACGGGTCCGCAGTACCGAAGCCGATTTCGATAACGTAGCCGCCCTCAATCCGTTTGTCCTCGGCTTTCACTATTTCTTCTCCCTTTTCAGAGAAATTAGCGGCTATCGCAGCAGATACGTTGTCGTAGCCGTTGCTGCGAACGCCTATTTTCATGAGTTCGTACGTTTCGGCATCTAATTCGTACTCTATTTCCACCGTTTTGAATTCCCCATCTGCTGTCACCACGTATTCCGTTTTCATCGATTCGAAGAGTTGGGCTTCTCCCGCTGGGGGACCATCCTGAGCGACTGCTGACAGCGGTACCGCTGCGATTCCAGCGACAACTATAACGACACATATCGGAACGATTATTTTCTTCTCCCGCATGCCTCCTGTATCTATTTTCTGTATCTATTGATTACTATTGTTTCAATAAGATACTACAGCTATTCAAACGGCACACTTTGCCGATGATCGGGCGATCATCCCTAGCCTTCCGTCGGGAATCCAACCGATGTACACGGGTGTAATAGAGCACGGTAACACGTCCGTAACAAGGGACGGGATGAGTCACAGTCACCGCCATCCCGCTTGCTCGACCTGGTAGGGAGTGACGTGGACATGGGTTCGGCGCTCATCGATCACTCTACAATCCCGACAAGTAAGACGACGTGCCCGGTCCGAAGACGACAGGCCGAGCGAATCGGACCAGAACGTCTCACGCAGGTGACCATGGGTCGACGGAGATTTGTCACCGGCGCTCACATTCATCTTGGTTGTGTTCGGTAGCCGCTCATCTGTGATCCACGACCAATTCGCGCGACCAGTGAATCGACCATCGTTCCAGCCGCGAAACCGGGTCCAAAAGAGATGGCGGGAACGATGAGAACGGCACCGTGAGGAGAGGCGAAGACGAGCGCGCGAATCACGAGGGGCGGTAAGGCTGCAAACGCCAATAACGGAGTATCGACACCCGAAGTAAGCAAGGCTCCGAGCGAGATTGCGGTTGCTGCGGAGACGAACGACACGGTCACGAGACGTTCGGCCAGAGTGAGCCCAACCGAGTCACCGACCAGTAGCGCTGTGGCAGCGCCGACCCCCCTCCGAAGTCGACAACGATGGCCTGCGTACAATCGGTCCCAGAAAGCGGGAGGTCCGGCAACTGGCACAGCCGCTGATCGCTAAGTATCGTACCCGTGCGGATCGCGAATTCACCGTCGCCGACAACCAACAGCATCGCAAGCCAGAGGCACCGCGAATCGGCGTAGGTGATGATGTAGAACGGCTCCCTGCCGATATTGTTGCCGCCCAGTTCCCCCCACTTGTTCGGAAGCCGCTGTCCTCACTTCAACGGACGTAGCTCTGACCGATGAGACGGAAAACCCGAACACAGGAGAGAGACGCTTTGTTTCGGCTGGTAGCTGAAGAGATCGAAATTGACGAAAATCGCTCCTCCCCCGACCGTGGCGATTCCGCCGTTCTCTCATCCATTGCACATGCGTACTGACCCAGGAGACCCGTAACATCGGCTGCATTCGCGTGGCTCCCGAACGTCGAAAGAACGACTGCGGACACGGTCGGCGGGTACATCTCCCGTAACCAACCACATCATTTCACACAATTTCAACTGGAATGTATTGGCTGCACGCAATGTTCTTGGTCGATTCCCGACCCTGGTCTCGGCTTTCGAGGTATGTGCTCTATCATTCGAACCAGTGTGCTTTTCCTCTACATACCGACGAAGCCATTTCGGTGCCGGTAGCGAACACGCTGCCATCGCTGTGGAGGTCGGGGCATCTCCCGGGGGGCGTCGACTCCGCTTGTGGCTACGACTCGAGGTTACAGGTCTGAACGGAGGACCGGGTCGGCACGATGGTGTGGGTGCTGTCTGGATGCGAAATTCCATGCGGGGTTTTGAGATGATCGCTCACCCCAAAACCAGTGATCAGGATGCTTATTTCAAAGAGCGAGTCCAGTTTGAGGGACCGGCAAGTGACCGCTCGCGGGTTGGGAACGTGCGTTCAGTTGCGTCTCTGCAGTGCGGGATGTCTTGCCGGCAGGAGGGCCATCGCATAACGAGCTCGCGGTTAGTCGACGTACTGTTGTTCCCACTCTCGTCGTTGCTCGATAGCCTGTTGACCCTGATCGCTGATCATGTAATAGTTCGTTCGCCGATCGAGTTGGCCTTTTTCGACGAGTTCTTTGTTGACGAGGGTGTCGAGATTGGGATACAATCGACCGTGATTTATCTCGCTGTTGTAGTACGTTTCGACTTCGTCCTTTACGTCTTGGCCCGACGGTTGATCGGCTCCTGCGATCACGTACAGCAGGTCTCGTTGAAACCCTGTCAGATCGTCCATTGTTGTATTCAGGTGCACGAACGGGAACACGACTATTTGTTATCGATTTCGTATCAACCGTTTCCCATGCGTTTAGTGGGGCTAATTGAACACGATCTGTCACTGTCTCACATTTCGCGGAGTAATCAGAGGTTACAGTAACCGGTTTTCGCCCTCGTTCGACCGCATTTCTGTAGATAACCGGATGGCGAATCTTACTGATTTGACTAATAAATCGTCACGGAACGTATTGGTTGAAATGAACTGACTCAGCGTTGAGAGTTATCGTTTGCAGTTCGGTTTCGGAGCGAACGATGTCGACTACAGATACTGGTTGCCACTGACAGTGATAGTGTTCCGAAGAATGAAATTCGAATGTGAAACCCGTTACCGAACGTAAAAAGCCGTATTACAGGCGGGTGACGTTGGTGGCGCGGGGGCCTTTTGGGGCCTGTTCGATGTCGAATTCGATGTCTGTGCCTTCTTCGAGGTCCGGACCGCCAACGTCTTCCATGTGGAAGAATACGTCATCGTCCGCGTCGTCCGTCGAAATGAAACCGTAGCCGCCTGTGTCGTTGAAGAAATCAACGTTTCCTTTCGCCATTGCATCTCAAGAGAGACCACCGATACGTATAACAGTTTTGCTATAGATCGATTGTCGAAACAAAATATCCGGCGTGCAAAATACGACAATGGGGCGCCACAAATCGTTGAAACAACGAGTCCGATTTTTCTATTTCACCGAGATATTCGAGCGACGAACTTCGCCTGTTACGCCCTCGAGACAGCACCACTGCCACCTTACTGCCGGTCAGGGGTGTGTCGTCGATGGGGAAACCAGCCGAGAGACGGCCGACATTGGCGCTCTAGAACCGACTCTAACCGACCGTTCGTCCAGAACGGCTGATCGTACCGCTGGTCGAGTGAGTCGGATCGAGAGTGACAGTCGTGAATCCTCGCTCTCGAATATCTTGTACGGGCGCTATTCATACCCAGGCAATCTCCAAATAGTACCGTTTAGGTGGGTACAATGGATACGCCGTGGTATGTCCGAGGCACAGATCCGCAACGTACCGACGATAGCGCAGGTTGCGTTGATCGGGCTCTTCGTGACGGCGCTGGTGACTGCACAGTTGACCGCGTCGAAAGTGCTCGCATTCGAACTTCCGTTCGCGTTCCCGATCACCGGGACGCAACTCGCGCTTCCCGGTGCGGCACTCGCCTACGCGCTTACCTTTCTCGCGAGCGACTGTTATACCGAACTGTACGGCAGGCGTGCCGCCCAGATCGTCGTCAACGTTGGATTCGTACTGAACTTCGTCGTCCTCGCGCTCGTCTGGTCGACGATCGCCGCACCGGCGGCCGACTCGAGCGTCGACCCCGATGCGTTTTCCACGGCGCTTGGCGCGTCGACGAACGTCGTCGTTGGAAGCCTACTCGCCTATATCGTCAGCCAGAACTGGGATGTGATCGTCTTCCACCGCATACGAGCGCGCACTGGTGCCGAGATGCTCTGGCTTCGTAACATCGCGTCGACGGCGAGCAGCCAGGCGATAGATACCGTCATCTTCGTCGCGGTCGCGTTCGCTATCGCACCCGCCGTTCTCGGTGTCGGTGTCGTTCTTCCCACGAACGTCATTCTCTCGCTCATCGTGGGACAGTACCTGCTGAAACTCGTGATTGCCGTCCTCGACACGCCGATCGTGTACGCCATCGTCGCGCTCGTGCGCTCTCGAGAGGGCCTCACGGCCGAAGATGCTCCGTTCGTTTGATTTCCGTCCCGGGTTGCAGTCGTCGTTGGTCGTTCCCGTTGCACATCGAACGAGGAGCGTTTAGTAGCCCGCTCGAGAGTGACGAATATGGACGAACGAGTACGCGATCATGCCGCGGTGCTTGTCGACTGGAGCGCTCGCGTCGAGGCTGGCGACAACGTCGTCTGCTCCGTGGGACCGGATGCCCACGAACTGGCGGTCGCAGTGGCGGAGAAACTCGGTGAGCGCGGTGCGAATCTGCTCGCGACCTACAGTTCGGGTGAGATTATGCGGGCGTATCTCCGTGGCCACGATGGCGACTTCGATACGGATCCGGCCCACGAACTCGGCTTAATCGAAAACGCAGACGTCTATCTCTCGCTTGGCGGGGGGCGAAACACGAGTGCAACGGCCGATATCCCCGGAAAGCAGCGACAGGCGTATGATAGTGCCAGAACGGAGATTCGTGAGACCCGGTTGGGGACGCGATGGGTGTCGACGGTGCACCCGACACGCTCGCTCGCTCAGCAGGCCGGTATGGCCTACGAGGAGTACCGGGAGTTCGCATACGACGCGATCCTTCGTGACTGGGAGTCCCTGGCCGAGGAGATGGCCCAGCTCAAAACCTTGCTCGACGACGGCGACGAGGTGCGCCTCGTGTCGAACGACACCGACCTGCGGATGCGGATCGACGGTCGCACGGCGGTCAACAGCGCGGCGTCTGTCGCGTACGACTCCCACAACCTGCCCAGCGGGGAAGTCTTCACCGCCCCCGAGGCCGCCGCCGGTGCGGTGACCTTCGACGTACCCATGACGATTCGGGGCGAATCGGTTCGAAACGTCCGTCTCGAGTTCGAAGCGGGCGAAGTCGTCGACTTCGAAGCTGAACGAGGCGAAGAGGTACTCGATGCCGTCCTCGAAACCGACGACGGCGCACGCCGACTGGGTGAACTCGGGATCGGAATGAACCGCGGTATCGACCGGCACACCGACAACATTCTCTTCGACGAGAAAATGGGTGATACCGTTCACCTGGCGCTCGGTCGAGCATACGACGCCTGTCTCCCCACCGGAGAGACCGGCAACGAATCGGCCGTTCACGTCGATCTGATCACAGACGTGAGCGAAGATTCTCGTCTCGAGATCGACGGGACTGTCGTCCAGCGGGACGGAGTCTTTCTATTTGAGGATGGTTTCGAGGGGTAGGGCCCGTGCCGGATAGATCGGGCGACGGATCGTAGGGGCCGCGTACGATCCCGAAGGCCGGGCCGAAGCACCGAAGCCGATCCATACTGATACGTACGCTCCCTCGAGTACCACCATACGGTAGTCGCTCCTTCTCGGTCGTCGCGTTCGAATCGAGACGTCGTATCTACCTTCGTCTGCAGGCCTGCAGGAAGTGGACCCGTCGATGACGCGTGACCGCTACGCGGCGTCGTTTACTGCCAGAACGGCCCGGGTGTGCCCGAGAGCCTCTCCAATGATCGTCGGTTTCGTCACGTTCTCGGGTCTCGAGGCCGAACGATGAGTATGCGCGATCGGCTCAAAGCAGGCGTCGCTATATTCAACGACGGCCACTATCACGCGGCCCACGACGCCTGGGAGGACCATTGGCTCGACCTCGAGTCCGGCACTGACGACGAGCGATTGCTCCACGGCCTCATTCAGTACAGCGCTGCGGTCTATCACGCTCGTGAGCGAAACTGGCAGGGCGCAGTCGGGTTGGCCGAGAGCGCCGGAGAGTATCTCGCGGACCTGCCCGCTGACTATCGCGATCTCCAACTCGAGCCGGTACGGTCGTCGTTATCTCGACTTGCAGCCGATCCCGAAGTAATCGAGCGACGGCCGCCGACGCGGATCGAACATGAGGGCACTGCGCCGAGGCTGGCGGATATTGGATTCGAGCCGACGGCGATAGCGGCGGTCGTCCTTGCCGAGGAATTCGGTTACGAAGAGGAACCCGTCGAACAAGCGTGTGCGTACGCACGACAGGACCTCCAGGATGGCGCAGACGGCAGCCGATTCATCACGCTGTTGTTCGATTTCGTCCGTGAGGCGGAGCATCGGGGGATCGTCTTCAAACGACTCACGGCTCACGTCGGAAGGCGACAGGCTCGAGAAGCGGACGTAGACGGTCTGTTCTAAAGAACTATCGAGGGCAAGTTCCACGTCGGAGATACCCTTTCCGAATCCCTCAGCTCTGGAATACTCGTCACGAAGCTCCGAGTAACGTTCAAGCAAGTGCTTCCCGGAGTGTGGTTTAAACTGACGAGCGATAGTATAGTGACAGTATTTCGATCGCGCCGACCGGAAGGCGACGGTGAGTCTGGCAGGGGCTCGAGACGGCGCCCCTCGGCGAAATCCAGTCTGATTACCGCCCTCTAAGACCCCTCCCACGGGTTCAGTCAGTGCGTCTGTCTCGGCCGAGGTTGGTGAGCCGTTCAACCACGTCCACCGCGCTTGCCACGAAGGGAGTGTGAGTAGACAGCTACGGGAACCAGGAAAACGCTCGGCCTGCAGCGTCTGAGGTCGTTTACTCGATTCGCAGTACTCGTGATGTCGTATTGTCGCGCGTGATAGATACATGATACCACCGACCGTTCGACAGCCGAATCGCATGGTACTTATCGCCGCTTTCCCTCACACCGAACGAATGGCACAGTCAGTCCTGCTCACGGGGGCTGCGGGGCGGGTCGGAGAGGCAATTCTCGGCGGCCTCGCGGATGATCACGAGTGGCGGTTGTTGGATCGCGATCCGCCGACGGACGACCAGCCGGGTGAGTTCGTCGTTGCAGATATCTCCGATGTGGATACCGTCCGCGACGCGATGGACGGTATCGACGTCGTGGTCCACCTGGCGGGCGATCCCCGACCGGAAGCGCCGTGGGACAGCGTCCTGGCCAACAACATCGACGGCACGCAGACGATATTCGAAGCGGCTGTCGACGCTGGCGTCGAGAAGGTCGTCTTCGCCTCATCGAACCACGCCGTCGGTGCCTACGAGACAACTGAACGGACGCCGGAGCTGTACCGGACGCACGACGATTACCGTCTCGACGGGACGGAACTCCCCCGACCGAGCAACCTCTATGGCGTCTCGAAAGCGGCTGGCGAAACGCTAGGGCGGTACTACCACGACGAACACGGCATTTCCGTCGTCTGCGTGCGCATCGGAAATCTCACCGAGGGCCACCCGCCGATCGACTACGAGCGCGGACAAGCGATGTGGCTCTCCTACCGGGACTGTGCGCACCTCTTCGATCGCTGTATCCGCGCTGACTACGACTACGAGATCGTTTACGGTATCTCCGACAACGACCGGAAGTACTATTCTCTCGAGCGTGCCCGCGACGAGCTGGGCTATGACCCGCAGGACAATTCTGCCGAATTCCTCGACGAGTAGGGGTCACAGCAACGCCTTTATGGGATTGAGGTACCGTGTTTGCTGGTTACATTTCGCCTCCTTTCTTCGTCGTCGTGCGCGGCGTATTGGTGGCAGTCGTATCGGCGGTTGCCGCCATCGGCTGATTCGCCCATGATTTCTCACGTGGACTATCCATTTCCTTCGTTGTCTATCGTCGGGAGGGTATTTCGAAAGCTCAGTTTCCTGGCCGTGGGTGAGCGATGCGAAACAGCGACCCGAGGAGCAGTCGACCCGAGAGCATCCCAGCCGATCAAGGCTGAGGGCCGATAACCGGTATTTTGCCAGTAAGCGATACGCTACTGGTGGAGGCCTTAACAGACCTGTGTATGCACCTTTGTCCTGGCAATCCTGCTACCGTCGCGGTAAAGCCCGAGCTTCTGGTCGGTGTCCATGTTCACCCAGATCGTCTTGGATCCATGCTTCGGGACTGAGACAGTGCCCGTTTGCATAGTCCCAAGCACCTTCCACGTTACCGTCACCTCCCTCTTTTCGTAACTCTCGATCCGGAACTGCGCTTTTTTCTTCTCTTCCTTGTAGCAGACGCTATCGAGGTCAACTGCGATCTCGCGGTTCTTCTCGTCCGTTTGATCATCTTCGTCTCGGTCGCCGTCGCCGTTGTCGTCGCCGTTGTCGCCGTCGCCGTTGTCGTCACCGTTGTCGCCGTCGCCATTGTCGTCACCGTTGTCGCCGTCGCCATTGTCGTCACCGTTGTCGCCGTCGCCATTGTCGTCACCGTTGTCGCCGTCGCCATTGTCGTCACCGTTGTCGCCGTCGCCATTGTCGTCACCGTTGTCGCCGTCGCCATTGTCGTCACCGTTGTCGCCGTCGCCATTGTCGTCACCGTTGTCGCCGTCGCCATTGTCGTCACCGTTGCCATCATCAGGGACGCACTCTCCGCCACTTATCGTAAGGACGGCGTTCCCCGCCTCCCCAGAGAAAACAACTGAAGCACTACTGATCGTCCCACCTCCGCTTTTGTACACGTCAAAATGGATTGCTCCCTGGTCCCCACCGGGGCGGTACCCCTCTACGGAATCAGCTGTCGAGCCATCGTCAAATGTCACGTGGAGTACCGCGTCCTGTATGGTAGCTTGCCCCCCTGGCGTCAGTATCCAGTGCCAGTATCCCTTCTCTTCGGGGCAATTCTGTGTTGCATGCTCACTCCCGTTTTGTCCGTTCCAATCAAGCGTTGTCTCTCCATTGTCATCGGCAGGGGCACCCTCTTGAGCGCTTCCTGTACAGCCGCTCAATCCTGCTATTGTCACTCCACTGGCAAGCAGCACCTCTCGTCGGCTTGGCTTCTGAGCCATAGACTCCTGAATTCTCCCCTAATACATTGTTAATAGCAGCAGATTGGAATTATTATGTACGCCGAATTAAGGTGTGGCTTTAATTACTTGACCGGTATTTGACCAATAACTACACGACAACTGATCGTACTTTCACTTCTGTCTGATCGTCACGGGGCGATCGAGAGCCGGCAACCCCCTCGGACGAGCCGCGCCCTTTTGCCATTTGGCGTCGGACCAGTTCGCATGGAGTACACCACCCTCGGTTCCACGGGGATGACGGTCAGCCGCATCTGTCTTGGCTGCATGAGTTTCGGCACCGGTCAGGAGTGGATGCTCGACCCCGACGAGAGTCAGGCCCTCATCGACCGCGCGATCGACCTCGGAATCAACTTTTTCGACACCGCGAACGTCTACTCGACGGGCGAATCCGAAGCAATTCTGGGCGAGGCTCTCGAAGGATACGACCGCGATTCGCAAGTCGTCGCCACCAAGGTTTTCGCCGAGATGGATTCCGATAACCCGAACGCGAGTGGTCTCTCCCGCAAAGCGATCGAGCAGGAACTCGCGGCAAGCCTCGAGCGGCTGGGGATGGAGACGATCGATCTGTACCAGACCCACCGCTGGGATTACGAGACGCCGATCGAACAAACGCTGCGCGCGCTCGACGATGCAGTCCGGCGTGGACAGGTTCGGTACGTCGGCACCTCCTCGATGTGGGCCCACCAGTTCGCCGAGGCGCTGCAGACCAGCGACACACTGGATCTCGAGCGGTTTGCAACGATGCAAAACCACTACAACGTTCTGTACCGCGAGGAGGAACGCGAGATGCTGCCGCTGTGTGAGAAAGAGAACGTTGGCGTCGTCCCGTGGTCGCCGCTAGCCCGTGGCGTCGCAGCTCGGTCCCATCAGGACATCGAGTCCACTACGCGCGGACGGACCGACAAGTACCTCGAGCAGATGTCCTATCTCCAGGGCGGCGGCGAGGAAATCAACGAGCGGGTGCAGGAACTCGCCGACGAGAAGGGCGTTTCAATGGCCCAGATTTCGCTCGCCTGGCTGCTCCACAAGGACTGGGTCGACGCGCCCATCGTCGGCACGACGAGCGTCGAGCATCTCGAAGACGCGGTCGAAGCCCTCGAGATCGATCTGACAGAATCGGAGATGGAGTATCTCGAAGATCCCTACGAGCCGCTTCCCGTGGCGGGCCACGAATAGGGTCGTCTGTGGCAGTCGATACGAACCGAACGCGGTAGCGTCGTCGTTCTCGACCTGCGATCCCAATTCGACGCCGCGCGTCGGTTAGAGTAGGTCGGCATCTTGCAACACTTCGGCAACCCGCTCGAGGTGAGCCGTATGCTCCTCGGCCTCGAGCTCGTGGTACATCGTCGTGATCGAGAGGTAGTCGGCACCGAGGTCGTGCCAGGCCTGGGCCCGATCGATCCACTCGTCTTCTTCGTCCGGGACTGCGTACATCCGACCGCCGAGGCCGATCTCGTCGGGATCGCGACCAGCCTCTTCGGCGTATTCGTAGAGATCCGCGAGGTGTGCCTCAGCCTCGTCTCCGGGCTGGAATTGCGGGAGCCAGCCGTCGGCGAGTCGGGCGACGCGCCGCTTGACCGGGTCGGCCATCCCGCCCATCCAGATCGGAATCGGCTGCTGGATCGGAAGCGGCTTGATTCCGACATCTGGAATCTCGTGAAACTCGCCGTCGTATTCGACGAGTTCGTCCGTCCAGAGTCGTCTGAGCAACTCGATCTGTTCCTCGATCCGTCGGCCGCGCTGTGAGAAGTCTTCGCCCAGCGCGACGTACTCGGGTTCGTTCCAGCCGACGCCGACGCCCAAGCGGAACCGACCGTCGGTAAAGCGATCCACCTGAGCGGCCTGCTTTGCCACCAGCGCGGTCTGGCGTTGCGGAAGGACGAGGATTCCGGGCATGAACGCCAGGTCCTCGGTCTGACCCGCCAGGTACGAATAGGTGGTCAGCGGTTCGTGGAACGTATTCTCGTAATCGTACGGCCCGTCCCACCCCTCGCGGTCCGGATTCACGCCGAGGACGTGATCGTACGCAACGACGTGTTCGTATCCTGATTCTTCGACCCGCTGTGCATAGTCGGCGATCGTCTGCGGGTCGTGTCCAATCTCGAGTTGCGGGAAGACAGTCCCAATCTCCATATCACGTCTTCACCGGAGACGAACTTGAAAGTGCACCAACCTGATGAGACGAGATTGGTGGTGACGGGATATCGGATCCACGAACGCGGCTACGACCGCCGTCGCACCGCAATCTCCTTTCCGACGGCACCCGTTCACTCAGCCATGTCTCCTGATTCAGCGCCATCCGATACCACGCCAACCGACGCCGAATCTGCCTGCTTCGAGGCCGGCATCAAGTTCGGTTCGCTCTATCACCAGTTCGCAGGGACGCCGATCTCACCCGAAAGCGTCTCGAGCCTCACGACTGCGATGGAGCAATCGATCGAAAACCAACCCCACTGCAGCGACGTCACCGTCGACGTCCGAACCAACGAACTCGAGACCGCACTCGCCGACTCGAGCGCAGATTACACTGAACTGACGGGTCGCTTTCTCGAAGTCGAGATCGTCGTCGACTACGAGGGCTGTGAGGTCGTCACCCGCATGGAAATGCAAGACGGCTATCCGCTGATGCGACTCGAGTCAGTCCGTAGCTGAAAGTAGCGTCGCTGGCGATCGGTCGACACTCTCACTCCACGCTCGGCCTCCCGCTCACGCTCACGCTCACCCACATCCTCACGCGCTTCCTTCCTCCCTCTGCGATAGCGAAGGAAAAAGTGGACCGTTCAACGTCAGCTTTCCGGTTCAACGCCGGTATCGCTCCGTTCGACGACGGAATTATTCGAGCCGACGTACACGCATCGTCTCGAGGACCTTCCTTTCGAAATTCGTTCACCGTTCGACCGATATCGGGCCGCTCTCCGCCAGTTTCACTTTCACTTTCGGGCTATCTTTTAACCTCGCCGGCAGCAAAGACGGTGATATGAGCCAAGCGACGTTCGGTGATGACGAACTGTTCGGAGAAGCGGCCAACGAAATGCGCGAGGACGTCGAAACCTCGCTTGCGGATGCCTGGGCTGCGCTTCCCGACGCCGACGACGTCTGGGAGGCGGACGCCGACAACGTGTTGGGCGTTCTCAACGGCCTCAACTCCGCGCTGAACGCCGGCGATGCAGAGGACCATCTCCGCGACGCGAAGAAGTGGTTTACCATGGGTCAGCGAGCCGACGCCTTCGACGATGCCGATGATCTCGAGGCGGAAATCGCCGATCTCGAGGATGCCATCGCGGACATCTCGGACGCCGAAGAGCAGGTCGGTGAACTCACCACGACGATCCCGGCGCTTCGCGGAACGCTCGAAGACGCAGGTCCCGATACCGAAGCAGACGACGAAGCGGATGCTACAGACGAGGACGGGGACGAAGCCGAAGCATAACCGATCTCGTCCAGTTCCACGACCGCGACAGTTCGTCATCTCGCGTCTCGAACGGCGTTCAGGTCCAGCTATCGGCGCTCCGGCCGTGTCACGTCACGCTCGGCGACCGCTCCGAGTAGCTGGCCCAGGGCGTCGGCGGCTAATTCGAGTAGTTCGGTCCCCCGGTCGGCGTCACCATCGCCCGGATCGCCGACGACACCGTTTTCCGTAAACTCCGCCGAATCGTAGGCTAGATTAACGTATCCCGTCCAGTCGCCCCAGCCGTCGGCCGCGTCCGTGCGTGCCTCGTCGATCCGATCCTCCCGGATCGATTCCGGCTCGAGGTGACGGAGAAGTGCCGTTTCGAGGGGCCCGCCGTGGCCCATATCGGCGGTGTGCTCGCCGACGCACTCGAACCAGGTGAACGGGACGACGTACCCGTCCCCGTCCCGAGTGAGACGGCCGCCGACTTCTCGAAGCGCGGCGACGTTACCGCCGTGGCCGTTAACCAAGACGATGCGGTCGAAACCGTGGTAGGCGAGACTTGAGACGGTTTCGCCGACGTAGTCGCGGAAGGTGTCTTCGGAGACCCACATCGTCCCGGGGAACTGACGGTGTTCCGCTGCGATCCCGACCGGAATCGCCGGCGCCCGGACGACCTCTCGATCGACGCGCTCGATCCCCGCATCGGCTACCGCTTCGGCGGTCACGACGTCCGTTCCGAGAGGCGCGTGCGGACCGTGTTGTTCCGTACTCCCGACGGGTACGACCGCGAGATTCGTCTCCAGATTTCGCACGTCAGTCCACGTCGCGTCGGAGAGATCCATGCGCGAATATGTCGACCGTACGGGCATCAAACCCCCGGTACTGACGGGCGGGATGCCGATCCCACGATCGGTGCCGTCCGACTACCCAGTTGCGAACGCAGGGCGAACCCGTTTCCGCGCCGTCACAAACGATCACGTATGCCCGACGATAGTCGTGAACTCGGCGTCGAATTCGGCGACCTTCAGGAGACCCTCGAGAACGAGGAGTATCCGATCGGCCACGACGAATTGCTCGAGAAACACGGCGACGAGGAGATCGAAATGAGCGGTGAAACGACCACGCTCGAGGACCTCATCGGACCGCTGGGGGAAGACGAGTATCGCGACTACGACGCGGTCGAGGGGGCGATCATGAACATGGTGAGCGACGAGGCTATCGGACGGAAAAATTACAGCGATCGCACGCCGCCGGCGGCGGGCGAAGACAGGCAAGATGAAGGTGCGCCGGATCAGGACGATCAGCGAGACCAGGAATCGTTCTGAAACGGCGAGTGAGGGAGATCGGTCGTCGCTCCGCATGGACGGGTGACCTCAGTCGTCTCCGACCTCGGTTCGTGCCTGCCGACGCTGGGCGCGCTCGATGAACTCCTGTGGGAGTTCGTCAATTTCTCCGGCCTGAACGCCCCAGAGATGCGAGTAGAGCCCGTCGTTTTCGAGCAGTTCCTCGTGGGTTCCGTGTTCGGCGATCTCACCGCCCTCGAGAACGAGGATGTGGTCCGCGTCTTTGATCGTCGAGAGCCGGTGAGCGATGGCAAATGTGGTTCGATCAGTGGCGAGATCGTCGATCGATCGCTGGATGAGCATCTCCGTCTCCGTATCGACGTCGCTGGTGGCCTCGTCCAGCAGGAGAATATCGGGGTCTCTGAGGATCGCACGGGCAATCGAAATCCGCTGGCGCTGCCCTCCCGAGAGCTTGACGCCGCGTTCGCCGACTTCGGTGTCGTACCCCTCGGGCAGGTTCTGGATGAATTCGTGTGCCTCGGCCATTTTCGCCGCTTCGATGACGTCATCGCGGTCGGCGTCGAACGTCCCGTACGTGATGTTCTCCGCGACGCTGCCGTAGAAGAGGAAGGTGTCCTGACTGACGTACCCGAGCGACTCGCGGAGGCTTCGGAGCGTAACGTTCTGGATGTTCTGGCCGTCGATGCGAATCTCTCCCTCGTCGACGTCGTACATCCGCAGGAGGAGCTTGAGGACAGTCGATTTGCCAGCCCCGGTGGGTCCGACCAGCGCGACCGTTTCGCCGCTATCGACCGTGAAGTCGATCCCCTCGATGATCGCCTCGTCCGTGTCGTACCCGAACGCTACCTCGTCGTACGTCACGCGCCCGCCGGTTACATCGAGATCTGGAGCGTCTGGCTCTTCGCCGACCCGATTCGGTTGGTCCATCAGACCGAAAATACGGGCGCTCGAGGCACGGGCGCGCTGATACATGTTTATTATCTGTCCGAATTGGGCCATCGGCCAGATGAACCGCTGGGTGTAGAGGATGAAGACGACGAACATCCCGGTGCTGAGATCGCCCGAGAACGGTCCCGGCGGACCGCCGATGACCCAGAGCCCGCCCACGAGGAAGGTGATGACGAAGCCGATGCCAGCGAGGACCCGCAGGCCGGGGAAGAACTTGATCCGGGTGCGAATCGCGCTCCAGTTGGCGTCGAGGTATTCCTGCGAGACATCTTCGACGCGGTCGGATTCGTAGGACTCGGTCGTACTCGACTTGATGACCTGGATACCCCCCAGGTTGTTCTCGAGTCGGGAATTGACCTTGCCGACGGTCGAGCGCACCGCGGCGTATTTTGGCTGAATCGTCCTGATAAACAGCGTCGTGAAGACGGCGATCAGCGGTACCGGCAGCAACGCGATCAGCGCGAGTTGCCAGTTGATCGCGAACAGTAAGCCGCCGATTCCGAGTATCATCACGAGCAGCCGAAACAGGGAGTTCATCCCGTCGTTGAGGAACTTCTCGAGCCTGTTGACGTCGTTCGAGAGGATCGACATCATCTCACCGGTCTGCTTGTCGGCGAAAAACCCCATGTTCAGCCGCTGCATCTCGTCGTAAGTGTCGGTTCGGACGTCGTGTTGGACGTGCTGGGCGAAGGTATTGAATCCCCAGTTTCGGGTCCAGTGAAAGACCGCCGAGAGGAGAAACGCCCCTGCGATGATTCCGATCGTCAGCCAGAACTGGGCCATCCGCCCGTCCGGAACGTACGGTGCGACGAGGCTCCCACCGATCGGGAACGCCTCGACGTATCCGATTTCCTGACGAATCACGGCGTCTATCGCGACACCTAACATAAGCGCCGGAAGCAGGTCCAGAATCCGTGCAAAAATACTCGCGATCACGCCGATCGTCGCAGCGCCCAGATAGTGCGACCCGTACTCGAGAAACAGCCGCTTCATCGGGTTCTCGATGTCTTCGCGCTGCTCCTCGAACGGATCGTCCTCGTCCAAGTCGGCGCTACTCATTGAACGGGTCTCAGGGACCGCCGGCAATAAGAATTTTCGACGAATCGAAATTGGTCGCCCGACGGGCCGCTCGTTGGGTGGCTGTGTCGCTGTTCGCCGTCGACGCGACACCTGCCATCCCACCGGTACTTGCTCCAGCCCAGCCGATGATCGTCCGTTTCGACTCGAGGTCGATTTCGACCTCGTCGCCGACTTCGATACCAGTCTCGTTCGTGTATCCGCGGGGCACTTCGAGAACCCACTTCCCGCGGCCCGAATATGTGAGATCGTTTCCGTCCTCGCCGGGTTCAGGTGCACGAGCGTGGTGAATCGACGTAATCTCGCGGTCCGCACCGATGTATATTATGTCGATGTCGAAGTTCATCTCTCGCATCACGTACGTCAGGTCCTGCTCGTGGTCGTAGACGAACAACATCCCGTTGCCTGACTCGAGGGATTCGTGATCGCTCAACCCAGTGTACCGTTCCCGATAGGAGTCGGCGATTTCGACGTCGACAACCGCTTTTGGTTCGTCGGTGTCAGTTCCGGGATCGACGATACGGGCCTCTCCCTTCTCCGGGCTCCAGGGTCCCGAAACGATGCCGGCCTGTACGAGGGCGACGCCACTGATCGAGAGGATCGCGACGACGAGGAGGGCTTTCCGACCACGCCCGACTGACATGGACGGTACCTGCACCGCGAGAAAGTAAAGGTTATTCGGACGGGGGCACTCATCTCGAGTGCGGGCTCGTGGTCTAGCTGGTCATGACGCGGCCTTTACAAGGCCGAGGTCGGTGGTTCGAACCCGCCCGAGCCCATTTCTCTGGCGAACAACAGTGAGTCAGAGAAATGTATGCGAGGGCGGTTCGAATCAGGGAAGAGCGTCGCTCCGACCGTGGTTCGAACCCGCCCGAGCCCACTTCGATTCTGCGACGAACGGACGGAAAGAGGGAATTGTGGCGCGAGCGGCGTGTTCACAGCCCTATAAGTCGCGCGCAGTGAAGGAACACGTCTGATTTCGGTTCGAACCCGCTCGGGCCGATTACTGTCGCGAAAAATTTGATAGCGACAGCAACACGATCTGCTGGAGATTCGATCTGAACCGAGATTCTACGACCGGAATGAAGAGAATCTCGAGGTGTTTCGCATCCACTCGAAATCATCTACGGCTATCCGACCTCGTTGGCGTCGGCCGGACGCCACCGGTATAGACGGAACCTACCAGTGACCGATACCGGACAGCATTCCTTCGCAAGAGGGACAACCGGACACCATTCCTTCGCAAGAGGGTCAGTGTCTCTGTGGATGCACCACGAAAACGAACGTAAGCACTCGAGTCCTCGAGTCCGATCGGCGCGACTAATTAGCTACTATTCACGAATCAGACTGGTTCGTCCGAGAGTAGTCACTGCTTGAGACGCGCGACGTTCTCGCGGATCTGACCGAGCAGTCCCTCGCCCGATTCGGTCTGTAATGCGGCATGCAACGTCGAATTCTCCGGTTCGTCTTTGACGACGACCTGAAGATACGGCTCGAGTTGGTCGAAGTTGTCCGACAGGATGACGGTGTGATTATCCTCGTCGTGATCAACGACGCCCGCGTCGTCCAGTTTCGGGACGTGACACTGGACCGACGAGACGTAGACGCTTTTGTACTCGTTTTTCGCTACTTCATCAGGCGGAACGTCGTGTTCCCATCCCGCGACCGTTTCCGCTAACGTCGAGAGTTCGATGGGGTCTTCTCGCCCACGCAATGCATAAAGGAGGTAGCGACGCCGCCGGTTCGCCAGTAACTCGAGAATGGTGTCGGCGGAGAGTTCTTCCTCTGTTTGACTCGAGGCAAGTGCTTCCATAACACGATATTACCGTGCAGGGCGGAAAAGAGTGTCTTGAATATCCGATAATCCAACAGACTGTGGCCAATCATGTGTAAGCGTGATCGTATTCATAGTGTAACATCTGTTTCGAGTACCTTATGTGACGTTTCGTTGCACAGTGCCCTAATTTTGCGTGGCAGATAGAACGTATGTCACTTGGAGGTGTGTATCACATCTCGAGGGCGAGACGGCGCTCTCGATTCGAAATCCTTTTTTATACCATGGACGGAGAGTGGAGTAGGCCGCCTTAGCTCAGACTGGGAGAGCACTCGACTGAAGATCGAGCTGTCCCTGGTTCAAATCCGGGAGGCGGCATCATACTCACGGTTCAAATGCCCACGGAGCGGTGCGTGGGCAACCTCTCCGGATATTCCTCACGACCTATTCGTTAAACTCGACTCGGTACTCTCCCCGTCCCGCGCGGATCCTCAGATGAGGGCACCGACGTCACCAATGAGATGAAGACGGGGAGTCCCTTGCCGAGCGCTCAAGAATACGCTGTGCTCAAAGACCAGTACGTAATCACATAATCTACCATCGGCTCAAGTACGTCTCTGGGTACGTACTCGTGTACATGAATGAGTACGTCCACAAGTACGTGAGTACGTACATTCTTCCGAACGCTAGAATCCCCACTGGAGATCCGATATTGAGGTACTGATAGCGATCATGGTGAAAGAACGCGACCGGACTCATCATGCCGTGTTTTCAACTCAACGATCAGTAGAAGAACGCTCATTTGGATTCTGACGGTCCGTAGGTGTATACCTCCGGACTTTCGAATCGCGTATCTGGAATCCGGCGAGGTGCTTGGAGTCGATCAAAGATTTAAACAGAACCCATTAATCAAGACTCTGAACGCCAGTCGAATCTCCCTCTCCGAAATCAGCCGATTCTGACTGCGTCGGTTCGCGTTGTCGTTCGTCGTAGGCTTCACGCCATTCTTCGATGACTGGCCGGCTTCCAGCACCGTGCGGTGTGCGTCGCTGTCGAACTTGTATCAGTGCCGGCGTGTTCATCGCGTCACCAGACACGACCGCTTGCCCCGGGGTTAACCCGGGCAACTCTCGAAGTACGTCTTCGCCGGCGGCTTCCACGGAGTTTTTGATCGCATCCTGGTCATTCGGGTTCTTGATCTGCATTGAGATCTGCGTTCCGCACTGCGACAGAACGTCTTGGTCGATTTTCGACGGGCGTTGACTGATAATCCCGAGTCCGAATCCGAACTTGCGGCCTTCGGATGTGATCGTTCGCATGATCCCTAGCGATGGGGCTTCACCGGAGGCTGGAGCGAACCGGTGTCCTTCTTCGAACAAGGCGAAAATCGGATGCTCGATATCCGAGTCTCGGTCTCGCACGTCATCAAGTCGCTCTCGATACATCCGCCGGAGAAGAACGGTCGTGATAAGTTGCTGATCCCGCCGGTCCAACGTATCCATCTGAAGGACGGTGCACTGCCCTGGGTCCACGATTTCATCCAGCGGCACGTTCTCTTCAGGGTGGAAGAGATCATTTCGCTCGATAGACCGGCGGAGCCGCCACTCTAGTGCGCCGACGCTCGCGTCATCATCGCCGTAGATCCGCTCCATTTCACCGATCAGTTCATCAATCCCCCATGTTCGACTTTCCTGGCGTTGCATGGCCTGCCATGCCGTCGAAAGTCGCTCTTGCATCCGGTTGCTCGGATTATCCAAGATTGCCATGACATCGCCGATTTCCAGTTCAGAGATGCGAACGCGGAGCCGTTCCGGATCGTAGTACTCGATTTCTGGTTCATACCCATCTTCGCCCTGAAATGCCTCTTCACCCTGCATTTCTGCCAAGGTATCGTACTCACCGTGCGGGTCAAACACGAGCAGTGATGCGCGCGAGCTCGGACGCATCATCTCCTCGATCAGGACCGACGCTGTGTAGGATTTCCCGCTCCCGGTTGATGCGAGGATCGCTAGGTGTGTCGAAGCGAATTCTTCGATTGGAATGTATAGGTTTGTCGCCTCTGCCGGGCGATTCAACAGCCAGCCGACGTGCGCGACTCCGTCAAGTGTTGTGACATCTGTGCTGTCAGTTTCACAGCCGAGGTTCGGCAATACGGTTTCGAGTTGTTGATGCGGTGCGATCGACAGTGGTGTCCCCGGGTCAGGCAGCTGGCGAGGATTAGCGAACGTCGTCATATTCGTGTCGTAGTACCCGATGACCGTTGCTGTCAACCGGTACAACTCGGTATCATCAGTTGACACACCGAGTGTCGCTGCGACCGTCTCCGGCCCGACTTCCGGATCCGCAAGGAACCCTTCAGGAAGCCCTCGAATCAGTTCACGGTTCGTCACGCGAGCGAACACCGAGCGTGGCTCACCTTCAACCGAGACAGTGTACGTGATGAACTCACCGGTCTTGATCGACTTGTCTGATGGAGTTACGAACACGAATTCGTTCGGATCGTCACCCGGTCCAGCGACGGTTCCAACCACGTTTGATCGGTCAGCCATTAGACCACCCCTCGCTGTTCACGCGCTTGCCACTGTACGTTCTGTTCAACCACATCTAGTACTCGGTGGTTCGGATCGTCTTCCGGTAGCACCCCTCGCAACCGGTCGATTAGTGCGACGATGACCTCCGACCCGAGGTCACCAGCAATATCCAAGAGCCGATCCATGTACGCCAGCTGAATATGCTCATCGACGGTATGGAAGGAAACCGTGACCTGATCCGGACAGTGGAAGACGGTATCCTCAACTTCTAACGTCCACCGCGGCATTTGATGCGTTGGATTCTGTATTGTCCCGTCTTCGGCGATTTCTGCAGTACCGAGAAGCGCCACGCCAGCGAGCGTGGTGCGCTCTTCGATGTACCCCGGCGTGAATTGAGCCTGGTCGTCCTGCGCTAATCGCGGCCCGGTTCGCCCTTGATCAGGATCGACTAACTGTGTGTCGTAAATCACGCCAATGACTGCGTGCTCGGTTCCGTTGACGGTTTTTTTGATGAAGACTGGTTGCCCGAACTCGCGTTCGTGAAGTTCCGGTGGGCGATCACAGTCTCGTTCCTTGTAGACCTCGACGACGTAATCCAAGTGGCTGTTCGAGGACACGATACTGCCAATCCGAACGCACGAATCGAGATCCGGACTCTCTCCGTCAGGTGGTGTAGCTGTCATAGTTCCGTCTCCGTACTGTCGTCTGGTTGTCGCGCGGTGCATCCTGCTGGTGCGTGTGGGGTGTGGTGGTGAATCATCGTCGGCGAAGTTCCTTGCTTAGTGCTTTGGCGTCCCATTCCAGCGGCACGTCGTTCGATTCAGCCCAGCGTTGAACGACGCGCTGGAACTGTTGCCGGTCCTGATGGTCTAACACAGCGTCGCTGTCGGCCTGTTGGAGGATTTCGGGATAGCCACGTCCGATGCCTGCTTCTGCCCGGACAATGTCAACGGTGTACTCGTACATTGACTCGTACCCGTCGGGGCCGTTACTTCGGCACAGCCACCCGGGGAATTCGAGTCGGTCGAGTCCAGCGCCCGGCGGCACGTTCAGGTACGAGAACAAGATGTCATCGCGGAATTCGTACGCTTGACCGTTGTACGTTGTCTGCAACGCGTCGATGCTCCCATCTCGTTTCGAGATGAACGGGATTGTCGTGTCACCCCACGGGCTCATTAACTCTGTCAGGACGTGCGCATCTGGGATGACGCGATCTGTCCCGAATTCCTCGCGTAACAGGAGTCGCGTCATCTTCACGAGTTCAGTCGCGCTCGACCCTGCAACGTACCCGACCAGGGGGATTTCGTGGTGCTGACTCGCTGCAATAACTCGACTCAGCGTGGAGATGTATCGCTCTCGGGTTTCCGGCTTCAACGGGTTCGCAAACGATGCGATCAACGGCCCGTCGTAGAACACGACCGGCGTGTTGTCGATGTCACCTGCATCACGCGCGTCAGCTAACTCCGAGAGTTGGTCGATAAGTAGCTGTCCTTCGTGTTCGAACCGGTGATGGCCCACGAGTTGGGAATCCACAAACCGGTAGTCCCCGTCCTCTGATTCCTGTGTGACCTCGTCAGGCGTCAGGAGTCGCCCCTCAACACCGCGATCAAGCCTCCCTTCTGAGTGATGATGGTTGACTGCCCATGCCGCTTGGACGTACGCGAGCGGAACGTTGAATTGCGTTGTCGGCGGGAGTTGTGACCCATCGACAGCCATCACCGGCACGTCACGAATAATATCGCGCGCCCACTGGTTCACCTCCTCGTGATTTTCCCACCCGTCACTCTCCGGGTATGGGACGATGAGACTGTCCACGTCATCAAAATCGTCCGTTGGATACGCCCCCGGGTATGACGCGTCCTGAAGCGACGCTCGAATCTCCTCGCTTGTCCACTCGTCGGGCAACCGCTGAAACGCGTCTTGATACCGTTCTACAATCCCCGTATCGTCTTCGAGATACGTCTTAATCGTGTCAACGTTCGCCTCCAATTCAGACGCGACACCGCGTTTATCGATCGGCATTAATTGACCGACACCTCTGATGTCTGCCGGTCTTTCTCGATGGTGATCGTGTAGTCAGTCATCGAATCGAACGTCTGGTCGTGACTAATCACCGTGAGTTGTTCGAAGCTATCCAGCTGCTTGAGCTGGGTGACCAGATTCCGTTTCTTTTGCCGGTCGAGGTTCGCCGTCGGTTCGTCCAAGAACGCGATCCCCACGGACGCTAACTGTTCGAGAATAGCCAGCCGCACCGCAAGTGCAGCTGCCATCTTCTCCCCGCCACTCAGCGTCGAAAATGACTTTCGGACATCCGCATCGTGCACGACGATTTCGTAGTCGCTCGTCCACTCCAGCGTCTCAGCCGACGCGCCGCGAATCGACCGGAACAACTCATTCGCCCGGGACCCAATTCGGTCAGTGATGATCTCCCGCATTTTTGGTCCGGCCTCGCGGACGTTCTCCCGCACCCAGTCGGCGAACTGCTGATCCGCTTCCAGTTCCTTCAATTGCTGGAGCTTCTCCTGACGCTCCTCTAAATTCGTCTCCAGTTCTTCGATCGTTTCACGAACCGCCTCCAGGCTCTCCTTCTTATGCTCTAATGACCGCCGGTCACCTGCCAGTTCCTCCCGGAGTTCCTCGATGTCTGACTCCAGCGTCTCGAATCGCTCTTCATCGAACGACGCTTTCGTCTCCTCCAGTTCTGCCTCCGTCTCTTCGAGATTCGTTTCGAGGTCTGCAAGCTCGCTTTCCAGGTCTTCGACTCTCTCCTGCCGCTCTTCCACTTGCGACGCTTGCTGCTCGTGCTTGATATACGTTTGATGTGCCGACTCCGTTTCTTCCAGCGTTTCCTTGACTTCCTCCAACTCCTCATCCAAGCCCTCGAACTGCTCTAACTCGTCCTCGATCTCCGCCAGCGCCGACTGTTCCTCCTCTAATTCCGCTCGTTTTGCCTCCAACTCATCAGGGACATCAGCATGCTCCTTCACTCGGAATTCAGCAGTCTGATACTCGTCGTACGCCTCCTCCAAGTCATCTCGCTCGGCTTCGAGATCAGGGAGATCCGCCAATTCGTCTTCCAAGTCCGCTAACTCCGCCTCTGTCTCTTCCTTCTCGGCGCGCAGATCTTCGATGTCAGCTTCCAACGACTCGATTTTCTCCCGATGCACAGGGAGCTTATCAACACGCTGCTTGACCTCCCTCGCAGTGTCACGCCGCTCACGCAAGGCATCAAGCTCGTTGGCGAGTTCCTCACGTTCCGCTTCGATTTCCTCGATGCGGGCTTCACGCTGCTCAATCGTCTTCGACCGGTGATCCTCGTCTAACGGACGATCACACGTCGGGCACGGCGCATCAACATCCGTGTCACGCAACCGATCCAACTGCTCTTCAAGCCGCTCACGCTCGCTCTCAAGTTGCTTCCGGCTCGCCTCCCGGTCATTGATCTCCTCGGAGAGCGCTTCCGGATCCGTCGTCGCTTCCCACTCGTCCTCTATCTCCGCAATTATCTCCTCTTTGGCCTCGATTTCGCTCTCTTTCGATTCAATCTCCTCGGTCAACTGCTCGATTTCTTCCTCTAACGCATCGACGTCGTCCTTGCGGTCTTTCAGCGATTCAATACGGTCATCAAGTTCTTCATACCGCTCTTTCTCTTCTTCACGCGCCTCCAACGTCTCCCGAGAAGCCTCCAGTTCTTCCAAGTCCTCTTCCAGTTGTTCGACCTCGAATTCGATCGCCTGGATCGTGTCTTCTTGTTCGTCTCGATCCTCGATGAGAGCGTCGCGTTCGGTCTCTTGGTCCTCTAACTCGTCCTGTCGCTCGCGGGCCTCCTTGTACCGACGGTACCCCTCACGGTTTTCTTCGCACTTCTCCTGTGCCTCTTCAGCAGCCGCGAGTTCCTCCTTCGCCGTCCCCAAATTGTCTTTAGTCGAGTCGATGTCCCCTTCTAGCGACTCAACCTCCTGGTCAAGGCGGTCGATTTCCTCTTCAACAGCTTCCAACTCTTCGTACTCTTCTTCTTTCTCCGACAACTCGCCGGTTTTCCGTTCGATTCCGGCTTCAATTTCCTCAACGTCGTTGGCCAACGACTCCGCTTCCGCTCGCTCGTCCGGCAACCCCTGCACCTCGCCGGTGAGCGTATCGATATCCCTCCGAAGATCCTGCTGCCGACTCTCGATTGCGTCCGGCACGTCCTTGAGTGCCTCCCACGATTCCTCGTACGCGTCCAGATTCAGGAGCGCATCGAACGTTGCCTTGCGGTTTCGAGGTGTTTGCGAGAAGTCCGAGAGGAATCGCGTTTGGGGGACTCCGATGCTGGAACTCCAGAGACTGCTAAGCTCGTCTCCATCTTCAACATCGAAGCGCGCACACAACCAGTCCACCAACTGTGTCTTAGAATCGATGTCCTGATCGATCCACTCGTCAGAATCGGGATCATACCGGTGTACACCGTACTTCGACCGGCCGACCGACCGAACAACTTTGTACCTGTCCGTCCCGTTCTGCGTGTCCTGCTCAAATGTGACTTCGACCGTTCCTGAACTCGCACCTTCCCGCACGAACTCCTTGTTGTTGAACGGGAGCGAGTCGAACAGCGCGAATCCGATGGCCTCCTGAACCGTCGATTTCCCCGCGCCGTTCTCACCGAGAATCGCCGTCACACCGCCTTCGATCGGCACGACAGTCCGATCCTCATACGACTTGATGTCTTCCAACGCAACTTCCGTGATTCTCATTGCTCCACCACCTCCCCTGCCTCCGCCTCTCCGTCTGCTTCGTCGCCGTCTGTCGTGTTATCAGACGCTTCCTCGCCTGTGTTGGCATCGGCGAACGGATCTTCTTCAATGTCCAGCACGACGTCGTCTGTCAGTTCTGGGAACAACTCCTGACGCGCCGAACTCACCGAGTCACGAATGTCCTCGACGGCTTCGTCAGCCTGCGCCATCTGATGAGCGTTCCCCAACACGTCAGCGACATCGGCTGCGTGGTCATCGTAGATTGATTCCTTCGCAATCGTCTCGAAAACGCGGTTTTCTAAGGCAGCCGTGTTCAACTGCCCATCCTTGAACACTTCATCCTCATCGATCTCCGAGAGGAGTTGCTGCACGTTCGCCGTCCGAATCCCCGTATTCACCTGCACGTACAACGCATCGCACGCCTCTTCCGCCCACTCTGCAAGTTCATCCGTCCGGAAATCCCCACGGCTAAACTGCAACGTCCCCGTGAACCGAAGGTCGATAATCGGTTCTCGCGGCTCGCCTCGTGCCGTGAACTCGTCCTGACTACAGTACTCTGTTATCGCAGCCTGCTCGTCCCGGACGTGGTTCTGAAACGCGGTTTCGAGATCGCCCGGAGACTCATACGCGGTAACATCGAATTCAATCCGGTAGTACGGCCGTCGCTTCGTCGGATGGTGCTCCGCATCGAAATCAATCGCATCACCACCAGCCTCGGATCCTCCGGCGTCGAGTGCGACCGAGCAGTAGCCGTGGTCCCACTCAGACCGCCCTTCCCGCGTGTTATGCGCTTCCGGCGACCCGGGATTGTAGATCCACCCGCCCGACTCGTACCGCTTGTGAATGTGCCCGAGCGCCAGGTAATCCACGACATCCTTCACATCTCGTAGTTCGCCATGGGTTACTGTCCCGCCGAGCGTCGGCACCTCGTCTTCAATTCCGAAATGTGCCAGTAACACGGTCCACGCCGGCTCACCATGCATCTCATTCGTTTCCTGAATCCCCTTCGCCACCTGCTGGAGCGCCTGGTCCGTCTTCGCGCCGCGCCACTGCAGGCCGAACACGCGAATCGGTCCGTCTACGTCCGCGGCATCAATATCATAAAACCCTGCAGACTGTCCCGGCTCTTCCGGATCGTACGGGTTGAGCCACGCTGTCTCGGGATCCGCATTCAGGTTGGCTTGCAAAAACACGATATGTCCGCGCTGATGAAGGTAATTCAGCCACGTCACGTCACGCGGCGTCAGATTCTCGTCGTGGTTACCGCGCGAGACTAACACCGGTACCTCATCGGGGATCTGTTCGAGTTCCTGTTCGATCTGATGCAGGATCTTCGGGCGCAAATCCCGTGAGTGGAACAGGTCACCCGGTAACAGAATCGCATCCGTCCCGCGCTCTTCAATCATCTCTTGGAACGCAGCACGCGTGGTCGATACCATATCGTCCTCGCGTTGTTTTAACCCGTATTGTCGATGGCCGAGGTGCGTATCAGCAATGTGTGTAAGTGTCAGCATGATCAGTGTGTTGTGGAGGGTACTTGTTCAGCCAAGCGTGCTACCAAATCACGGGCCTGAAAGTATGTGACTACGTGTAACCGGACGACTATTAAACACCATCCAACCAGAGTGGAAGTGAAGTAAAGACGACAGACAATCGTCAACCGCGCTCGTGACGCCGTCAAACAAGGCCGCAAAGACGAACTCGGCTTCTTCATGATCACCCAAAATCCCGAAGACATCGACGGCGACATCTTCAAACAAACCAACACCAACATCTTCCTCGGGCCGTCGAAGTCCACGGCCTTCCCTACTGCCTCACCCAACACAGCAACTGAGGCTAAGCAAACCGTCATTTAATGGATAGAATTAAATGACTATTCTGCCACATAACGCAGTATGAAACGGGTCCCCGTCTCCTCAAGTAACCCCAGTAGTGTTGGGTATGATGAGTCGAATCAAGTTCTAGAGATTGAGTTCCACGGTGGAAGAGTCTACCAGTATTTCGATGTCCCCAAACGAACTCACCAGGAACTCATGAACGCCAATTCGCACGGGAAATACTTCCATCAGAATATCGAAGATAAATACCGATACGATCAGATCAAATAATGCGTATCAATTTAGTCCGTGTCCAAGATCCCCGAATCGAGAGGGCGGAGCCGTGAGTGACGGATGGACACACGTTTCACGACTCTCAGTTGAGAACATCGGGAAATTTGAGGATTTAACACTCCAGCTGACCCCGTTCACACTCTTGGTGGGCCCTAACGACGCTGGAAAAACTACTCTCTTGGAGGCATTACAGACTGTATGCGATCATTCGAGTCTGGACATTAAGCAGATCCGGCGTGATATGGCACGAGACACCGGAAGAGCACCCGACGCCTCAATCGAGGCGATCATTGAAAACCCGCCGGACGATCTGGCAGATCGTGCCAATCTTGAGCATGGCGATGCTGCAGGGCTGAAGATGGAATGGGAAGTAACTGGAGATTCAGAAGAAGATGTCTATTTGGAGTCCCCAGACCACTATCTCAGAGAGCGGGTTCCCGAAGATGAGCGGCTCCACGAATGGGACTATTATGCGGATGGCGAAAAGGAGATTCTGAAGGATTACGATATTGAGCCAGGAAGCAACGCTGATGAGCGGGAAGAACAGTTCGAGGAATTGAAGGCTGAGATCCTTGAAAATCCCGAAGACACCTGTCTTGATTGGATATCTTGCGGAACCAGAGAATTCGGTCGTTTAGCTCCAGCCAGTGAGCAAATCGATACCGAGGATGTAGACAGTCCAATCAAGTTACTCTCAAAACTACTCCGTCAAGAAACCAAATCGTTCCTCTATGCCGAGGATGAGGATGGTGAGAAGAGTGGAGTTGATGAGCTTGTCGAAATTGAAGAACAGGCGACGGATGCGCTTAATGAACGACTCGAAAGTCTTTCCGACAGGATGGTGCGATACCTCCCCGGTCTGGACCAGATCACAGTAGATCCTGATTGGAGTTTTGTCAACGGGGCAGATCTCTCTAATATCGTGCTTCGCCGGGATGGTGAACAGATCCCGCTTCAAGAACTGGGTGGGGGAACTAATGCCCGCTCGGCCCTCTCAATGCTTGAATGGAGCGCAGAGGCCAATGAAGGAAAAGGATCTGTCATCCGGACGATGGATGAACCGGATCACCGGCTCCATTTTGACGTCCAACGGAGGCTGATCAATCTTCTCCGGAGTGATATCTCGGGTGAAGATAGTTATCTCTCCCAGTGTATCGTCTCGACTCATAGTTTGATTATGGTCGATGGTACTCCCTTACATGAAGTAGTATATCTCCCTGAAGAAGTGAATACGAACGACGAAAGGGCTCCGCTAGTTTCGAAAGACGAGGCAGAGGCTGAGGATTTCATGGGCAACATCATGGCCGGTTTGGGCCTTTCTGCTAGCTGGGTCTATCTCGAACGAGCGATGATTGTCGTAGAGGGGGCAACTGAACACAAATATATCGAAGAACTATACCACCAAGTCACTGGTAGCACCCTCGTAGAGGATGGCGTCCAAGTCTGGGATAGTCAGGGGTGTGGTCATATCGTAAAAACCCTTGAGCGCCTTCAGGACAGTGGACGAGCACGAACGTTCGTTATCCTAGATTCCGACGCAAAAGAGCGAACCTATTCTGAAGATACTCTTGAGGACCATCTTGAAGAGATGTACGAAGTCGGCGGTTCGGAACCAGAACTCGTCTGGGTCGGTGACAAGGAACTTGAAGACACGTGGGAGAAAGACGACTTAGCCCGACTCGCTGAAGAACATTGGCCACGTGCAGATGGCAATGACTGGGATGAAATCCATTTCCAGTCAATAGACGAGGCAGAGAAACCAAGTGGAGAAATCGTTAACATCATTCAAACTGGTTGCGCGCGGAATATCCAAGACTGCCCCAGTGTGACTAAACCAAACATCGGGCTTAAGATGGGGAGATTAGACAGCGTGGAACACCCAACCGAGATCATCGATATCATGCAACACGTGCATGAATACTGTAACCAAAACTGAGAGGTTAGCGTGGCGTGTCTCGTCAGTCGTGATGTTTCGAGTTAATGTCGGTTTGAGGGGCCAGTCTGCGAGCGAAATCCCACCGCGGCACAACGTCCGGCTTGCTCATCTGTGAGCGTTACCTCCGCTGCGTAATATAGGTGCGGAGTTCTGCGGCCGCGATGATCGGCAACGGCGTCGTATAATGCCTCTTAGAAGATCGCATCGGCATCACTCTCTGTCCAGTTCGTATCGTAGCTTGAGAACACTGCGGCGTCGAAGACACAGGGGAGCACATCGGCTGTTGAACAGCCGTCTTGAACGATGTCCATGATGAAGTGGTAATACTCCGGGGTGCTGAGTCCTGACCCGGAAACGTGGTAGGGAAGATCAAAGTTCTTGTTCAGCCACTTCGTGATACGAGAGTCGAGTGGAATCTCGAACCTTGTCAGACCGAGAATCTGGAGGATGTTCCGCGCTTGCTTTGACCCCACCCTGTGGAGTCCATCACCAGCGAGTCGCTCGGACAGGTAAGTCGCTGCTTCACGCTCCGTTCCCGGATCGCCGGCTTTCGGCTCTCGCGTTCGTGCCTCCCGTAACAGCTCTAGTTCACTCCACAGTTCGTCCCACCCTCCTGAGTCCAGTCGTTCGAGATTCGTCTCACATGCGTCACCGATGTTGTTGTAGTACCGAATCCCTCCGTGTTCTTCGAGCGTCTCGGAAACGAATCCACTGACGTCATCCACATTCCGACACTGGCCGAGACCCACTGTCTCAATTTCGTTTTTCAGAAATTTGGAGACGTGACTGTCCGGTCCCGAGCGCTGCTGGGAGGTGAGTAGTGCTGCGAGATGCGCATTCCAGAACTGATCCGGAGTGAGTTCGATCTCGGCTTTGTTCACGTTCTGTTCCCGTCGTTTCTGCACGAACGGGTCGTCTTCTTGATCGGAGATGATCTCAAGAACGTTGCCGATCTCCTCGTCTGAGAACGTCCACTCGACCTGAGCCATACGCATCCGTCTTATGTACCGCCGAAAAATCTGTTGAGGATACTTTAACTCCAGTAGCGTGATTCCCACAGGAACTTTCTGCCTTCTCTGAGCAATCAGGTGTATGGAATCGGGAAAGAAATCGTTAGAAGAACTGACGACAGCAGGGGTGTTCCATGTTCCGGAGTACCAGCGGTACTACTCGTGGACCGAGCCGGAGTGGGACGACCTCTGGACTGACCTCTACACGCTACCTCCGGACAAACAGCACTACTTCGGGACGATCATCATCCAGAAGACGGACGAAACGGAAAGCGGCGGGAGTACTGGTGGATACGGCTCTTCCAGAGAGAAACCGATCAACCTCCTCATCGATGGCCAACAGCGCCTCACCTCACTTGCACTGCTGGTGCGCTCAATGACGGAGTGTCTGGAAGAGATCGCACCGGAGACGGATCACGAGGCCGAGATACTCGGTGACGTCGAAGAGATGCGCGAGACGCTTCTCATTGAGGACAACATCTACCAGCTCCAATTACTTGACGAGGAGGACAACAAGTATCTCGAATGGCTGCTTACCGGGCACGACGTTCACGAACCGGAGCGCCCGTCCCAGCGGAAGATGATCGAGGCGAAGGAATACTTCGACGAGCAACTCGATGATCTCACTGCGTCCCCTGATGTTAATCCTGTAGACGTCGCCACCGAACTCAAGCAACTCTGGGAGACCATCCTCGAACTCGAACTGATGGTGTACGTCGTTGACGCAGCCAACCCGGAGAAGGCGACACTCATCTTCGACAGCGTCAACGACCGCGGCCGGTCACTCTCAACGTTCGACAAGACGAAGTCCTTCCTGATGCGGATGGCATACCTCGCTGCTGACGACGAAGGTGAGGCCCAAGCCACCATTCGCCGCATTCGGCAGTCCTTCGGAGAGATGTACAACGACCACCAGACGATGCTGGAGTCACCGTACGTCACCGACATCAGCGACGATGCGGTTCAACGGTACCACTTCATCTCGTACTTCGACTGGTCGAACTCCGACGAGTACAGCGATCCCGCCTTCCTCACCGAACTGAAAGAACACGTTCGCACGCTTCGAAGGGAAGACCCTCAAGCGTGCTTGGAATACATCCGCAACTACACCAACAGCTTGGAGCGCGGGTTCAACGCGTTAGCGAAAGTACTCGACCGTACTGGCGACGACGACATCTCGACGCTTGTCCAGCGGATACATCGCCTGCGTCATGCGACGAAGTTCTACCCGTTGCTCCTCAAAGCCTAGCCGAACCTCGATGAGGACGGGAGACAGGATCTCCTGAACGCAATTGAGACGTACATCTTCCGCGTCTACTCTATTGGGAACCATCGGAGCCACACCGGTGAATCCAGCCTTTACGTCCGCACTCGGAACCTCAGCAAGGACAGCCCTGCCGATGTCTGGGTGAGCAAAGTCGTCTCCCTGATGAATCGATACGAGGACGACTCACAGTTCCGACGGTCACTGTCCGCTGCTGACCTCTACTCGAAAGCAAGCTCACAGGATCTCCGGTACCTCTTCTACTTCTACAACGAACACCGAGCTGACGAGAAGGGTGAACGTGGGGGCCCGACGCTCTCGGAAGCAATGAGTAACGAATACACGGTCGAACACATCTGGCCACAGAGTCCTGACGGACTCCCTATCGAGGATGCCGACGAGTATTCTAGTCCCGAAGCTCGATATGACGCATATGTTCACCATCTCGGAAACCTCACATTGGCGAGCAGATCGTGGAACTCGAAGTGGGGAAATGCTGCGTTCGAGACAAAGCGCGACGACGGGTATGTAGAGTCGAAGCTCTGGGTGCAATGGGACATCCAAGACAACTACGACGAGTGGTCCGTCGCAAATATCGAGGACCGCGAGAAGGCGATAATCGAGTTCGTTCTCGAAGAATGGGCGACCCCTGAGACACGCCTTGGCGGCGTTGAAGAACCTGCAGACGCCATTGACCGACTCACGACGGAGGAGCAGTTCGTCCTCAAGGCACTCCGCCAGAACACCGGTGGCGCGGTTCGCCGTGTCATCCATGGAGATGTGTGCGAACTTTCCGATTCACCGTTTGACGATCCAAACTCGAACGGTACAGAACGAAACGAGGTGGGTTCGATTCTGAGTCGCCTCCAAAACGTCGGTCTCGCTGAGCAGAACAAGCATACCTGGTCACCCACCGACGAGGCGCTTTCAGTGGAGGCTCCTACCTAACGTTCGGTTTCTTCAATCCTTCTAAACCTCGCACTCCGAATTTTCGTTGGTGTCTGTGATCGGTGTGGTGGACTATGTGCCCCTGCCCTGAATCCACAGTGTCACCAGCACGGAACAACGAATCGCTGTAGAGACCCCACACGAGACTCAAGCAACGGGGTTTCTCTAGCAAAGACACTTGCCCGACTGAACAGATGATAGGGAGTGATATATCGCCGTTGTCAAAGCTAAGCGGCGCTACACTGCTCCCCGTCGGTTTAGTTACTGTAGCGTCATGGGTGGCGTATGAACTTGTGGCTCGTGCCTGTCGACGAAGCGTCTTTCCAGCGGACACTTGCTAAGCCAATCGACCTGTCGGACTGGGATGACCGGCCCGACACATTCCCCGAGTCCACCCGCGTTTGGGGCGTCCGGACTGATCCAGAACAGGGTTCTTGGGAGCGTAACCGTCGAAATCTTGAACGAATAGAGCGTGACGATCCGCTCCTGATCTACCGCAACTCGGAGAGCCGATACACCGCAACTGGGCGTGTCGGGCCAATGACCCATACGGACCACGTCCGCGACGAGTATTGGGACGGGGGCCCAGCACTCGACATCTACGCCGTAGAGGACTACGACGACTCCATCGATATCGATCCGAAGACCGTTAATCGGTTGCTCGGTTACGAAGAGTCATTCTGGCCACAAGGATTCTGGCGAGTGAGTGACGATCGTCCAACGGAACGAGTCGTTCGGAAGTTCGACATCTGAATTGCCGGCAGGATTCTAAAATATTAGTCTTTGAGCATCACCTCCGCTGCGTAGTCCAGATGTGGGGTTCGACGACCGCGGTACTCGAAAATGGCGTCGTTCAATGCTTCGCGGTAGATGTCTTGGATGGTCGCTTCGACTTCGTCACTCACATCACCGGTGACATGCTCGTCGATGAACCACGTCGTGGCTCTATCTGCTTCAAGATAGATGGCTGCGTCTTCGTACGCGGTCCATGCTGTGCGTCCGGTCCATCCGGCAATCCCTTCGTGGAGCCGCTCACCGACGACATGTTCGGCTGCGGTTTGCCATCTGGTTACGAGGTCGTCCGTGACCTCCGCAGCATTCCGGACGATAGTAGTGAACGGTTGGACGGGTCGCCCGACCGCTTCGTGCGTGTCGATCGCGTCAAGCGCTTCGCTGCAAATGCGGTCAGCGATGAGATCACGGTCAAGTTCCAGCGCTTCCAATTGAAGCGTCCCGCCGTGGTCTTTGACCGTGAGGCCGCTTCCGCCGCCAGCCTCCGCCCACGTTCGAACCGCGATCCACAGCTCGCCGGTTCTAATGAGGTGGTTAGTCACGTTCCCGTCGGAATTCCGATCGCGGTTATGCGCGCGAACGGTAACCTCGCAGGGCTTCTTCGGATGGTCGTGTTTGAGAGCTTCCCTTGCTATGTCTTCTGCTGTTTCGAGGACCACGCTTGTTTCATCGCCCTGTTCTGTGCGTTCGTCGGCTTCGGATGCTGTTTTTCGTGTCATTGGTATCGCGTGCTGTCCGCTGTTCGTACTGCTAACACGCGACGTCCGATGACGCGCTGGCCTCGCGTCAGCAGGAGACTACGATACCGGGGATTTTGGTATCAAATTAGTTTGCCAGAGAGGTCTATGCATCGTCAGCTTGTAGATGCGGGGAGATTCTCGGGCGTCGCTTACTTGCTGTGATGAATCTGGCAGTTAAAAACCCTCGTCCTGAGATGTCCTGAACTCTCGCCCTGCAGGACGAGAATGGAACGAGGGCGAAATGTGTCTGAGATCCGTATTCCTTCACAAGCTTTCACGCAACACCCACGGCTTCGCATCCGAGTCGTACTCGCTGACCCTCCCGCTGTGACTGCGTGTCTCCGCGGCAAGCACACCGATATGCTTGAGCTGCTGCACGAAATTGAACAATACGTTCGTCCGGATGATATCCTTTCAGACGGCTTCCTCCGCGTAGATCCGGGACACTTGACCGGCTGAAATACCGACGACCGTGTGATGTGGCTGGTCCACAACGAGAATCAATCCCAGAAAAAGAACGTAGTGGAGCAGGCATTGATTGCAGAACTTCTCAACTACTCAGGCTATCAGAAATAACTCTCTCGGATAAACTCCTTTACTGGTTATCAAGGAACTCTTCGAGTTTAGCGGATTCACCAGCGTGCCAGCTTTTCCGAGGCCGGACCTTGACGGGGACGATAGTTTCGGCATCGTCGTTCATGGCGTAGGCGTAGCCCGGGGCTTTCGGAATTTGTTGCATATAGTGGCTGATGGTCTGGGCGTCGTGAAGTTCAGAGATTTTGTCTCCGACCGCGTCTGAGTCTTGGCCTGCGGTGAGACGGTGGATGATTAGGGTGTCACACTGGGAGAGGATCCTGTTGTCCAGAGCACCGGGTTGTTGGGTGGCCATGACGAGGGAGAGGCCGGGGCGGCGGCCTTGCCGAACCCATTCAACGAGCGGATCGGTGCTGGGCTCAGAATGACCAGACGGTGCGAACAGATGCGCTTCATCGAGAAAGAGCCAGACAAGGGGAAAGTTGACTTCGGTGTGTTCGCCTTTGATTTTCTTAACTTCTTCGCGGCTGCGATCGAAGCTCCGCTTGTTGTACATCTTCTTGACGAGAATGCCGGTGAGCATGGTGCGGACGTTCCAGGGCAGGGCACCGGCACCGCTGAGATCAAGGACGACAAACTCCCCGCCTTCGACGATTTCCTCGATTTTGGATCCAGAGGAACTGAAAATACCCCAGTTCTTGGCTTTCTCTAGGCGACGGTTGAGTGCATCCTTGATGTTGGCGGACTCGGGGGATGCTTCGACCTTATCGAGTAGATCCATAATGCTGTAGTACTGGCCGAAGTCTTCCTCTGCCTGTTCGATGACCTGGGAGAGGAGACCGGCCTGTGCTTGGGTTTCATCGATATCAAGCAGGTAAAGCCAGTCCTCGACGGAGAGTTCAGAGGGATAGAGTTCGAACCCTTCGTGGAAGTACTGCTGGATTTCTTCGTACTGTTCTTCGAGACCGGCCGGGTAGTAGACTTTAACCGGGTACTCCCTGGGGGAGATGTCCCAGCCATCAAGGAGATCTGTGTCAGGCGTCTGAACCTGGAGGCTCCAGTAGATACCCATCGCGTCGATGACCAAGCCGTTCAGATTCTGTCGGGCCTGGGCGGGGAGGGTCATCAGTTCCTCCATCATAACACCGAGAGTGTGGGATTTCCCAGAGCCACGTTTCCCACAGACGGTAACCATATGTGGCTCATTAAGATCAAGACGGACCTGTTCACCGAGCTCGTCAGTACTGTCGAACTTGCGGCCAAGATAGGCTGACAGTTCTTCTTTATCCCCGCCAATGATCATGTCTCATCACCAGTGAGTTCAGCTTTCACACGTATCTTCAGCAGGGACTGTTTTAGTTCCTCGGCAGCAGTTGTGGATCCTTGTAACCCATCGATCACCTGCTGGAACTCGTCATCATCCAGTTCAGAGAACTTGTCTGAGATGCTGTCCTCGGTCGCGTCTTCGACCACATCTATTTCGATGTCGGGGTCGTATTTCCGGACAGTTTCTTCGAACTCGTCACCGTCGAAGGCTTCCTCGTCTAACTGATTTCGTGCGGTTTCCCACTGCTCCCAGAAGTCCTCATACTGAGTGTGATCGAAGCGGTGAGGTTCGGCTTCGAGTTCTGATTCACAGCTTTCCAGATAGCCCTCTCCTCTCCGGATCCAGCTTGATTCGCCAGGGATTCGGTCAGCATAGTTTTCCAGTTCCTCCTTCGCCGCAGCGACGTTGTCCTGTTCCTCACTGATTCCGTCCCTGATCGCATCTGTGACGAATCTGATGTCATCATCGAGGGAGGCCTCGTCCTCGGTTGGATCGTAAGTGTCCACCGGTGGGACGATGCTTTTCCGCTGTGTGCGGAGCATTTCGATCAAACGGTCGAGACGGATATCCCCGTCAAGATACTGTTCTAAGTCAGCAGCAACATCGGCTTCCTCGATGTTGCGTTCGACCTGGTGGGTTTCCCAGAAGTCGTTGATAGTGGTTATACACTCGATGCTGAGACCCTCAGATTGGAGATCAGGATCCGTTCCGAACCACTCAAGCTTTGTAGCCAATGCCTCCAGGTCGTCTTTCTTGGCCAAAATGGTCGCGGCTTTTTTTACCTGTGTGGCCAGGTGGTCCAAGTCATCAAGGACGAGGTACCGGAGTTCGGGATCGAGGTTACTGAGCGGGTGGATAGTGTTCGCATAGCTGGCGACAGCAGAATCTACGAAGACATCATTTGCCATAATCTCGCGTAATAATTCATCTGCGCCTTGATACTCGAAGTCCCAGGATGCATCGATATCGTTTTGTATGTCTTCTAACTCGGTCGCATCAGCGGTCTCGATGCTGTCATATGTGTCGTTCAAATCCTCAATCTGGCTGATATCTGTGTCGTCCTGTTTTGCCTGGTCGAGGATCGCTATTTTGATTCTACGGCCGACCCGTTTGCGGACTTGGCGGCGCTGGGTCTCGATACGGACATCGGCCGGTATGATCGTCGTCTCGTTATCGTCTTCAAAGACCCAACTGTACTCATCTACGTATTGGCCCAGGATTAACAGCAGGTAGACCATTGCCCGGGTGACGTTTTCGACTTCGGAGGTGCCAAAGATCAGCTCCAGAATCTCATCGAAATCAAGGCCATCCTCGTCGAGATGTTCCTCGATGGAATCCAAGACGTGGCTGTAACTGCTCAGGTGGGGGACGATGTCGTAGTCTCCATTGCTGCGTTCCTCGATGAAGGATTCATTATCCGCGAACTGTTCAACGATCGCGCGGAATTCGTCCCCGGATTCGCGGGAACGATTGACTCTGCCGAATGATTGGACATCGATGTGGGGGTGGTTCGCGCTCTCGAAGATGAGGTCCCCTTCCCGGTCAAGGTGTTTGATCCCGTAGACAAGATTGAGATAATCCTTCCCTGGGTAGGTCCCGGTGAATCCAAGCTTCTCACAGGGATACGTGTCTGCGATGTTGGTCAGGTTACTGTCAACAGTCTGGATGAGGGAAAAACTCGTTGGATCGGCAGTCCGGTCACGGATATCCTCCGTCAGGTCGTTCCCTGCAAGATAGGCTAGCGACAGCTTCAGGAACATCACATAGGCTTGGTAATCATCGTATCGTGGGAAATGTTCTTGGGTCGCTTCGATCAGGTTGTAGTACCCGGACTCTTCGTCGATGTGGAGTTCGATATTTCTGTTGAGGTTCGAAGCAATATCGTCCGTGACCATGCCTGCTTGCCCGTTCCGCTCGGTCACATAGTACTTGGCAGGCAGGTCGCCTTCTGTGTCCCGCCCCAGTCGGATGACAATGTGTAATGCATCATCATCGACCTCGGTACTGAGCTGTTCCGGCAGGTCATCAGGTGCGACAGTGAACAAAACCTTGGAGGTATAATTGAGGTCTTGGTCTGTATCGAAGACGAGATACTGGCCCTGCTGGTTCTCGAAGGCAGTATCGGGGAACCGGTGATTGAGCATATCCGCCCAGAGCTGGATAAGATTGTTCTCCTCGTGGTCCTCCAAATGCAGGTCTGTGACGGCTTCACCAACCTGATCTGCGAGGGAGAGTTCGCCTTCATCTGCTGCTGTCCCGGTGAGTTCGTTCGGGTTGAATTCTAATCGCTCATTTTCAAGAGAGAAATACTCCGATCCTTGGGTGGCGACACCGATCAGGTCCTCGGCTTCGCTGTCATCTATCTGAAGTTCGATGGATCCAGCGATATTGGTTATCTGATCAGTGGTGAAATAGACCGGTCGTTCTGTCCGGTCGAGGATACCCGTCTTGGCGATTTCGCAGAGGATTCGGAGATCGATCCCGGACGCATCTGGGTAGTCTGCCTCGATGGTGGCTTCGATGCTGTCCTCTCCCGGCAGTTCATCGAGGTTGACGCGTTCGACGTTCCCCCGGAGCTGGTCACGGACTGCATCACCATGTTGATACAGGAAATCGAGATCAATCTGGCCCTCACCGTCCCAGTGGTCGAGGAACGAGATCAGGATGCGTTTGTAATCGCGGAAGGCACGGACAACGGTTTCGTCCAGTGTTTCGTCTTCGAACTTTTGGACGATACTGAGGGCGAATTCGAGAGTATCATCGGTGAACGGATAGACATAGCCATCTTCACCGGGTTCTGCGGAGGCGATAGTGTCGTACCAGTCACCCGCCTCTCCACCGCGGTCCGCGAGCAATGGGATGACGTAGAGCCGGTACAGGTTGGCGAAAAGCTCCTTTGTTTCCTCCTCAGAGTGATCGATGTTGTAGCTGATGTTCTCATCAATGCGGTCGGTGAGGTCCCGTGCAGCAGCTGGGAAGTTCTCCCTGAACTCATCGTGGGAGACAGTGTTTGCGAATAAGATGTATGGCGGCGTGGTGAAATCATCAAACCCGGAGACGGTGTTCCGGATCATCTTCTGGACGATGGCTTTAAGCCGATAGTTCCCACCTGGGTCCACCCCTTGCCGCGTGATCTGTTCGAATTCGTCAATATAGAACGCCGGGTAGTGGTCCTCTCGCTCGCGGTAGTAGGTGGTGAACCACGCGATCGTTTGGTGCGCATCACCCGCTGTCAGTGACTTTGTGACGCGAGCAATGTCTTCGAGCGAGGACGGATCTTCGAAGATATCGATGAGGTCCTGACGATGGTTCGGAGGGAGGTCGTCATCAAGATCCTCAAGTGTGAGATTGATCTTCCGATCGTTGAAAATAGCAAGGAGATCATCCTCATCGACAGACGAACTGTACTCGACCAGTGCAGTGAAGAGGGCGTGGAGGAACTCCGTCGGGGTATCATGTTGTTCAAGGCTGATCGTGAGACAGTCGATAGGTGTCCCGCCGTAGTGGAGCTGGTCAAACTCTCTGTCACCGTACTCTTGATCGTCCTGACAGAGGAGGGCGATGTTTTCCATCATCACCGTTTTACCAGAGCCATACGCTCCGTGTAGTATCGCCCCAGGCGTTTCCTGCTCTGCTAAGCCTTGTTGGATCCCCCGAAGGATCTGGGCTCGTTTCTCCGTTAGGATGAAATGGGTGCCTTCCTGAAGGAATTCCTCGAACTGGGGAAGGTCGTTCTCATCGGCGAGGCGTTGGCATTCTCGCCGGACGCGTTTTATCGTTTGACGGTCGAGAATGTTGACAACATCGTCTTTTGCTTCCTCCAGTGTCATGTGTTTACCTGGTATTTGAAGAGTGACCGTTTCAGATTGATTCTCGGGTCGACGATGTAAATCCTTGTATCAAGCACGTCGTGTTCCGTGATACGTCGTGGATTTGCCATCAAGATGATCTTTTCGCCATTATTGTTATCACGGTCTGTCGGGCGGACAAATTCTGTGTCGAACGTTGTATCTGGTGTTCGGCGCTGACACTCGCTGATGAAGTCAAAGACTGTCTCATATTCGGCATGGATATCATCGATTGAAACGATGGCGATATCGGTGCCGGCTTGATCCAGATGATCCAAAACGGTGCGTACAATATTCATACTGTTTAGGTGGTAACGAGTTCAATGACGGTCTTGCCCTCGTAGCGGTCGGTTGCAGCCCGGTTCTCGTCCTGTAACTGTTGGAGGATACTCTCGACTTGTTGCTCACTCCACTTGAAATCCATTGTAAGGACGCGCTGGATTTCTGCTAGATCCATCCGGTTCCCATGTTCGGCAAGGATATCCTCGACGATATCCGCATCCTCGCCTCGGAAGTACGTGTACTGAGCAGGGTCGATATGCCATCGTCCATCCTCTTCTACGACGATCTCAAAATCGCGGAGGAAACTCGCAATCGCTCCTGCAGTCACCTTGTTCCCGCTGATCGTGTCCTTCATCAACGTGTTGACGGTGTCCGCGAGGTCGGCCCCCATATCGTAATTGCCAGCCTGAACCTTCCGGTCAAGTTCCTGAAGGAGGGTGTGGAAGTAGGTGAAGTTGGTCCGTGATTTGCGTTCTAACAGGTGGAATGCTGCAACACGGAAGTCAGGGGCGTTCAGGAGCTTCAACCCTTCGTCGGTGAGTTCGATGTGGTCGTTATCCTGTTTGAGAATCTCGATGGACCGGTTCTCGTCTTGAAGGGTGAATTTGAACCAACCGTCGATCGATTTGAAGAGTTTGGAGTTTCTGTCGCGGTTGATTGCCTCCATTTCGTCACGGAGTTCGTCTTCGGTAAGCTCGCCGCGGAAGTGAACGATCTGGGCGAGCTTTTCGATGCCCTTGAGAAGGTCTTGTCGTCCAATACGAGGGATTGTTTTTGGCATAAATATGGATCACTCGTCTTCGTATATAAGCCGAAGCCCCGCCATCTCGCTGATCGATGTCCCGCCGTGGTAGCCGTGGTCGTGCCCACTCCTGTTCTTGATATCGTACCGGGAGAGCAGCCCGACATCAGGCAAATCGAAGATACCGTCACCGCGTGGCTGGTAAACATCGACACCGTCGAACTGCCGGAGATCACTGAGCGAAGCATTATCGCTGTCTGCATGCCACCCGAAGACGAATTTAGAGCCTGACTGAAGATACTCGACTTTCTCAGTTACGTCCCGGAGTGCATCGTCACTGACATCGTTAGCATCCTCCTCAGTAAGCATCGCACGGATACGGTCCACCGGTGGGCCATTCTCATCGGTGGCCACAGTCACGAACTGGTGGTCGCTTCGATTCGTGAACTCTGCCTCGCGGAAATTGACGCGGTATGCGTGTTGTAGCGGGACGGTCTCTGTCAGCATCTGTTGGTTGAACTCGTATTCCGGGCGTTCGTTGAGAACCATTTCCATCTCATAACGGGTGAGTTTCCCGTGGTCTGAGATGACCTCGATGTCAATCGGTTCCTCAATGATTGTGTCTGTAGCTTCGCGCAGATCTGCGAGAAGGTTGTCGAGGAAGTTGCCAAGCGTATTATAGTAGTTCTCGAATTCTTCGAAGGAGAGCATCTCGTGGAGTATTTTGTCGAAGTCTTCCAAGTATAGGACGATTTGGGACCGTTGTGCTGCGCGCGCTTCCGGGTCCACATCGTCGGTGTTCAGGACGTGGTGGCGTTCGTTCAACGTGCTTTCGACTTCGTTTACGAAGCCTCTGCGGACTGCGCCCAGGTGATCAGCTTCGATGGATAGGTCAGAGGAGAACCGGATATCGGCGACTTGGTCTGCAAATCGTGAGATCCCGGAGGAATTAAGCTGCGGTCGCTGGATGAGATGAAAATTGTTCTCGGTGCGTTCATCGACGAAATCGAAAGCGTCGGGATCGTAGCTGCTGTGCTTGAGATTGAATATGTCGTCACCGTGCCGGGGTTGCCAGCTGTAGATACCCGTGGTCTCAGCGGGAAGCCCAGTGAGGATGGTCGAGATAGCGGAGGGTGTGTACGACGGCAAATTGGAGAAAGCAAGGTCCACATCGTCCGGTTCTGTGTTCAGGAAACCGAACTGGTTGAGAAGCAGGTAGTCGGTATAGCCGACACTATCGAGGATGACAGTAAGCTTGATCCTGCCGTCCTCTGGTGCCGTGAGCAGATCGGAGAGATGGAGCCACTCATCGTCGGAGACAATTTCGTCGTACCGATCAACGACTTCAGCACAGTAGCTGTCGTACTTGTCGATCAACTCCTGTTGCAGGAGATCCGAGACCGGTTCCTCCTCCCGCGTGTCCGCGAGGAACGAGGCCCACTGGTCCAAGAAGTGAGGCAGCGTATCTAGCTCTACCTCCTGTGTCCGAATGTCCTCTGCGAGGTCTTCGGCCTCGCGTTCACGAAGTTCTTGTTTGCGTGCCTGGTTTAGTGCGGTCAGGTACCGGTAGGCGAGCAGGTCCTCCCGATCGTTCTCATATACAACGTGGAGGAACTTTTGGAAGATGTCGGCCCAGCGATCCTCCGGGAACGCTGCATTGACGAAGCGAGGGTGTTTGATGAGCGCGACTTCCGCGAGGAGTTGGAGAAGGCTATCAACTTTTTCAACGGTGTTGAGAGCTTGGTCTGGTCCGTAGTCCTCGATTTGATGGCTGTCGCTTGATAATTGGTCCCGTACAGTATTGACCAGATCGGTGAATTCGTCTTCGTCAACGGTGTGAAACAGGATACCGAAGTGTTGGGTCAGGATCTCAGCGGCGTGTTCTGGTTCTTGGATATTGATTGCCGTGTCCTGTCCTGTGATCTCTTGGTAGCTCTCTTGGATGGTATCGATGACATCCCGGTCTAATCGGACGGTGGCAAGTTCGGTCAGGGTTGCATCGAACAGCCGCCGCTGGGCGAGCCATTTGGTAATCAGAGTTCGATACAGGCGCTGAAGATCCGGGTCGAGATCTTGAATCTCGGCTGCGACAGGATATTTAGGCTCGTTTTGTGCAAATCTGTCGCCATACGTGGCGAGGAGCCGGGGCGTGTAGACGTTCTGTTGGGCAGTTGGTTCGAGGCTGTCAAACAGCTCGGTGTTGGGAATACCAATACTGTCGAGGAAGAACTCGCGGACAGCTGTCGGGACGGACGACAAGGTGTCGTAGGGGATGTAGAAGTCGTCAAGTTGGTCGTCAGTACTGGTCTGAATGTGTGTGGGATTCAGCTCAGCTCCTGTGGCTGCCGCGGTGAAAGCGCGCAGAGCGAACTCGGCAAGGTCATCGATGGTGCGCGGTTGTGGTTCTGTGCCAGCCCCGCGTTCGAAGGCACTACGGATGGTTCTGGTCGGATCATCCAACTGAACACGTTCAAAATGAACGAACGATGTGCCGGGAATCTCTTGGTAGCCATCAACGAGAAACCGAGGACAGAAGAATACGACAGTTCCATCTCCGTCGTTGTTCACGAGGTAATCGATACCGGTGTAAATCGTCTCTTGGAACTCCCATTCATCGACCGGCATCGACAGGACACGGACATCGTCACTATCAACAATAGCACTGAGTACCCGTTTATCAAAGGGCACCGGGAGGTCAGTCGGCACATAGAGGATCTTCCCCGTCCCATCCATAATCGCATCCCGAGTTCCAGTAAGACGTTGGAACGCAGTGAAATCGAACGAATCCTCCAGATACTGTTCCAGGGCTTCCTTCATCTAAACGGTACGTTGTCAACGGCCCCACTTAATGCTTCCAACGTGACGAGTACACCCTCTGCTTCTGATCATCGTCAATGGAGGATTGTCTACTGCCAAGGTAATCAGCCAACAACGGACATCACGGCCCCGAGAATGTACAAAAGAGGACGATCCAGAGAACCCTACCGTTGCGACTGTATACAACTGCTCACGAATAGAAGCGGAAAGACACCCGGCATACTTGATGAGATTAATGTATGGCATGCCGCCTCGCCCCTGACGAGTGACTCCCTGTAGAATATCCCCGATATCAGTCGCTGTAGACTGGCCGTTCCTTGTATTCAATCGGATCCTCAGTCCCCGCTTCTTGGAACGCTTTGAGTCTGTAGGCACACGCGTCACAGGTCCCACAGGCCGGAGATTCGTCCCGGTAACAGCTCCACGTCAACTCGTATGGCACGTCAAGTTCGAGACCGCGTTCAGCAATATCCGTCTTGCTCCAATCGACAAACGGGGCCACTAGTTCGATCGATGTCTCCGGTTTCGTCCCAACGTTGATGACCTGCTGGAAAGCATCGAAGAACTCGGGTCTGCAGTCAGGATAACCCGAGTAATCCTCACTGTGTGCTCCAATATAGACTGTCTCACAGTCATTTGCTTCAGCGTAGGAGACTGCCATCGAGAGCAGGTTTGCGTTCCGGAATGGGACATAGCTGGACGGAACCTCATCACTGTCGAGGTCCACCTCGTTGACATCAATACTATCATCGGTCAGGCTGGAGGCACCGATCCGCGCCAAGTGGTCGGTCTCGATGTGGAGGAAGTCAGCGACATCCATCCGTTCGGCAAGCTGGTGGGCACAGTCGAGTTCCTTGTTCTCGGTCTGCTGACCGTACGACGTGTGAAGGAAGTACAGGTTATGACCCCTGTATTTCGCCTCGAACGCTGCCGTCGCACTATCCATACCACCCGATACAAGAACAACAGCTCCATTCCGGTTTTCGTTAGTTGCAGTCGTCATTATTGACTATCTCTATGTTTCTGGTGCGTCGTTCCACAGATCGACGTGGAGCCGTGGCGTGTACTGGTAGCCATGCTTCAAGGCCATTTCTGCAGTCAATTCCCGCCTCTCGTTCAATCGTTCCCGTGTCGCCCCCTCTGGCATCAACAACACGTCCGAATCACGGATTACAGCATCTGTTGACGCCCTTAACCGATCAACAAGCTGGTTGATATCCGACACATCGTCCTGATCCATAGTGACGAACTTCAACTGGAACCCGTAGTCCTCGACCAAGTGAGATAGGGCATCTATGTCGATCCGTTGATTCTCGTGTCGGTCGGCCCATTGGCCGTCCTCTTTCGGGTCTTTCTCCGGGAGCGGTGTACTGCTTGCGAGTTTCGGACTGATACTCGCTAAATCGATCGATGCATCACGGTAGATTGTGCCGTTGGTTTCGACGGTCGTGTGATACCCGGCGGTACTGAGCCTGTCCAGCAGCCGCACTGTCTCATCATGGATGAGCGGTTCACCGCCGGTCACCACTACGTGGTCTGCCTCATCATGGTCTTTTACCTCATCGACGATGGTGTCGAGGTCAAGCCAGGCATGGGTGGGCTCCCAACTGGTGTGGTAGGAATCACAGAACCAACACCGCAGATTGCAGCCACTCGTCCGAATGAAGACACTCGGCACACCGGCCAGTTTTCCCTCACCCTGTAACGAGTAGAACAACTCGTTGATCGGTAGCGAACCGTCCGTTTCCACGTTATCAACGTCTCCATCGACAACGTCCGTATCAGCATTCACCGGCATACGCTGTTATTGAGGGGCACCAGCGGCTAGTTCACCGGTCTCCTGTACTTCAACAGTAACGTCGCTCACGCTATCGGGTAAGCCACGACGGAGACGCTGTTCGAGGACGAGGCTCATCACTTCGGCTGTCGGTGGGTGATCCAAGACAACGACGGCATCACTGTCCCCGCTGGCGTCAAATGCCTCAATCAGTGGATCGCCCCGTTCAAGCAGGAAGCGATGGTCCCAGTCAGAGACAATATCGGTGATATCACCTTTGTCAACCACCCAACCGTCCTCGGTCAGGGTACCAGTCACTGAGACAGTGACCGAATAGTTGTGACCATGCGGGCGACTACACTTCCCATCGTGGTGCAGAATGCGGTGGCCTGTACTGATACGGATCGGCCGGTCCTGACCGACAGAGAGGGTCCGTTCATCCTCTGTGAAATCGTGTGAGGCCAAAGAGTGTTCTTCGAGGGCACGTTGAGCCATATCCGGAGATTACTCGGGTAATACTTAAACCTAAACCACTCCCTGAAAGTAGTATCTTCAAACCAGAATGGTTTATAGTATGATAATTGAGAGAGCGGAGGGTTAATTGAGGTCTCACACAGAGGTACTACACAGGTATTTAATGTCTGCATTCAGGACGCTCGCAAAAGATGAATATGGTCGTCGAGGCGTTATAGACACGCCTGCGGGCCAAATTCAGACGCCTGCGCTTCTCCCCGTTGCGAACCTCATTGGAGGAACTACGCCAAAATCAGGGGGAATCTGGCGGTACGCCCGCCGGTATCTCTTCGAGAGCGACAGCGTCCAGGGAATCATGTTTCAGACGATGACGTTCCTGGACTACAATCTCACCCCGGATAACCTGGCGGACTGGCGTGAGAAGCCCCTCAAACAGCATTTCGAGGAGAGTGATGTAGAACCCGGGTTCAGCCAGCCACTATTTGTGGACTCCGGCGGGTTCAAGCTGATGAACTCGACCACGTTCGGCCAGCCACCGGAAGAAGGTGGCAGTGAGAATGACTGGGGTATCTACACGAATCCAGAAAGCATCTTGAAACTGCAGCTGGACTACGGGGCTGACATCATCGCTACACTGGACTTCCCGATTCCACAGAACCTGAACCAAGACGAAGCCACGGAACGAATGAAAAAGAGCATCGACAACGCAGTCGAGTGCCTGCAGATGCTCAATGACCCCGAACTGCTGGATGAATGGGATGTAGATGAAACGCCGTCTGTCTACGTGGCGATTCACGGTCACAGCTACGAGGACGTTCACTGGTACGTTAGCCGGTTCCTAGACCGCGCAAATGAACTCGATGAAGCCTTCGAGGGTTTCGCACTCGGATCACTGGTCCCGCTCAGCAACTCTCCTGATGTCCTAGTAGACATTGTCCAGGGGGCGAAAGATGCGATACCCGAAGAACGGTACGACGATATAGCGCTCCACGTGTTCGGTATCAGCGGCCGTCTCTGCCCACTCCTCGCGTTGCTCGGTGTCGATACATTCGATTCAGCGAACTATCTGAAAGCCGCCCGTAACAAGAGCTTCATCCATCCAGAGACGTGGAAACGCACGAAGCTGGATCAAATCGAGGACTGGGACAACTGGTGTGGCTGTAAGGCATGCCAGGATATTCATATCGATGATATGCGGCATGCCCTTTTGGAGTCCGACGTCAAGTACAAACCAATCGAAGGCGAGCATGGCACTCATTTCAAGAGTGAGTACTATGCCCAGATTGCTCACCACAACTTCGAACTTTACAGCCGTCAGATGCAGGACGTCCGCGATGCTATCGACAACGATGGACTGCTCGAACTGGTCGCTGACTTCGCCCAGGACAAAAACATTGTCGAGAAGGGATTGAAACGGGCACAGCTCCACAACCCGGAGCTCCGTGAACAGCTTGCTGACCTTGGCTACGAAGCACTTGTCGCCGGGCCGGACACAGAAACCTTCCAGACCAAACTGTCCAGCTTCTACGATGACATCGATGATGAACAGGAGGAGAAACGAACAATCTCACTGAAACACGGTCCAAACGACTTCGATATTCTCCAGTACGACAGCTACCAGCCACCCAGTGATGCATCGGTACTGCTGATTCTGCCGTGCAGCCAAGAGAAGCCGTATTCTGACTCTCGAACACACCAGGCTGTCATCTCCCGACTCAAGGACTATGAGGACAGCTATCACAAGATTTCTCTCTCAGGACTGTACGGACCTGTGCCCGAAGCACAGGAAACGGTGGAGCCTGTGATGAGCTACGAATACGTGCTCACCACTGCAGACGAGGACCAGGTTGACCTCGTTGCGAACCGGCTGGCCGCGTATCTGGACCGGTACGGTGAGCAGTTTGATCATATCCTCGCCTACACGACCAGTAAAGCCTACCGCCAAGCAATCGAGGAAGCCTTCTCCCGGTACGGCCGCGGTGAGATGTATCCGCGCGAGCCACGCGCTCTCCAACTGACCGAACACTTCCGGAACACCAACATCGATGAATTAGTTGAGCGGATTGATACAGCACTTGTCGAATAATCCGTGCTGTGAGATACGTTGCTTCAGGTCGTCCGATAGTTCTATAGGTCTTCGCCGTTGATCAGGGAGGTAGATGACGTCGCTACTCATTCAATCGTGTTCTGCGACCAAGGAAGCGGTGGATACACCGGTGCCTGCCCTTGATTTGTACGATGGTTACTTTTTCAGGATCATCAAAAAGGCAGTGCGCACGAACCGGTTTCAGCCCGGACTTGACATAACAATTATATCAGCCAAACATGGTGTTGTCGAACCTGACGACCACATTGGCTACTATGATCAGGAGATGGACACAGAGCGGGCCAACGAATTGAATGACGAAATTATCGACGCTATCGCTAGCAAGGTTGTCGAACACGAGTACGAGAAAGTATGGGTCAATCTGGGCAAGGACTACATGCCCGCTGTAGATGGAATTGATGAAGCGGTCGATGTCCCGGTTCTCCATATCGAGGGTAGTGGTATCGGAATGAAAGGCAAACAACTGAAACACTTGGTGTCCAGCAGCCGCTCGATACCGACCCACGGAGATTAACAGATGGTGTCGTTCGACGTCATCGCTGAGGCAGGGGAGACACGACGAGGCCAGCTCCAGATCAACGACAGAACACTGGAGACCCCGCACCTGTTTCCTGTCGTCAACTTCTATGGAGGCGGCAACGAACCGGCCTTGTTCGGCGGCGGTATCCACAGGACGGTGAAGGAGTTTATGGTCAACCATCCGCCGACCACCGGTGGAACGGACTATAGCGACCTCTTCGGCGGCGTTATGACCTCTATCTCTTCCCTGACGGATTACGGGATCAGGGAGAAGAAACTGGAGGAGTACCTCGATAACGAGATCCGTGAATGGGGCAAGTTCAGCGACTACGACGGTATGATCTTCGCTGACTCAGGTGGATATAAAATCCTAAAACAGGGCGGCGAACTGGAGGGCGAGGACTTCACGAAGGATATCACCCAAGACAAGGCGTTGGACATGCAGTTGGATCTCGGGCCGGACATCGTCGTCAACCTCGATCATCCGATCCATCCAGACGACGAGTTCGAGGAGCGGATCGAGAAGATGGAAAAGACTGCGGTCAACGCTCGACAGCTCGCAAAACGTCGGGACGAAGTTGACGGCGCGTGTTACCTGACTGTCCACGGGTATTACGAGGCGATGCTGGAGCGATCGTTTGACGCGATCGAGAACGAACTGGATAAGCCAATCCCCGAAGTGTTCGATGGTATCGCGCTGGGAAGCCTCGTCCCACGAAAGGACAACGTCGAGGTTCTGATTGAAGCAGTCTCTGACTGCCGACTGGAAATGCAGCAACGCGGATACAATGATCTTCCGCTGCACGTATTCGGCATTTCGGGGAATGCGATGCCGTTACTTGTAGCGGTCGGGGCTGATACCTTCGATTCAGCCTCCTACCTCCACCAGGCAATAAACGGCAAGTACTGTGTGAATCTCTTCGAGACTGTGCCGGTAGAGGAAGCGGACTTCCACGCTTGTGACTGCCGGATCTGTAATGACGGACTCCACCGCGATCGGATGCGGAACAGACTGGATGACCTGTATCAGAAGGACATCTTGGGCTCCGTCGCAGCCCACAATCTGGCGATCCAACAAAGGGAGCTACGCCGGTTCCGTCAGTTGATCGCCGAAGCCGACGAAGACCAAATCGCTGCGTATCTAGAAGAAGCCGTCAAGGATCAGAAGGGCTTCCGCAAGTTCGCCTACAAACTGATCAATGAACGAATCAAGCCATACTTCGACGACGATGGAGAGACAAGCTATGCATAAGACACCGAAAGTTAACGAGGTCAACGAGTTCATCGAGATTGCAAGCGACTTCGAGGATCCGTTAGAAGTCATTCGAGAAGCACTGTCGAATTCCTACGACGCAGAGGCAACCTGGGTCGAAATTGAGATCAAACAAGATGACGAGGGAAGGAACACCCTCATCATCGAGGACGACGGCCACGGTATGGACGAACAGGACCTGGAATCGTTCTTCGACCTCGGCAACTCCAACAAGCACGACGCGATTGGGTACAAGGGACACGGAACCAAGATCTACTACAAGAGCGACGAGATTCGTGTCGAGAGCGTGAAAGACGGTAACCACGTTGAGTCTGTGATGGAGCAGCCGTGGGAGACACTGAACAACCACGAACTACCAACCTACTCGGTTGATACGGAAGAGACAGATGAAACCTCTGGCACCCGGATCGAGGTTCACGGCTTCCGGGCAGGCCAAGGCTTCGATCCAGAACAGCTCACATACAACAAAATCGAGCACTACATCAAGTGGAAGACAATCGGTGGCTCAACTGCTTGGCACTTCGATGATGACTTCCACGAATTCGATATTGAGGTCACGCTCTCACCGCAAATCGACAATACGCGCAAGCCAATAGAGACGACCAACAAGCTAGAATTCCCCGATGAAAACCTCCATCCTGACGGTGAATTCGTTGCAGAGCGGATGTGCAAGCATTTCCCACCGCGTGAGCTAACTGTCACGTTGGACGATGGCCGAGAGCTTACTATCGAAGTCGTGGGAATGGTCGGTGGAAAAGAGGCGCGTAATGAACTTCCGACTTATGGCAAGCACTCAGCCCAGTTCGGGATCTGGCTGGCGAAGGACCACATCAAGGTCGAACGGTACAACGATGCTATCGGTGCAGACAACGAGTTCTTCCATTTCTTCTTCGTCGCAAACTGCCAGTCGCTCGAACTATCCGCCAATAGGGAAAAGATACGGAATAAATCAGGTGATGTCTATCAGGCCATCACGAACGAACTGGAACGGTTCATGACCAAGGTCTGCCAAGAAGAATGGTACAGAGACTACATCGCCCGCCGCAAACTCGAAGACAAGAAACGAAGCGTTCAATCGCAGGAAAGCTCACTCCAAGATCGCCTGGTGAAAACCAAAGAGCAGGGTGGGCTCTCACCATCGAATCCTGCCGAGGTCATCGCAGCGTTAGAACGGTACAGCGCTAATGGATCGCCAGAGACTGTTGAGATTGCGGACTTCCGGATGGACGAAGAGGTTAATGCCATCGTCAACACCGATGATGGATATAAGAACGCAGCACTACAAGCCAAGCTCAGTGATTTCTTCGAAGATGAGACACCGCTGACTCACATAGACCGGTTCATCTGCTGGAAGGTTGGTGATCGGGATGCTTTGACCAAGATCGAGCGGGCCTCCTATCTCGGTGACCCCATCCGCTTTGATTTCAGCAACAACGAAGTGACGTATGGAGAGGAAGATAAGAAAACAATCCCTGTTCTCGAATTAGTCGACAAAATGTAGCTATCGGATGCAGAGTGTCATAGAACAGTTGGCAGACCTATCGACTTTCCGAATATCGTTCATTATCGTGAGGAGATGACACATCATAAATAACAATCCAGTGCACGCCACTGATTATGCGATATCGACCCTCCGATGGGTAGAAGGTTTGGACACACCTATATTTCAATTATATTAGTGCGTAAATAAGCGTGTTTTTGGAAAGCATATAAGTGGTCAATCATCTTTGAGAAGTCTCCACAGGAGAGTGTTCCCTACTTTCTGTGAGGAAACTAATCCATTTTTTTCCATCTTCTGAAGTCGCTTATACGCAGTGTCGTGGGCACAACCTACATAATCTGCAATATCGCCCGTTCCTGCCATTCCCCCCTTGTCACTGATGGCATTATGAAAATCTTCAGTAGAGTACTCGCCGGTATACCGGCCAGATTCTTCGTCACGGTCGGGCATTACTCAATCGTTCAGTTCCATTCTGATTAGTCCTAACGGTCTAATCAGAGACCATTATGAATTCTCCGAAAGGCATTTACCAATAGGAGCATTCATAATGGATGTGGACACCGGCCCCTCGGGGCATTAAGGTCATTAGGAATGCCTGGGTGCTGAGACACCCGGGTCGGGTTCCACACAGACATGAGCGAACCCATGAGAGAATCAAAGCTACCTGCTCAAGAAGCTATCGACCAAGCGTTAATTGAAGAAATACAGCAGCTGGATAAAATTGCGCTCGGGGAAGGGGCCGCGGTTTGTGAAGTCTGCGGTGAAAAACTGCGGGAAGGCGCACCGGTCGTCGTGTTCGTCTTCCGGCCGGTCGATCAACCGGCTTTCCAGTTCGGGCACGTGAAATGTATTGAGTGTCGGCATGAGCCGTCGGAGTTTTTCACGCTGGGTGTGCACGAGCTTGTCTTGGATGGCCGGATCGGCACGTGCAGTGATCCGGCGACTCAGTCGTCGTGGCCTGTTCTGCTGGGCCCGCAGCCGCGTGCTGTGAGTCCGGCAGATGCGACTACGGTACGACCTCTGCCGGGTGTGGTGTGGTTTCGACGCCCGGTTGCGCGTAGTGAGACGTTCGTTACTGCGGATGGTGAATCGACGTGTAAGCCGTGGCAGCGTGCGGTGGTGCGGGCTGACAGATCGGACCGCGAGGGTGCGTCCGAGTCGGATGCTGGTTCGAAGAGTGATGATACGACTGAAACTACTGCCCGACACGCTGCTGATGGTGGCCGTCAGGGAGGTGTTCGCTGACGATGCACGGGGAGCAAGACACGCAGGCCTTCGACGAATCGCACCTGGATATCGACTTTGACTTCTCGCGTCCCGTAGATGAGGTGGCGTTTCCTGACCTGTACGTTGGTCTCGATATCGACTTGCTCGCGCCGGGTGATGGGATCGTCACGGATCGACACCACGCCTCAGCTGACCGGTACGAAGCCGACGATCCGCAGAATCAGATCGCGGGGCAGATTTCGCCGTTCACGTTGTCGGGGTGGCTGCGCCATGGCTGTGAACGGGTGGTGCAGGCGGCGGGCGCGACGGCGTGCCATCCGGGCGAATCGAACGCGGATTACATGTTGGAAGACGTGTACGCTCGTGATCTGGATGCAGGGTATCACGAGAAAGGCAGTTGTGTCGATGGCGATGCTGACGCGGGCTGTGTCGTTCATGACTTGTTCGGTGGGTTCGGTGATCGGGCGGGTCGAGTGATTCGTCGTCCGATTCGGTTTTCGCCGATCCGACGCCAGGTGGATGTGACGAAGGGTGAGGCGGAAGCGCATTACCGACAACTCAACACGCAGGTGCGCTCCCGCAACGCCGAAGATGAGGGCCAACCGTTGCGGCAGGCGACGCGGGATGTCGTCGGGAATCTTGTTGGGACATGGCGGCTCACGCTGCGGGAGTTGAAACCTGAATATGTGGGCTTGCTCGTCGAGGCCGTCGATTATCTGGATGCGCATAGTGCCGAGTATGCAATGCAGCTTGGCGGGGCGCGGAACTTCGGTGCCGGGATTGTCGATGCTGACGTGGTGAACCCGCTGTACACGGACGCTGAACTCCGGCGGGTGTATAATCGAGCGCAGGATGCGACGAGCGGGATGGACACGAAGGACGATGTGTGGCGTGACCAGTGTCGTGCGGAGTTCGTGCGTGCGTTGCAGGCACGGACGGCTGCGCGTGATGGTGACCTGCCGGTCCCCGGTGGTGAGTCGGCATGACGGGGTCGGACGAGGCTGATGATCCTGGTGACGATGTGGACGCGGAGGAAGATCTTGATGAGCTGGCTCCGGTGGTGTCGTCGTTGCGGACGGCGCAAGAGCAGGATGGCGGGGCGGACCAGATCGTGGAGAGAGGGGATGACCACGCGGAGTCGGATCGGGATGCGTTGGATGAGCTAGCCCCGGTTGCGTCGGGGGTGCGGACTGCCCAGAGCCAACCCGATGCGGGTGCTGCTGATGGTTCGAGTGATGACGGTGATGAGGGGTGTGGTGGCGATGACTGATTCGTCGTCGGTGACTGCGGGCGCGGGGCGAGAGTCGGGTGGCAGTGAGGCTGTGACGGACGTGGATCCGATGCTGGCGGTGTACCGGCATGACGTCCACAAACTGCGTGGCCGGTCACACGCAGCGGCTCGTGACCGCGTTGCTGGTGTGCGGGTGAATGAGACGGTCCTGTTGGGTGCGGATCGGGATGCGGCGCTGCTGAGCCGCCCGGCCGGGGAGCCGGAGCAGACGCTGGATGCCCACGCGGCTCCGTCGCGGGTGTCGCTGGTGACTGGTGACGTGGTGATATCTGGGTCGGTCGGTGCGGATGGTCGTGACGCGGGCGTGCGGGAGTTAGTCCGGATTGAGGATTCGGAGGAGATGCATGAGGCGTGGCTGTCGTCGGACGTAGCGGGGCTGTTCAACGAGTCAGTGCATTATCCGTACACGTCGCTGAAGTACCACACGCTGCTGGCGGCGGCGCTCCTTGATAATTACCACGCGGGGTTCGGGTTCGAGGAGTTGTTCTTGGCGGTCGAGGAGCCGGATGGGGCGGTAACGCCGCACCGGACGGTGCTTTCGACTCCCGACATGCAACTGTGCGTGACTGGTGAGCCGGGTGGCCGACCGGCGGCGCGGCTTGGTGACGGGCCGGCGCGGTGCTTCGCGGACGTGTGGGCACGCCTGCCAGAACACCCGCTCGATGTGGGTGGTGAGCGGCGGTGGCGGGTGTTGGATGCGCAGTTGCGGCGCATCCGCTCGTGGTCGGCGGCGCTCCAGTATGTTGAGGAGTTTTGTCGGCGCTTCGACTCGCGTGGTTCGGGTCGCGGCGGTCGTGTTGGGGGTGGGAGGTGATGCCGGTGGGATGGGGGTGCGGTGGCGGGTGGCGTGGCTGTCGTCGCGGCGTGGCGGTGCTCGTGGTGGGGTACCGGTCACGCCGAACGGTGGCTGCTTGTGTGGCAGGCTGTGGTGGGCGTGCCGTTGCGAGCAGCAGTGAGAGTGATCGTGGGTGCGGTGGGCGACGGCGGGCGTCGGGATGCGTGGTGGTGTCCCGACGTCGTTGCTCGACCGCTCGCTGCGTGGTGGCGGGTGGCTCTGTGTGGTCGCTGCAGCGGCTGTGTGGCCGGTCCGATGCTGGGACGCCCGTGCGGAGAACAGTTGAAACAGGGTGTGTGGGGGTGCAGTGGTGTCGTGAGTGTGGCGGTTGTCAGCGTGTGCGTGGTGGCACACGTCTGCACAGAACCTGGAGTGGAAACGGAGGGATGTATGTATGACTACCATTCATCAGGTGAGTGACGTATGAGTGGGTTCGAGATTTGGGGTGATGTCGATAAGTTTCGAACGGCGGGAACGGAATCGGTCGAACATCTGTGGGCGAAAGTAGAGTTAGATCGGCGACGGGAGGCTGAACGTGAGCCGTGGTTTCCAGGTGAGTATCGATTCGAGAAGAAGTTTGCTGACCGGGTCCCGGATTGTCTGGTGTATGGCGGGCCGGTGAATCGGTGGATCGAGATCGTCGCTGGGAGTGACCAGCCGTACCGCGCGAAGACACGGGAAGCGCTCCGGCTCGGGTGTGTCGTCCACTGGGTGTTCCACACTGAGCACCGTGAGCAGCAGGTAGCGGCGCGATCGGCGCTCGAACCGGAGCTGGAGGGTCCGTTTGAGTTCGGCGAGTATGATCCGCTGGCAGACGAGTTAGATGTGGGGACCCCGATCACGTTTAAGAACTACGCGTTCCCCGTCGAGGAATTCGCTGAGTTTCGGCCTGAGGAGATCCTTGGGTATCGGAAAGGGAAAGCACGGATTGCGCGGCGAGCGTTCGGGTGGGATCTCGGATTATTCGACCTGGCAGGCAGTCACCGCCGATTGATCGCTATGACCCGTGACGGCCGGCGTTTCAAGTCACTCGCACCAGGGCAACCCGATGAAGACGCTGTCTGGGATTTCCCAGCGAAAGACGGGATTACAACATTAATCGAGAACGGACGGGTCACACGGCTCGGGCCAGTCGGACAGCCCGACAACCAAGACTCTCGGTAGGCTGCTAGTCGGGATCTGTGAGTTGTTTCTGTATTAGTCGGCCCAACTGGCAAACCACCGATCGAGAACAGCGATCCCGAGAAGGTGCACAATGAGTCCACCGAGGAGAAACAATGCTCAAAATGGATCGCCAGTGATGCCAGCCACAACAGCCTTCACCGGCCAGTAGGTTGGGAGGATTCCAGCAGCAAATTGGAGTGGCTCTGGTACTAACGCTACCACAACAGCAGGTCCGAGCACGGCCTCATTCGGGACCCGTCTCTCAACTCGCTCCAGCGAGACGGGTGTATCCCGGTTCGTCGAGCATCGATTGATACGCGTGATCGATATCTCGGCCTGAGAGGTGGACATAGCGACCGGGGACACGCGACCCAGGGACCCACCCAAACCAGACGCACATCTGTGCTTCTGTGAGGTAGTTCGCCAGGTAGGTTGCGCGACTATGTCTGAAATGGTGGGGATTGACCGGCTTCTCAATCCCAACCCGCTCTCGCGCCTGGTCGAGAATCCGTAATCGAATGTACTGGTAGCCAATCGTTTCATCTGGAGAGCCTTGTTTTTCATCGATCTTGCACCATAACGGCGCGTTTGGCCGTCTGTTTGGATGGGCGGTAAGCCACGAGTCGAGATACGATTCGGATTCGAGCAGTAGTAGTCGGCGTGAACCGGTCTTCCCTGAAACAACGACTTGCTTCCCCAGCGTCGTGTTCTCAATGTGACTGACTTGGAGGTCGATGAGTTCGCCGATTCTGGCTCCGGTTTCCCACAGCACTGCAATGAATGCGCGGTCACGCTCGTTGTGGCACGCATCGACTAATGCTTGGACATCACGTGGCGTGAGAAGACTCTGGGGAAGGATTCGTTTCTGCTCTACCGGCCCGCGCCGGATCCACTTCGTTTCCTCGGGGTCCTCGCCATCATTCATCCACTTCCAAAACTGCTTGATAGCCTGCTTGTAATCAACGACTGTCGAAGCGCTCGTTCCGCGGGTGTACAACCACGCGACGAGTTCCACGATATCTTCTTTGTCGAGATCAGCAAACGGAGTCTGACCGACGTGGTCGGTGATGATTTTGAAATGAGAGAGTACTTTCTGTTGTTGTGCGTGGCTGATATCTGCGAGAACCATATCCCGGTGATACTCCTGAATGAGTCGCTTATTTTCTGGGTGGATCTGTGAGGCTGACTCAACATAGGTCAGTACTCGGGCGGCTGCCGCTTCGTAATCCATCGTCGGCATGCCATCCAGACAGGGTCTCTACGGAGATAATCCGCGCGATAAGCGCCTCCAGTCATGTTGTTCGATTATCGTGGTTCACATCGGGATATTCAGCCGTGAGTGCGGCCCTCGGCGATGTGGTCGTACTGTGAGTCGCTCCTGACTGCTCTCAATTAGCGTGTCTTTCTCGGTCCTCCATGCGTTTCGGTTGGGATCGATGGGCGTCTCTTAGCTGCAACCCATCCGTGTCGTTGGACGCGTTGAGTGTTGCTGCGAGTGCGCCCGCGACGGCTTGTAAGCAGTCGGGTTTGCGCGGCGGATGGGGCTGTCTCTGGATTATGGAGAATTCGTTACATCTTGCGGCGAAGTAGTGGGAGTGTTGCGTTGAATCGGTGAGTCGAAATCTAGTGGAAGACGCAGTGTGAAGGCAACTCCCCGACGGTGTTGCTGAGAGCACGAGGGTTTATCCCTGCATGCTGGTTTCACCTGTTCATCATGAGATTCGAGAGAGAGCAAGTTCAGAAACGAGGACAGCGCCACCCCATTGACACGGATGTAGTCGGTGGTGTGCGAAGATGAACGCTGCTACAAGATACGTGGAGGCGTCGAAGTCAGGGTCTCCACTGCGCGCGTATGTGGCAGATCATGGGCAAGGCGTGTCGCAAAGTGATCTCAAACATACGGAGATTGCTGGTCGGTCGATAACCCTCTCAAATGACGTGAATGCTGACGACCAGGATCTCATCTCGGATGGGATCCGAGTGACTGACCCGGCGGAAAAGTCGTGTTTCAGTAATTCGCTCGGGATGTGGAAGTTCAACGAGAGATTTAGCTACGTCGAAGGGTTCGCAGTCATGGGTGATCTTGACGTTGGAGGGATTGAGCACGCTTGGTGTCTGCTTGACGGGGAGCATCTAGTCGATCCGACGACAGCATCGTTTGACCACTATTACGGTGTCGTCATCGACGATCCAGAAATTCTCCACCGGTATGCCGAAGAGTACCCTCACGAAGGGATTCTCGGCAATCACAAAAATCGACACGCGTTTCTCCGTGATCGTGGGTACATCGATTAACCCGGGGCGCTGGACAGAATTCTTTGCCGCGATGTCCTTTGTGTTCCTCTCCTTAGGCAGATTTGCTGTGAAGTCGCGTCGGGAACCCAATCACTGTCCTCAAGTTGAATCAGACCTTCAGCATATGATCGTAGATTCGTTCAGTGGTCTGGATACTGCGATGTCGTAATCGATTCCGGACATGGTAGAGCGTATTTTCGTCTTCTTCGTTCATCATTCTGTAGGCGACGCTGTGTCGGAGTGCGTGCGGTGTCACGTCACTGGCGTTCCCCCGAGTGCCATCAATCTTGTATGGCTGAACCCCTGCTTCCTCAGCGACCTTGTGAAGCATATTCCGAACGCCTTGTTCAGAAATCCGATTGGAGGATCGAGACGGGAAGAGTGCTTGCGGATCTTTCCAGCGGGAGTTAAGATATGCTGAGAGCAATCGCGCTGTGTCCTTCGATAGTGTGAGGGTCACTGGTGGTGGGGAATTTTCGTTCGGGTAATCCTTCTGGATGTCTGTCGGCAGATAGAGTTCCGAGTTTCCGTTTCGAAGCAGCGTCTTGTTGATCTGGACGAGTTCTCCAACGCGGAGTCCAGTATCGTACATGAACGCGATAATGGCTTCGTTGCGCTGCTGGAGGTATTCTGCACCGGTGGTGTAGCATGCTGATCGGAGTGCTTCGACTTGGTCCGGTGTCATCCATACTTTCGCGCGAACTTTGGAGTTTGCAGGAGACTCCAAAGTTGACTAAGCCGATATCTTCGAACACGCCTCCGTCACCGTTCACAGAACAGCCGTTTGCTCTCCGAGGAAATTTCGGCGAGACCCTACATGCGGTGCCCAACTTCTCTGGACGTTGTTGCTTGTCCGTGAGTTCTCTATCTTCGAGGAAGACAAGGTATTCAACAGTGTTATCCAAGGTCTGTTTAATTATCGTGCATGGCGGAACAACTCTCGTTGAAGCAACTTTACCAGTACACCTTCGCAACCGACGAGCGACTCGCTAAAATGGAATCCGGGATAGAATTTGACGAGGAGCCCACTAAGTTTACTGCGTTCTATCATCGTGACCGCGGCGGCGTCGAAGAAGACGTTCTGGTACGAGATGTGAACGAGATAATTGAGGAGTCGAAATGGAGTCCACTGCTGGACGAAGGATTTGAGCGGATTGCGCACCTGCTTGAGGGGGCAAATACCATCCCGGTCGGAGAAAAAGAGAACGGCGACCTCTATGAACTCACCTACGGTAACGGCGAACCAGCAGTCGGAGATAAAGTACAGATCCAGCTGCGACAGGGGTAAGTAAAGGTCAGAAAGTACGGCTGGAGCGTTCTTTGTCTGTGAGAGTCGGATAGAATGCGTGGAGATCGATATCCTGGTACAGTCGTTCATCCAAGTCATCGACCACTGTGATACATCTCTCCGACATTTTTAGCAGGTCTTCCCAACCAGAGATGTATAGTATTTGCAGAGGAGAGTGGAGGAAGTCGTGGCGGTGAGACCTTACCCGCTTCACTTTATCATGGCTCAACAGCCCGGTCTCATCCATCAACCGGGCCATGTCGGTGATAGAGGATCTCCGACTATTCAACCACTGCATGATCTGTGTACCGTACGGCTCTTCACTGTCCTCGTCAAGAGCACGATTTCGGTTCTCTTCCATCCACTCCAGAATTTGGTACCCTTCTTCCGTCTCATTTCGGAAGTGGTGGAAGCACAGGATCGGAACTCCTGCCTCGAAATAACTCACTGTCAAGCTATGGAGTTCGTACGTCTTCAACCCGACACCGCCGAAACTGAACTCCATGGGAAGATCATCATCCTCTGCCTCTTCCCATTCCTGCTGTAGTTCATCATGCAGCCGGTGAACTTCATTGTGGAATCCGTCCAGGAATGCCAACGACAGTGCATTCTTGACATCATCCGGCATATCGCTTGTATGCCAGTCACTGGACTTCCCGTCCTCATCACCGACTATCTCAGAAAATTCCATAGATGCACAGACAGAACCGGCCTTGAAAAATCCTCCTCAGCAAACGGGTCCAATGTCCTTCTCAATCCGGTGACGATATACTATACCAGAATAGACAATTCTCAGTTAGCCTATTCTGTATTAGGCTATTCGAGAGTTTTATCTGGTTGGGCCGCAGTCAAAGGATATGGAGCGATTCGTGGATCGGGAGGATGAACTCAGTCGGCTTCGAGACTGCTATGAGTCGGACGACGCTGATATGGTCGTGATTTTCGGGCGTCGTCGTCTCGGGAAAACCGAACTCGTCCGAGAGTCACTAACAAACCGCGATGACGCCATTCTGTACCAAGCGACTGAGACGACTCGGCAGATCCAGCTGGACGCGTTTGTGGACGTAGCGGCCGAGTCGTTTCCGGGGATCGACCGGATCGAGAACGAGTGGGAATCGCTGCTTGGGTACCTCGCTGACCAGGATGCAGTCATCGTGCTGGACGAGTTCCCGTACCTGATTGACGCCGACGAAAGCCTCCCATCTGTTATCCAGCGACTCTGGGATCAGGAGTTGCGTGACACGGGCGTGACGCTCGTGCTCGTGGGATCTTCGATCAGTATGATGGAGGAGGCGACACTCCTCGGGAACAGTCCGTTGTATGGTCGATTCACTGAGAAAATCGATCTCCACCAGCTCGACTTTGCTGCCGTGCGGACGTTCTTTCCCGAGAGCTATACCCCCGAACAGTTGCTGTTCGCGTGGGGCGTGTTTGGCGGGACACCGTATTATTTGGACGGCATCGATCTGGATGGTGACCTCGGGACAGTCATCCAGCAGTCGCTGCTGTCACGGCAGGGATTCCTGCACGACGAACCGGAATACGTGCTCCGTACTGAGCTGACGGAGCCGAATCGATACTTTGCCATCCTGAAAGCGATTGCCGCTGGGAACACGACCTCGAACGAGATCGCACAAACAGTCGGGATTGATGGCAAACAGATTTCGACGTACACGCAGAAACTGGAGCGGCTGCGATTGGTCGAACGTGAGGTTCCGGTGACAGAGGACAAGACGAAGTCACGCCGAGGGCGGTACCGGATTCTCGATCCGTTGTTCAGGTTTTGGTTCCGGTTCGTCTACGGGAACGAAGACCGCTACGAGCGATTGGGTGCCGACGCCTACGAGACGGTTATCGAACCGGAGCTGGCGGATTTCGTGAGCCAGGAGTTTGAAAATCGTTGTCAGGACATCCTCCCGGATATCTACCCCGAGCTGATGTTCACCGATATCGGCCGCTGGTGGTACAACGAGTACGAAGTGGATGTGGTTGGATTCGATGCAGACGGGACGATGGTAACGGGTGAGTGCAAGTTCACGTCCGCGCCACTTGATTACGGTGCGCTTGCCTCGCTTGAAGACCACACAGATGAGATTCGATGGTCGCCTGATGATGGTGAGGTAGAGCACCAGTATGCGCTGTTCGCGCGAAACGGGTTCACGCAATCTGTTCGTGATGAAGCGTCGGACCGTGACGACCTGCAGTTGTTCGACCTCGAACGGATCGTTGACCCAAGTGAGTCAAAGTAGAACTATTGGGGGCACGATACGAGTTGCTTAGAGAACAGCGTGTTCCGCCGGTAATGGTTAGTTGCCGGGATAGACAATGGAAGGGTCACAGGCGGGGTCAGCATCCTTTGGGAGGGTTGAGTAGGAGCCGGCAGACTCCCGTGCTGTCAGGGCAATGATGGCGGCGTCAAGGACGTCGTCGACGCGGCCAGACTGGATTCGGTGGTGCCATTGGCTGTTTGCTTGCCGTTTGTCAGCGAGTTCTATTACTGGTTGGAAGGATTCGCCCCCATTCTTGATGAGACACTTTTTCCGTACTTCGAAGCCTGCGTCGCTTTTCTTCGACGGGAGATTGTCGCCGTGGTACGCTTTGAAGCACACCTCTGGATGGCTCTCGTAGAGTGTCTTATGTGCAGTATCGAATTCATCTAGTAAGGTGTTCACTTCCTGGATACGCGGGACGAGGCCCCAGCTGTGGCTTCCCAGCCCACGGGTATTCTTTGCTACAGCCACGTCATAGTCTCCTGCGGTTACTGCGTCACTGTTCGGTGTCCAGAAGACGGTACTGCCACGCGAACCGAGGAAGTCCTTGGCTTCTTGATCACACTCTCGATCCCCCTCACTTTCTAAGTGAACCGGGATATCCACTAGGATCTCGTTTGCTCGCTCCCTGTATTCGTGCCAGACGTTGAGCAGTGAAGGTTCTGTACTGACGTTGGTGGTCTCTGTGGTCGCTTCGACAACGACCCATGATCCGCTTGCCCAATCCACGCCGACGTGTGAACCCATAGAGAAGAGAATTGAGGAATACACTTAGTTTCCAACAAAGAGGGGCCAAGGATGAGAAACGGTCAGTTAAGAACGAGGCAGTCTTGTCTGTCATCTGTTGAATAAGGTCGAACGGTGTGGTGCAGGAACCGAATACGTGATATTGAATACCCAGCAGACTGGTGACCTATTCTTCAGAGTTGTCTGTTGTGATCTCGTCTTGGAAGTTCGAGACAGCATCGGCGTGTTGTTCGGTGGCCTGTCGTTTGCGTTCCGTTGTCTCAGCGATATTGTTGTGTTGGGCGATATCAGCGAGGTCTTCAGCTTCAGGGTTGAGTTGGTATAGCTTGATTTTCCCGCCATCATCTGGGTATTGGAAATACTCTTTCCAGAGTCCAGTTTTGGCACCTTCGGTGAGCCGACTTGCAACCGTGCCGTGACTCACCACGAGTGCATCATCGATTTCGCTGAATCGCTTGGGACCATCAGCGAGCTGAGCGACGATTTCTACTGCGCCTTTCTTCTGGAAGAAGTCTCTGACCTTCTGATGATCAATCTCGGTTTCCGGTTCATCATCCGGTTTTGTATCTTCAGTAGCGTCTACGGACTTACTGTTCTGATCAGGGTATTCAGAGCCCGAGTTGCTGGTTTTTTCTAAATTCCCGACAGTCTCTGTTTCGTTATCAGAGGTGTTTGAGGTGTCGTTCGGCATGTTGTTATCCTCCTCTTCGGGCTCCAAGGTTTTAACTTACAGTGAATCAAACCACTACTTACTCAAAATTAGAACTACTATGTATTTGATCCACAACCGGCCGAACAGAGGTGAACAGGGCTCACATGAGTTCTGAAGCTTCTGACTCATACCAGTCGGCCATCGACACGGCAGAGGACCTACGAGATGATTTGGAGGCAATCGCAGCGAGCAATCTCCCGTTCGCCTACGACGCCGAACGCATCTTAGAAGAATTAGATCGAGCACGAGGTGACGACTCAAAATGAGGGGACGTATCGACCAGAAAACACTCGAAGAACAGTTACCGGCGATCCTCCGCGAGCAATTTCAACTGGATGGACTACCGCGCGACCACGCCCCATCCTGGGAATACATCACCGCGAATACTCGGTACTCTGCGGAAGGACTGAACAACAGGTCCAAAGAATTGTACGGACAAACCCTCCTCGAATTTCTCAGAGAACAAGGGTTTGGTGTCCGTAACACCGGGAGATGGCCTACCGACGATGAAGAGACCATTCAGTCTCTGGAATACTATGTCAATAGTGCTCAGGATCGACGAGGATGGAAAGAGAACACCATTGATTCCGTTCGATCAGTGATCAACAAAGTGTACGAGGCGATCCGAGAGGAAGGTCTCGACATTGAGTTACTGGACCTCGGTGTCTACAGTTCTAACGACGAGCGTGTGGAGAACATCCAGTACACGATCACGGTAATCGAATACATGGACCGTGATCTAGCAGACAGTACGATGGGGAACTATCCCCGGTATTTTGAGGAATACTACAATATTGTGAAGAATAAGTATCAAGTCAGCTTTAACCCAGTCACAGAAGCGTTGGACGAGTTTGAATGGTATCGGAGCGAGAGCGACCCACAGCCGGTAACTGAACCGCAATTGAACGATCTGTGGAATGCGTTGACTGTGCTTGAGGAGTGTCCGATAGGAGATTATGAGTTGGAACGATGGCGACTCTGGATGAAGGTCCTCCTCGTCTTTTTGATTGCCGTCGGTCCTCGTTCAAGCGAGGTTGAGCAAATCGATGTACGATCCCAGCTTCATTTCGGTGACGATCCGTACGTCCACTTTGACGAGCGAAAGAACCAGAGACGGAATGAAGGGCCTAGCAAAGTCCCGATCATGATGGACACAACATTGCTTGAACTCTATGTAGACTACATCAACTCGGTTGACGGGAATGGGAAATTACTCCCCAGCTCCCAATCTGCATCTGGGTCCCGTCGAGCCTCCACGCTGAATGATTGGCTGGAGGAACTGTGCAAGATTGCTGATGTTCGATTAGACGATGGATCGTTCCCGACCATCCAGAACTTCCGGCAATTCTGGAAGACACTGTATAAGAGAGCGCTGCACGAAAATCGAGAAGAAATCAAATTCGTGTCGGAAGAGGGTGGGACGAAAACACCTAGCGTTGACGAAAAGAACTATCTCGATAACGTCGAGAACCGAGAGCACGTTCGAGAACTGGGGCGACAATATTTCAATGGCATTCTCGATCTCGGCAAAACACCTGCTGTGCTCCAAGCTGAATTAGATCAAGAGTCACACCTCGGCGGACAGTCCAGGATTCAGGATTACGACACTCACGCGTAGTTTCTTTGGCGGAGTCAATAGCGTGCTCTCTCACGCCGATCACTGATATCTACAGGCACCGGTTCGACTGTCGAACGAATCGACCTCTAAGGCGTGAGGTGTCCGAATTCGGGTGCTTCAGACCCCGGATAGTCAAGTTTTCATCACGTGGTTGGGCGTCCGCTGGGACGTCGGTGGCGTGCGTCTGCAGCGTGGTAGGGGGTTGTCCCGTCGTATCGTAGTGATAGGGTTACTGGGCTGCCCGCGCTTGACGGCTCTGCTCAACTGTGAGCCGAACTTACCGACTGAGATCTTCTCGCAGTTCCTCTTCTAAGTTAGTGAGTTCTGCATCGAGTTCAGCATCATCCACCTGTTCTGGTGGCTTGTCTTCTTCACCCTCGGCGTGATCATCGATTGGATGGCTGAACATCCGATTTAACTGATCGAGACTAGTGAAGAAGCGCCGGAACTCTTCGTCGTCCATAATTGAAGGTGTATGCTCTATTGACAAAAGCGTCGATGCCGATTACGGGCCGTAGCCTTCGCCATGTATCACTTCCAGATGTCTGTTTTATTATTATTTGAGTTGGGTGGCTTGTGACCCCTCCGAAATCATAGCAGGAACTTCTGTCCAGCGGATTTGGTTGAGTCTGCTAACCGGATAAGATCCGGGAGACACCATCCCGTCTCTGTACAGCGAATCTGAGTGAACTGAATTGGTTCGGTTGTGAGAGACTACAAATCGAAAACGAACGGGACACCAGTTATGACTGAAAAGTGATGTGTGAGAGCAAGACCGAATCTAACTCTATCTTGGGGCTTTACCGGAAGTGTATGTTCTATATTTCAAGCCCCAATGAGCGGAGTTCCTCGATCTCGCTTTGGATGCTCTTGACTCGCTCTTTCATGTCGCCACCAGCTTCCAACGCTGAGTCGAAGAGTCGTTCTTCCCGTTCTTCGAGCCGCTCGACACCCTTCGGACTCAGAGCCTGCCCACACCACATACATTGGGCCTCTCCCCTGGGCGTATCGCGTTGTCAGCGCGGACACTCCACCGGCCCGATGTCCTCAATCTCATCCTCAGAAACGTCTGCTCCGTGGGTTCGGGCAACTTCTCGTGCAGTATCCTCTCGGAACACGTTGATGTATCGGCGGGCCTCGTCGCTATTTTCGACCCACCCATGGTGCTTTTCTATATGATTCTGTGACACGTTCTTTCGTGCGAGGTAACTTGCGGAAGATTTCCGCATCCGCGTGAATTCTATCTTCGACGGCTTTCTGAGATCGCCATTATCGACTGCTCGTTTGACGGGTGCTCGGAGCATTTTCAACTTCATGTTGTAGCTCACGTCCCGCCCGGTGTCTAAGTCCGACCAAAGCGGTGCATCGGGCTCGTTACCCCGAGGGTGAACCTCTAACCAGCGTTTGAGGTATGGGACTGATGTGATTAGTACAATCGAGCGGCGACCCCGCTTTCCATCGACGGTGATTTCCATCCCGTACTTGTGATCACTAACGTCACCGACAGTTAGTTCACGGAACTCCTCGGATCGCGTACCAGCATCCCAGCTGACGGCGACTGCTGCCTTGTTGCGTGCGTGTTTGGCGTTATCTAGGACAGGAACGATGTGCTCGTCCCACCACCACATCTTCGTCGGGTCTGGTTTTGGGTTGTAGTCTCTGGGGAGGTCGGCCGAGATCCACTCGATACTTGATGGTTTCTCGTCCTCATAATCACCTTCTGTTATGTGCCCACCAAACACTCGAAGCGCGACCCGATGGTCACGTTTCGATTCTTCGCTATCATAGTTTGCGTTGATCCAACTGACGTATTTCTTTGCGGCCTCTTTCTCTTTCTTTGACTCTCCGATGATTTCTACTAAATCTGGCTCAGGTATTTCATCTGGCGAATATTTGGACGAATCCCCAGCCATCATCGTACAGTGTTGGAGGAGCTTTGTCCATCGGCCCTCAGAGTAATTGTGGACCCCGAGTTCTGAGGAGAACTTGAGAAGGGCGTCTTTCTCCTCTGGTGACAGAGTCTCCGATTTCTCAATCCGCGTGTGGAGTGTTTCGATCTTGTCTGGCAGCTTTGGCATACTCTAATTTAGAATGGGTAGGCATTTGAACTCTTGGTATATGTCCGGGAGGCGGCATACTTTTGCGACGAACTACGGCGAGCAGTTCATCTGCTCGCCTCTTCGAGAGTCGCAAATATGGAACTCGACTGGATTTGAACCAGACGAGTCACAGCCCGGGAGCGCAGCGAAGCGAGTACCCCGGACTGTCTCGGCGAGGTTCGCAATCCGGGAGGCGCCCCTTCTTCTGTGACAGCTTTCCCGGATCGCGTTCACCGAGATCGTTCAGCCAACCGTTTATCGGCCGTGGCTCTGCCGCGGTTCGATTCGCGATGGCTGTAAACCGGTCGGGTTCGCTCGACGGCGGGCGATCGTTACCCTCTCCCGAGTCGGGTGATCGCGAGACGAGTCACCCGATCAGCGATGGCCCAAACCGTATCACCCACAACGTGGCCATGCCGACGACGATCGTATAAAAAACGTTCTCGGTGCGCCACGCAACCGTCGTGGCGATCGACCCTGCGACGAGGCGTGCGTCGAGCACCGTTTCTCCCAGCGTCGGCTGGACCGTCACGACCGCAGGGACGACGAGGGCAGCGAGGACGGCCGCAGGGACGTATCGCAGTGTTTGTTCAACGCGCGGCGGCACCGAGTCGATTCGCCCGAACAAATAAACGAATGAGAGCCGGATCACGTACGTACAGATACCAATACCCGCTATCGCGGCCCAGATACGTATGTGAGACCACTCGGTCATGCTGTCCTCCACGCGTCGACGACGACTCCGGAAAGGATTCCGATCACGGCAGCGATGGGCAAATCGAGATTGAACGGAACGCCGAGTGTCGCAATACTGAGGGCAGTGACCCCGGCAACCACGCCCGCCGCTGTTGTTCCTGCGTCTTTCATTGCCGGCACCAGTACCGCGATGAACACCAGTGGCAGCGCGAAGTTTAACTCGAGTGCATCTGGGACACTTGCTCCAAGAACGGCTCCGACGAACGTTCCGATTTGCCAGACGATCCACAGCGTCGCAGCTATCCCAACGTAGTACCAGAGTCGATGCCGTTCGTCGTTCGTTTCGTATTCGGCCACGGACATCGCGTATGCCTGATCGGTCAGCAAGTAGGCGGCCAGCCCGCGAATACGAAGGGAGAACGGTTGAAGATACGGTGCGATCGACGCCGAATACATCACCATCCGGATATTGATCACGACCGCTGTCCCAACGACGATAATAAACGACGCGTTCGAACCGATGAGGTCGATGGCGGCTAACTGTGAGGCTCCCGCAAAGACGATTGCGGACATCCCGACCGTTTCAGCGATCGTCAAACCCTCACTGATGGCAGTGATTCCGGTAATAAGTGCAAAGGGAACGATTCCGATGACGAGCGGCATGGCTGCACGGATACCGGCAAATAAATCGGGATGAAGCCGTTCACGAAGTATCATACATAGCGCTCTCTGACGCGAGTGTGAAACCGTACCGGTTTATCGATACCGCCGAGGTTTTTGGCGTTCTGGCGGTGGCACTTCCTTCGACTCGAGAGCGGTTTCACCTTACTGGGAACGGTCGGAACGATGCCCCGCTAGCGAGCGAGAACCGGTGAGAGCGCCTGCGTGGCGTCGATCGTATTTGAACGACACGAGAAGAGCGGCGAGCGTTCCCTGCCGCGAGTTGCAACTCGGGGTGTCGGCGCGACCTGTGTCGCTGTCGGTTCCGACCGGAGAGCGTATTCCCGTTCCCGAATCCCTCGACGGGCTCGTACCTGCGGATGGAGTGTACGGGGTTGAGCCGGTAGTGAAAGCCGTCGAGCGTACTTTGCGATACTTCGTTCTTCCGCGCATCGAGGTACATCTCCTTCACCTCAACAGGCGAGATGGGTTCGAGTTCGTTCTTCGTCATCGGATTCTCCGAAGTACCCCCATGAGCGAGGAGTGGAGCTGTCCCCGGTCCCGCGAGCGGAGCGAGCGGGGCTACGGAAGGCGAGCGCAGCGAAGCCTTCCGGACGTTCAAATCCGGGAGGCGGCATCCTGTTACCGGTTGATCAATAACCGAAAGCATCCGCGCCATCCTGCGACGCCAACTTTTCTCGTGCGAGTTCAACCGGTCACTGGGTGCACCCCGTCACGTCTGGCGTTGTGCAATAATCGAAACGCGCTGGGGGAACCTAGTTCTTACGGTGAATTGAAGTCGTTAAGAACCTTTGACCCGTGCTGATTCCCTAATTCATCTATTTGAGGAACGCGCAGGTTCGGTAAAGCCAAACAGAAAGATGCAAAAATCCCATCAAAAAGCTATTCTCCCTTGCCGGAAGTAGAATAATGAATAGATATATGCCATCTGATGATCCTGGTCGAGATCTTGCTGGAGGTATTGGTGGGGCTATTGCATTTCTTATAATTCTAGGTATGAAAGCTGCTATACTGCTATTTTCTCTCCCTTACCTATACGGGTTGCTAATTTCACTATGGCCGATACTAATTGTAATAAATATGTTTTGTATCGGTTTAGGTTGTCTCATATATGGTCTTTTAGGACTTGTTCAATTTATTACAGGAGGGAGTGATCTGTTAGTTGAATTATTCCCTCAACTCACAACGGAGGTGCGTATTGGTGTGTATCTGAGTCTACTATTGATTATTGGGCCTACCCTATTGCTGGCTGGAAGACGGATGTATAGACCTGCTAAATGCCTGACTGCTCGTTCACTAAGCCGATTACGCGAATTATATGCAGAACACGGGCCTAATGGATTGGTTTGGGTCGTGCCAGAGATAAGACGACTGTACAAAAAGGTGAGGTGATTAATTCCACCAAGCACTACTAATCGCCTCAATTATGAGTAAGTGTAAAAGTTGTCAGTTTAGGGGGAATACATTCGCAAAGCTGTTTGGATAGATGTTTCGGTTCTCGTAACGAAATCGGATAAGCTTCGTCTCAATCGGAAGTTTGTGTCCGTGCTCTCGGTGAAGATATCAGCTCGTTGCCCTCCATCAAGATATGGCTCCTCAGTCTTGATGGTGTAGCTGGTGTCCCCATCAATTTCCTCTCGAAGTATCTCTATCTGATTCCATTCCTCAAACGGGCCGATGCCCGCCTGCCATCGGTCGTGATCGGCTCTGTTGTCGACAGTGGGAACTGCTAAGGCAAAGTCGTCTGCCAGTTGGTCCAGTATTGCAGATCGGTTCATATCAGGTTCAATATGATCAGTCGTTAAGAATCTTTGATCTGCGTGAATGCTCCGATCAAGCTACTACGCAGACACAAAAGTTAATATTGCCTGAAATCTCAAAACTGCTATGGGATTGTTTTCGAGAAACTCAGGTGAGACGAGTGATTCTGAGGCCGTCGTACGTGAGTTGGTCGAGAACGCGGAAAGCGACACTGTTACTTCGGAGCTGTTGACCAGCACTAAGACGAGTGGTATCCTCTCAGATGGAATAACGCTCAAGAATAACCCAGTCAACTATTTTCTGGAAGATAACGAACAGCCCCACTTTATTTTTTATAGAAACGACACCCCTGTCCTGCAGGCAACGGAGGTTAATCTTGATCTGAGGTTGGAATTCGAGAAAAAACCTAATTTTGTCATTTGCCTCACAGACCATAGGATAGTTCTCATCGAGAGCAGTAATGGTAGAGACTTAGCAAAAAGTATCCCTTATACGGCAATTTCGAAAATCATAGGAATTGAGGATCATAATCGCTATTACGAGCTTTCTCTACAACTCAAAACAGAAGCTACAGATCTTATCCAGGATATATTTTCAAGCTTTGGTGAGCAAGTCTCCGACAAAGGAAATCTTTGGAACTTAGCGATGTATGTCTCATTTGATTCTGATACTGGTCATAAGTCCAAAATAGATGTTATGCGAAATGCTCGTGATTATCTCAGATCTGCAATTGAGGAAGCAACTGATTTCTATCAAGAACCGACTACTACTGAAAATACCGAGTCAGCCACCGGTTCCGGCAACCCTAATAGCGAAAATGATTCTGAGGTTATAACGGACACAACTACCGAATCAAAGTCTCCTGATAACTTAGGACCGAAGGCTTCTGACTCTTCGGCAGGTTCAGCAGAGCCATCATCTATTGAGGTTGGTATCTCAATTCACTCAGAAACAGCGGATACTGATGACTGGCTGAAAAACATTGACGGAACTGTTGCCACGCAACAAAAATCAATAAATCATACTAAGGTATTTGGTAGTGACTATGTTGAGTTCATATATGGATTTACTGATATAGCCGAAGTTTACAAAGAAAATGATGGATTATCTATTGGTGGTAAGCAGTTAAGATTTTTAGACATTCTGAATGTCCGGTTCTTAGAAGATAGAGATCTTGTAGCCGGATCTAATCTATCCGTACTACGCGGGTGCGATTATATTGCTCTCACAGTCGCCACTGATGGGGTCTCTCCAGATCAAACAGCTACTGATTATGAAGGGGGCGTCTCTCATCTGTACCTCATTGGTTCTCCGAAAGATCTCAGAAGGTATGCCAAGGGATCTCACAAGAGCGATAACGAATATCAAGTGAGTGATGCTCCATCTGCTTCCAGAAGTGACTTGCAAACGCTCTTCGACAAAGTCAGAGATGACGTGTCAGCCACGTCTTCAGAGGTGTATATACTTCAGGATTATATTGAACGTCCTTCGCATCTCAAGATAGAAGGGTGGCAGGAATCAGGTGCTACCAAAATAAATGCCGGGATTGGTGGAGATATAGAAAGCAGCGGAAAATCGCGAGGAATCCAAGTTGGGCCCTATACGAGTGCTAGATCTCAGTCTGAAGGGTCGATTATTGCAGAGTTGGATGGTAGTATTTCTGATAATTCCTTTTCATCCGAAATCAGCTTCCTGCGAATATCAAGGAAGGGAATATTCGTTGACTCTGATCCTGTTTTGAATTTCGATTATAGTGCAATCGATAGGGTTCTGAAAAGGGACAACGGCTTCAGCATTGAAGCAGACGGAACTGTTTACACTATCGTGGGCCCGAGACAGACGTCAAATATGCTGTTTGGGAAAGATGGTTTATTTTCCTCACTGGACTCACCCGCTCTCGAAGAGGCAATCGCATTTATTCAGGAGCAGGTGAGCCAGAGCCGCGAGAATAAGGAACCTGTAGAGGAGAGTGACAACAAGCCAGCTGACAAACTCAGGGAACTAAAAAACCTCCACGAAGAAGGAGTTCTTACTGATGACGAATTTAAGTCGAAGAAAAGAGAGTTGCTTGACGACTTTTAACTGATAAAATCTACTTTTCTTCTGGCAGTAGTCTCAAAGCTGTAAGGATCGATGGTTTCCGTTGTCGTAGCGGAAGTGGAGGAGCTTTGCCTCAATTGGAAGCTTCGTGTCTGCTCTTTCCGTAAAGACGTCAGCCCGTTGCTTTCCATCAGGATTCGTTATCAGCTTTACTATCGACAGTAGGAACTGCTAAGGCAAAGTCGACTGCCAGTTGCTCCAGTATCGTGGATGGATCATACACGTCTGATATGACCAGTCGTTAAGAACCCTTGACCCGCGTTGGTTTGCGAATTAAGCTACTGTACTGACGCAAAAGGTAATAAGGAGCTATTTGATTATTCAGATATGGGATTATTTTCGAGTAACTCAGATGACACTGCTTCTTCTCGTGAGCGAGTGACTGAGCTTGTAGAAGCAGCATACAGTAGTACGGTAACAGAAGAGCGTTTGACTCAATTAGACACGTCTGGATTAGTCACACGAGGAATACAGCTGGACGAGCCCCCGGTGATTGATTATCTCGCTGAAAGAAAATGCATCGGATGATAGCGCAGGAGACAGACTTCGAGAATTGAACGATCTCCACAAAGAGGGTATCCTCACTGACGACGAATTTGAGTCGAAAAAAGAAGATGTGCTGGACAACTTCTGATCGACAGAGTCTGTCTATTAGCCGTTCATAGCTCGCGTCTTCCATCAGGAACACAGGGCCAACAGGGGAAATCATCCGAAAGCTTGTCGCAGTCGCACTCCTCCTCGGAGTCGTCGTAGGGTGGTGCTTCGACTGCTATGCCACCATCCGCTCTCGTGGAAGGCTCAGTCGCTACAGCTTCAAGAAGGGGCTCACGGATAGCGACAGCGACCATATGCTTGCAGGCCCCTTCCTGGTACTCCCACGCGGGACAGGTACAATCTGACGGGATTTTCCCTTCGGCGTGAACCATATAGGTGTGTTCTCGCGGATCGTCGTAGGAACCGTTCACCACTTCAATGACACCCTCTCCGAGAAGGGTAAACTCGAAAGCTTCCCACGATGCTCGTTTGGCCATCTGTTCGTCGTACTCAAGTAGTTCGAGTGTTGATTGGCTCATTGGCGTTTTGCTCCACAGAAGGCCACTGTCCGCCTGCTCCAACAGGCGGGCTTTTCCAAGCGATATGCCCAACAGGGACAGTTACCTTCTGATCGAAATAGCGGTACAGAATCCCGGTGATTAGCCACTCGTATCTCGTCAAAGATTCTTGACCCGCGAGATTTCTGCTGGTCAGATTTGGCTAAGGTACTCTCTCCGTTACTCCATTTTCGCCTCCTCGGTCAACTGTGAGTAGTGCTTTTCGAGGCGTACTCGTACTTATCCAGGTAGTCGAGGACTTGCTCTGTCTTCTCCGCTTCGAGGATGCTGCTCCTCACCGCTTTCTCGTCCTCAACCGAGGGGATGAGCATCTTGTCGTGCAAGCCCTGCTCAACCCCGTCGATAGATCCGAGGAACTTGATGAACACTCGAAGAGTCGATAGCTGTCCCTTGAGGGTGATCGTCTAGAGATCGCCGTCCTGTTTCCTCCAGAGTCGATACTCGTGGAGTGAGCGGGCCGTTAGTTCGTTGAGGTTGGTGATACCCACTTGATCACACCATTGAGCGAACGGCTCCAGACGGTAGTGGTAGCCCTGTAGCGTTGCTTCTGCAACCTCGTCACGACGTTGTGCCAGAAACATTCTCTCGCGTCTACGGGAGTGATGGGGTCGAGTGCTGCCATTGGTTGCCGCATCAGATTTCGCTGAGTACTTCGACTTGGACACTCGCATCAAACGCGGCTGGGCCGGGCTGTGTGCGGTTACCCCAGACAATCATCCTAGTATCGACGAAACGGGCCCGGGCTTCGTCACCGCGTCCGGGTTTTCTGGCCACGGGTTCCAGCATGCACCGGCGACTGGCCAGATCGTGTCCGAACTCGTCTACGACGGTACGACGCGGCTCGTCGACGTCTCGGATCTGACGGCCGACCGGTTCGAGGGGGACGAAGTGCTCGTCGAACGGAGCGTCGTCTGACTCTCCCGCCGGCGAGTCCAGAAAATTGCCGTCCACTCGCGGGTCGACGAAGACAGCCCTTTCTTAGTCCATCGGGACCTCGGTGCCTGCTTCTTCGGCCCGTTCGTATACGGCCTGGGCGGCGGCCGCGTCGAGAGAGGCGGTTCCGACACTTTCCACGACCAGCGTCTCCGACGGCGAGGCGCGTGTGTAACCGCTCGCGAGCAAGTTGCCCAACGGTACGAGGTCATCCTCCGACAGGTCGGTTGCCAGCAGATCTCCGATTTCGGCTACTTCCGTCGGAACGTCGGCGAAGACGCAGTCGGCTTGCTCCAGCACCTCGGGTTCGAGTTCCTGCATCCCCGCTTCGTAGGCGCCGATGGCAACGACGAGCGCACCGTCGGCTAGCGCGTCTGCGGGAAACACCGGCTCCAAGCTCGTGGTAGCGGTGACGACGACGTCCGCACCGTCGACGGCCCGTCGCGCCGAGTCGACAGCGTGTGCTGGAATCCCCTCGTCGCGGAGCCTTGCGGCGCAACGATCTCGAGAATCGCTCGGGGAGTGGATTCTGACGTCCTCCAGCGACGCGACTGTGTTGATAGCCCGGGTCTGCCAGAATCCTTGCGCGCCGGCGCCCAAGACGCCGAGGGTGGTCGCGTTTTCGGCCAGCGCTCTCACCGCGAGCGCGCCAATGCACCCGGTCCGGGCGTTCGTAACGGTCGTCCCGCCCATGAGGGCTTTCGTTACGCCGGTCCGCGCATCGGTGAGCAGAATCTGTGCGTGGAGTGTCGGTAGCCCGCGCGTCTCATTGCCCTCGTTCACCGTAACCAGTTTTGTCACGAACTGCGAATCGCCGTGGATGTAGGCGGGCATGGCGATTCCGGTCCCCAGTGGTTCGTCGCCCTCGAGGCCGCTCCCGACGGGGAAGTGGATCCGCTCGGGACGCTCGACGTTTCCCGCCGTCTGCTGAACGAGCGCGTCTTCCACGACCGGCAGCAGCGCCTCGATGTCGAGAACCTGCTCAACCTTGGATTCTGAGAGAATGGTGACCATGAACCCGGAAAGCACGTCCTCCGCGTTAGGTTTTTCTTTCCCGGGTACTACCGCTGCGTGTCCTCGGAGCCGAGGCGGGGAACCCTGTCGGCGGGTCGGCCGCCGGACGGATCATTCTCCCCCCGACGCCCGCCGACGAACAAAACCGCGGCGGAACTGTTCGACTCCGCCGCGGTGGTGTCGTGTACTCCATCAGCTGGATGGGAGCGCCGGTCGGGGAACGCGATGAGACGAACGCCTCGGTGTAACCGTCGCGCTCGGCGTAGTCGACGACGTCTCTGCCCTCTGCCAGGTCTTGACGCGTTGCAGATCGCGGCCGCTCAGGGCAACCTCACTCTCGACGCGCGAGTTCTCCTCCTGCCACTGGCTACAGTGCTTGAGGCGGGAGCGATAGGGGTCGAGTATGCTTGCGAGTCTTTGCTCGTTCTCGAGGCACGAAAGACCGACGAGGCACGACACGCTGGGCTAAAAAGGCCCTCCCGAGGGGGATGCCGCAGGTCCGTTCCCGTTAGCCCGTGGACGACTACAGCCAGGTTTGGATTCGTAACTATTCGCTTTCGAAACACGCACTTTCTTAGTCATAATCGGATTGAATAACGATATCGTATTATCCGTCACGGATGGACAACCGTACTACAAGTTCGGGAATCGATCTCGTCGTGCCACGAGGAGATGCAGACGGGGCTGCTTCTGGCAGGACACGACGTACCGGAACGCTCTTTTCACGCTCATTTTTCCCGTCTAGGTCTCCGACCGTCAGTGGGCCGGCCGCAGCAGCGAATTCCAAAGCGAGCACGAAATCCACCAGCACGACCACGCATCCCGGCACAGAACTATGAACACGCACACGCAGAATCAGATGCAAACGTCGGCTCAGTCGCTTCCAACGTGGCTCGATCGGTACACCACGATTGCGCTGTACGGGCTCGGTGTCGGAACGGCACTGTGTCTCTTCGCACTGTTTACGAACCCGATCCCTGACCCATCGTTCCCGTGGGCAACGCTTCCCCAATCCGTGAGACTCCCGTTCACCCAGCCTCGAATCGAGCACTGGCCTGTAACGTACACGATCGGGATTTGGCTCTGGGTCTTCGGCGTCCCCGCGACGTTCTTCGCCGGATGGCGTCGATATCGGACCCGGTGGAACACATCCCGCACGACGTGGCTCGTCTGGATGCCGGCGGTGGTAATGGGTGGCGTGACGACCTACTGCCGGTTTTTCTGGCCGAAACTCTATCCGGCATCGTGGAACGCACCGTCGTACACGTTCGTCTGTTGGGGGTACTGTTCCTCGTACGACCCGTTGTGGAACAATCTCGCATACGTCGTTGCACTGTTCGGTGTTTTCACAGGAATCCTGGCCTATAAGAAGAGGCTGCGGTCGCAGTACTGGATCGGAGCATTCGGTGTCCTCGCACTGCCGCTGGGGCTGCCGGCGCTCTACGAAGCGTACAGACGGCAGTCGTCCCAGTCCGAACGGTCAGGAGAAACTGTATGATCGACCGAACTCTTGGACGGGAGGCCGGAATGCGGGGATCTGGGGTCACTCGCCGCGACCTTCTCGTCGGCGGGTGGATGACGCTGACCGTTCTCGCGTTCTATCACAACTTCCTGTTTGTTCACTCGACCGGACTCTCGTATCTTTACGCCTTCGGCGCGTACGGATTTGGAACGGTGTACGCGCGATACGATGCGGTTATCCGGCGATTGCTCGTGATCGGGACGATCGGCGGGTTCATCGAACTACTCGGCGATTACTTTCTCGTTCGCATCGCGGAGACGCTCGTCTATCCGACAGGCTACCCGTTCCTCTTGCGTTCCCCGGCATACATGCCGTTCGCGTGGGCGATCCTCATCGCGTTCATGGGATACGTTGCGCTGCGGTTTGCAGACCGTTGGGGTTCACTCGCTGCGTACATCGGTCCATCGGCGTTCGCGTTCGTCTCCGAAAGCGGATATGAGTCGTTCGCTAGCAACGGTGGTGGGTGGGTCTACACGACGGCCCCGCTCGGATGGATCGGGCACGCACCGCTGTTTATCGTGATTGCAGAAGCCCTCATGTTCGCGACGAGTTACTACTGGGTCAGACGAGAGTGGCTCACCGCAGGGGTCGGAATCGGGCTTACGATCACTGTCAGTTACATCGTGGTCTACTACCTCTTCGCACTCGTCGGTTCGCTCGTGTAATCGGCTCGAGGCGGTCTCTTAGTCGCCTCAGGTGCCGATGTGTGATCTTAGACGGCTTCGAACAGTCCCCATCAGGTATCCGGCGACTGAATCGATCGTTAGTCCACCGTGCATCAACGAGAGGCCAAATCCACCGTCCCCCCGGTGTGCCGGAATTCGTCAGCGCAGTGGCTTCGACTGCTGTTCTCGACGTTTCGGCGGTGACGAATCCGATCCATGCCGCGTGAGATGGCGCGAAGATGAAGCCGAAAACCAATCCGGTGTTGTGTACGGATAGTTTCTTGCTCGTGAGACTTCTGCCCCTCCAGCGATTGGCCTGGTAACGAGTCGGCAATCTGTAGGGTGTGCGTAGCTGAACTCGTGGGCTCGGCACATCACAGTCCGGGGTCCGCTTTCGTTCAGTTACTGTTCGAATGCGTAAGTATTCCAGACTCGTTTCTTGCGATCCCAAAGGGAACGACGTGGTCCCGGCGAGGCGGACTCTTTCCCATCATCGTCACGTTCGAACCGCGGTTTGACGTCTCTGAATGTGCCCAGCAGGCATTCCAGTTCCCGTAGTGATACTGTCACAGCGCAATCTTGGGCTCGTCTATTTCCCTGCCTGTCTCCAGCACGAATTGACGCGTGAGCAAACGATATCGGTGCTACCACCGACTTCGTCCCGGTTCGGTACGTGATATAGAACTGTCGTACGAAATACGCGGGACCGACCAGACGTTCCGCAGGCAGTCTATTCATCGGAACGAGGGGTATCGACGAGCGTGAAATTTAGCTCTCGCTACAATTATAGCGAGCCGATGATTGAAACAATTGTGGTGTTCGCGACCGTATCGACCGTATGAGCCTTTTCGAAATGACTACACAGCTCGTCGTGCTTTTCGTCGTATTTGGCCTGACTGTCGGAATTCTCTTTGGGTTTTTCGGAATGGGTGGGAGCTTCTTCGTCACCCCCGCACTTCTCGTTCTCGGTCATTCCGCCCCTACTGCCGTCGGAACTGGGCTAGCCTTCGTGTTTTGGACGTCACTCATCGCAACTCTCAGCCATCGTGACCTCGATCACATCGATTATCGACTCGGTGTTCTGTTGATCGTCGGAATGACGGTCGGCATCGAGATTGGGAAACGAGTACTGCTGGTACTCGTGGTCGTCGGAGTCGCAGATTTCACTGTGAGTCTCATATACGTCGTACTGCTCGCAGCGGTTGGCACGTTCGTCATCCGTGACGGACGACACCCCGCAATCGAGGACGAAACGAACCTCGTGGCCCGCTCGTCTACGGCCCTCGAGCGCGTCTCCCTTCCGCCGATGGTTTCCGTTCGGGAAAGTATCGACGTCTCACTCTGGGTTATCTTACTGATCGCAGTGGTGATCGGGAGTCTCTCCGGTTTTCTCGGCGTCGGCGGCGGTTTCTTGATGATGCCCGCTCTCGTGTACGGTCTGGCGATGCCGGGACCTGTCGCCGTCGGGACGGACATCTTTCAGATAACTATTTCCAGTGCCTACGGTGCCTTCGTATACGGACGACAGGGGGCGATTCATTTCGCCATGCTGGTCCCGCTGCTCGTCGGCAGCACGGTCGGGACTCACATCGGTGCCGTGCTTACAGAGTACCTCGACGATGAAGCGCTCAGAACGTTTTTCGGCGTCATGTTACTCGTCGGGAGCGCCTCGGTCGCGAGCAAAACCGTCAGCCACACGTACGACATCGATCTACTGCACAACCTCAGTCTGACGTTCCTACTCGGTGGAGCGCTGGTGATGAGCGTACTCCTTCTCTATCTCGGAATACGAACCGTACACGAAGATCGAGTGGCCGTCAGACGGTAGGGTGACGGTCCAGTCACTGCTCCCGTTTCACGCCACGGAAACGAATAGCCGCCGACGGTAATCGGTCTGCCGGGATCGTGATCCTCCCGTGTAAGTCCACAGACCGGGAATCAGAACAGGACTTTATATTCTCACAGGGGCATTATGAATTATGACATCGCAAGAACCGCTCGTCAGGAGCCTGCTACTCATCGTTGCCGTAGTCATCCTCGTTCCGTTCCTCATGATGATACTCATGATGCCCATGATGGGAATGTGGGGCGGCGGACACATGTGGGGCGGCGGACACATGTGGGATGGTGGGACCTGGGGTGGGACGGGGGCGACGTGGATGTGGCTCGTGATGTGGGCAGTAGTGCTGGCAGTCGTCGTCAGTCTCGGGTACTTCCTGTATAGAGCGGTTCGTCGGCCAACGGGACGAGATACCGACGCCGCGCTGCGGGAATTGCGACTGTCGTATGCTCGAGGAGAACTCTCCGACGAGGAATTCGAGGAGCGACGACAGCGACTTCGGGCCCGGAAAGAAGGCTGATAGCAACTGACGGGTCGAAGCTCGGTCCCCGTCCGGAGAACGAGTGATGGGAGTTCTAAGACCGTTGGGTGACAAGACCGTTTGGTGACCCGCTGGGTCGGCAGTAGCGTATTTCACCGGCGCCATCGTCGAAGTATCACCGACCCCATGTACGGTATAGCAGTTGATGCGGCCCGTGGGACCTCGCGGGGTGAACGACCCGTCGTCCTCGACGGTCGCTGTCTGCGTGGAGGACGGCCCCGTTGATAGGGCCGTACGCGCTGAAAAGTGCGTCTGTGGTTACCACTGGACGGCGACTGTTGACAGGATACGTGGAAGTGTCTCCGAAAAACCAGAAAACGAACAACGCGAATATCCCATTCGTGGAATCCTCGTCCTTTCGGGAGTAGGGAACGTCAAGACGCTTGTATCATCTCGCGACACGATTCCGCACACGCTTCGACGACGTCGGCACAGACCTGGCAGTGATCGTGATCGTGACGCCGACACTCCTCTGCGCACTCTTCGGCGGCCCCGGCAGTGGCTTCGGCGAGTTCGTCGCTGTAATTTGAGTTGCGCGCCATAAACCGAGCATGGTCGCTTGCGAGGTCGGCGACGTCCCGACAGAGTCGGATGCATCGGGACATGTCCATGTCCTCGTCGAGGCACTCATCGGCACACCACTCACAGGACTGTACCGCTTCGAGGCAATTATCTAAGCACGTTTCTTCGGTCTCATTCAGATCGAGTTCTTGGAGCGCCATCGCATGCCAGGCACATCTCCTGCGAAGATGGTGGTTGTGCCTTCGAATCCAAGGGTATGGGTGGTGACATCGGGTCGCAAAACCGTTCTCATACGTGTGCGACCGGCCATTGCTGTCGCTCCCGTTCGGTTGCAAGCATCGAATACCCGGACTCGCAGGATGCGAAGAGTTTCAGTCCCGTTCTTTGCGACCGGCACCTCTCTTTGAGTCCGGGCGGGCAATTCCCTGGACTCTCGATCGCTCGTTGCATTCGCATTGTCACTCGTTGCATCCACAGATCTGATAGCGGGAGTCGTCACCGTCCGATGTTCGCCTCACGGCGGCAGGGGGAAATAGCGACGCCCTCTCTGACCGTCACCGAGGCCGGATCGATGCCGAACCGATCGGATCTCAATCGTCGGCCGAGACGACGATCGTTCCGGTCGCGAGATCGCCGAGCCGATTTTGGTCCGACGCAACGTACGCAGTGACGATCCCGACGAAGTAGAAGATGGGAAGCGCATCGACGATTCGAAGTCCCGACGAAGTAGAAGATGAGAAGCGCATCGACGATTCGAAGGAGATTTCGGAGCACGGCTGCACCCCACGTACATCGAGAGCCTTCTTTCCTGACGACGATTCCTCGAGCCCGTTTGCCGATCGTCTGTCCGTAGTACCCCTCGAAACTGGTCTGGTACAGTAAGAGCACGATCGGAGCACCGAACTGCACGGAGAGCAAGAGCACACAGTACCCGCCGAACGGCCCACCGATCACGACCACTCCGGCGGCGTACGCGAGGACGCCGACGGCGAGGGCGACGAACAGGCCGTCGATGAGCAGTGCTTCGGCGCGTCGGTCGAGAATGCCGGCGATCTCGTTCGTGTTCGGGGTCGGATATCGTTGCAAAGCACCACGAGGAAATCTAGACATTTCAATATAAATGGTAAATACATTTAATCAATTTCATATATACACTCGATTTCGAACCGGGACAACGTCTGTCGTGACTGAGAGGCGCGATCCGTCCAGGATGAAACGAGGAGGGACGAATCAGTTGCCGTCGGTTCCGGATCGAGGGTACGGAGAGGTGTGTTGATACGCATTCTGACACATCCGCTAGTGTCTGTAGAGATCCGGGACGTTCGGGTTCCGGCAAGACGCTCGTATCTGGCAACGACTTTCCCTTACGGTGCAAAAGTATACACGTGAGCAGTAACTCGATTATCAACGAAAGCGAAACGTTCGAAATCGGCGAGAGGACCGTCCACCGACTCGGATTCGGTGCGATGCGGCTCTGTGGCGACGAGATCATCGGTTCGCCTGACGACGAAGAAACTGCCCGCGAAATCGTCCAAAACGCAGTCGACTGCGGTGTCGACTTCATCGACACCGCCGACTCGTACGGCCCGGCCGTAAGCGAGCGGCTTATCGGCGAGGCGATCGGCGATCCGGACGATGTTCTCATTGCGACCAAGGCGGGATTGCTGCGCAACCGTCGGGGTGACTGGATCGCCCACGGCGACCCCGATTACATCCGCAATCAGGTGCTCACGTCGCTGGATCGGCTTCGAACGGACACGATCGACCTCTACCAGTTCCACCGGCCCGACGACGACACACCGTTCGAGGATTCAGTTCAGGCCTTCGCGGAACTCAAAGATGAGGGGGTCGTCGAACAAGTCGGACTCAGTAACGTCTCGGTCGACCTCATCGAACGAGCCCGCGAACACGTCGAGGTCGCGACCGTCCAGAACCGATACAATCTGAACGATCGCGGAAGCGCAGCGGCCCTCGAGTACTGTGAGGAACACGACATCGGCTTCATCCCGTGGGCGCCGATCAACGGCGCTGATCTCGAGGAACACGGTGATCTCCTCGACGAGATCGCCGACGACCACGATGCGTCGCGTCGACAGGTCGGAATCGCGTGGCTCCTCGAACGCTCGCCTGTCATGCTCCCGATTCCGGGCACGTCCGATCCCGGTCACCTCGAGTCGAACGTCGCTGCATCGCAGCTATCGCTCAGCGATGACGACGTACAGCGATTGACCGAAGCGGCGGACTGATACTAACTGCGGAGTCTTGTACCGTCCTCATTCAGCACACCGTCGCTGACGAGTTTCCGTTTAGCACACCGTCGCTGACGAGTTTCCGTTCAGCACACCGTCGCTGACGAGTTTCCGTTCAGCACACCGTCGCTGACGAGTTTCCGTTCAGCACACCGTCGCTGACGAGTTTCCGTTCAGCACACCGTCGCTGACGAGTTTCCGTTCAGCACACCGTCGCTGACGAGTTTCCGTTCAGCACACCGTCGCTGACGATTAGCGGTCCGGTTCTCCCTCGAGTCGGCTCGCTATCTGCCGGGAGAGGTCGGTGAGGTAGAACGAGCCCCAGACCGCGGCAACCACGGCGCCGGCGCTGTCGAACATGAGGTCGACGATTGTATCGCTGAGTCCGTATTGGGCGACGACTGCCTGAAACCCGAGCAGCCGCGCGCTTTCGTCGATGGCGAATTCGAGGAGTTCCCAGACGACGCCAAATGCGAGGACGAACACGAGGATAAACGCGAACAGCACCGTCGTCGGCAGATACACGTCGTCGGTATGGAGATCGATCGCCCGGACGACCGCGTATCCAGCCGCGGCGACGATCGAGGCGGAGATCGTGTGTGTCAGACTATCCCACTGTCCGACGAGCGCGTAGACGCCAGCTGAACCGAGTGCGTGGAGAAAGACGGCCACGGTGAGCCAGAACACGAGTCCCGGCTCGAGTGGCAATCTGGCATCTCGCTCGAGGATAGCCGGAAGGAACGTAATCGCGAGCGCAACGCCGGCGTTGACGACGGTCGTCAGGTCGCGACGGAAGAGACCGAACAGGAGGAGGCCGGCGAGTGCGATCTGCATTCCTCTCGAAAACCGTCGGACTGTCTCGTCTGGGATGTCCAGTCGGTCGCGGATCAGGGCGGGGATCGGTTCGGATTTCGAGGCCGATCCGGAGTCGTCCGCCGGAGCGACCCGCTCGGAGACGCTCTCCGAGTACGACCGGAACGAACGGTCGAACAGGATCCCCGCGAGGAAGCCGGCAACCGCCGCATAGGCGAACTCGATCATCAGCGCTCGATTGGCCGCATCCTGAGAGCGACCGTCAAGAAGGTAGTCGGTTCCGAACGCCACGTCGGCGACCCATTGAGCGACGTTCCAGCCCCCGGCGACGGCGAGCGTCGTGAGGGAGACCAGCACGACCGCAAAAGAGTGGCTCATTCGAACCGCAGTCAGCCGGTCGATCTCGACTGCCACGATGAGCGCAACAGCAGCGACGGCGACGTACGTCGTGATCCCCGTCAGGATAGACTCGCCGTACACCGTCGCGTCGACGACCGGGAGCAGGACGAGGATCAGCAGATCCCAGGGTGGAATCGCGAGCGGATCCCGAAAGACGGCGACCGGGAGCAACGCTATCGCGACCGCAAAACCGGTAAAGACGAACCAGCGGTACGATCCGGTGAATCCGTGACTGATCGCGAGGACGCCAAGGGCGATCGTCATGAGCCAGGCAAGCGCCGCGCGTCGCTCTGACCTATCGGACGATTCACCGGATCTGGTGCCCGCCATATGCGAGAACACGGGTTCGACCACCTAAACGAGCGGGCCTGTGTATTAGCGGTCAGTGCGTCGACCGTTCCCACAAAGATCTCGACTGGTGATCCCTCCGGCTCCGTCGGGTCACTCTGGGGTTCGTTTACCGAAGACTGATAGAGCAGTGATTCAATATCGAAACATGATCGAAATCAATGAACTCGAGCACGGAGTAACCCGCGTTAATAGCGTCGAACTGCACTACGTGACCGCCGGGGAGGGTCCGCCGCTGGTTTTGCTCCACGGCTGGCCACAGACCTGGTACGAGTGGCGAAACGTGATTCCGGAATTAGCCGAGGAGTACACCCTCATCGCACCCGATCTTCGCGGGATGGGCGACTCGGAAACGCCCGTCGCGGGCTACGACAAAGACACGGTCGCGACGGACGTCCGAGAACTTGTACACCACCTCGGATTCGGTGACGAACTGATCGCTCTCGTCGGTCACGACTGGGGGATGCCGACGGCCTACGCGTACGCCGCTCAGTACCGCGACGAAGTCCGAGCGCTCGCCGTCCTCGAGGCTGGACTACCGGGTATAAACGAAGATGAGAAGCGAAAACTCTGGCATACACGGTTTCACGGCGTTCGGGACCTGCCCGAACAGCTCGTCGCCGGACGCGAACGTCGCTATCTTTCCTGGTTCTATCGAAAGGGTGCCTACGATCCGTCCGCGATCGATGCGGACGCTCGTGACGAGTACGTCCGCTGTTACTCCGCACCCGGCGGACTTCGCGGCGGCTTCGAGTACTACCGCGCCTACGAGACCGACGCCGAACACAACCGGGAACACGCCGAAGAACCACTCGAGATGCCGGTTCTCGCTCTCGGTGGCGACGCTTCGTTCGGTGAACTGCCGATCAGAGACATGAACGCGGTCGCGACCGCAGTCGACGGTGACGTCGTCGACCGCGCCGGCCACTGGATCCCCGAGGAACGGCCGGCGTACTTCATCGACCGATTGACGGGGTTCCTAGAGGACACGGCGTAACGAGACGGTTCGGCCCGGCGGTGGGATCTCATTTTCGGTGCAGTAGATCGGCTGTATTGGGTATCGAACCGGAGTCGAACGTGGTCCGCGGTGATCGGAATCGGGTTTCAGTCGACGAACTCGATCGCCTCTGCACAGACTGGACACTCGTGCTTTCCATCGTCGATCACAAGTACGTCTGCTGTGCCCGTCCAGCCGCACTCCGGACAGAGCACGGACTCGTGTTCGGTCATACTATGCGGTTCTTGGGAGGACGGGAGTATCAAGTTACGGGACCGTTGTCCGATCACGCAACGCGATCCGAGATCGCTGGGACTTCGGTGCGGGAGAAGACGACCGAGGTCCGCCGATGTGAACGGATTCTCACCGGTTAGCCTCCGCGCTTCCTGGAGTCGGTTTCGACGAGTCGTGTCCGCTCGCGGGCGGCCCGGGCTTCGTCGATGGAATCGTTCGCGACGAGCCGGTCGACCTTTCGTTCGAACTCCGCTTCAGTGAGTTGCCCCTCGACGTACTGTTGTTTCAGGTCGGCGAGCGCTCGTTCGGCTCGCTCCGTCGCTGTTGGTTCCGGCGGTGAGAGAAATTCCGACAGCCCGACTGGCGGAAGCGGCGAATATTCGTATTCGAGTCGCTCCACGAGCGTTGCCACTCGGTCACTCTGGGGTAGCGATGCATTCCGGACGACGATCCAGAGGGCGCCGCTGACGGAGAGCGTAAAAACCACGAGCAGGACCGAGAGGCTACCGAGGAAGGGGACCGCGAGTTCGAGGAGTACTTCCACGACCGGCGTCCCGCTGACGAGGCCCGAGTAAACGAGTAATCCGAGATAGCCGACGGCGACGAGTACGAGGCCCCCGGAGAGGAGAATGCCGAATACGGCGAGCCAGAGCCACTTGTTCTTGAGAAGTGCCATTACCAGGTCGTCGATACGGTCGCTCGATTTGTATATCCAATGCCTTCCCGAGCCCCCAGCTGTAGCGAATTCGACGGCGCCGATCGTTCGTTTGAAACCGAACACGGCAGCCTGCGACTTGGAAACCGATACTCGACGGCCGAGTTCTCTGAATACGCGTTCCGCTCGAGCGTCTCTGCAGGTCCCTCTCTCAGGTATTCGACAGAGAATCACGCTGTGTGCGACCTGGCGTCGGTTCAGAATCCGTCGGGCGGCGGTCGAATCGGGCCGAGGCGGGCCGACGGCGGATAAAAACCGCGAGAGCCGTCAGAAAATGCCCCGAAGAAGAATTAGCAAGAGCCCGGACAGGATAATGAGGCCGAGGAAACCGGCAAAGACCATCGCTGCTTGCCGGCCGGTTAGCGATTCTCCGTCGAGGAATTCGTCAGAGACCATGCCCGAAAATATCGAGCCGCTCGCTTAAACGTACTGGTCAGTCGGTGCAAGACCCACTGGAGGGATTGCCGTGGGTCGTTACGCGGAGGTGATTCGAACTCGAGACCGTGTGGTGAGCTCCCGGCCGAGCCACAGACAGTGTCATCGCAGAGTCCGGATGACGTCGGTTCCGCCGTCGGGCTGCGACTATAGTAGTCGTTGAAACGATGGCCCCACCGCTTGCGCTGGGGCGGCCAGCGAGTGCTCGCAGGCCGCGAATCTGGAAGCGGGGTGTGTAATGACGTTCACCGACTACGATAGGACGGGGTCCGTATTGAGGAGCGGGGGACGGTGTCGGACGTTGCCGTCGATGCCGGGTCTGTCCGGCAAATAGCCCCGAAGTCGGCGACTCTGCCGGTAGAGGGGAATACCAGCGCCGACTCCACTGCAAAGAAGAGTCCCGGCGTCGATGCTGCCAATAACGGGAAATACCAGCGTTGGTTCTGCCGGTGAACAGGCTCAACAACTGACCGGAACGGCCATGGGTGTCCCTGTTTCATTCAGCGGGTGAACGTCTCGCGCCGCGTACACGAGTCGCGTCGTGATTCGCGCACTCTCGTCGGGATTCCGTTCCAGCAGGGTGAGGTGGATATCACTCTCGATAAACGATGTACCCTTGCGTCTCGAGCACCTCGAGTACGTCGTCGGGAACCGTCGCCTCCGGCGCGCTCGTCTCGGCGTACTCGAGTTCGTTTTCGCCGACGACTTCGAACGCGTAGTCAGTGCCCTCATAGTCGACGACGACCTGCGCGTTCTCGATTGTGAGGTCCATCAGGCTCGGCCGTACGTCAACGATGCTCGTAAAAGTGAGCCGAGGAACAGCAAGGCAACACCATCGTCCTATCGATCTGTCGGAGTGGATAGCGAGAGCGGAACTGCAGGGAAACTCCGGACGGCTCCGTTTCTCGAGTAAGAACGCAATTTAGAGCGGAGAGCGCCGTTTTGATCGGGATGGCGGATACGTCGCGTTTATTCGTTGAGATGGCCCCGATATCCCTTCGGTTCGAAACCACGACGGCAAATCACGCGCTTGCGACCGACGGTAATCGCGCTGATCTGGTTATCGTCTTCCATGCGATCGATTACGTCTTCGAGCCGTTCTTTCGACCACTTGGTTTCGTCGCGAATCGTCGATTGATCGACCCGGCCACCTCGTTTGACCAGTAGTCGAAGAATTTTGTCTTCGTCGGGCAGTTCACGTTCGTCAACGCCGTATTCTATCTCCTCTGCGTAGCTTAACGTTTCGTCTTCCCCTTCCGTATCCTGTTGCTCGGTCGAAGTCACCGCCGGCTCGTCTGATGGGGTGTCGTCGGTTGAACTGCTCCAGAGAGACGAGAGGCGCGTCCAGAGTGTATTGAATACCATGTGTTAATCACGCTCCATTGGAACTACCACAGCTTGAACGCCCACCTAATTTGATTTTATGTTTCATATTTTACACACTTGGTTTCCATTGGTTACGTCGTAGGTATCGTGACGGTACCGTCGTCGAATAGCAACCACCTTGCGACCCGCAAGTTAGTTTTGATCTCCTCTTGCTGGGACAGTCGCGAGGATACGTCAGCGGTGCTATCATGTTCGGTGACCGACGGGCCCGTTGACTCGAGAGAGAGTGTGCCCGCCCGGTTCCCGTTCTCTTAGCGCGCGAGTGGCAAAAGCCCCCGCTACCAGCAGATCGGTCGGTGCGATCCCGTCGAGGACGCTCGATCGGACCGAATCGTCGTCGAGTCGCGCTTTTGGCTGCCCGAATCGCCGTGGCTGCTACCGGTCGGTCCTCCCCACTGCTTCGAGGTACGACTCCGCGAGTGTGTCGAGCGCCTCGTGGTGGTTCGTCGAGTGCGGCGCGGTCAGCGGCGAGACGCTAATGCAACCTTCGACGATGGCGCGACGATCGGTGTCTTCGGGATTGGGAAGCGAGTCGGGGTCCATGTCCTCCCAGACGCGGTCGTGGAGTGTAATGCGGTCGCCGTCGCGTTCGGCGTCCATCTCGTAGCGCTTCGAGGGCCGCGTGATCTTGATCGGCGCTGGCTCCCCGTCCGGCAAGGGGACGTTGACGTTAAGATATGCAGCATGATCGAAGACGCCTGCATCGAGCACGCGATCTGCGAGATAGCTCGTTACGCGCTTCGCTTCAGCGTAGTCGCCAGCTGTCACCTCGATTTCGGAGAAGGGTGTATGGTCGGCGGGAATGTACAGCGACGTCGCAATAGCAGGGACGTCGAAGAAGGCTGCTTCGACGGCCGCACTGATCGTCCCTGACCGACCGAGGACGTACTCACCTAAGTTCGCACCCTTGTTACAGCCTGCGACGACGAGGTCCGGGAAGGGCCCGAGTTCGGCGAGGCCGGCGACGACACAGTCGGCGGGCGTCCCGTGAACTGCATATCCCAATTCGTGGTCGTCGACTTCGACTTCGTGTGAGAGCGATCGGCCACACGCGCTCCGGTCCCTGGCCGGAGCGACGACGGTCACGTTCGCGATCGGAGAGAGGGCATCGTACAGCGCCCGGATACCGGAGCTGTCGATCCCGTCGTCGTTTGTCAACAAAATCTCGAAGGCATCGCTCATACAATTCCGGTCGGTCGGCGCTGCGAAAAGCCCACCGCTTTCTTACCTTTCCGTTCCGAGACTACGTGATCGACGACCGCCCCCGCTTCTGTCAGGCGAGCCGGTCGACGATTGTTTCTTCGTCGACGACTAGATTGTAAGCTTCCTCGTCGTCGTTCCAGAGTGCGAGGGCATTTTCGAACGAACAGACCTCCCCGTAGTCTGCCTCGAGCAGCGGCCGGTTGAGCGACGTCTCCGTCGTGAGGACGGCGTAGTGATCGGTTTTCTCGCTTCCGTCACTGATCTTGAACAGGGGGTTCGATCCGCCGTGGTGGCTATCGGGTTCGTCGCCCGCGGGGTCGTTCCCGCTCAGTGACCGGCTGAGTTTCGCCGCCACGAGGTCGATCCGATTCGTGACGTGTTGGTTCATCGCTGCCATTTTCGCCCATTCGCTCGTTTCGAGGCTCATGTCGATCCGGCGACGACCGTCGAGTCGGAGCAGCGTGGCGGAAAACTGGACGTCGACGTTCACGAACTCTCCGGGCGCGTGGTCCTCGTCGTCGGCGGGCGTGGCTTCGTCAAGTCGCCGCTGGAACCCTGGAACGTCTACGTTCGGTCGAACGTCGAACGACCAGCCGCGATCGGATGGGGTTTCCCCAGGCCAGAGCCTGACTGTCGGTCCGTAGACGGTCACCTCGCCGAGTCGGTGGCTGGCCGAATCCTCGCCGCTGTCGATGTCGATACGAGCGTCTTCCGGGTCCCAGATCCGTTCGCCCTCGAGTTCGCGTTCTACCTCTCGCAATTCGATGCTCGTGTTCCTATCTGCGGGTGCGATGGCGAGAAACGTCCCGTCTGGCGCGAGCGTTTCGAGAAACGTCCCCGTGACAGCGACCGGGTCGGCGAGCTCACTCAGGACGTTACAGGCGAGAATGAGGTCGAAGCCGTCGTCGGGTGCTGTGGGATCGAACCCGTCGATGGAGCCATCACCACTCCGATCGAGACTCTCGATCGGATCGAATTCCTCTGCTGTCGTCCGGTGGATCGTCGCGTGGACGTTCCGCCCTGTCACCGTAAGCAGATCCTCAAGGACGTCTGCGGCGGCACTCGGCTCGATCGCGTGGTACTCGAGCAAGGCGTCGTCGGGGAGGTACTCACAGAGCCCGAGTGCGGGGCCACCGACGCCTGCACCGATGTCGAGCACTCGGAGGTTTCGCCCCAGCAGGCCCCGATCAGCGAGGTCGTCGAGCGCGTATTGAATCGCCGCGTAGTAGCCTGGCAGGTGGTACAGCGCGTAGCCGGCCGCACCGTCCTCGTCGTACTCGACCGGCCGGCCGTCGAAGTAGTCGGCTTTGAATCGGCGGATCGTCGAGCGAAGCAGGTCTCCGGACGCACCGTCTGCCCAGTTCGGCCCGTAGCGGTCGCTCAGCAAATCTTCGAGTCGGCGTTCGAGTTCGGGGGGAATTCGCTCGACCGGCTTTCGTCGGGGCTGAACGGGATCGTCGCCGACCGGGACGAACGTTCCGTCGTCGCGCTCGATCAGGCCGAGGTCGGCAGCGTCCTCGCGGAGATGTTGACGGACGACGGCTGGATGGGGAGTTCCCTCGACGTATTCACAGATTTCGTCGGGATCGATCGGTCGGACGTTCCGCAGATACTTCGCGTTCGAGCGGATAGCTTCGCGTTGATCCGTCACTCTTCATCACCTTCGGTGGATCCCGCGTCGACGGCGACTTCGTCAGTAGCCTCGTCGTGCCAGTGGGACGCTGCCTCCCGGTAGAGCGACTCGAGTTCATCTTGATCGGCCTCGGCAATAGCCGCGGCGGCGTCTGCAACCGCGGCTGCTCCGTCGAACGTGTCCTGAATGTCGGCGTAGACTCGCGGCGTTCCCGCTGTCACCTGCTGAGCGAGCCGCCGAAGCTCCTCGTATATCGGCGTTTCGAACCCTTCCGGAACCGATTCTGCAGCCAGCGCGAAGGAGAGTATCGCGGCGTGAGTCGCCGCCTGAACGGTCTCCATGGCTCCGTCGTGGTCCGCCGCCGTCGTCTCAATCAGGTCGTTTCCGCGACCTTCGAGTGCGGCGAGGATTTCGTCTATCGCCGGTCCCGTTCGGTCGCAAACGATAGCGATCGAGCCCGGCGAGCGTTCGGGTGCAAAGAGCGGATGGAGGCTCGCTCGCTCAAGTTCGGGCGCGTGGCGCTCCATGGCCGCGAGTGCGGGTTCCATCACGCCCGAGACGTCGACGACCGCTCGTTCGGCCCGTCCCGCCTGGGCGGCGATTGCATCGGTTACGTGCGTCATCGGCACAGCGAGACAGACGACGTCGTAGCGACTGTCGCCCTCGAGGTCGGCGACCTCACCGTCGACCGTCTCGGCCGCGGCCGCTGCGGCGTCGTCGTCGACGTCGGCGAAGGCGATCCGGGCGTCGATCGCGTTCCCGAACCACGTCCCCATCGACCCCGCGCCGACGATCAGTACGTCCATCGGTCGCTCTTACCTGCCGACGTTGCAAAAGCCGTTCGATCGACCGCCTCGAGTGAGTGTTCGTCCGCTCGAGGTCCTCGTCGCGCCGGTGATCTCTGCGACGTGGAGCGGAACTGAGTGGAGGGAGCTATCGTCGGATCGACCCGGGCCACTAGACAGTCGCTGAGGGATTGCCCCACGGAAGCAGCGACGACGACGATGATTCACTCGAAGGTTCTGAACGCCGCTGGGTACGCGAAGTCGCGGCACAGTGTGAGTGTGATCGTCGTCGACGGCACGACCCGGTCACAGGCGAACGGCGGCACGACCCGGTCACAGGCGAACGGGATGACTGAGAACCAACGCGAAACGACGTGACATCGAACGCGAAACGACGTGACATCGAACGCGAAACGACGTGACATCGAACGCGAAACGACGTGACATCGAACGCGAAACGACGTGACATCGAACGCGAAACGACGTGACATCGAACGCGAAACGACGTGACATCGGTCTCCGACCGCTCGTCGCACCCGGACTTCACGAATAGTCGCTCTATCGGGTATTCTTTCTCTCTCCCCACTTCGTTCCAGTATCGATGGAACGGTCACCCGTGTTCTGACAGTCCGCTCGAGCCGCGTAATCAATGGCTATGGCCGTCGTCGCTGCTGTCGCCGTGATCATTGCCGCTGTGGTCGTGCCCGGTAGAATCGTTGTGACCGCTCTCACCTTCCGCGAGAGTGGTGCGGACCTGCTCGTTGTATCGCTCGAGTTGCCCGATTGCCGCATCCGGTCGGTCCTTTGCCGGTGGTTTCAGGCCGGGTTGGTCGTCCGGACTCGGCCACCCGACGAGGACGGTGCCGACCATTCCATCTCTTTCATGTGGCGTACAGACGTAGTCGTAAACGCCTTCGACGTCAAACGTTTGCTCGAACGTATCGCCTTCCTCGCTCACCGGCCCGCTTCCCCACGGTTCGGCTGCGTCGGGAATCCGTTGCTGGTCGCCGTGTGTCTCCGGATGATACGCAGTTGTATCGTGGGATCCACGTTCGAGTACCCACGTAACGGTCCCTCCCGGCTCGACGTGAACGACGTGGGGCCCGAAGTGCATTCCCGCCTCGTTCGATATCATCTCGACTTCGATATCCGATACCGGCTGCCCGACGGTGTGATCGGACGAGTGGGCGTGTGTTCCGGTTTCAGTGTCGGTCCCGCTGGTGTTTCCGTCAGTTCCGTCGGCAGTATCGCTGGTCCCGTCGTCTGTTCCGTCGTCTGTTCCGTCGTTGTCGTCGTCAGATTCGTCGTTTCCGCCGAGACATCCCGCTGCTACGAGTGTGAGAGTGCCACCACTGTACCGTAGCAATCGGCGCCGACAAACGGTCGGTCCAGCCATTAGTACAAGCAGAAATCAATAGTATATAAATTATTTTCGCTTTATATTAGGTGTGTAGTTACCAACAGATCGCAGTCCCTCTTTCCCTCGGGAAGCAAAGCAGGTCGATCGACTCGGGTCGGGCGTCCACCGGTGAGTATTGCGATACCGAAAATCTACTCCGATTTCGAACCACCGGTCCCGGCGTGTATCCGGGCACGGAATCGGGAGCTGAATACTTATGAATCCGACACGGAAGGACGACTATGATCAGGATCGGAATCGTCGGAGCGGGAGCAGCAGCCACCGCGGCAACCTACGCGCTCGAGGACGCAGCAGACGGGGTGGACAGTACCATCCTGGAGAAATCACGTGGACTCTGCGGCCGTGCTGCGACCAGGCGCCACGAAGACGTCGTCTACGATTACGGGGCGAACTACGTCAAATCCGACGACGAGCGGGTAAACGAGTTGCTGACGGAAACGATCGATACCGACGGGTTGGTCGACGTGACTGACCCGGTGTGGACGTTCGATAGCCGCGGCGAGATTTCGAAAGGCGAAGGTCGCGACGATCACAAATGGACCTATCGGCGGGGGCTGACCCAGATTGCGAAGCGACTGGTCGCTCGGACCGACGCGACGGTGCATCGCGAGACGCGAGTGTCGACCCTGTTCAGGGACGCGGAAACGGAAACCTGGCGACTCGAGGACGACGGCGGCCGGTCGTGGGGTCCGTTCGACGTCCTCCTACTGAACCCGCCGGCACCGCAGACCGCCGAGTTGTTGCGGTCGGCCGACTGGAATGCGCCAGTACGCGACTCGCTCGCGGCGGCCGCCGAGCGCGTTCCCTATCGGTCGGTCTGGACCGGTATCTTCCATTACCCGTTCGAACTCGAGCGACCGTACTACGCCCTCGTCAACACGGACAAGGATCACGAGGTCGGCTGGATCGGTCGCGAAGAGTGCAAGCCCGGCCACGTTCCCGACGGCGAGTCGCTGTTGGTCGTCCAGGCAAATCACGAATGGTCGGTCGACCGCGCCGACGAGCCGCCTGAAGCAACGCTCGAGCGCCTCGCGGACCTGACCGCCGATCTGCTGGACGACGATCGCTTGCGTGACCCAGGCTGGACCGACTATCAGGACTGGCGGTACGCATTACCGGACGATCGCCTCGACCGTGAGCCCCTACAGCGCGCCGAACGCGACGGGCTGTACTGTCTCGGCGACTGGGTCGTCGGCGAAGGGCGTATCCACGCGGCGCTTCGCAACGGACTGGATGTCGGGCGGCGAGTCGCCGACACCGATACGGAGCGATAGCGGAACTGTCCGCCGCGGTTGCGACCGGTCGCGGAACCTTACAGCGCCGAGGTGGCCTCGTCTAACACCTCGGTATCGACGAAGAGGACCACGTGGTCCCCGCGCTCGACGACGGTTTCGCCCCGCGGAGTGATCAGTTCATCGTCACGGGTGATCGCCCCGATGACGATTCCGGTCGGGAGTTCTGTCATCGCATCGTCGATCCGACTTTCGAACAGTACACTGTCACGGTTGACCTCGATTTCGAGGACCTCCGCGCGGTCCGACTCGAGCATGGCGACGTTTTCGGTCTCTTGCTCGCGGGTGAAGCGAGTGATCTCTTCGGCAGTGACGAGTCGCGGATTCACTCCGACGTCGATTCCGACCGTTTCGAAGAGGTCGACGTACTCACCCGCTTCGACGACACCGATGGTGCGACTGACACCGAGTCGCCCGGCCAGCAGAGAGACGAGCAGATTCTTCTCGTCGCTCTCGAGGGCGGCGACGACGAGGTCGGATTCATCGACGTGCTCTCGAACGAGAAAGTCGATGTCAGTCGCATCGCTTCGCAAAACAAGCGTCTCCGGTAGCATCTCGGCCAGTTTGCGCGCCCGCTTGGGGTCACGTTCGATGAGACGCACATCGACGCCCTTCTCTTCCTCGAAGAGCCGGGCCGTCTGGTAGCCGATTTCGCCGCCACCGACGATGACGACCTCGTCGACGTCTTCGAGGGACAGTTCGGGCGTCAGTGAGGCCGCGAACGCGCGGACGCTCTCCTCGGAGCCGATCACGACGACGGCGTCACCGACCTCGATGACCGCGTCGCCAGTCGGCACGATGACCTCGTCACCGCGCAAGAGGGCGGCGAAGGTCAACGATTCGTATCGATCGGCTTCTGCGACTGTTTCGCCGGCGATAGGGCTCTCCATCTCGACCTCGAACTCGGCCATCCGAACGAGTCCGCCGGCGAAGGTATCGACGTCGTGTGCGCCGGGCAGGCCGGCGATGCGGACGATCGTTTCAGCAGTCTGGAGATCCGTACAGACCATGAAATCGACGCCGAACGCACCCGCCGAACGTTCCCAGGTCTGCAGGAGATTCGTCTTCTTGACTCGGGCGATCGTAAACGGTGTACCGATGGCTTTTGCCACACCGCAGACGACGATATTCGTCTCGTCGCTGTTGGTACTCGCGATGACCAGATCCGCGTTCTCGATACCGGCTTCGGTGAGCGTTTCGATCGACGTCCCGTCGCCTTCCAGCGCCAGCACGTCGTGGGAGTACGTGATCGACTCGACCTTGACAGGATCGGTATCGACGACGACGACGTTGTGTTTTTCGGCGAGGCCCTCGGCGATGTTCGAGCCGACTTGTCCAGCACCGACGACGATCACGCGCACCGTCGTCTCACCCGCGAGCGATGCGGACTCGAGTCGGCGCAGATGCCACCCATGTCACTGACGTGTACTCCGAGCAGCAAGTGGGTTTGGTCTGATTTCTCCGATAGTCATCGCAGTTACGACCGGCGAACCGCGGTCTTTGAACGCTGAACCGACGAACCCGACGACGACCGGCCACGATCGCACGATCGGGTATCTGCCTGGAGGATTGCCGTCCCGGTACTTGCCTGGAGGAGCGTCATCCGGGAACCAGCACCGACCGGGGTTCCCACTGGTGAAGCCCTGCCTGTTCCGCCGGGGTGGCTGTCACGGCATTTCGTGAACCGTCAACTCGACATCGCGTCGCCGGCCTTCGATGTCCGCGACCAGCCGCTCGACGACACGCTCGGCTTCGGAGAGCAGTTTCGGCTCGACTTTCTGTACGACCCAGTCCAGCGAGACGAACCGCGGTAGCGAAACCGCGTTTTTGTCCGCCGAATGGGGATCGTAGACCGCCTCGAAGTAGATCCGACTCGCCGTCTCTTCGGTCGGCGGTGCAGACTCCGGTTCCGGTTTTACGCGCCACTCCCCGCGGGCGTCGATGTCCGTGACTAGCTGCCATTCGAGCGACTCGGGAGCGGAAACTTCGATCACCTTCGAGCGAGCGGTGTAACTGAGTTTCCACCACGCCAGCTCGAGGTCATAGACCGAGCCGACGGTCCCGTCGCCGTTGACTCGAACGTCTCTCAGGTGGTCCGTGTATCTCGGATAGTCGGCAAAAGACCGCACGTACGGAAAGACCTCCTCGGGCGACCGATGGGCGAGCGTGCTGAGAAGAATTCTGTCCACGGCTGGCCTACGGTGGGTTCGAACGTAAGGATTACTCTCTGTCGGAATCGACGCTGGCGACTCGCGGCGTCGGCGATGCTGCAGGGTCAGTGTACGACACAGCACGTTTTCACGGCTGGGCCTCCGAACCGATCGTCCGTCGCTGCTCGCGGCTTCTCGCCGATGACGCCGCGTCCGGACTCGATTATCGAGACGATCGGGAGCGTTGCGGTCGCGAAGGGGACGAGCATGACCGCCCCGAACTCGAGGTCGGTGAGCCCGACCAGTTCCGGGTCAGTCGATCCGACGAGTGTCATCGCCCGGTCCATCAGATCGAGCGCGTCGGTCCCAGAATCCCGAGGGTCGGACGGGCAAACTCCCCGTACTGAGCGCGATTGAGACGGTGCGAGCGATCCTCGACGGATGCGTCTTTTGGCTCGACCCGCCTGGCGGACGTCCAGACGGTCAGGACCGGCCCGACGATGCGCGTGATTACGAGAGCGAGTGGGGCAATCACAGTCGCACCGTGCGTTTCGCGTTACAATTCACCGTTTGAAACGACGATAGATCGATACGAATCGTTCGCGAAGGCAACTCGTGCGAGGCTGTCAGCGACGCCCAGCGCCCTGAAAATCGGTTGGCAGCCTGCTCAGGTGGTCCCGACGCCGTCAGCTGGATCCACCTCGTGGCCTGTAGTGACGGCGTGTGTTTCCAGGACCTTGAGTTCGAATTCGATGCGTTCACCGGCGAGTTCGTGATTGAAGTCGATCGTCACCGAGTCCTCGGAAACGTCGGTTATCCAGCCGACGGCACCGGACTGACTCTGGACAAGTTCGTCGACCTCGGCGATCGTATCGCTACGAGCCTCGATCTCGTCTCGAGGGACCGTTACGATTGCGTTTTCGTCAACGGTTCCGTAGGCCGCTTCGGGTTCGAGGACGAACGTTTTCGTTTCGCCCTCAGCCATGTCCTGAATAGCCTCGTCGATTCCCGGGAGGACGTGGCCCTCCCCAACGCGGAACTCGAGGGGCTTGAAATCGCGGTGATCATGATAGACACCTTCTTCAAGTGCGACGTCGACGTCGGTCGTCTCGAACACCTCTCCCGATTCCGGGCCGTCAACCAGACGACCGGTCAGGTGAACGATTACGATCTGGCTTGGTCCGATCATTGTCACTCCTCGATGGTGCAGGAAACAGCATGGGGCATGTAGGCATTGTTCCCGTACCCCTTCTGATTCCACGGATACTTGTCGTCCGCGATAGAGCGGAGTTGTTCGTCTTTGCCGGATATCGCCGCAGGCTGGGTGTATCTGCGTTCGTCGGTGGCTCGCGAGACGAGCGTGTGGTCGCCCGAAGACGGATTCTCCCAGATGTAGCGGAACTGCCGCCAGCCGGAAGCGCCGTCGACCGGACCGAAGAACTCGGCTTCGCCCCACGAGTCGCCACCGTCCGTGGATACCTCGACTGTCTGGACAGCGTCGTCTCCGGCCCACGCGACGCCGATGACTTCAACCGTTCCAGCAGGCGACTGGGATACTGTCTGTCCATCTCCCGGATATCCGATCAGCGATTTTTCTAACTGATCGTACATGTAGGCGTTTTTGATCGCGTCGGTCTGTTCCATCTGTTCGCGCGTGTCGTAAACCGGAATGTCCTCGTAGTGTTCTGCACCCGAATCCTCTTCGGGCAAGATTCGATAGGAGTACTGCTGCCAGTGCGTGTACGTCCGCTGTCCGTTTTCTGGCGCACCTTCTTCTTCCCACTCGTTACCGATGACCATCGACTCCATGACGTGCATCCGATTGAGCCACTTGACGTTGTTACAACCGAACCAACCGGGCACGAGCAACCGCACCGGGAATCCGTGATCGGGAGACACCGGCGAGCCGTTCATGTTATACGCCAACAGGGTGTCGTCCATGACTTTCTCCATCGGAATCGACCGACAGAACACGTCTTCCCCCTCCGGATGTTCGCCACCCATCACGGTGAGGAAGTACCCATCGCTCGTCTCTGCCCCGTACTCCTCTAAGATATCGGAGACCGGAGTTCCCGTCCAGACGGTGTTTCCGACTGCACCGAAACTCCACTGATTCCCCCCGACTTGCGGGTCGAAGTACGATCGCCCGTTGCCGGCACACTGCATCGTGTGGGTAACCGACTCCGTGCTGTACGAGTGTTTTATTTCCTCCATCGAGAGGTCGATTTCGCTGTCGACGAGGCCGGTCAACGAAACGGTCCACTCGGACTCGTCGATGTCGGGAGTCGGGTAGTGATTTCTGATGTAGTGTTCTTCACGCGGGGTGATGTAATCCGCGTACGTCGCTCTGGCGGCGGCCTCCCCGTTTTCCGGTTCCGGCGAGAGAATTCGGAGCCCCGGATACCGATCCTCGAGCGACGGCTCCGTGTCACCATCGTCGGTGCCGTCTCCGTTACCATTTCCGTTTCCGTCGCCGGTGCCGTTTCCATTGCCGGTGTCGTCGGAATTCGCTCCGCAGCCAGCGAGAACGCCGACTCCGGCCAGCGATCCCGTTGCCATCAGGAATCGGCGTCGTTCGATGAACCGATCGCGCAGTGTCCCTCTGTCAGAACCGTGTCTACCGTCCGGTTGTTGGCCAGACATGATCTCTATTGTGTTTGTTGGACAATATCAAACATCGTCTGGTGTACGCCAACCGTTATTCGGAAACGATCACCGTCCCGACCATACCTTGCCCTTCGTGAGGAGTACAGACGTAGACGTACTCACCTGGGACGGTAAATTCGTGTTCGAAGGTCTCGTCGACGTCCATGATGGCAAAGTGATCGTCGCCATCGTACGACGTGAAGGGGTCTGAACCGTCCGGATTTTTGCACTTCGGTGATGCGTCTGGGTGGCTCGTAACGTTGTGACCCTCACTCCGTGCGATCCACGTGACCGTATCGCCCGTCTCGATTTCTACTTCCTCGGGGTCGAACCGAAGTCGGCCCTCCGGACCGACATCGATTTCCGTACCACCGCTGCCGGGAGACTCATCGGAACCGCCGTTAGTATTGTCTGTGTCATCCTGCTGGTCGTCGTTCTGTCCCCCAAAACAACCGGCGAGGCTTGCTCCGATCGCGACAATGCCGACCGACCGAAGGAACGTACGTCGTTCGTTCATCTTGCACGCCATCGCAAGTATTCGGCTCACAAATAACCTGAATTGGCACAGACCAACTCGACCAGTGTCCTGAAATGATACTAACGCTCATCGTACAACCACTCGGAGTCGCCCCGTCTCTTCGAATCGGCAGCGACTGATCGTCGTATTTATCACATCCGAACGATTGTTCGGGCCGAGTCGAAGATTACGGATATTCAACTCAGGCGTTAAAATATATACACCTATTTACCACCGTGTGCTAATGGTCAACAATATGCGTGAGCTGACTTTTACGCTCGAGTACGAAGACGGGGTCGATCCCCTGATGGACACGTTTATCGAGAATCCGACGCTTTCGTCGGAGTCCATCGCCAGTTGTGTCCGCCGGGATCGGTTGTGGTCTCTCGAGCGGTTCTTTGGGTCCTCGTCAGCACTCGATAGCGTCGAACGCATCCGGTTGGACGACGAAACACCGAGAGAAGAGATGACGAAGTCGAACTGCGGAGCTGTTCGCCAGCACAACATACTCGAGCGATCGCCGACGACGCTCGCGCTCTATTCGGTTGTCAAACGGCTCCATACCTGCGATTCTGTGATGGCGGTTGCGGCCCGTCACCTCGATCTCGGTGGCATATTCCAGTCACATCGACGTGGCAACTGTTTCAAGTGGCGCATGCTCATGCCGACCGACGAGAACGTCGACGTGTTCCACGAACAAGTCGAAACGAACCTCGACGAAGGGATTCAATTCACCCTCGGTCGCCTCTGTGAAGCCGAACAATTGAACTACGATTCGTTAGCAACGGTTTCGATGCCCCAAGAACAGCGGAATACGATCAGGGCCGCCATCCAACACGGATACTACGAAACGCCACGAGAAATCACGGTCAGTGAACTCGCGGAAGTCCTCGACGTTCCGCAGTCGACGGTATCCTATCGTCTCCGCCAGGCCGAAGCACAACTCGCCAAGGGATACCTGCAACGGTCTGACGAGGAGTTCCGTACGCAAGTTAGCCATCACACGTGATCTGATACGTATTCGGGGCCCTTTCGGTTGGGGCCGACTCCGATTTCCCCTCGAGCACCCCGACGGAGACGATAATCTTCTATACGCGGGCCGAACAACCGCGGACCATGTACGACGTCTGTATCGTCGGCGGGGGCGTCTCCGGCCTCGCCGCGTCGATCTTCACCGCTCGTGCGGGCCTTGACACCCTCGTCATCGATGGCGGGGAGTCCATTCTCGCGCGAAACGCAAGCCTCGAGAACTACCCCGGATTCCCCGACGGTGTCGACGCCCGCCAGTATCTGCGTCTCAGCCGCGAACAGGCCGAAAATGCCGGCGCCGCGTTCGAACTCGGTCGGGTGACGAGTATCGAGCCGGTTACCGAGCGCGACCTCGACGATGGCTTCGTCCTCGAGACAAAAGGGGGCGAACCGCTCGAGGCGCGACGCGTCGTCGCGGCCTCGTGGTCCGATAGCGACTACCTCGTCCCGCTCGATGTGGGCCGTATCCAACGCGGGAGCAAACACTTCGTCTCGGTCGACCAGGGCGGGCGAACGGCCGTCGACGGCATCTACGCGGCGGGCCGGCTCGCGGACGAACCCCACCAGGCGATTGTCGCGGCCGGACACGGCGCCAAAGTCGGGCTCGCGGTGATCCACGACTCGGACGCCAATTTCTATCACGACTGGGTCGCACCCGAAGGCTACTTCACGGGCCGCGGCCGCGAAGTTCCGCCGTGTTGCGAGGAAATAGACGACGCTGAACGCCGAGAACGCGACGAGCGGGCACGAAAGCGACTGCTCGAGGCCTTCGACGAACCGCTCGACGAGGAGCCGACGATGCACCCGAGCGTGGAGGGGGACTGAACGGTCGTTCGTATTCGCTGTCTCGCTCCCTGTGAATTAACACGGCGCGCGTCGAAGCTCCGTTCTGGCCCGTTCTACGTATGAAGGGGACGATCCAGCGAAACCGCGATCGCGATACCTTCGAAACGGCGGCGGAACGGAACGCACTCGGCGCTGCGACCCGGTACGCTCGAACCCACGATCTCGCGACGCCGGCCGAGGCCACCTACCTCGAGGCGCTCGCCGGCGCCCGTAGAGATATTTGCCACCGGTTCGTCTGCGGCATCCTCCGCGGCGACCCGGACGGACTCCCGGCCTCGCAACCCATCGTTCTCGAACCGCCGCCGACGGCCATCCCGTCCGAACCCGAACCGCTCTCGGCGCTCGAGTCGGAGCAGTTGCAGTCGATCGTCGACCCAGTCTCCGAAGGGTGTCGCCGGCTCGCACTCGTTCCGTTTCCCGCTTCGAGGAACGTCCTGATCGCGGAGATCGCAGCGAGACACGGATACGATCGATTCCGACTGGTTGGACCGGTGCGTCGGTGGTCGGCGGACGATCCGTCGGCTACCCTCGTCGAAAGAGACGTCCATCCGGTCGATCTCGTTCCCGTTCTCGAGTGCGAAGAGGCGTTCAGCGACGGCGAACAGGCCGAACGGATTCGAGCGGAGGTCGCCGAGAGCGTCGTCAATCTCGCGCTCGCACGGCTCGCTGCGGCCGCCCAGGACCCAGATACAGATGGGGCCGACGAATCGAACGAGTCGCCCCTGGAGTTGGTCGTAAACGGTGTTCCGGCCGCCGATTCAGCCGCCGCCTTCGAGCGGATCGTCACCGACGGCCATCCCTTTCACCCGAGCGGCAAGATCCGGCGCGGAATGGGCCCCGCCGAGGGACTCGCGTACGCATCTGAATTCACCGACCGGATCGACCTCCGCTTCGTCGCGATCGACCGGGCGTACGCCCTCGAGACGAGCTCGATGGACGGTGACCGCATGACCGATCGACTGTACCGAACGTTCGAGGGCCTCGAGAATGCACTCGAGCGGGCGCTTCCCGAGAGCTGCGATCCCGCCGAGTACGCCGTCGTTCCCGTTCACCCGCTACAGTACCATCGCACGATTCCGGCCCGATTCGCTGACCAGCGCGCCGACGGCCGTGTCATCCCCATTCCGGAGTACGCACGGCCGGCGACGCCACAGCTCAACCTTCGGACCGTCGTTCCGTTCGACACCGAAGGCACCGCTGATGGACCGCTACCGCGTTGCAAGCTCGCGATCGGGGTTCAGACGACGAACGTCGTCCGTACGTTGTCGCCACACGCCGTGACGAACGGGCCACAGGTGACCGACGTCGTGAGAGCGATCGAGAGGCGGGAATCACTCGAGACGCTGGGGGTGGTGGCCGAGCCCGCTGCGACGTGTTACGATCGACCAGGCGGTCTCCACCAGGGCGGTGATGCGTTCGACGACGCCCGTCATCTCTCGGGATTACTCCGGACGTCACCGTCCGCCCACCCGCTCGTTACGGACGACACCGTGCCGGTCGTTGCCGCAAGCCTCGTCGCCGACTCGCCGGCTACCGGGCAACCGCTCGTCTGCGATCTGATCGAGCGATACGGGGCAAAAACTGACGCGGCGAGCCCCACAGATGCGGCGCTCGCGTTCGTCGATCGCTACGCGGGTGTCGTCGTCCCCGAACAGCTCCTGTTGCTCTGTCGGTACGGCCTCGCCCTCGAGAGTCACCTCCAGAACAGTCTGGTCGTCTTCGAGAGAGCGACCGGGCGACCCACTGCGACCCTCGTTCGCGATCTCGGTGGCATACGGGTCCATCGCGGCCGACTGGCCGATCACGGTCTCTCGCTCGATCCGTATCCGGATTCCGACCTGGACGCCGACAGCGAGGCGGATTGTTACCGAAAGCTGTACTATGCACTCTTCCAGAACCATCTCGCGGAACTCGTCGCGACGATCGGACACGAACTGGCCGTCGACGAGCGGGCTTGCTGGGCGCGAATTCGCGGTCACTGCGAGCGTGCGTTCGACCGACTCCGAGCCGAGGGAGCTGATCCGATAGACCGGGTCCGACGGGACGAGCGCGCACTGTTCGCGGAGCCGGCGACACACAAAGCGTTGACCGCGATGCGACTGCAGGGCAAGCGTCACGAGTACGTGACGAGCGATGTGTCGAACCCGCTCTCGTCGGACGGACGGCAGCGGATCGATTCGCCGGAGGGGGAATAACGGTCCGTTATTCGTCCGTTCGATCCGAAATTATGGGACGGTGCACCGGTGAAGGGTGAATCAGTGCATCGGTGAAGGGTGAATCAGTGCACCGGTGAAGGGTGAATCAGTGCACCGGTGAAGGGTGAATCAGTGCACCGGTGAAGGGTGAATCAGTGTACCGGTGAAGGGTGAATCAGTGTACCGGTGAAGGGTGAATCAGTGTACCGGTGAAAGGGCGAACAGGCGTTCGACCGCAATCTTATGTTCGTCGCCTGCGTCGCATCCGACGATGGAGGTCGCCATTCTTACCGTCGGCGACGAAGTGCTCGCGGGGGACATCGCGAACACGAACGCACAGTGGCTTGCGAGTCGACTGACCGACCGCGGCGCCACCGTCGGTCGTATTCTCACCGTCCCGGACGATCGGGGGCTCATCGAGACGAGGATCCGAACGTGGACGGACGCCTTCGACGCTGCGATCGTCACCGGCGGGCTGGGTGGGACACACGACGACGTCACCGTCGACGCAATCGCGGACGCATTCGATCGTGACCTTGCGGTCTACGAATCAGTCCGAAGGGACGTCATCGAAACCGTCGCGGAGTACCGTGATGCGAACCCCGAAACGGTCGCGGCTCACGAACTCGACATCGACGTCAACGAGTGGGCAGCGCTGCCCGCCGGCAGTCGGCCGCTCCTGAATCCAGACGGGCTCTGTCCGGGCTGCGTCCTCGAGAACGTCTACGCGTTCCCGGGTGTTCCGGGAGAGATGCGGGCCCTGTTCGACGGAATCGCCGAGGAATTTAGCGGCGACGCCGTCGCCCGAACGGTGTACACGCCACAGCCGGAGGGATCGATGGTCGAGGCGGTCAACGGCGTCCGCGAACGATTCGACGTGACCGTCGGCAGTTATCCGGACAAGAAGGCGCGAAACCGCCTCAAAGTGACCGGAACGGACCCAGCGGTCGTCGATGCGGCCGTCACGTGGCTCTCCGATCGGATCGCAATAGCGCCGGACGAGTGAGCACCCGCTGGCCCGACAACGAGCGACGATCCGGAACCGTTCGACTCCGCGGGTGATCACGAACGAGGAGGACGCCGCAGCAAGCTTGAAGCGTTCTCGGGGGAAACTCCAGACGAATGCTCGAGGGAGTCAACGTCGCGCTCGGGGTAACGGGGTCGATCGCGGCCGTCAAGACGGTCGAACTGGCCCACGAGTTACGTCGGCACGGAGCCACGGTTCGCGGTGTGATGACCGACAGTGCTCGGGGAATTATCCACCCGTGGGCCGTCGAATTCGCCACCGAGAACGACGTCGTCACCGAGATCACCGGCAACGTCGAACACGTCGATCTCTGTGGCTACGACGGGTGGGCCGACGTCTTTCTCGTCGCGCCCGCGACGGCGAACACCGTCGGAAAGATCGCCGGAGCTGTCGACGACACGCCCGTGACGACGTGTGCCACGACCGCGCTCGGCGCCGGAACGCCGGTGGTGATCGCGCCTGCGATGCACGAACCGATGTACGATCATCCGGGTGTCCTCGAGGCGATCGACACCGTCTCCGAGTGGGGCGTCGACTTCGTCGACCCGCGTATCGAGGAGGGCAAAGCCAAGATCGCGAGCGAGGAAGCGATCGTCTGTGACGTGGCCCGGGCGGCCGGCGATCGGCCGCTCGAAGACGAGCACATCGTGATCACCGCCGGTGCGACCAGCGAGTCGATCGATCCGGTCCGCATCCTCACGAATCGCTCGTCGGGCAAGATGGGGCGAGCCGTCGCGAAAGCATGTTACGTCCGCGGTGCTGACGTGACGCTCGTTCAGGACGGTTCCGACGTGCCGTACGCTGCGGTCCGTACAGTCGAGAGCGCAGAAGAGATGCTCGCGGCGACGAAGGACGCCTGCGATGACGCGGATACGCTAGTCTCGGCGGCCGCTATCGGCGATTACACCGTCGAATCGAGCGACGAAAAGATCCGCTCTGGCCGCGATCTGACGCTCGAACTCGAGTCGACGCCAAAGCTCATCGACCGGATCCGCGACGAGTATCCCGATCTGCCGATCGTCGGTTTCAAGACCGAAACTTCCGGCGACGAGGCGGCGATGATCGAGAAAGCCAGGACGACCCTCGAACGGACCGACCTCGTTTTCGTCGTCGCCAACGACGCGAGCGTGATGGGTGCGGAGTCGACGACTGCGTTGCTCGTCCACGCAAACGACGCGGCCCGATACGAAGGGACGAAGGCGGGACTCGGTGGCGAAATCGCCGACTCAATTGCGGCAGTAGTGGCCGCGGATTAGTCGCCCGATTGAGCGCCGGTGGCCGATCGGGCGAGGACATCGGGCCAAAACGGCGTCCCGATAGGGCCGTCAGGAGAATTATATAGGTTCGGTTCATTCGATCGAACGAATGGGTCTACGAACAGAAACGAACGCGCGTGAGTTATTGGGACCGTCCAGCAACTTGAGGTGACCGGCGTGGCGCAACGACACCGACCCGATGATGATCGCGCCGTCGACAGTCCCGATGCAGACGACGCCGATGACGACTCGGACACCGACGATTCCCTTTCGAAGGGAGAAGTATTCGAAGTGCTGCGAAACCAGCGGCGTCGGTACGTTCTTCAGTTTCTCAAACAGGACGCCCGGCCGGTCGAACTTGGCGATCTGGCCCAACAGATAGCCGCCTGGGAGTACGAGACGACCCTCGAGGACGTCACTCCGGAGCAACGAAAGCGAGTCTATACGACGCTTCAGCAGACGCATCTTCCGAAAATGGATTCGGTTGGCATCCTCAGCTTCGACTCGGATCGGGGCGTCATCGAGTCGACCGAGCGGACGCGAGACATCAGCGTCTATCTCGAGATTGTCCCCGGTCGGGAGTTCGCGTGGCGGGAGCTCTACCTCTCGCTCGGTGCGATCAGCTGCGCGCTGGTCGCCGCGCTGTGGCTGAATATCTATCCGTTGACGTATCTTTCGAATCTCAGTTGGGCGGCAATCATGGCGGCGACGTTTACGCTCACCGCCGTCATCCATATCTACTACGAGCGAAACATGCGTCTCGGCCACGGTAATCAGCCACCAGAACTCAACTACAGCATCGAGGAGTGACGCTCTGGTCCGACGCGTAGGACACAGATGCAAGAACGTGTGGTCAGTCGTGACCAGCGAGTGGGTATTACCGTTGCCACTCACCAAACGAAAGAACTAGCGCGTATCGTCAACTTTTACTCCGCTTCCGTCCGACCGACGACATGGATCAGCTGAAACAGTCGCTCTTGGAGGCGCCAATCATCGAAAAAAACGGGTATCACTACTTCGTTCATCCGATTAGCGACGGCGTGCCCAAGCTCGATCCGACGCTGCTGCGCGAAATCGTCATCCGCATCATTCGAAAAGCCGAACTCGAAAACGTCGATCGGATCGTCACTCCCGCAGCCATGGGCATACATATCTCCACGGCCGTTTCGCTGATGACGGACATTCCGCTGACGGTCATCCGAAAACGCCAGTACGGCCTCGAAGGTGAGGTCGCTATCTCGCAGCAGACGGGCTACTCGGAGAACGAAATGTACATCAACGACGTTCGTGCAGGAGAGCGCGTGCTCGTGCTCGACGACGTCCTCTCGACCGGCGGCACGCTCGCATCGGTGCTTGCGGCGCTCGACGAAATCGGTGCGGAAGTCGTCGATACGGTCGCGGTCATCAAGAAAGTCGGCGGGGAAAACAAGGTCGACGATGCCGACTACGACGTCAAGACGTTGATCAATGTCGACGTCGTCGACGGAGAGGTAGTCATCATCGACGAAGATGGTGACCAATAACCGAACCGAGCGACGCCACTACAACCGTCCCGGCGTTCGCCACCATCACCGAATGTCAGATTCAGCAATAAAAGAGGATTGATATATTTGAGAATTGAATACAATTGATGCCAACATTCGCCATCCCGAACCGGTCTTTGTTCCGCATCACAAGGAATATGGTGTCAGGATCTGAACCCATCAACAATGGCAGGGAATAGTGTCGGGAGGGATGAACGAAGTCGGGTGGGGCGTCGTTCGTTCCTGACGCGAGCGGGGGCTGCTGGCATCGCTGGGCTTGCAGGGTGTATCAGCTTTAATGACGTTACGGCTGACGGTCCAGCAGAAGAATTGATCCAGAAAGGGTTCGAAGCTACGGACGTCGATCCGCCGTTCGAGACGACAATCGCCATCACACAGGACGAAGAGCGAAAGAGATTCGCCCAACTTCTTCGGAACGTCCTCAACGACACCGGCTTTTTCGACGTTTCGATCGAACAGCGGGATTTCAGCTCTCAGGTCGATCTGATGCTCGGGGCGGCCGAGTCGAACACGAACGCCATGTTCGTCGCGAGTTGGACAGGCGGCTGGGATCCAAGCGACTACGTCGGGATGTTATTTCACTCAGACAGCCGGACGCCGAACGGTTTCAACGTCGGCCACTACAAAAACGAGACGGTCGACGAATACATCGATTCGGGCCTCACAGAGACTGACCTGGACGAGCGGGTCGACATCTATCGAAATCTGCAGGAAAAACTCGTCGCCGATTCTCCAGCGTCGTTCCTCCGCTTTCGCGAGACGACTCACGTCTGGGACGACGGCGTCGTTGCCGACTGGCAGACGTATCCACTCCGAACGGGGGCGTATTACGCGGTGTACGCCCCCTGGGCCGGGGTCTATGCCGATCTCGAGGAAGGAACCGAGTTCGTCGGCGACCTCGGTAGCGACGTCGCCAACTACGATCCCGTCTCGATAAACGGGACCGTCTCCAGCAAAGCGACGGCGCTCATCTACGAGGAACTCGTCGGTGTCGACTTCGACGGTGAGGTCCAACCGATGCTCGCGACCGACTGGGAACAACGCGACCCGAAGACATACCGATTTACGCTTCGCGAGGGCGTCACGTTCCACAACGGCGAAGAACTCACCGCAAAACACGTCACGGGATCGCTCGAACGCTATAAAGGGACGGTCCGAGAAGCAGACGTCTACGACTGGTACGAGACCAGCGAGATCATCGACGACCACACGATCGAGATCGTCTGCTCGCAAGAGTACGGTCCGTTCGAAACGGCGCTATTCAACGTCCCGATCGTGCCGATGGCGGCAATCGACGGAACTCACGATCTCGCGTCGGAACCGATCGGGACTGGACCCTACCGGTTCGTAGAGCACGATAGCGGCAATCACTGGCGGATGCAACGGTTCGACGATCACTGGTTCGACGGAAGTAAATCGGTCCCGGCGACGGCGCCGATCGAATCCGTAACGCTCGAGATCATCACCGAAAAGTCCTCCAGGCAGGGAGCGCTCGAACGAGGCGATATCGACTTCAGTTACGGGATTCCTTCGGCGAGCCTTACCGATTTCGAAGGGAACGATGCGTACGGCGTTGGCCGGCACGTAAGCGGCGGATTCGACATGGTTCTGTATCCCGCCTATCTGGCACCGTTTTCGGATCGGGCGGTCCGCCGGGGCTGTAACATGTTGATCCCACGCGAGGAAACCCTCGAAACCGTCTACCACGGGGTCGGCCAACTGGGCTATACGCCAATTTCGCCCCTGCTCGAGAACTACGCCGACGAATCGTTTCAGAACGCAATCGCAAACGAGTACGTCCATCCGAACTAACCACGACCCTTACGATTTCACCAATGTCGATCGGACGATACGTCTGCAAACGGGTGTTGATTACTGTACCGGTCCTGATCGGCGTCACCGCGTTGACCTTCTCGTTCGTCCATCTATTACCGGGAGATGCAGTGGATGCGATTATCGGCTTTCGAGACGTCAGCCCGGCAACAGAGGCGTCGATCCGAGCCGAATACCACCTCGATGAACCGGTGTGGAAACAGTACCTGCTGTGGCTCGGCGACGTCCTCACCCTCGATTTCGGCCACTCACCGATCACCGGTCGCGACGTAACGGCATCGATCGGGCACCGACTCCCCGCGACGGTCGCGCTCGGCGGAGCCGCGTGGTTGCTCGCCCTCGTAATCGGGATTCCAGCCGGAATCGTCGCCGCGGTGAAGCGGGGCGAACCGGCCGACGAACTCAGCCGAGTCGCCGCACTCGCCGGAATCGCCACGCCGAACTTCTGGCTCGGCCTCATTCTCTTGCTCGTGTTCAGCATTCGGCTGGGTTGGTTTCGAGTTATCCCACCGGACGCACCGCTCGCGAGCCTCGCGATGGCGAAGTTCATGCTGTTGCCGACGATCACGCTCGGGACGGCCTCGGCTGCGCTCGTCACGCGACTGCTCCGATCGTCGATGTTGAGTGAACTCGACGCGGCATACGTCCGGACCGCCCGCGCGAAAGGACTTCGTGAGCGGACGGTAATCCTGAAACACGTGCTTCGAAACTCTTTGCTTCCGGTCGTGACCGTGGCCGGCCTCCAGCTCGCCTTCCTCGTCGACGGCGCCGTCGTCGTCGAACAGATCTTCTCCTGGCCGGGCATGGGACGGCTCCTGGTTCGCTCCATCCTCGAACGTAATTATCCCGTCATCCAGGCGACTGTTCTGGTTATCGGCCTCGCGATCGTCCTCGCGAATCTGCTCGTCGATATCATCTACGCTGTACTGGATCCCCGCATTCGATACTAACCGATGAGCGACCGTCACCCCACCACCGAACGCGGCCGTATTCGAATCGTCGGCTTCGACGACGCCGTCTCGAACCAGCACCGGCAGGACGACGAGACGCACGCCGACGGGGTGACGGCGACGGCACCGAATACAGATCAAACGGCGGCCACACCGACGGAGAAACGGCAAACCGGATGGGCCGAGCGAACGAGACGTCACCGCCTCGAAGATGCGTGGCGACGGTTTCGCCGAAACCGCTCGGCTCTGTTCGGCGCGGTCGTTATCGTCACGATGGCGGTACTGGCACTCTTCGCGCGGCCGATCGAGGTGTCAACTGCGGAGGTGACGGTCACGTTACAGCCGATTTCGCTAGCTCCGTACGATCCATCCGAAACGTTAGTCGGGCCACAGAACGCTCCGCCTTCCCCGGCGCATCCGTTCGGGACCGACTGGGCAGGCCGCGACCAGCTCTCGCGCATCCTCGTCGGCGGGCGATACACGCTGAGCATCGGCCTCGTCGCCGTCGTGCTCGCACTCGCCGTCGGCGTTCCGCTCGGAGCTATCGCGGGCTATTTTGGCGGCTGGATCGACGAGAGTATTATGCGGCTCGTCGACGTGCTGTACGCGTTCCCGTTTCTGGTGCTGGCGATCGCAATCGTCCCGATCCTCGAGCCAGTGCCGATCCTCGGAAGCGGGTTCTCTACGGTCGTGCTGGCGCTCGTCGTCACCGGCTGGATCGGCTATGCGAGGCTGTTGCGGGGTGAAGTGCTTTCGATCCGAGAACGCGAGTACGTAACCGCAGCCAGAGCGCTCGGCGTTCCCGATCGGACCATTATTCGCAGACACGTCGTCCCGAACGCGATCGCACCCGTCATCGTCCAGGCGACGCTCAACATCGGAACGGTCGTCCTCACTGCGGCGGCGCTTGGCTTTCTCGGTCTCGGTCTCGAGCCCGGGAGCGCGGAGTGGGGCGCGATGCTCTCGCAGGGCCGAAGTTCGCTCATCAGGGGTGACTGGCACGTAACGATGTTCCCCGGAGCCGCGATTTTCCTGTTCGTACTCGCGATCAACCTCGTCGGAGACGGCATCAACGACGCGCTCGATCCGCACAGAGACGTGGCGGACGAACGGAGGCGGTTCCGCTGATGGCCCTGCTCGAAGTCGAGGACCTCGTCGTCCAGTTCTACACCGAAGACGGCGTGGTTCGAGCGGTCGACGGCATCAGTTACGAGATCGACGCGGGTGAAACGGTCGGACTGGTCGGCGAGAGCGGGGCCGGCAAGAGCGTCGCCAGCCTGTCGCTGCTTCGGCTGATCGAGAGCCCGGGCGAAATCGTCGGCGGCCAAATCCGCTTTCGCGGTCGGAATCTCCTCGACCTCCCGGACGACGAGCTCCGGGCGCTTCGCGGGGACGAGATCGCGATGGTGTTTCAGGACGCCGGGGCGGCGCTCAATCCAGTCTACACCGTCGGCGAGCAGATCGCTGAAGCGATACGCGCCCACGAAGCCGTCTCCGACGCCGAGGCCCGCGACCGGGCCACCGCGCTTCTCGACCGGGTCGGCATCCCCGATCCGACCGCGCGGTACTCGGACTACCCCCACGAGTTCTCCGGGGGGATGCAACAGCGGGCCGTCATCGCGATGGCACTGTCCTGCGATCCGTCGGTGCTCATCTGTGACGAGCCGACGACCGGGCTCGACGTCACGGTTCAGGCGGGAATCCTCGAGTTGCTCTCGGACCTCTCGCGGGAGTCCGAAACGTCGATCCAGCTGGTCACGCACGACCTCGGAGTCGTCGCGGAGCTTTGCGATCGGGTGCTGGTGCAATACGCCGGGCAGATCGTCGAGCGCGCGCCGATCGAGGAGCTGTACTACGACCCGAAACACCCGTACACCGTCGGCCTGCTCGCCTCGATCCCCCAGCTGGGCGACGAGCGAGACCGTCTCACGACTGTTCCCGGTTCGGCCCCCGATCTCGTCGATCCGCCGACCGGCTGTCGATTTCATCCGCGCTGTCCGTACGCCGAGAACGTCTGTGCTCGACGCGAGCCACCGCTCGTGGAGGCCGATCGCGGGACGCCGACCGACGGCGAGACAGACGGCCACGTCGCCGCCTGCCTCGAGTACACCGGCGACCTTGACGGAGGGCTGGACTACGAGGTGCACGTCAGGGACGAAGCCGGCGAAAAAGACGTTCGAGGAGGAGACGAAACGGAGAACGAACGAAACGAGGATGAGCGAGGAAGAGACGAAACGGAGAACGAACGAAACGAGGGTGAGCGAGGAAGAGACGAAACGGAGCGAGAGAACGACTCCCGACGGGAACACGGACAGCACGGTGAGTCACGATGACGAAAGCGGACGACCAGCTATCGTCGACCGCCGACCGACGTCAGCCGACCGACGACCAGCCGCTCATCCGGGCCGAGGGCCTCGAGAAGTCCTATACTACCGCTGACGGGTTCCTCGACCGACTCCTCGGGCGAACCGAGACGGTCAAAGCAGTCGACGGTATCGACCTCGAGATTCGACCGGGCGAAACGGTCGGGCTGGTCGGCGAGAGCGGCTGCGGTAAGACCACCCTCGGCCGGGCGCTCGTTCGTCTGCTCGAGCCGACCGCAGGGTCGATCACCTATCGCGGCGAGGAGATTGCCGACTGTTCCGGAACCGACCTCCGAGAGCTGCGAACCGAGATTCAGTACGTCTTTCAGGACCCCGTTGCCAGTTTGAACCCGCAGCTGACCGTCGGCGACAGCATCGGCGAAGCCCTTGCAGTTCACGACATCGGTCCTGCAAATCGACGCGACGAACGCATCAGGGACCTGCTCGAAACGGTCGGTTTGCAGGCCGAACACGCGTCGCGTTACCCGCGGGAGCTTTCCGGCGGCCAGCGCCAGCGGATCGGAATCGCTCGCGCACTCGCCGTCGAGCCCGAGTTCATCGTCTGCGACGAACCCGTCTCCGCGCTCGACGTATCGGTTCAGGCCGGAATCCTCAACCTGCTGTCCGACTTGCAGAACGAATACGGACTCTCCTTTCTCTTTATCACCCACGACCTTTCGGTCGTCGAACACGTCGCCGATCGGGTCGCGGTGATGTATCTCGGCACTCTCGTCGAGACCGGGACGACTGCCGAAGTATTCAACGCACCCTCCCATCCGTATACAGAAGCGCTGCTGTCGGCAATCCCCGAACCCGACCCCTGTTGGGACGGCGACCGGATCGTCCTCGAGGGTTCCGTTCCCTCCCCGACGGACCCGCCGTCGGGCTGCCGGTTTCACACGCGCTGTCCGAAGATTATTCCGCCGGCTGAATACGACCTCGGCGCGGACGTATTTCGAGCAGTCATGACGTTGCGAATCCGACTCGCCGAAGCGGAGGGGCAGACCGGCACCGGACTCGAGGCGCTGCTCTCGCGGACCAGAGACGATCCAGAGACCGTACCGACTGCCCTTCGGAAGGCCTGCGGAATTCCCGACCGACTCTCCGACCCGGACGCCGATGCCGTCCTCGAGGACGCGCTTGAGGCCGCCGCAACCGGTAACCTTGTCGCCGCCCGGCGTCGGCTCGCCTCGGCGTTCGAGACGCCTTGTGAGACGACCGAACCGCCCCTCGAACCGGGATCGGCCGACCACCCGATAGCCTGCCACCGGTTCGACGCTCGATTCGAAGCCGACGCCGAGCCGACCGGTAGATCGTACACCAACTAACGGACCACGAAAGCCAGCATGAACGGACCCGACATCGCGACACGAGTCGAATACCCGGGCCTCGAGACGTCGGTCCGAATCACCAATCTCGGACGCGAGACGTCGATCCGGATCGAACACCTCGGACACCACGCTCGAGGGGATCGACAGTGAAGCGAATCTACGAATCCGGTGCGCTCGAGCGGACGGACGACGACCCGTTCACGCCGGACCGTCGTTCGAACGACGAGAAAAGCGGGCGCGCAGTAAATTGGGCGGCGTTGAGCCACGCGCTCACGCCGACGGCGGTGCGTCGCCGTGCGATCGACGTCACCGTTTCGACCGACAAGCGCCGCTACGACCTCGGTGAACCGGTCGAACTCGTGGTCTCGTTTCGGAACCGGTTTCCGTTTCCGATTCGACTCCGTACCGAGTCACCGAACCGCTGGACTTGGGCTGTCGACGGTCACCGCGAGGCTTCACAGGTGCCTCGTGCGGTTCCCGATCGACCTGCCGCGTTCTCCTTCGACCGGGGTGAATGCAAACGCTTTCGGCGGACGTGGCCACAACGAATTCGGATCACCGACGACGAATGGAAACCCGTTGCCGCCGGAACCTACACGATCGAGGCAAGCATCACCCGGGAAGACGCGGCTAAACGGGGCCTCGGCGATGCCACCGAAATCGAAATCCGAGACTGAGACGCCATCTTCGTCTCTGCCGAAGCCCCGTTTCGCGAATTCGACTCAACGCGTCCTGCGTTTGTCGTGCTATACTCGCCGCTTGCAAACGTGCTCGCAACAGAATTGTCGCGGAAGGGGAAGTAAACGGCGTCCACGTCGCACCCATTGGTCGCTCGTGGGGGTTGACATTTACTCGTTGCATTTCGACGGATTCCGAACACATGCCTCGCTGGGCTCTTCGTTCGTCAATGAATCCGTCAGAAGTAGCGGGAGGTAGATTTGAACTACCGATCTGCGGGTTATGAGCCCGCCGGAATCTCCTGGCTATCCCATCCCGCTACCATCTCGTAACCGAGTGTGCTAGTTAAGGGTTATGATTCGACTGCCGTATGCGGATTTCCGTTTTGGGGCCACGGAAAGGCCTCAGGTCCGGGCAGGTCGTGAATCGTACGTGCTCCGGTGAGCTGAAAAATGACGGCAGTGGCTCAGTCGAAGTGGCGTCGAAGCCGCGACAAAACGAACGAATTCGCTCGCGACGCCGACGCTGATTTCGACCTCGGTATTAATGCGAGCGATGTGGACGAAACGACTATGCAATCCGCATCCGACCTTCTCGTCGCCTGTCTCGAAGCCGAGAGCGTCGACCGCGTGTTCGGCGTTCCTGGTGAGGAAATCGAGGATGTCCTGTTTTCCCTGCGCGACTCGGAGATTCGTTTCGTTCCGACCCGCCACGAACAGGGAGCGGCGTTCATGGCCGACGTCCACGGCCGACTGACCGGCGAAGCGGGCGTCTGTTGCTCGACGCTCGGTCCCGGTGCGACGAACCTCATGACCGGCGTCGCCGACGCCCAACTCGACAAGAGCCCGGTCGTCGCGATCACCGGTCAGGGCGGTCGCGAACGCTTACACAAGGAGAGTCACCAGGCGCTTGACGTCGTCGACATCTTCGAGCCGATCGTGGCGTGGAACACTCAGATCACCGATTCCGAAATCGTCTCGGAGTCGGTGCGCAAGGCGTTCAAACTCGCCGAGTACGAGAAACCGGGAGCCACCCATCTCGAATTCCCCGAGGACGTCGCCGCCGAGACGGTCGACGCCGCTCCCATCGAAACTCGCGACCCAGTACGCCGCCCGGACCCCGACGACGAATCCGCCGCTCGCGCCGCCCAATTGATCGAGTCGGCCGAGCGGCCGATCGTTCTCGCGGGCAACGGCGCCGTTCGGACTCGCACGTCGGAGACCATTCGGACTATCGTCGACCGCGTGGACATTCCCGTCGTCGAGACGTATATGGGGAAGGGAGCGATCTCGGACCGCGAGCAAGCCTCGCTGATGACGCTCGACTCCGGCCCGGAGGAAGAGGCTGCGCGGGCGATCGAGCGGGCGGATTGCGTCGTCGCGGTCGGCTACGACATCGCCGAACACGATCCGGAAGGGTGGAACCCCACCCTCGAGAAGACCATCGTTCACGTCGACTACGAACCAGCGGAGGTCTATCGTCACTACAACCCCGACGTCGAAATCGTCGCCGACGTCGGTGCGGCGCTCACCGCAATCGACGATCGGCTCGCGGACGAGGCGTGTTCGCTGTGGTGTGACGATCTGCACGATCGCTTGCTCGAGGCGGTGACGGAGCTTCCGGCCGAGGACGATCCGATTACCGTCAGGAACGCCCTGCCGCTGCTGCGCGAAGCCATGGACGACTCGGACGTCCTCGTTTCGGACGTGGGAAGTCATAAAATGGCCATCGCCCAGACGTTCCCGACGTACGAGCCGAACACGTGCGTGATTTCGAACGGCCTGGCGAGTATGGGAATTGCCGTTCCAGGTGCTCTCGCGGCAGACCTGGCCATCGATGCGAACGTCGTCGCCGCCACCGGCGACGGCGGCTTCATGATGAATGCGGCCGAACTCGAGACCGCACGCAGGTTGGACTGCGGTTTCACCACAGTCGTGTTCAACGACGACGACTACGGATTGATCTCCGAAAAGCAGACCGAACACCGCGGCGAACACACGGGCACCGAGCTGACCAATCCCGATCTCGTGTCGTTCGCGGAAAGCTTCGGAATCGAGGCCTATCGGCCTGGAGACTGGGGCGCCCTCGAAGCGGCATTCGAGGGGGCGATACCGTCGCACGAACCGGCGTTGATCGAAGTCCGGCTCGAGGGATAGCCCTTCGATCGCGGAAAACGGCAGGAGGCGGTCGTCTCATAGGGAGTAGCGTCGGCGTTCCTCGATTCGGTTGGTCCGAATCGACACACCGTGACCAGCCGGAGTGGCTTTGACCTCCGGCTGGCTACGCTACTCCCTCTCAGAAGAGGTGATCGTCTTCGTCGAGCAGACGCGCGGGACCGCCGACGTTCCAGGTCGTCGTCGAAACGCCGCAGTCGGAGATTTCCGCTTCGACTTCCTCCGCGTATTCGTCGGTGGTGTTGACGTAGACGCTGGCGCCGGTGTCGGTCGAGAAGTAGACCGGAATGTCTTCCTCCTCGCGGAGCTCGCGCACCCGGTTGAAGATCGCGAGGGTGGCCGGCTGCCAGTAGACCCAGCCCGACGGGCCGGTCATCGTGGTTGCCGCAAGCGACAGCGAGTCGTGTTCGGCGAGTTCGAACGCGCGTTCGAAGTCGTCGGATCGCAACGCATCGCGCATCTCGGCGATCTGGTCGTGAATGTGGGCGTTTCGCGCCTGGAACATGTGGCTGTCGGCGGCCTCGCGGTGGGCGTCTTCGGTTTCCTTGTGGTAGGGAACGAGACCGACGATGATCTTCATATTCTCGTGCAGGTTCGACGGAATTCGTTGGGAGCGACAGTCCTCGTCGTTCAACCCGGTGTGAAGCTGAGAGAATGCGCCGGTGACAGCACGCGCCGCAGAGGCCGATCCGACGCGAGCGATCGCCGATATTTCCTGCTTCGAGGCGTCGAGTTCGGCCGCTTCCGCTAGTGCCATCGCCGCGGCCGCGAATCCCGACGAAGACGAGCCGAGGCCGACGTTCGACGGAAAACTGTTCTCGCTCTCGAGGCGGAGTGGATACACTGTGTGGGCGGCGTCGGACATGGAGCGCGCTTTCTCGACGACGGCCTCCACCCGTTCGTACGCGCGCCCTTCGAGCTCTTCGCCATCGACGACGTACGTATCGTCCTCGTAGTCCATCGAGAACTCGACGGTCGTCCTCGTATGGCTGGGTGCCGTACAGACGCTGATGCTGTCGTGATACGGAAACCGCTCTATTTCGTCGCGCATTCCGTGATATTTGACTAGCCCCTGGATGGGGTGGGCCATGGCCGTGGCTTTCATACCCAGATAGGTGGATGATGACCGCTTAAAGTTCACGGCATCTCATCAACAGTTCCGCCGCGATGGCGCAACCCGTGAGGAAGCGTGACGACCGGACGTGGGTTCCCGGACAGACGGGGCGGCTCGAGGCTGAATCCAGCCAAATTGATCGCACAGTCCGTACCGCGAACGAGCCTATCGCTTCGTTCAGTAGCGCCGATAGTTATCGTCGGCGTTCTGTTCGGCTCCCGTCTGGCTGGATTTGCCGGTCCGGGATTCCACTTCCAGTGCGCGCAGTCGCCGCCTCAGTGCGTCGATATCCGCCTCGTACGTCGCTTGCAGCGATTCGAGATCGTTCTCGAGATTCGACGTAACAGACTGAAAGGCGTCGGCGACCGTTTGCTCGAGTTCGTTCAGTTCCGCCGCAACGGCGTCGACGTCGGCCGAGCTGCCACCATTGGCCTCTATGTTCTCGAGGGAATTTCGTATGTCGGTAAACTCCGATCGAAGACCGCGCATTTCGGCCCGGACGCTCGTCAGTTCGTCGTCGAGTTCACTCAAGCGACGCTCGAGGGTGAGAAATCTGGGCTTGATCTGGTTTTCGATCACCGACTGTCGCTCCGAACCGGCCGCCGATAGCTGATTGACCTCGGACCGGAGCGACATCAACTCGTTCTGGAGGGTTTCGAGTTTCTCTTCGGTGCCGTTTTCCTCGACATCGAGCGTCCATCGTAAGGCCGCGGCGCGTTCCCCGTCGTCGGCCTCGAGTTCGGCCAGTAGTACGTCCAGGATTCCAGTCGGCCGTTCGTTTCCCCGCCTCTCAAACTGTGTTTGTTCGTTGTCCCCCGTCATTGTCGAACCTCCATCCCGACGTCTCGTTTTTCATACTACTAGTGCCATAGATAATAATAGTGTCCCTAAATACGAATTCTGTGTCGATACGCACGCGGCGAACGCGGAGTACCGACTCGAATCGAACGGCTCAAATGTACGGTCTCGCAACGGGTTTCCATGGGAACTTCCCTCGAGAGCCGCGCCGAACAGGCCGAAGAGATCGTCGACCGCCTCGAGGATACGTATCCGGATTCGACGATCTCGCTACGATACTCGAGCCGACTCGAGTTGCTGATTGCGGTAATCCTCTCAGCCCAGTGTACGGACGAGCGGGTCAACGAGGAGACGAAGGACCTCTTCAAGACGTACGATGGCCCGGAAGAGTACGCCAACGCGTCACAGGAGGAACTGGCGGAGGCCCTGAATTCGATCACCTACTACAACAACAAGGCGAAGTATATCCGCAGCGCCTGTGAGACGATCGTCGAGGAACACGATGGCGAGGTTCCGGATACGATGGACGAATTGACGGAACTCTCGGGCGTCGGTCGAAAGACGGCGAACGTCGTCCTCCAGCACGGACACGACGTCGTCGAGGGAATCGTCGTCGACACACACGTCCAGCGGCTCTCGCGTCGGCTTGGGCTGACTGAAGCGGAACGGCCCGAACGAATCGAAGCGGAATTGATGGAGATCGTTCCCGAAGTGCACTGGCAACAGTTCACCCACCTCTGTATCGATCACGGGCGAGCGGTCTGTACGGCGAGATCACCCGACTGTTCCGACTGCGTTCTCGCGGACATCTGTCCCTCGGAACGCGGTGACAGCGAGATCGACCTCGCCTCTGGAAATTCCTGGTAACTGGAACCCGTTGCGAGCACGCTTCCTTCTTCGACTCACCCCCTCTCTTCACTCGACGTCCCGACCTTCGCAAGCCCAATGCCTTTTCACTGATCTCGGTTAGTCACGGCCGGAGAACAATGTCCGACGACACAGATCAGCGTGACAACACCGGGAAAGAAGAACACGGGCGAGACGTCGAACTCGCAAAAGAGAAAACCGATCCAGCGGAGGCAGAAGACGAGGAGGGACTCACCGAGGAGGAAAAGGAGGCCCGCGAGCGACAGGATGAAGAACAGCGACGACAGGACATCGAACACAAATCCGTCGACCGGGAAGACGACGCACTCGAGAACACGAATCCGGACAATCACCGGGACGAAGAGCCGTACAACAGTTGAGCGAATCAACTACTGATTTTCGGTCGCATCCCGTTCGTCTCGCAGTGTTTCAGTCTCGAGCCGATCTCGATTACCGCTCCTCGTGTCCCTCGTCTGGAACGACCAGCGTCGGGAGCGTTCCGGTCGCCGCGACGGTCACACGGGAGTCGACGCTGACTGCACCGACCGCATGGCCGTCGACGACGAGAGTGACGTCACCTTCCTCGCGTTCGATCGTCAATGCGAGGTCGTCCTCAGGCAGCACCCACCGACGAGTCTGGGTGATGAACGGGCCGATCGGGGCGACCGTGAGCGCGTCGATGGCCGTTGAGAGCTGTGGAGCATCGATGTCGCTCGCGTAGCCGTGGCTTCCGGCCGGGGTCGCCGCCACGACGCCATCAGCGCGGAAGGTCGCGACGGACGATCCCCGACTGTGAACGCCGTATTCCGAGATTCGAGCCGGTTCATCGGTGACGAGTGTGACGTCAAATAGCGCTCGCTCGCAGCCGCTGCCGTCGTCGCTCTCGGTCCCGCGTTCAGTTTTCGGCCCGGCGGTACGCGTGACGCTCAGAACGGGTCGAGTGCGGCGGATGGCGTGTCCATCGAGCACTTCTCTGAGAGCGTCGGACACCCGATCACGATCGACCGACTCGATGCCCGTGATAGAGCCGACCGGGAGAACTGGCGTCTCGACGCCAGCACGTGCAGCGGCCGATACCCCCTCTTCGCCGGCTATTACGAGTACCGACGACCCGGCAGCGAGGACCTCGTTTCGGCTGCCACGAACGATCGTCGCGTCTGTAAGCGTCGATTCGAGGGAATCGTCGATCTGGACGGCATCGCCTGCGTCTCTCCCGCGGTCGACGACGCCGACAACGGGCTCCTCGTCTGCACTCCACGCGACGTCCATGCCGGTCATTTCACGCGGCCCGCTCAAAAGCGTACGGTTGTCGCCCGTCGACCGGACGCCGTCTAACGGTCTCCCGGATTCGTCCTCCTACTCGTCGTAGGGCCAGTCGCCCGTCGTACGCATTCCTTCGGCGAGTCCCTGTGATTCGAGATCTGCCGCGATGTCGGCGGGGTCCCTGTGCTCGACCGTCACCCCGTGGCGGGCGAGTTCGACGACGTACGCGGTCAGGAGAATCGCCTGTTCGGACAGATTGCGGCGCTCGAGCTTATCGATGGTATCCGCGACGGTGTGACCCCAGCCGCGGCCGGCGTTGTCGGACTTCGATTTGACGTGACACCCGGGCACACCCCACCTGGTGAACGACCAGTGATCGCTGTGGGGGCCGACTTTTGGCACCGTTCCGATCGGGTGACCGTACCGGTCCCCAACGTCGGTTGCGGTTTCCTCGAGCGCGTCGAATCCGTGCGTAACGATCGAGAGCGTCCGATCGCGGACGACGCCGTCGTTGTTGATCACCGCCTTGATCGCATCGCGGTCGGCTTTCTCGGCGTAGCGCGTCGATCCGAGAAGTCCGACCTCTTCCGCGCCGAAGGCGACGAACTCGACGCAGGTCTCGAGGTCGTCTTCGCGCTCCGCCAGCGCAGTCGCGATCTCGACCACCATCGCGGTTCCAGCACCGTTGTCCATCGCTCCCTCAGATATATCGTGAGCGTCGACGTGGCTCGTCACGAGAACGCGCTCGTCCGTATCCGGCCCGATTTCGGCGCGGACGTTGTAACTTTCAGCGGGGTGAATGTCGGCCTCGACGGAGATCGTGATCGATTCACCGTCGAATCGGCGGGCCAGACGGGCACCGACCTCTTTCGAGACACCGAGGGCGGGGATCGGACCGATCGGGTCCTCGTTCCAGCCGACGCTTCCTGTCGGCGGAAGACAGCCCTCGACGTGATTCCGGTAGAGAAAGCCCACTGCACCGTGTTCGACGGCGTGATGGTACTTTTCTCGACGATGGATGTATCGGTCGGAGTAGTTCGGGACGTCGCTACGGACCATGACGATCGCGTTTGCAACGTCGGTCTCCTCGAAGTCTTCGGGGAGGCCATAGCCGAGATCGACCAGCGGTGCAATGACGCGTTCCGACGGACTGCGCGGCAGAGCGATGCAGTCCTGCGTCGTCTCACCGGCCGTGATCGCGCTGTCACCGCGCGTCCACCCCTGTATCTCGAAGGGTTCGAGGCGGGGGTTTCGTAATCCGGCGTCGGCGAGTGCATCCCGTGTCAATTCGGCAGCCTCGCGCTCACCCTCGCTGCCGGCCATCCGGTTATCGAGGTCGACCAGTCGTTCGAGGTGGGTCCAGCCCGCGTCGCTTTCGAAGACGGATCCGATCCAGTCGGACATGGCGGACTCGTCACGATACGATCGTGTAATTGTATCGCCTGCTCGAGTCGGATGTCGCCTGTATGAGTGGTATTATCACTGTTCATTGGCAAGATAAACTACGAATCTTTTTTACGCCGCTCCAACTCGTCACGGATATGCGGGAGACGCTTGCCGACTGGCAGCCGGCGATCGACGAGGCGATCGCCACCCTGATTCCACGCGATATCGACGCCGACTACCTCGAGTCCTTCTTCGGTTCTCCGACCTACGCGTACGATCCCGACGGTATCCAGCATGCGTTAGCGACGCCGCTGTGGGACCTGCTCGATCGTGGCGGGAAACGGTGGCGTGCGATACTCTTTCTCGTCTTCGTGGAGGGCTTTGGCGAGGATCCCACCGAATACTTACCCTATGCCTGTATTCCGGAAATTCTGCACAACGGAACAATCATCGTCGACGACGTCGAAGACGGTGCCACGATCCGACGGGGCGAACCGGCGTTGCACCGCATCTACGGCCGCGATGTCGCGCTCAACGCCGGCAATGCGATGTACTTTCTCCCCCTGAAGATCCTCACCCGAAATCCCGCCGACCTCCCGGCCGATCGACGACTGGCCGCCTACGAGATGCTCATGCACGAACTCAACCGGACCCACCTCGGCCAGGGGATGGACATCTGCTGGCACAACGAGCGCCAGGTCCGGATCGGCATCGACGAGTACCTCGAAATGTGTGCGTGCAAAACCGGCTGTCTCGGCCGGATCGTTGCTCGACTGGCCGCGATTATCACCGACCAGCCTTCCGAGGTCGAGCGAGCCGTCGCCGAATACGCGGAACTGACCGCGGTCGCCTTCCAGATCGGCGACGACATCCTTGACGTCGAGCATTCGTTGGGACAGGCCGGCGAATTCGGCAAGGAGTTCGGCAATGACATCCTCGAAGGCAAGAAGACTCTGCTTGTCATTCACGCGCTACAGAAAAGCGAACCCGACCGTGCGCGGCGACTTCAGGAGATTCTCGAATCCGACAACAACACCGACGACGAGATCCTCGAGGCCCTCGAGATTCTCGAAGATGCGGGCAGCATCGATTACGCCCGCGAGCGGGCGCTGGAACTGGCCGCGGAGGCGCGTGCGGCCATCGACGGGCTGGATTTCGACGACGAGACGACTCGCAAGCTAGAGGAGTTCACGGAGTTCGTCATCGAGCGCGACGTGTAACGATCGATCCGTCGCGAGCTGATCTCACTGCTTCCACCTCCCGGATTCGTCCCCGTGGAACTCGCCTTTCGCCTCTCGCTGGAGTGGCCAGAGGGTGATTACGGTCACGACGAGGAAGAACGCGACGACGACGACCGCGACGATCGCCCCCGAAATACCGGGGACGGAAGCGGTCTTCGTCCACGTCTCTCCGGGCTCGTAGAGCGTGATTCGAAACAGCCACGCGACCCCCAACAGCAAGTAGAGCGGGTAGTAAATGCGTTGCAATCGACGCGAAAGGGCCTCCCAGTAGGATACTTTAATTGTCGGCGCTCGGAGGTCATTGCCGAGCTCCGCGCGCCAGTTCTCGAGCCGCGTGCCGGTCGGTTCGAGCGCGTTCGCGAACAAGTTTTCCTCAAGGAGTCGAATCCTGGCACGACTCGCGTCGTAGGCTCGGTACCGCCGGACGTCGAACAGGAGAAACAGCGAGACGCCGACGATTCCGATCAACAGCAGGTATGCGGAGGCGTCGCCACCCTGGAAGGCGAGCGCCAGAACGGCCGTGACCGTGACGATGGCCCAGTCTGTGGTGAGGTCGAGTCGGGAGAGGAGGTTTCCCGACTGTGACATCTCGCCGCGGTAGTAGTGGGGCAACAGCGAGAGGAACTCTTCCTGATCGGTCGCCGCCGCGGTCGCGACGTTGCGCTCGTCGGGGTTCGTCGAATCGAAGTTTTCGGGGATCGGTTCCGCCATTATCGGCTGCCTCCGGCTTCCGGAAGTCGCGACAGCACCCGACGGTGGGTCGGGCGGGGACGATACCCTTCGAGCGCCGTTCCTCGAGCTGTCGAGCGACATGCGGTACCACAAGTTGGTGAGGGAACGTCGGAGAGCGGACCCGGAACGCCGAGCGGGTGATCTATCGAAATCATACTCCTCGTAGTCGTGGAACGACGAAGACCCTTCCGTCGCTGGCGGACCGTCGTTCCCAATTCGAGTCACCGGTCATAGCTCGTGACTGTCACGGGACCCGATCTGTGGGGCCAGATACTACGCCCTCGACGTAGAAGGACCGCTATGGCCGATCACTCGACACCGGGCGAGCGGACCGACGCCGCGAGACCGTGGCCAATGCTCGTGGCTCTCGGACTCGCGGCCTCGGAGGTCGGTATCGTCGTCGACTTCGGTCCCATCGCCGTCGGCGGACTCGTCGTCTTCGCCGCGAGCGTCGCCGGCATCCTCTCTGACGCAGCGTACGTCGAGCGCCCCGCAGAGTTCGCGGCAACGTTCGGCGGGGTGTTCGTGTTCGTCGGCGCCGTGCTCGCTGCCCAGGGAACCGGGACGCTTTCGATCGCCCCGCTGGAGCCCCTCTCAGGTCTGGCCAGTCGCGGCATCGCGCTCGTCGTCGCCGGCTTCCTTACGATCCTGGGCGCGGGGATCGTTCGGATACGATGAGTTTCAATGGTCCCATCCGACCCAGGTGCGGGCACGAACGACGAATTGGATCGCGTGCCGTCCCGAGCGCCCGAAAACAGCCATCAATCAAGTATCCCTATCAATGAGCCGACGTGCATTCGACACCGAAATCGCACTCGACCTTGCGGTCAACCTGATACCGTTCGCGATCATCGCGTTCTTCGTCGCGGTCTTCGCCGCGTTCAACCCCTGGGGCTTCGATCCGCTGCAGTCGACACTCCAGTTTACCATTTTACTGTCGACGATGCTCTTGCTCGCGATCGCGACCTACATCGCGGCTCGAGCGATCGAAACCGACGACCGCACGCGTTACGACGTATCCGAGTTCCGATGACCGTTCGCTGGGGAATCTCGTCGGATCAGTTGACGATGAGGACGAACCCGGTCACCGCCATGAGGGCCGCTATTCCGACGAGGAGGAGCAAGAACAATTCCTTCTCCTGCATACCTGCCCCGTCACCGCCTGCGCGGAAAAATCCACGTCCGAAACGTGGCTGGGGGAACCGTGGTCGGTGATCGGACGATCGGCGGCCGAACCACCGTCGCCAGTCTCGGCCTCGCACTCATCGTCGCGACGGCCGCCTTCGGGGCGCTTCTGGGGGCGACGTTGCCGAATTTCCGTAGCGTCGACGAAATTTCCCTGTTGGTGATCACGGCTCCCATCTCGCCGCTCACACTCGCCGTCTACGGAGCCGTCGCGATGGGGTCTTTCCTGGTGGCGCTCGGGTACGTCGTCCAGATTCTGTCGCGGTTCGACGATGATGCGGTGTAACCGAAACCGGCACCCTCTCAAGCGAGAGCAGCCACAGAGACGAAACTGACCTGAACGCCGGCGGTCGTCGTCCCTGCCGGTCCACTATCGAAGACCGCGGGTGCACGTGACTGGATCGGCCGAGTCGCCGTGTCTACGCAGCGTCCTCATCCTCGTCGCCGCCGTCGGACTGAAGCCGCTTCGTCGTCTGAACCAGCGGGTGGCGCGCGTAATCGACGACTTCGATATCGTCGATCTGCTCGAGGTCTTCTTTCGCTGCAGTACGAGCCATGCCGAGATCGACTTCGTGATCGACGACGATGACGTAGGCGTCCATCTCGTCGATCCCCAATCTATCTGCCGCGAGAACGCGGTGGTGGCCGTCCGCAAGGAGAAGCGTCCCGTCATTGTCGATAACCACCAGCGGCTCGGCTAGCCCGCGCTCGAGTTCGTATCGCCGTCCCTCGAGTTCGTCCGCGTACACCCGCCCCTGTGTCGGGGTAAGTTCCTCGAGCGGGACGGTCCGGCGTCCCTCGCGAAGATCGATCTCGTGAATCTGCTCTAGGGTTCGCATTAGCTTGCCGACCTTCTCCGGGGTTGCGCGTTCGATCTGACTGCGGATGACGTCGGCGTTGGAAATTATTCCGACGAGATTTCCCGCGTCGTCGACGACGGGAAGCTTCTGAATCCCCGATCGCAGGATGACCCGCGCAGCGTCGTTTACTTTCATGTCGGGGTGGGCGACCAATAGATCAGTCGCCATGACCTTGAAGATCGGATCACCATCGTCGGCGAGTAGCAGGTCACGGGCGCTGACGAAGCCCTCGACGCGGCGTCGATCGGTGACAGGAAAGCCACTGTGCTCTTCGCTTTCGGCGATGCGCATCGCCACATCACCGACGGTTTCGTCCGGTGAGACCGTCGCTACGTCGCGCGTCATGTAGTCTTTGACCCGGGGCTTCGTCCGGTCCGATACGACCTCCATGCGTCACCGTATGACTGCCGCGCGCAAAAGTACTGTTATGACCACAGCCTCCGTAAGACACCACGCTAGCCCCCAGCGTCACGGAACTTAGACTGATTCGCTGTCGTCTTCCCCACCACGTTGAGTGAAGAGCCACTCGCTCGTCTGTGTATATGACCCGATCTGCGCCCCCGGCCGCGTCTCGATCGCCTCGAAGAACCGATTCGTTATGACCTCCTCGACGACGCTGACGATCGACTCGACCTCTTCTTCGTCGTCCGCGCTGCCAAGGATACCGATTTCGAGTTGTGCACCGGCCATGTCGGCGTGACCGCCGGCGCTGCCGATCCGGTCGAACGCATCCCGGAGGGTCTCCCCGAGGTCCACGTCAGCGGCCCGCGACCGGGCCGACAGGTATACCATCTCGTCGTTAAACCCGAACACGAGCGTGGTCTCGACGCCCTCCATCGCGAGCAACTGATCGGCGGCCTGTGGCAACGCGTCGCGGTCGCCGACCCGGCCGACGCTGGCAACTGCTACCGAACCGCGCTGCATCCGGTTTTTGATCGCCTGCGCGATCGTCTCGAGGGTCTCTCCCTCGAGTGAAGGGTGTTCGATCTGGCGCAAGATCGAGGTGTCGACGTGGGGCCACAGCAGCGACGCAGCCTCGAAATCCGCGGGCGAAACTTCCCGTGTAAAGTCGTTCGTATCGACCCGGATGCCGTACAGCAACGCCGTTGCGGTCGCCGGATGGAACGCGAGGCCGAATCGGTCGACGTACTCGGTAAGGACGGTGCTGGTCGCACCCGCCTGCTGGCGCAGATCGACGAATTCTCCCGGAACCGGACCGCGAGGAGGGTGGTGGTCAATGACGATGTCGACGTGGCGGTCCTCCGGGAGCTGGTCGTTGACTCCGGGTCGGGAGTGGTCTACCAGTGCGACGGCTGCGTACTCGTCGAGCGGATCGTCACGCCCCATATTCCGAAGATCGAGATCGAGTAGATTGACCATCGCCCGGTTTTCCTGGTGAGAGATGTCGCCGAAATAGCAGGCGTCGGCGCTGAGGCCGACCGACTCGGCGATGTCGACCAGTGCGACCGCGCTGGCGATTGCATCCGGGTCCGGGTTATCGTGTGTCACGACTGCAAGCCGGCCGTCGATCGCCGACAGCCGTTCCCGGAGTTCGATCGCGGTTTCGGCCGCTGGTCGCGTCGTTTGCTCAAGCACCCGACCCGCCATGGCGTCCGTCGGATCGACAGTGTGGTCGGCGAGTTCCTCGAACGCATCGCGATCAGCTTGCGTCGCGTTCCCGCCCATGTAGGCCACGATCGACGCGTCGGGAAAGCGATCACGCGCAGTCTCGAGCGTGGCTCGGTTGACGTCGGTGCGATCACCGGCGACGAAAATCACGTCCGGCGGGTCGATGGTCGCGATGGTAGCGTGGTCGGTCGGGTCGGCGCGTCGGGCCGGGACGCTCTCGTCGCGCAACGTTTCGACGACGCTCTCATCGTCGGTAATTACGAGTAACCGCCCGCCGTCGCGCTCGGATAACTCCTCCGTGATCTGCCAACAGATAGTCCCGCAACCGAGCACGAGCCGAAAAACCATGTATCGCGGGTTGCGACCGCGACGGGTAAAAGGTACCGGGTCTCCTCAGGCGATGACGGCGGCTGCCGCCTCGAGTGCGGCGTTGGCGATCGGATCGAACGCCGGTAGGATGAGGACCGTCATGACGGCGGCTACGATTACCGCTGCGTAGAGACCAGTCGGCTGGGCGAGTCGATCTCGGTCGATGACCGGGTCCTCGATCCAGAGCGCCTTGACCAGCCGCGAGTAGTAGAACAGCGAGAGCGCGCTATTGACGACGAGCGAAGCGGCGACGACGAGCAGTACCGCATTATCGGCGGCTGCCTCGATCGTCGCGGTGTACAGCAGGTACTTGCTCCAGAAGCCGCCGAAGAGGGGAATGCCCGCGAGGCTGAACATGAAGACGGCCATCGCGGCGCAGGCGACCGGCGCCTGTTTGGCGAGACCGTTGTAATCTTCGAACGTTCGACCGACGCCCCAGTACTCTGCCAGCGCCACGAACAGGAACGCACCCGTGTTCATGAAGCCGTAGACCAGCAGGTGCATCATAGCCGCGCCCATGACGAAATCGGCTGCTCCGGTCGAGAGGCCCGCCAGCCCGATCAGTACGTACCCGGCGTGGCCGATCGAGGAGTACGCGAGCATCCGCTTTACGTTCTCCTGGGTCGCCGCCGCGAAGTTCCCGACCGTCATCGTGACGATCGCGAGAATCACGAACGCCCACGTCCACTCGACGCCGATGACGTCCGTCGTCGCCTCGAGCGGGAACGCCGTCGTGAACACACGGAACGCGAGCACGAAACCGGCGGCTTTCGAGGCCGACGAGAGGAATGCTGAGATCGGTGCCGGTGCGCCTTCGTAGGCCTCCGGAGCCCAGAAGTGGAAGGGGACGCTCGCAGTCTTGAACGCGATCCCGCCGATCAGCATCAGGATTCCCAACCCGAGCAGACCGCCCATCTCGCCTGCGTTGCCGAGACCGGACGCGACGGCATCGAGCTGCAGTGAACCGGTCGCGCCGTAGACGAGGCTGACCCCGTAGACGAAAATCGCCGAGGACAGCGCCCCGATCAGGAAGTACTTTAGCCCGGCTTCGACGCTGCCCCGGTTGTCCTTCAGGATCGCGACCAGCGCGTACGATGGCAGGCTCGTCAGCTCGAGGGCGATGAAGATGGTCACGAGGCTGTTGGCCGCGGCCATCATCGACATGCCCGTCGCCGCGAGGATCACCAGCGAGTAGTACTCGGCCTGGTAGGTGTGATCGCGCAAGTAGTCGTGACTCGCGACCGTAACGAGGGCGGTGACGACCGCGATAATGCTCATGAAGTACAGGGCCAGTTGGTCGACGACGAACTGGTCGCCCATGATCTCGATGACGCCGTAGTTTTCAATTCCCGTCGCGCCGACGCCGGCGGCGGTAAACCAGACGGCGACGGCCAGCGACGAAAGCGAGCCGACGACGGCGGTGCCGGCGAGCAGCGTTCGATTCGTCGAGTACGGGTTGATGCTGTCTAGCAGGAACAAGACGAGCGCCGTTCCCGCCAGGATCAGTGCCGGTGCAAGTGCTGCCCACTCGGGGAGTTGTACGAACGCCATCAGAGGTCACCTCCCTGGAGAATCGGATCGACTGCGTCGGTTATCATGTCGAATATCAGGTCCGGGGCCACTCCGAGGACGATGATCAGTCCCAGTAACACGACCATCGACGCGACGTCGTGGACGGGTGCACGGCCCACGTCGTAGTCGGTCTCGAGTCGATACGGTCCGAACACCGTCCGCTGCATCGCAAACAGCAGGTAGCCCGCGACGATGACGATGCCAAACATGGCCAGCCCGGTAAACAACGGCGAGTACTCGAGCAGGTCGGAGCCGAACGCGCCGAAGAAGATGAAGTATTCCGCGGCGAATCCGCTCATAAGCGGGAGTCCCATGTAACCGAACGCGCCGGCGACCAGCACCCCCACCGCGATCGGCATCCGGTCGGCCAGCCCGGACATGTCAGTGACCATCCGTGTGTGGGTAGCGTTGTAGATGACGCCGACGGCCATGAACATCAGCCCCGAAATGAGGCCGTGGGAGACCATCTGGAACGTCGCGCCACCGACGCCGAACTGGGTGTAGGCGACGAGTCCGAGGATGACGTAGCCCATCGACGAAACTGACGAGTAAGCGACGATCCGCTTCAGGTCAGTCTGGGCGAGCGCCAGCATCGCGCCGTAGATGACGCTGATGACGGCGATCGCTGCGATCGGAATCGCGTATGCCTCGACCTGCTCGGGGAACATCGTGAAGTTAAACCGCAATAGGGCGTAGGTTCCCATCTTCAGCAAGACGCCCGCGAGCAACACCGAGGCCGGCGTCGGCGCTTCGACGTGGGCGTCCGGCAACCACGTGTGGAACGGAACGACGGGTACCTTCACCGCGAAGCCGAGGAACATCGCGACGAAGACCGCGGACGCGAACGCCGTCCCGCTGAGGCCAAAGAGGCCGTCGGGACCGCCCTCGAGCATCGCCGTCGTGATTTCCGGCAGCGCAAAGGACGTGACGTCGCCGAGGCCGAAGACCAGCGCGATGAACGCGCCGAACATCACGAGCGATGCCACGTTCGTGTAGACGAAGAACTTGATCGCGGCGTACTTTCTGCGCGGGCCGCCCCAGATGCCGATCAACAGGTACATCGGGATCAGGACAGCCTCCCAGAAGACGAACCAGAGGAAGAAATCGAGCGCGGTAAAGACGCCGATCAGGTTGGCTTCGATGAACAGGATGAGACCGTAGAACTGCGACTCGCGCTCGTCGATCGGCGTCCACGAGCTGACGATCGCTAGCGTACAGAGGATCGTCGTCAGGACCACCAGCGGGAGGCTAATCCCGTCCAGACCGACGAACCACGAGATCGTGTAGTCACCGAGTTCGATCCACGGTACCCGCGATTCGAACGCCAACTCGCCGTCGAGCAAGGCGTTGCCGCTGCCGTCGAAGGCGGCGAACAGCCAGAGGCTCAGCGCCGCCGGAACGAGGCTAATCGCAAAGGCCAGTTTGCCAGCGATTCGATTTGGCGCGACGAACGTTACCAGCGCGCCCACCAGTGTCACCGCGATCAGTATTTCGATCATCATACGAACCACCCTCCGAGAGCGCCGAGAATCAACAGCAAGCCGATGAATCCCGCCACTAGCAACGCCGCGTAGTTAGTCACGATACCGGTTTGCAGTCGTTTCATCCAGTTACTACCGAAGAGGCTGATCGTCGACGTCCCGTTGACGACCCCGTCGACGACGGTCTGGTCGAACCGATCCGCGGCTCGAGAAAGCGGGAGCGTCAGTCCCTCTGCGAGCCACACCTGATACTCGTCCTGATAGTAGTTACTCCGCAGGACGTGGTACGCACCGCCGAGCTTTTCGGTGTGGCGGGACGGTTCGGGCACGTTGTACAGCGTGTGAGCCGCGAACGCGCCGGCCAGCGCCAACCCGAGCGACAGGCCCGCACTGAGCAGCATGGTCGTGGTTGCGGACCCGATCGCGCCCTCCTCGAAGGCCACCGTCTCGTGGTACTCGTGGTAGGTCAGTCCCTCGACGTAGCCGTACTCGCCGTCGAGCCAGAACTCGAGGAACGTGATGTCTGCGTGGAGCAATTCGGCGACGGGGGCGAGGTTGACGAACCCGGCGACCGTCGCGAGGAGTCCGAGGACGACTAGCGGCACCTTGATCGAGAGACCGACCGGGTGCGGATCTTCGGCCGTTTCCGTCCGGGGGTCGCCGTGGAAGGTCAGGAAGACCATCCGGAAGGTGTAGAAGCCGGTGAAAAACACCGCGATCAGTCCCATCGCGTAGGCCGCGAGGATGACGGGTTGCTCCAACCCGACCGCGAGGGCGTCAAACAGGACCTCGTCTTTCGACCAGAAGCCGGCGAAGGGGACGATCCCCGCGAGCGCGAGTGCCCCTGCGAGAAACGTGTAGTACGTGACCGGCGCTTTGTCCTTCAGGCCGCCCATCTCCCACATGTCCTGTTCGTGGTGCATGAGGATGATGACGGCACCAGCGCCGAGGAACAATAGCGCCTTGAAGAAGGCGTGGTTCATGAGGTGGAAGACCCCGGCGACGTAGCCGCCGACGCCGAGACCGAGCATCATGTAGCCGTACTGGCTGATCGTCGAGTACGCCAGCACCTGCTTGATGTCGTCTTTGACGACGGCCATCGAAGCGGCAAAGAGCGCGGTAAAGCCCCCCACGAAGGCGATGATCGCCAGTGCGGTCGGCGACAGCGCGTAGTAGCCGAACATTCGTGCGACCAGGTAGACGCCGGCCGCCACCATCGTCGCTGCGTGGATGAGCGCCGAAACGGTCGTCGGGCCTTCCATAGCGTCGGGCAGCCACGTGTGGAAGGGGAACTGCGCGGACTTGCCCAAGACCCCGCCGAGGACGAGAAGCCCGGTGATCGTCACCCACGTCTGGGCGTCGAATCCGAACAGCGTCATGCCGTCGTCGATGGCCGTTCCGGCGGCGGTCACGAACGATTCCTCGCCGGCGAAGCCGACTGTGCCGAACGTCGCCGCGATGGCGACGACCCCGATCAGGAAGAAGTAATCGCCGAACCGGGTTACAAGAAACGCCTTCTTGGCGGCCGACGGGGCCGATTCGGTGCGGAACCAGAACCCGATCAGCAGGTACGAACAAAGCCCGACGAGTTCGAAGAACATGAACGCCATCAACAGGTTGTCCGCGAAGACGAACGCGAGCATGCTGAACGTAAAGAGGCCGAGTTCGGCGTAGTACCGCGGCAGCCCCGTTTCACCCTCGGCGTTCATGTATCCGAGGCTGAAAACGTGGACGAGCAAGGCGACGAGCGAGACGATCACCAGCATGAGCGCCGATAGGGGATCGATCAGGACCCCAAACGAGAACGCGACACTGTCGACACCCGTTTCGCTGGCGGCAGTGCCGGCGGTCCACTCGTATAACGTCGTGTGGTGTGCGTTGCCGCCCGCGACGGCCGCGAACATCACAAGCGAAATCAGGAGCGACCCTGCCGTCGCGACGATCCCCGGAATCGCGCCCTTCTTCGGCAGGTACGTGCCGAAGAGAAGCGTGACCGCGAAGGCCACGAGCGGGAGCACTGCGATCGCCGGTGCGAATCCAAACGGTCCTGTTGCTGTTGCAGCCATCTTACCACCTCATCGTCGTTGGAACCGTGACGTCGACGTCACGGAAGTTACGGTACAGCACTAGAATGATCCCGAGTCCGACGGCCACCTCCGCGGCAGCCAGCGCCATCGTAAACAGCGCGAACAACTGCCCCGTCAGGTTACCGTGATAGAACGCGAACGCGATCAGGTTGATGTTTGCCGCGTTCAACATCAGTTCGACGGACATCAGGAACAACAGTGCGTTGCGACGCGTTAGCAAACCGAACAGTCCGATACAGAACACCGCCATCGACAGCAGCACGTAATACTGCACGTCGACGGTCATCGGAACTCACCTCCGGCGTCCGCGGACCCGGTGTCGCTGCCGTCGTTGGATTTCGTTCCGCCGTCCGCGACGGTCGGCGTCGATCCCTCGCTGCTCGAGGCCTCACCGGTGCTCGAGAGTGCAGCGACGGGTTCGCCACCTTCCTCGCGTTTGGCGAGAACGAGCGACGCGTCGAGTGCGGCGTCGAGTGCGACGGCGACGAGCAAGACGGCGGCGAGGAACGGTTCTGTGCCGCCGATCTGCTGCAGTTCGTGGAAGCCGAACAGCGCGTAGCCGAGTTCGGCCGTGATCGAGACGCCGTCCGGGAAGCCCGCTCCCGCGGCCGCGGTCATCGGCTCGAACGTCGTGTTCAGCGTGATGAGTGCCATCACACCGAACAGACCGACGGCGAGCAATCCCGGAACGAGCGTCCGGCCGAGTCGGAGTTTCGGGCCGGTCGTCATGCCTGTACCACCTCGTCTGCGTCGGCGTCGGATTCGTCGCGCTGGGTCAGCATAACGGCGAACGTGATGAGCACGAGAACCCCGCCAACGTAGACGAGGACCTGCATCATGGCGACGAATTCGGCCGCCAGCATCACGTAGTGGGCCGCCACGCTCAGCAGCGCCACACCCAGCAGGAGCGCCGAATGCCACGGATCCTGCACGAGTACGACACCCACCGCGCTGGAAAGCGTGACGAACGCGAACAGCGCGAACGCGATCAGCTCGTAGTTCATAGTTGTTGGTAGTGCCCGTTTGCGGGACGGGCGGACCCGTTACTGATAATCGACCTCCCCGTCACCCTCGCCGACCCACGCACCTCGGTCCGGTTCGCGGGAGGCGAGCGGATCGATGTCCTTGTACCACGGTACCGCCTTCAGTTGCTCCTTGTTGTACACGAAATCGTGTTTCGTGTCAGCCGTGAACTCGAAGTTCTCCGTTAACAAGATGGCGTCGACGGGACAGACTTCCTCGCACAGTCGGCAGTAGATGCACTGTCCGATGTGAAGGTTGTACTGTTCGCCGTTTCGCTGCTCGTCCATAACGATCTGGATCGTGTCGTTCGGACAGACGTTCTCGCACTGGCGACACCAGATACACCGCTCCTGGCTGAACTTATGGACGCCGCGGAATCGCGGCGAGACGTCGGGTGCGGTCTCCGGATACTCCACCGTGAAGGTAGAGCCGTCTAGCGCGTGCTTCATCGTCGTTGCCATCGATTTGAGTATGCCGATCATGCTATCAGCCCCACAACCGCCGCGGTCAAGACGAGATTGGCGAACGCGAGGACGAGCAGTCCCTTCCAGCCGATCTCGATCAGTTGGTCGATCCGCACACGGGGAACCGCCGAGCGCAGCCACTGCGTCGCGAAGAACACCGCCCAGATTTTGATGAGGAACCAGACGATGCCCGGGAGGATCGGCCCGGCGGGTCCGCCGAGGAATATCGTCGCGATGATCGCACCGCCGAGGAAGATGTGGAGGAACTCCCCGAGGTAAATCAATACGAAGTAGACCGAGGAGTACTCGGTCTGGTAGCCCGCGACGATCTCTGTCGGTGCCTCCGGTGTATCGAAGGGATTGCGGCCGACCTCCGCGAAGTTCGCGACGAGAAACAGGACGAACGCGAAGGGGTTGACCAGCGCGTACCACGTCGGTATCGAAACGCCGGCGATCTCGATCAGCGTCTCGTGTTGTGCCGCGACGATTTCACCCATCTGCAGCGTGCCGGCGAAGATTACGACCGACATCCCGGTAACGACCAGCGGAATCTCGTAGGCGATGTTCTGTGCCACAGCACGAAGCCCCCCGATCAGCGAATACTTGTTAGACGACGCGTAGCCGGCCATCACCAGGCCGATACTTGCGATACCCGAAACCGCGAAAACGTACGCGAGTCCGACCTCGGGATCTGCGAGGTGGATCCCGCTCCCCATCGGTATAACCGCGAATCCGAGCAGTGCCGACCCTGCGACGACGATCGGCGCGAGGTCGTAGGCCGGTCGGTCCGCGTTCTCGGGAACGATTAATTCCTTCGACAAGAGCCTGACAGCGTCGGCGACGATGATACCGATTCCGGCCGGACCGAGCCGGTTGACTGCGATCCGATCGGTGAACGCGGCCGTGATCTTTCGCTTGGCCCACGGCCCCGCAACGCCAGTCATCGCGAGCATCAGGGTCCCGACGAACGCTGCCGCGAGAAATGCTGCAACCAGTTCACCGGCAAATCCGAACTGGTCGAGCCCGGTCAACTCTCCGAGTCGCTCCGGAAGCAAGACGGTGTCTTGCAGCGGAACGGGTGTCAGTCCGGTCATCCTAGCGGTCCACCTCCCCGAGCACGATATCCAGACTGCCGAGCGACGCGATCAGATCCGGGACGTACTCTCCCGTGGACATCTCGGGTAGTGCCGAGAGGTTGTGGAAACACGGGCTTCGGATCTTGAAGCGACCCGGCTTGTCCGTTCCGTCGGATCGGATATAGATCCCGAGTTCACCTTTCGCGGCTTCGACGCTTCGGTAGATCTCCGTGTCTGCGTCCGGTTTCAGCGTCCGCGGCACGTTGCTCTGGACCGTCCGCTCGTCTTCGGGCCAGTCCTCGAGCAAGTCGAGACACTGCTCGATGATCTTCGCGGATTCCTCGACTTCCTGCATGCGAACGAGGACGCGACTGTAGTTGTCACAGCCGTCTCCGGTGACGACGTCCCACTCGAGGTTCTCGTAGTAGCCGTACGGGTCGTCGCGGCGGAGGTCGTAGTCGATTCCGGAGCCGCGAGCGACGGGACCGGTGCAGCCGTACTGTTTGGCGGTCTCGGGTTCTAAGATGCCGGTTCCGTGTGTTCGGATTTGGAAGATTTCGTTGCTGGTCAACAGGTCGTGGTACTCGTCGACCTTCGCTGGAAGGCCGTCGAGGAAGTCACGGGTCTTTTCGATGAATTCCTCACGGGGTTCTGGCAGGTCCCAGGCGACCCCGCCGAGCCGGAAGTAGTTGAACATGAGCCGCTGGCCGGTCAGATCCTCCAGAATGTCCTGTACCACTTCGCGGTCGCGCATGCCATACTGGAAAATAGCGGTGAAGTCACCGTAGACGTCGAGCGCGAACGTGGCCAGCGCGAGCATATGGGATGCGATCCGGCAGAGTTCTGCACCCATCGTTCGGATGATCTGGGCGTAGTCGGGCACGTCGATGTCGGCCAGGTCCTCGGCCGCGCGTGCGTAGGCCCACTCGTTTAGCAGGCCGGCGGAGACGTAGTCCCAGCGGTCCGGATAGGGCATGATCTGGTGTCGATAGGTCCCCTGCTGGCACATCTGCTCCTCACAGCGGTGGAGATAGCCGATGTCGGGGTCGACGTCGACTACCGTCTCGCCGTCGAGAACCGTCTCGATGTGGAGCACACCGTGAGTCGCCGGATGGTGTGGGCCGATGTTCAGGAACATCGTGTCCGACTCGTCGTCGTGGTGATCCGGCTGGATCGGGTTCGCATGTTCCGTGAGGGTGACGAGCTGGGGCTTTTCTTGATCGTAGCCCCGTGAAAGCGGATGCCCCTGCCAGGTTTCGGGGAGCAAGATCCGGCGCGGGTCCGGGTGGCCCTCGTAGTCGATACCGACGAGGTCGAACGCTTCGCGCTCGTGCCAGTCCGCGGTTCGGAAGACCGGTTCGGCCGTCTCGCTGACCGGATCGTCGGTCGTCGTCGGGACGACGATCGAAACCTCCTGGGTCGGATCGGCGTACTTTCGGAGATGGTAGATCGACTCGTACCGGTCCGGGTACTCCTGGGCGGTGAGACAGGCGAGGTGATCGAACCCCGCTTCGTCTCGAAGATCCGAGAGAACGTCCTGGACGTCGTCCGGTCGGATGACGAACCCGGGCGCGTTCAGATGATCGTCGCGCGTGAGCGCGCGGTCACCGACGATCGCTTCGAGTTCGTCCTCCGTGACGTCGACGGGCGGCCGCTGATTTTGCTCGAGCCCCGTGCTCATGGCGAATCAGCCCAGTTGTACCGCATGACGAGGTCGTCTTCGTCGATGTCGTCTGCGAGTTTCTGGACGAGTTCGTCTTTCGGCAGATCGCCGAACTTCTCGAGTTCGTACGGTTTGACGACGACGGGCGTCGACTCGCCGTTTCGGATCCGCTCTTGCAGTTTGGCGATCCCGTAGACGAGCGCTTCCGGTCGCGGCGGGCATCCGGGGACGTGGATGTCGATCGGAATGATCTCTTCGGCACCCTTGACGACGTTGTATCCCTCCTGGAAGGGACCGCCCGAAATGGTGCACGAACCCATGCCGACGACGAACTTGGGTTCGGGCATCTGATCGTAGACCCGCTTCATGCGGGGGCCGAACTTCGAAACGATCGTCCCCGGAACGATCATGACGTCGGCCTGGCGGGGCGAGGCACGGGGAACGCCGGCCCCGAAGCGGTCGAGGTCGTGTTTGATCGCGTACGTGTGCATCATCTCGATGCTGCAGCATGCGATCCCGAACTGCAGCATGAACATCGAGTTGCCGCGGACCCAGTTCATGAACTTGTCGAACTTCGTGAGGATGAACGGGGTGGAGCCGAAGGCCTCTCGAAGCTTGGAGTTGAAGCGGTCGTCGGCACCCTCACCGATTCGCGAGTCTCGAGTGTCCGTCGATGGTACGGTACTGCCGTGAATCGATTCGCGTGGTTGGTCGCTACTCATGATCAGTCAGCCTCCAGTTGGCGGGACGTCCGTGCCCACTGTACCGCGCCGTTTCGCCACGCCCACGCAAGCCCGACGAGCAGGATGCCGACGAACAACAGCATCGGCCCGAGCGCGCGGACGAGCGGGATATCCGCAGCGAGCGCATCGCGATAAACGACCGCCCACGGGAACAACAGGACGGTCTCGATATCGAAAACGACGAACAGAAGCGCAACCATGTAATACTGGATGTTAAACCGGATGCGCGTGCCGCCGGTCGGAATCTCGCCACTTTCGTAGGTGGCGCGTTTGCTCGTTTCGGGCACGGTGGGTCGCAGGAGATACGATACCGCCATCATACTGAGCGGTATCAGCATCCCGACGAGCGCCAGCGCCCCGATGGCGATCCAATCATTCATCTCGGTAACGTTCGAGGCTTCAAACCGCACACACATAAGGGTTGATTCTTTATTTTTCGGCAAATCACGGGCCGTGCGGCGACTTCAGCCGTCACCAACTCCGATGAATAATCACCTAAGACTATCTGTAGTTGTGCGGCGGGTGAACGAACCGGTAATCCGGTATTACTAGCGTTTGCGGCCGACGGAACGCCGTAGAGCACAGGTGATTGCTATCGACAAATATCCCACATCAGTCAGAGTAAACAGGCCGTAGCTATACAAACGGCTATCTCACCACTGTCCGTCGTCGAGGCCGGTATGAGAACGTCGAAGTATCAGCCCCGGTCCTGAAACAGCGGCGTACCGCCGTCGTGGAGTTCCTGAGAAACGGTTCCGACGGATTCCCGAAGTTCTTCGTGATACTCGACCAGTCTGTCGCGAATCGCGTCGTGCTGACGGGCGAGAATTTGGGCAGCCGATAGTGCCGCGTTAAACGACTTGCCGGCATCGACGGCGACGAGGGGCGCGCCCGTCGGCATTCCGATGACGCTGTCGACGGATTTTTCCTGGACGGGGACGCCGATGACCGGAAGCGGATACGCGATCGATGCGGTCATATTCGGGAGGTCCGCCGACTTTCCTCCGGCACCGGCGATGATGACTTCGAGACCGCGTTCCTCTGCCGTGTCGGCATAAGCCGTCATTAAGTCGGGCGTTCGGTGAGCGGAGGTCACGTACGTCTCGAACGTGAACCGTTCGTCGGGCGAATCCCGGTAGTTCGTTTGCTCGGCGAAGTCGAGTTCATGCACGAAGGCGTCGTAGGCGCCCCGGCGCTCTCCGCCGGTCATCATCGTCTCGAGGTCGGAGTCGCTCCCCATCACGATTCCGACGTCAGGGGTTTCTTCGTCCGGGTGGTCCAGAGCCGCTTCCTCGTGCAGGCGGTCGATCAGATCCGCAACGCTGTCGGACATGGCTGTATCTCGTCGGTCCGTCCCTTTAGTTCGTCCTGAACGTGACGCCCTCTTCGAGGTCGCGTGCAACCTCCAGCAGGTCGTCGACGGATGCGTCCTCGTCGCGACCCGAGAGTGTCACGTGCCCCATCTTCCGTAACGGACGGGCCTGGCGCTTGCCGTACCAGTGGAGGCTCGCGCCGACCGTCTCGAGAATTCGATCGACTCCGTTCAACCGCGCGGGTTGTTCTTCTCGTACGTCCCCGAGCAGATTCTTCGTGACGGTCGCCGACCGGAGGTCGGTCGACCCCAGCGGCCAGCCGAGGACGGCGCGGACGTGCTGTTCGAACTGTGAACTCTGTGCGCCTTCGATCGTCCAATGTCCGGAGTTGTGCGGTCGCGGCGCGATCTCGTTGAGCAGAATCTCGCCGTCCCCTCGCGGGCGCTGTCCGCTCGCGTCGTCCGAGGCGCGTGGCGCCTCGCGCGTTTCGAACAGCTCGATCCCGTAGACGCCCCGGCCGTCCATGACCTCGAGTACGTCTCGCGCAACCCCGTGAGCGCGCTCGGTGACGACGTCGGACGAGCGGGCGGGGACGATCGTTTCCCGAAGGATCTCCGCTTCGTGTACGTTCTCGCCGAGGGGAAACGTCGCGATCTCGTCGTCGCCCTTGACCGCGATAACGGACACTTCACGCTCGAAGTCGACGAACGACTCGACCATCGCAGGGCCAGCGACGGACTCGAGAGCGTCCTCGGCGTCGGCTTTCGATTCGACCGGAACGTTACCGCGTCCGTCGTACCCCCCGGTCCGCGCCTTGAGCATCACCGGCGCGCCGTAGTCGTCGATCGCGTCGCGAACGTCCGCAGCGTCCTCGACCTCTCGAAACGGCGGGACCGGAACGCCGGCGTCGCGCAACTGCCGCTTCTGTACGAGTTTGTCGTGGATCGTCTCCAACGTCTCAGGCTTCGGGTGAACGGGAGTGCCGGTCTCCTCACTAATCCGCTCTAACACGTTCTGATCTGCGAGTTCGATTTCGAACGTGAGGCCATCGGCGCGTTCAGCGAGGTCACGGATCCCCGCCTCGTCGTCGAACTCGGCGACGATCTGGTCGCGAGCCACCAGCGCGGCGGGACAGTCCGGCGTCGGGTCGAGGACGATCACCTCGACGCCGAGCGGCGCGGCCGCCTCGGCGAGCATCCGTCCGAGTTGTCCTCCCCCGACTACGCCGATCGTCGGTCCCGGCGTCCGTAGCGTCGTCATTGCGCCCTGGTTGACGGCGACCGCGCTTAAGAATTCTCAAACTGGCCGCCCGAACGGTGTCGAACTGTCCGTACGGAGGCATCGTCGAACCACTCGTTCGAACGATACTCGCCGTCAGCCTCCACCAGTGCGCTCCGCCTCCCTTCCGGCCGCCTTCGATCGGCGATATTCTAGTATAAAAAACGTCGGGGAAAGCACCTCGCCCGGAAACTGAGTAGTATTACATTTCCGGACTGGCCCACATAGAGACAGGTATGAAAAGAGGTATTTCGAGACGCCAAATCCTCGCCGGTGGAGGGATCGGGGCGCTCGCGTCGCTTGCGGGCTGTCTCGCGACCGGCAGAGGGGAAACGGAGACTGTGACGAAAACGTACCGGATCGACGACCTCGAGACGCTCTCGCTCGCTGCGCAAAACGGTTCGGTTACCGTCGAGGGAAATCAGGGGGATGCGATAGAGATCCGTGGCCACAAGGCCGCGCCGACCGAAAGCTCCCTCGAGTCGCTGACGATCGAAACCAGCCGGAACGATGGCCATCTCACGGTCGAAACGCAGCGGGACGACACTCCGTTCCTGTTCGGCCCCGATCCAATACTGGATCTCGAGGTAACTGTTCCGGAGGGGGTCCGACTCGCCCGCGCGAAGACCGTAAACGGCGACGTCGAGGTACGGAACGTGGTCGGTGAATTGATGGCCGAGACGACGAACGGACAGATCGACGTCGAGGGCGTCGACGGGACCCTCGTCAGCGAGAGTACCAACGGCTCGATTCGCGCCGCGGACGTTCGGAGTGATGTAAGCGTGAATACGACCAACGGGAGTATCGACGTCACCCTCGCGGCCGACGGCGGTGACCTGACTGCCGAAAGTACCAACGGCGAAATTACGGTCACCGCACCGGCGTCGCTCGATGCCGCTATCAATGCCGCGGCGACGAACGGTGAGATTTCGATCGAGGGATTCGACGAGTCTGACGTGTCAGGACGCGGCTCGGTCTCGGTGACGCTGGACGAGGGCACTCGGCGCGTTCGGCTCGATACGACGAACGGCGATATCTCCGTGCGAAGCGAAACTGTGGCGTAACGCTGCTTCGTCGGCGTTACTGAGAGAGACCGGTGGATCGAACGAGCATTCGATACGTCGCGATCCGCCGACGCGCGGTCGCCGGAGAACGGTACCTCTTTTACCCGCCCTCTCCACCGCTCGCCTATGACCACGCTCGGACTGGTGGTCGCGGACTTCAACCGGCCGATCACCGAGCAAATGGAGCAGGACGCACTCGAGGCGGTCACCGCCGCGGGCGCAGAGGTGTACGAGACGGTCCACGTCCCCGGGGTGTACGACGCGCCGCTGGCAGCCGACCGACTTGCTCGCCTCGATGACGTCGACGCGGTGGCCGTCGTCGGAACCGTCATCACGGGTGATACGGATCACGACCAGGTGATCACCGACGCCACCGCACAGCGGCTCTCCGACGTGAGTCTCGAGCGCGACACTCCCGTGACCCTCGGCGTAACTGGCCCCGGAATGTCCGCAGCCGAAGCACGCGAACGCGTCGAGAACGCGGCGAACGCCGTCGACGGCGCACTCAAACTCGTCTCCGAACTCCCAGCACCCAGTCTCGCTACCGATTCCGATCCACAATGACGATGGAATTCACCGACCGCGTTAGCCGAGTCGAACCGTCCGCCACGCTTGCCATCTCCGCACTCGCAACCGAACTCGAGGCCGAGGGCGCAGATGTCGTCGACCTGAGCGTCGGCGAACCCGACTTCCCCACGCCCGACAACATCGTTCAGGCGGGCAAGGACGCGATGGATGCCGGCCACACCGGCTACACGACGTCGGCCGGCATCCTCGAATTGCGCGAGGCGATCGCCGACAAACTGGCCGACGACGGCCTCGATCACGGCCCCGAAAACGTCATCGTCACGCCCGGCGCGAAGCAGGCGCTTTACGAGATCGTTCAGGCGCTCGTCGAAGACGGCGACGAGGTCGTCCTGCTCGATCCCGCGTGGGTCTCCTACGAGGCGATGGTCAAGATGGCCGGCGGCGACCTCTCACGGGTCGACCTCTCACCCCACGACTTCCAGCTCGAGCCCGCGCTCGACGACCTCGAAGCGGCGGTCTCGGACGACACCGAACTGCTGATCGTCAACTCGCCGTCGAACCCCACCGGCGCGGTTTACTCCGATGCGGCCCTCGAAGGCGTCCGCGACCTCGCCGTCGAACACGACATCACCGTAATTTCAGACGAGATCTACAAGGAGATCACCTACGGCGTCGAACCGACGAGTCTCGGCACCCTCGAGGGGATGGCCGACCGCACCGTGACCGTCAACGGCTTCTCGAAAGCCTACTCGATGACCGGCTGGCGACTCGGTTACTTCGCCGGCCCCGAAGCGCTTGTCGACCAGGCCGGCAAACTTCACAGTCACTCCGTCTCGTCGGCCGTCAATTTCGTCCAGCACGCCGGCCTCGAGGCGCTCGAAACCGAAACGGCAGTCACGGAGATGGTCGACGCGTTCGAAGAGCGCCGCGACCTGGTCGTCGACTTGCTTGACGACCACGGCGTCGACGTCGCCGTGCCCGAGGGCGCGTTCTACATGATGCTACCCGTCGACGACGACGATCAGGCCTGGTGTGAGGGCGCGATCGAAGACGCCCACGTCGCGACGGTTCCCGGCAGCGCGTTCGGAACGCCCGGATACGCGCGGATCTCGTACGCTGCCAGTGAGGAGCGACTCGAAGAAGGGATCGAGCGGCTCGCTGAGGAAGGGTATCTGTAATCTGTTTTTCACGGTTTCCGACTTCGAGACAGTCGCTAGCGGTTAGCCAGCTCCCAATCGGGAGTTTCTCTGGGTGGCCGTTCGTGAATCGCTGACATGGTTCTGGTCGGCCTCGAGTTTATATAGGAACGCGGGGCCAACCCGGTCATGGATTGCCCAACGTGTGGCAAAGCACTGACTTGCCGGCGAGGCATGCGACAGCATCATACGAAAGTACACGACGACCCCCTTCCGAATCGGACGTGTAGCGGCTGTGAGGACGACTTTTACGATCCAAAGGCTCGGCGCGAATACTGCGATGAGTGTAATCCGAATGGGAGCGAACACAACGGTAACTGGAAAGGTGGGAAGAAAACCACATCGTGTGATCGCTGCGGATCACCATTCAAATACTATCCGTCCGACAAACCGGGTGTCTACTGCTCAAATTGTGTTGAGAACGCCGACGTGTTTCTTGGCACACCCTATTACGAATATCACGATATTGAACGTGTGAAGAAAGTGTGTGAATGGTGTGGACGAATTTCGACTGTTCTCAAGTCTAAAGCGGAACGAGACCCGGTTCGATTTTGTAGTCGTAATTGCCTCAATCACTGGTTATCTGCTCAGTGGGAAGAATCCGAAAACGCCTACAATGGTCGTTGGAGAACAGTGAGAAGAAACGCATTGAAGCGAGATAATCACACATGCCAACACTGTGGCATCACTCGTGACGAAATTGGACACGAACCGGATGTCCACCACATCGTACCAGTACGAAAGTTCAATGATCCGCAACTTGCTCATACTCTTGACAACGTCGTTTGTCTCTGCCGAAGTTGTCATCGATATGCCGAGATCAAATTGGTCGACGAACTCTCACCTTCGTCGTCTCGGTGAAAATAATAAGCCATAAGCCATTCTGCGGATAACGTGGTACTGCGACCAAGTCCCGTGGTGTAGTGGCCAATCATCTGAGCCTTTGGAGCTCAGGACGGCAGTTCGAATCTGCCCGGGACTATAAGTAATATTTTTCACATTTTTCACTCGCCGCCACGTACGGCAAATCGGTTCAGTTGCAAGCTACCGACCACTTCCGGTCGAATGGACGGTGTTCGAGTCGATCTCCGACTCGAGTGAGGCGACATTTCTCCGGGCCCTGGCAGAGACGCGGACGGAGGGAAATAGTTCTCGACGGATTCGATTCGTACTCTTTTTAGTGGCAACAACAACCACTGTCGGTATGGATAGTTCAGGGCTACGGCGACGGGATGTCCTCGTTGCGGTCTCGGGGAGTAGCAGTATACTCGCGGGATGTTCGGACGGTACGTCCTCGCAATCCAGTTACGGAACCGCGTACGGTCAGCGATACGGAACTGAGTAGGCATGGCTGACCAAACACCGCGACTCGGACTGGGAACGTACGATCAGGGCGACGAATGGGACCACACCGACACGGTCGAGGCGGTCGACGAACACGCGATCGTTCGCGGGCCGATCGCCGAGCGACCGGCGACGGGCGAATACGACGATGAGTTGTACCACGCGACCGACCAGGGGATCACCTGGCGCTGGGATGCCGCGAGCGAAGACTGGACCTATTTCAGCGGCAATGGGTGTTCCGGCCAACCGGTCCCTGGTACGAGTCACTTCGAAACTGCAGAATTCGTCCAGGCGCGTACCGAGGAAACACCCGTATGGAACGTCGAGGCCCACGGGGTCGAGGGCGACGGGACGACCGAGGTCGGGCACGCCATCCACGACCTACTCGAAACGGTCGAGCAGGCGGGTGGTGGGATCGTGTACTTCCCGCCCGGGCGGTATTTGCTCGAGCGGACGCCGCTAGTGGGTGACGACACGATCGTCATGGGTGCCGGTCACTCGACCATCCTCGAGGGAATCCGCCCGGCCGGTGAGGAAGGGAAGGCGCTCATCTCCAACAGGGGCTACGACGTGACGGGATACGATGGCGCATCGAACTGGGGAATTTGTAACATCCGAATCGATACGCCGGAGACGACCGGGATCATGCCCGCGCACGCGAAAAACGTCCGACTGGAGAATATCTACGGCGACTACACCTACAATCACCATATCGACATCGTCTCGTCCAAAAACGTCGTAGTCGACGGCTACTGGGCGACTCGAGGCGGAGAAAGCGGGTCGGACGCGCCGGTGCAGTTCGACGCTCAGTATTCGGGAGCATCTTGGAACGGCGTGTGGGACGGCAGTGAGTACAGCCTCGTCACGGACGACGACACACCGACCAGGAGTTGTACCCTCACAAACTTCGTGATTGATCCGTCGAACGGCCCCGAGCACGGGGTCCACCTCCACCACGGCGGTAACGAGTCGATCACGGTCACGAACGGCTATATCACCGGTTGCGAGTATACGGCGATCAGAGCCGACCCCAACGAGGTGGTCACAGATCTGACGATCAACGACGTCTCATGTATCAACAACGCGAGAGGGATCACGTTAGGCCAGATCAAAAGCGGACGGCGAGAACTCACAGTCAGTAATACAACGATCAGGACCGACGATAGCGATCAGGCCGCCGGATCAGGGTTGTATGCTGCCGGATTCGACGGTGCTGCCATCTCGAACGTGAGCGTCGACGGTGCGTTTACGAACGCGATCATCTTCGACCACATGGACGATCTGAAAATGTGCAATATAACCGCAAAAGGAGCGGACGATCAGGCGTTCCGATTCCGAGAGAACGTCGACGTGACACTCACGACTGCTCGAGCAGCGGACTGCGGTACCGTCGGCATCTACTCAGGACCCGGCAGCAGCGTCGCCTATGGCGGCGTTACATTTGACAACGTTGAAAGCCGGGTAGAAGTTGACGGCGAGATTCGAGAGTGGAATTCGTCTTAAGTATCTCGCGCTTTTTCACCGTACTACATTCCAGTGTTAAAACATAAAGGCCATTTTTCGATGTAGCATAATTCTCGAACTAAGAATCAAAGAGCGCCCTTCTGTGAGGCTACACAAAACAGCGATGCATGACGTGGCGACACCATTGAATCCTGCACCCCCGTTCGGTTACAGGGGTAACCGGGTCGCAATCTTCCGGCTTTTCCAGAAGATGGTCAATCAGAACAACCTGGATGAAGATCCTGTTAACAACTGACCGGATCGAGTCGGCACCATTTCGCAAAAATCATCGCCTGTGAAAAGATGGAAGATGTTCCTTTAACAGCACAGCCGACAGAAAAATAGCTAGTGCCTTTCTCTCGAGTTCTATCACTATCTTGTCCGGGATGCCGATCACCCGGAACCTTGCACTCCGTATACATGAACAGCGTTGTCCGGTTTCCATTGAACGCTGCTCAAAATCCATCTGTCCGAGGATTGCTGCAAACTTCATTCATCGTGTCATCAACTGCAGTTTCTAGCTCTGTGATTGCAAATTACGATCTTGCATACACTACATAAACGATGGCAGAATTCGACCATGTCGGACAGCGAAGCGCTTTCCCGATTTCTGAAACCGTTTTTACGGCTGCATTCGTGGAGCGGAGAGTCTCGATTACTGCGGAGACTACCAGAAGCGCTGGAGTAGCTCAGGCTGGCAACGAAACTGGGATACAGGGGGAAATATCGATTGCTTTTGATCGGCATTGAAATCACCGATACCAACAGGTACACCACTTCTGCCAACTGCTTTCACAAGCTGAGTGCTCCTTCATTTCCGCTGAGAGGATATCTTTAGGTGTCTAAAAAATCGCTCTCGTCTCTGTCCTGGGCCTGTATTCTGGACTGAGTGACGTATTTAATGCATAGATAATGAAGTGTTCTTTCATCCTCTCCGAAGGTAGATACGTGGTGCAACGAACGATGCCGCTGCTTCGATCTTTCAGTAGCGGTCGAACGGGAATACTGGCTGTAAACGAAATTCAATGAAACGATGACTCGGACGTTTCGCCGTGAGGAGGCTGCATTGACTGGGAGTGACGCGAGCGAATCAATCGATCTAGAGACGCTGCTTATCGGTATCGATGCGGGCTGTTTGCCGGTCTTCGAGCGGTTGATCGAGGCCGATCGGATTCCGACCATCGAACGGCTCTGTTCTGAAGGTGTCTCGGCACCACTCGAGTCACAGATCCCACCGTGGACACCGAGTGCCTGGCCGTCGGTCTACACCGGGGTAAACCCAGGAAAACACGGTGTAGTCGGCTTCGTCGGTTACGATGGGTACGACTGGCACGTGACGAGCAATGACGACGTTCACGAACACCCATTGTGGTCGCTTTTGGATCGACACGACCGCTCGAGCGTCGTCGTCAACGCGCCGGTTACACATCCTCCAGACGAGTTCGACGGGGCGGTGCTTCCCGGATTCCTCGGTCCGGAGGATCCGACATGCCACCCGGAGGGATTACTGGACGACGTTCGCGACGCGATCGGAGAATATCGCGTCTATCCCCGGTATACGCGCGACGACGATTCGCTCGCTGACGATGCGAAAATAGACGAGTACCTGAACCTGATTCGGATGCGTGGCGAGGCATTTCGTTATCTCACCGCCCACTTCGAGCCGGATTTCGGGTTCGTCCAGTTTCAGAAAACGGACACGGTTTTCCACGAATTCGAGGGAAACGAAGAATACGTCGAACGGGTCTACGAGGGAACAGATGCGCAAATCGAAGCGATTCTCGAGGCGTGCGATCCGGACCGCGTCTTCATCGTAAGCGACCACGGAATGGGTCCCTACGACGGCTACGAATTCAGAATCAACGAGTTTCTTCGTGATGAGGGATATCTGGAGTCGACGACCGGCGGCAAGGGAATGCCGTCCTGGACACCGATGCGGAGGCGGCTTCGCGAGGGCGAAGAGGCAGAAACGTGGGAGCCGGGGACGGTCGCACGCGCAGCGTCAGTGGCCGCACGGTTTGGCCTTACCGCTCGTCGAATCAGGGCCGTTCTCGAGCGGGTTGGGATGGCCGAGCTCGCAACGAAGTACGCGCCGGGTGGCGTTACCCGGACAGCAAACGAACAGGTAGATTTCGCCAAATCGGAGGCCTACGTCCGCGCCAGAACGGAGCTCGGAGTTCGGATAAACCTCGAGGGGCGAGATCCACAGGGCATCGTTCGTCAAGATGCATATGAACAGCTTCGCGAGGATCTCATTCGCCGGCTACAGGCCGTCGAAACGCCCGACGGCGAACCACTCTTCGAGACCGTCGCGCCGCGGGAGCAGTACTTCCACGGCAACGAAATTGATGAGACCGTCGACATCGTCACGATTCCCGCCGATTTCGAACACGGTCTCTCTGAGCAGCTAGGCGACGGCGATTACTTCGCTCCGGCCGAGCCCTGGAATCACAAACTCGACGGCGTCTTCGTGGCAGCGGGCGAAGGAATCGACGAAGACGCCCCACTCGAGCGAGCACATCTCTTCGACGTTGCACCGACGATCATGGCAGCGATGGGACTTCCCTATAGCGACCGGATGGACGGAAGCGTCGTTCCCGTTGTCGACCCGGTTGAACCGACTACCTATCCAGCATACGACGATCAGAGTACGGAACGACGCCGGGAAACCGACGATTCGGTAACCGATCGGTTGGCCGATTTGGGGTATATGAACTGAGGTTGTCAACCAATTGGATCGTTCGAGTCAGGACAATCGTCGTTTATCCTCGCTATAAGTATAGAAACCAACCGTCGCATTACGACACCGACACCGTATGGGATTTATCGCTGAGATCCACCTCGCTCACGACGAACTGCCGTTGGCACCCACGATAGAACGGTGCGGTAGCGTAACGCTCAGATACGAGTACGAGACGACGAGCGATACTCGACGTATCCAGTTCGTTTCCGCCTTCGAAGACGAGTCCACGGCTCTCGTAGAGTCGATGGCTACCGACCCGACCGTTTCGAACCCGGAGTGCATCGCAACGTTCGAGAATCGATCGATCTATCGCATCGTCGTCGATACTGACTTCGTGATCGTTCCGGATCGGTGTGCCGAGTACGGATTGTACGTATTTACGATCACAAGCGGCGATAATGGGTGGGTCATCCGGGCACATCTTCCGGACCGCGATGCACTGACCGCGTTCCGGAAGTGGTGTCGCGACCGCGAGATTTCCTTCCATGTGAATCAGTTGTACGACTCCTCAGTATCGGACGATCGATCGTACTTTTTAACCGAACGCCAACACGAGATACTCACGATCGCGTACTATGCTGGTTACTTTGAGGTTCCACGAGGCGTCACACAAGATGCCCTCGCCGAACGGCTCGGCATTTCGGATTCAGCGGTTTCTCAGCGGCTTCGGCGCGCCATTTCTGAACTGATTACCGCAACACTCGAGAATAATTGTACACCTGCTGATTACAGCTGAGTCTAGTTGGCGAATTACGTACACTTCTTGCCAGTACTCCTGCCCGTCGTGCCAACGGGTTTGGACCAAACCCATGGACGGAAGTGACCGTCGTCAACGAATACCTCGATTCGAGTGGATTACGGCTACTCGCTCCCTTTAAATCAGATAATATTCATTTCTCGCGAATAAATTATGTCATGATTGTAACCGTCTGTGGGCTAACTTAAAGACTTGCTATCCGAACCCCTAGCTACTGGTCCCATTCATTACTCACAATAAACTGACTTTCAATGTCGGAACGAAGTGGAATGCGGCGTTCAAATGGTGACGGTTCTGGCCGTGATATGTCGACTGGCAGGGGTGATCGTCGGCAGTCAGTCGCGGAATCGACTTCACAGCAGCAATCGAGGCGGGCGGTTTTGAGGGGGACCGCGGCCGCGTGCGCTGCCACGGTCGGATTAGCATCGACAGCAAGCGCATCATCGGATCCGTTCGGACAGTACTACGACGACTATCGGACCGTCGTTGACGTTACAGATGTCGGAGCCGACGACACCGGGAACGAATCGATTACGCCTGTTCTCGAGGAACTTCGGGGGGACGACAGGCTGCTCGTGTTTCCTGAGGGACGGTACCGCATGGACGAGCAATTTCGGTTTACCGGTTTTGATAACTTCGGACTCGTCGGACAAAACGCGACACTTGTTCCGGCGAACTACTACAATTTCGCTGGCCCGCAATATCGATTATTCCGTCTCGGACTCTCTGATCGCCCAGGAAAGCGCATCCGATTTGAGGGATTTGATATCGACCAGTCAGCATCTAACACCGGCATCAGGACGATCGAAGCGTTCGCATCCGACCGGTTAGAGGTCCGAAATATAACGATCCTCGGACAGCACGACAGTGGTACGTGGGGTCCTGGACGATTCAACCTTACCGATTCTAGTAGCACAGGAATCGTCGATCAGTTTTGGGCGCCCGACGGCGGTGCATGGATCAACGATACGCCGTCTGCGGGAGACCGCTGGCGCGGCCCAACTGGCATCGTCGCCAATCAGAATCGGGGAACGCTCAAATTCAAGCACTGCTGGCTCGGCGCGTTTCCGGACAACGGACTCTATGCGACGAGTAACAGTGGCAAAATCATCGTTCATGGGGGGCTCTACCGGAATTGCAACGGAGCCAACGTTCGCATCGGTGGCCAGAACAGTGAGATTCGGTGGCCGACCGTCGAAGTCGATTCGATGCGGCCGGAGGACCGGTCCCAGCGGGGTATCCGAATCGAAAACGGAAGCGGCTTCGAGATTTACGGTGCTGCGATCACGAACACGGCTCCGGAGCCAACGAGTCACGCGATTTCGGTGATGAACACGTGCCAAAGCGCGAGGATCGAAAACACTCAAATCGAAGTGCGGGGGTCAGAAATCAACCACGGAGTCGTCCTTTCTCCGAATTGTGGGGAGACGACCCTGGTTGACACGACGATTACTCACGAAACCGCAGGTGGACACCCACTCTGGATTCAGGACACCGATCGGACTGATCCGATACTCGCGGAGCACCTGACGATTAGGGGTGAAGCTGGAGATGCAAGCGGTTTTCGTGATAGTATTCGCTGCGAACGGGATAATTGTCGGTTCAACAACATAGACGTCAAACAAACTGGCAGGAACGGTGCGAACCGAAACGCCGTGGTCAATACGGGAAGCAATTTCACGGTCTACAAGAGCGAACTGCGTGCCGATCGATATCCCTACATAGACATCGGTTCCGACGCGCTCGTTCGCGATTCGTACCTCGAGTCGTCGGGAAGCCACGAAGCAGTGTGTCTGTACTCCTCGTCGCAAAACCCATCTTTCAAGAAAAACCAGTTAATCGACGGAATTCGTGATTACGGTGCGAATTATGTCACGACCTGGTCGAACAGCTACAACTAGTTGGATACTCGCCTATTCTGGAGCGCCCCTCTGAGGAGACTGGGCCCAGTAGCTTCCCACGGTCGTTTAACCGCCGTATAATAACCCCTGTCGTTGCCATCCGATTAGTATAGTGAGCCCGTCGGATGATGAGTGTATGTCGGCAAGGGTGGCTGTCAACTGGCAGCCTGAGTCTCTCAGAGTGAAACTATGAACAGAAGCCTGGCAAGCGGTGTCTTCTCAGTCGTTAGTGCAAAAATCATCGTTCTCTTTGTTACTGCACTCTCAACGCCGCTCCTATACAGATTCCTTGGCGCATCGGCATTCGGGGAATATGCAATTTTGCTCTCAGTTTTCGCGATTTACATGATCTTCATTAGCTCAGGAATCACTGATGGTGTCAGAAAATTCCTTGCCGAAGACCGCGGCGTAGCTAATTGGAGCGAACATGTCGTCGGATTTTACTTTCGATTAGCGGTTCTCCTTTCCGTCCTCGGCGCCCTGTTGCTGGTTATTGCGACCAGATTCGGCCTCGTCTCCGCCGCATTTGGATCTGAATTATCAGTGTATTTTTATGTCCTGGCCGCGCTCGTCGTTTCCGCACAGTTTCGCGACTACGCTCGAAAGACGCTCATGGGATTCGGTCTCGAGCGGTATTCTGAGCCGCTGAAAATCCTTGATAAAGTCGGTTTCGTCGTGATCGCGATTCCATTGACGTACGCCGGTGTCGGGGTGATGGGGGCACTCGCGGGACATCTGATCGCGAGCCTCCTGGTCGCCGCAGTAGGACTGACACTCGTTCACCGCCAGGTCCCGTTGTCGTGCGTGTTCAGCAGTCCTCCGGAACGATTCCCCCGAAAGAAAATGCTGACGTTCAATTCGATGAGCATCGCGTTGATATTCCTACTGATGTCGCTCTATCACATCGACATCATGATGCTCCACAGATTCCGCGAAAGTGCAGCGGTTGGGAACTACAAGGCGGCGCTCACAATAGCGGAATTTCTCTGGTTCGTTCCGATGGCGATTCAGACGGTATTCGTCCACTCGACGTCGGAACTATGGTCGCAGAACCGCCTTCGAGAGATCTCCGAACTGGCATCTCGGACGACGCGCTATACGTTTCTGGTGACGGCCGTCATGGCCGTCGGACTAGCGGCATTGGCGGATGTCGCAGTGCCGCTTTACTTCGGTGTCGAAGCCATGCCTGCGATCACGCCCCTATTGTTGTTGCTCCCGGGCGCACTCGGATTCGCGCTTGCTCGTCCGATCCTTGCGATTTCGCAAGGGGAGGGGACGCTTCGGTATCCGGTCGCGGCCACCGGTGGTGCAGCGATGATTAATTTCGTACTCAACGCCGTCCTTATTCCTCCTTTCGGGATGGAAGGTGCGGCTATCGCGACCAGTATTGGGTACGGTTCGATGTTCCTGTTTCACTGCTGGAGCGCCCGCCATGTCGGCTTCGATCCGCTCGCAGATGCACGCCTCGTTCGGGCAACGCTGACTGCCGTTCTCGCGGCTGGTCCGATCCTCGCCCTCTCGACGGTGATCACGAATCCGTGGATCGCACTCGCAGTCGTTCCGCCCGTCGGGTTGCTGATATTCGTCACGTTTGCGTTACTGGTCGGTGCACTGGACCCGGCCGAGCCGTTCGAGGTGCTTTCGGCCTTTCCCGATCCGATCGGCGCGAAGGCCGATGAGGTCTACAGGTGGCTCGTAGGCGGCGAGAGTACCGAGGCGTCCCCTAACTGGTTGCAGAGCCTGCTATTCGTCGCCGGACTCTCGCTGTTACTCTCCGGTCTCGCGTTCGGAATTCTCGAACCAGGGATACAGACCGTGGCACCGTAACGGAGCGAGGGACGAGGTTCGCGTTTCAATGCCCGTTCCACACGGCTTTGCGATTGAACGCTTCGTTCAGGTTCGGATACTGCACGGTGAGTCGACCCGAGTATCTACTCGGCACAGAACCAGTGGTATTGCGGAAGCAAGAAATCTACCGACGAAAACTGTCGACAGCGGACAGTACTTCGAAGCGACTCCGCGGTCGGCGGTGATGCGTATCGAATCACTGTCTGCCCACGTTACGATTCTAACAACTCGGTTGCGCTTACGACCTCGACGTCCTTTCCGTCGATGTACTCGAGGACGTTTTTGAACGCATCTCCACTGATGCCGTCTTCGGTATCGATGTACGTGAACTGTAATACCGCGAGCTGGCCGTAGTTGGCAGCGTAGTCGACGTACCGTTTCGTCTCTTCGCCGGCAGCGCCGGAGAAGAACCCGACGTTGTACGGGTCGGTAAGCGGTAATGCGTTCGGAGCGCCTCCGAATCGAAACGCCTGCTCGTGATACTCTTCGACGAGGTCGCGAGCGGTTGGACTGAGTATGTTTCGTGGCGTAATAAAGTGCTTTGCACCGTCCTCGAACCCGAGTTTCTCGAGATGCTTCTTCGTCCGTTCGATCTTCCCCTTCTGCATATCGGGAGAAAACTCGTGGAGGAACTTCGATCCGGTCCGCGGACGGGCCGCCATGTCCCAGCCTGCGTCATTCAGTTCCTCGAGTTTGTCGATCGTGAGTCTGCCATCTTCGCCGATGGCTGCGGGAATGACTGACTCGACGCCCGGGAATTCGTAGCCTTTCATCTTCTCGTATGCGTTCGTGTAGTGGCTTTCGAGAATCCCGTCGAACAGGAGCATTACTTTCCCGGTCTGTGGCCGATCGACGACGCGAAGATCGTCGACCTGACAATCTATTGGACCGGATTGATCGTTACGTCTGCGAGCGGCCAGCCTAATCTGACGAACGTCCGCCAGATCGGGTTGCGTTTCGATCCGGCCGATACCGAAGTCCACCCGAACCCATCGGTCAGACGGCCCGATGAGCGTTCGTTGCAGCACGTGGGCGTTGCGCGAGTTCGGAGCGAACAGTTCGAGCGTGAGGCGAAGTTGTCTGCGGCCGGTAAATTTCACGGCCACAGAAACGTTCTTTCCGCTCAGGTCCATCCCATCGGGAATGCTCTTGTAGATGGACGCTGCTTCGGTCCCTTCGCTTGCCGTGAGGTGGGCCGACTGCGACCCAGCATACGGATCATCGGTTCGAGCCTCTAGCGTTCCGGCGTCGATCATAGCCGACCACTCGTCGAGTGACTCGAACCCATCGATCGATTCTCCGGGTAGTTTCGACCCATTGTCGCTCGGTTCCTTTGGATCTTTGTTCGATGGATTTTGGGACCCATTTCCGCCACGCCACTCTTCTAACTGGGAAAGGCAACCGGCAAGACCGAGCGTTCCAGTCGCTGCAACAGTACTTACGAACGATCGTCGGTTTCGGTTCGTCATCGAACGCGTTGATGAACCGTTTACCCTTTCTTATATGGTCATTAGTTTGTCCTGTCGGCTGTACACCGCCAGTTGCTTTGCCTACAGGAAGTCGGCTGTTTGATTCGCGAAAAGTGGACTGATGGCCGTCGCCGAAGTCGCGTCACTCAGCACGTCGACAGCGAACTCGGGTAACGTGCTTTATCTACGTGATAATAATCCGAGTTCGAGCGGAATCATACATTAAATGACTCGCGTCAGTGTTGTTATCCCTACGTATAACAGAGCAGCAACGCTTCCCGATGCAATCGACAGCGCGCTCAATCAGACGATCGACGACCTCGAGGTAATCGTCGTCGACGACGGGTCGACCGACGACACCGAGTCCGTGTTCGCCGAGTACGATGACCCGCGCGTACGGCCGGTGGTTCACGCGACCAACCTTGGTGCAAACGTCGCAAGGAACACCGGTATCGACCATGCACGCGGTGAGTACGTCGCTTTCCTCGATTCAGATGATCGATGGCATCCCCAGAAACTCGAGCGCCAACTCGCAACGCTCGAAGAACGCTCGAGTGACTGGGTCGGCGTCTACTGTGACACAGCGTACGAACTCGCGGGGACGAACGGCTGGATTCGAGGTGTTGCTGCATCCGTCCTCGCACGCGCTGACGAAGTGCCGACGCGAGAGGGTGGCCAAGAACTCATCGGCGAGATCCTTGCGGGCAATGTCCACCCAAGTGCAGGATCGACGCTGCTCGTTCGAACGGAGGTTGCCAACGAAGTCAACGGGTTCGACGAGACGCTCGACCGGTTTCAGGATCCAGAGTTCTGCCTGCGTATCCTCAAGCAAGGAAAAATCGCGTACGTCGACGACGCGCTTGTTCGATGTGAAGAGACCGGCCATCCACCCGCTGACGTAATCGAGAACGCCAGTAAGGAATACCTGTCGTCGTATGAGGACGAAGTGGAGCGCTTCGAGGACAAAGGGTACGAGATCCGCTCGACCCATGCTCTAATACTCGCAAAGCGGTACTTCTCGGAAGGACGATTTCTGCGTGGTGCATTGCATCTCCGTAAGGCAACGGTCTCTCCACGAACGTACCCTGGCGTTTGCTGGGTTGCCGGAGTAGGAATTCGACGGCGACCACTTCCGGCTGTGGTGACGCTTGCTGTTCTGGTGATCGCTACTATCTTCGGTCGGCGTATGCTTTCTTCAGGCTTCTCTGCCCTTCTTGCTGATCGTTTCTGATCTGGAACTATCTGTGGTGCCTGTTTTTTATTCACAGGCACCAATCCATATGTGAAACAGTACTGTTTCTTCAGATTATCTCATCTGTATTTAAACGGGTCCCTATCCATCAAATGGACGGATGAGACCCGAATCACTTCCAGATACACTCCCACGACGATCAGTATTAGCTATGACAGGCGGATGTGCAGTTGCGAGCGCCAGTGTCGCCGGCGTTGCCAGCGCTACGGCCCAAAGCGATGAGGATTCCGTTTCGCGAGAATCATTCGCCATTCGTGAGGGAACGGCCGAGGAGACGACGGTGTACGTGACGACGTCAGACCCTAGCGGGCCGACGGGCTTCGTTATCGGCGGAATGCACGGGAACGAAGTCGCCGGCTACAAAGCTGCCGGAAAGATCGCCGACTGGGCGATCGGAACGGGAACACTCGTCACGATTCCCGAGGCAAATGCCGTCGCTATCGAACGTGGGACCAGAAACGACGAACACGGACACAATCTCAACCGTGAGTTCCCAGAGTGGGGGACACCCGGTACAAAACTCGCACGAGCTATCTGGGACGTCGTCACGAAGTACGAACCCGACGTAGTTATCGACCTCCACGAGTCGACCGGTATCTACGGTGGAAATGCATCGAACGGCGTTGGACAGGCAATTTTTACGGGCGAGGGTTCCAATGAAGCCGCTCGGGTTACTGACTACGTCAACCGGAATTACGTAGATGACCCTGATCTCGCGTTTCAAGTCGGCGGTTTCTCGTCACCAAATGCCAGACCACAAGATCTACTCGTCCACAAGGCATCCCGCGATCTAGGTGCCCAAGCGTTCCTCGCGGAAACCTACTCTGGTGTCTCTCTCGAAAAACGTGTCCAGTGGCACACGGCGGTCGTGGAGCGACTCCTCACCGAAGAGTTGTCTCCCAACGGGACGGTAAACGAATCAGAACCCAGCGCCCAGACGCAGTCCCAGTCCCAGCCCCAGTCCCAATCGACGGACACGACGACCGAAAGCACCGGGTCAACAAGTAGCAAACCGGCCGCGAAAATCACGCCTTTGCCGACGTGGACTTCCGTATCGTCGCTCGATCGAGGGCAAACGATCACGCTCGACGCCTCCCAATCGAAAGTACCCAGCAACAACCTCGATTGCTACGAGTGGAAGGTCGGTTCCGGCGGGAGTTTCAAGGAAGCCGGCGAGAAAATCGATGTAACGGTCGACCAGAATAACTATCCGGTCGCGTTGCGCGTTGTTGCTGAGAACGGATCGACTGACACCGACAGAGTGACCCTCTCACTCGGCTGTTGACATGCTCGCCTTCAGGTCCCTGCTTATCCAGTCGCGGTTAGAGCGTAGAATACTACTACCTCCGCAACTACGATCGAGTGTATCGTTGATTTCTGTGCAGGCGTTCGCTTTTACACCAAAATTCGTTTCAGCTCCGTCGATGGGCGTCGAGAACATGACCCGTAGTGCTCGGTAACAGGTTACGACTAGATCAGGCGATTACTGCGATAACTCAGCTGTTGCTCGTCCGTAGCTTCCATAGGTCGTCAAAATCGATTACCTCGATGTCGCTTCCATCGATGTATTCGAGCAACGACTCGTAGTCAGCCTTGGACATGGTATTGTCGGCGTCGAACCTGTGGAAGTTAAGGATCGTACACTGGTTGTGCTGTGCGGCAAGATCGACGCACTGTTTGGCTATATCGAGGTTGTTCCCGATCGTCCGTGGCAACACCAGCGGATCGAATCCATAGACGCTCGTCATGTTTACGTGACCGGCCTGATTGAAACCGCCACAGTAGTGGTAGTTCGTCGTTTGTTCGAGGCTCGTCTTGTCGAAGCTATTGTGGGGGTGAACGATGTAGTTCGCCCCTTCGAAATCGTTGTCAAGGAACCACTGCTTGTCCTTCCGAAGCCGCTCTGAAATTGCTTCTTCATCATCCAGTTCGGCCATGGGATTGTGCGTACCGTGGACAACGATCTGATCACCCGCATCCTGACGCTCCTGAAGCTGCGAGACCGACAGATACTGTTCGCTGGCTTGCTCGACCCGTCTTGGAATCACTGCCTGGACCGACGAGAACCCGTACTCGTCGTGGAGCGGGGCGGCCGTGTCGTAATAGTCGGTCATTCCGTCGTCCCAGCTTAGCATGACGTACCCGTTGTCGGCCGTCTGGTGTGTACGCAAATCGTCGAACCAGACCTCTGCCTCCGGTTTGGAGTGGAGTACGCGAATCTCGAGTCGATCGAGGTAATCCAACGAGGGTTCAACAGAGGATTGCTGGAAGACGCCGGGACTCGAACGGAACCAGCCAACGTCTGGTGAGCGATACGTGATATTCCGAAGAGAATACACTTTCTGGTTGCCGAATTGGTCGACGATCCGTAGATTGACCGTAATTCTCATCGGAGTCGTCGTCCGCAACGCAAGCGAGAGGTCCTTCTCAGTCAAATCCTCGCCCTGAAGGCTCCGTTCTACGGCAATGTCTTCGGTACCGTTTGACTGAAGTTTGAAGCTCTGTTCGCCGACGAATGCGATTTCTGTATCTGCTTCGCCCGTCCCCTGACCGACGGTCCAATCATCGAGGTTACTAAAGTCATCTAATGACTCTCCCGGTTGTCCATACTGTTCTCGGCTGTTAAATTTGGTTTCGAGCGCTGGAACCCCGTCTGTGAGTCCGGGTACGGACTGTTTGTCCGACGAATCATTCGATTCGTTATTGTCATTTCCATTACCACCGGGATTATTTATTCGGTCTGCACAGCCCGCCATCCCCGCAATTCCCGTCGCACTAGCGATTGCGAGAAACCGTCTACGCGACGCACGTTTCTGTACCATTGGCGAGCCGAAATTACCGACAGCGATCCTATTATTATAGATTCAATAGTTCGCGTACCCGGTTGCGCAGATCGAATGGAAACGGTCAGTTCGGTGCTTAACAATAGCATAGTTATTGAAAACTCGATTGACGGTTCTTCCGAAGAGGCGTACGTGAGCGAACTTCGTCTGGTGGTCAGTGTTTCAGCCGACACGTTCGGCAGTCGGTCGTTCCAACCGCTATCGTGCGCCGTCGATGAGGAACTCTCCGATGATGAACAGGGAACTTTTCGGCGTATTTGGCGGAATAGAGACGTTCGAGCGGTTTAGATCCAGTGCCGAGTTCGATGAGGTACTCAGGGGATCGACCATCACTGTCGGGGTTAGAGATCGGGATCTCGGCACTCCGGGTTGGAGCGCTACGTATGACTGTGACGACGGCTACTGCTTCGTCTGGGGTGAAGCATACGTTCCTGGTGGTGAACGTAACGCCGCCCGCTGGCTCTTCGAGCGATTCGAGACCGTCGGGTTAGATGCACTCGAGATGCTCAACGGATCGTATCTCGTCGTCATCGACTCTGACAACGGTGATTCGTTTGTCGCAACGGATCCAGTACGGTCCCGGGAGTGCTTCTATACTGACGAGCCGGGGGTTCGCGTCTTCGGAACTGACTCTGCAACGGTTGGACGAACTATTTCGGATCCGATGCTTCACCGGGATAGTCTCTTAGAGTACCTTCATTTGGGAGTAACTCTCGGTAAGAAGACCGCAATCACCGACTTACATCGATTGCCACTCGACAGCCGGCTCACGCCGAACTCTGTCGATTCATTCGACCGGTTCGTCTACCGACCTGGCGAGTTCGATTACGTGGCGGAACTCGCTGATCGACTCGATCGGGCCCTCCAACGACGGTCGTCGCTGCCCGGTCAGAAGGGGCTGTTGCTCTCTGCGGGCTACGACTCACGGATTATTCTCTCCCAGATCCCAGACATCGATCATACGTATACCGTTGGAACACCGAATGCAGCAGAGGTACGCACCGCAAAACGTCTCGCTTCGCAGTACGATTCGATCCACACTACTTTCCCGCCCGATGAGCGATATATTCGCCCGGACGAAACGAAGACGCGATACACACACGGGATCAAGGAATCGCTACACATCCATCACGGCGGTTATACCGACGAAATGGGTGTCGACACGATGTATCACGGCCTACTCTTTGATACATTTATACGCGGACATTTTACCGCCGATAATACCGTTGACGTTCTCGGCAAACCCGTTCCGACCGGTCGGCTCGATCCAGATCCCGACCCCGTCGAAGTGTTGCTCGATAAATTCGGTTATACCCGCGAGGCCAGTCTTCAACTTTCCGAACAAACGATCTTCGACGTCGACCCGGAAGCATTTGTCAGGCAGGCCATCGCCGACGAACTCGATTCGGTCGAGTGGCGGACGAACACGGTACAGAACAAACTCGCCTGTTGTGGCATCGCGAATCAACCGTCGTTGACGTTTCATTCACACCTGTCCGATCACTTCCTGACGCCGTTTCTGGCGACAGATCGCGACCTGCTTGACTGGCATCTCCGAACGCCACCGGAACACCGGACCACGGAAACGTTCCTCGAGGCGTGTAAGCGAATCGACGGCGATATTCTACGGCATAGACCGCCGGACCGACCATACGAAGCGACGGTGCTCAACGAGGTAGAAGGATTCGTCCGCCGGAAAACGCCATTTCTTCCGTCATTCGACCCTCCATGGCCAAACCGGGAATCTCTTTTCGAACAATACGATCTTGACCAACACCTATTGGCCGGTTTCGATCACGTTCATCCCCTCCCAGCTAGACACAAACTGAGAGTCAACGACCTCCGAGAGTGGCTCGAATGGTGGCCGAAATCTCGGACTGAGCCGCTTCCATGGTTGCGCCACCCGGAATCGTCGACAGTCTAACGTGCAAACGACTACAGAGAATATATTTTCCCATACATACTTTTCCAAACAGCTTCCCGAATACTAAATTACGGCCAGAAACCGCTCTAACGACCATTTATTTCGTTCTCGATTACTGAACCGTGAAAATACTTATGTACCGCGAACAGTTACCGCGGAATATGCGTCTGACGCCGTCCTGGTTTCAGTCATCGGCGGACGCTCCTGGCGAGGAGCGTTCGGGGGATTCTACTTCCGCATCAGGAGTCACAATTTATTATCCCCCGCAGACGGACCACGTAGAAAGCAACGAAGCTGACGCCAGACGAGTCAATGAGTACCTTCCAGAATCCGATACTGTTCTTCTCTCCACTCTCGACGAGATGAACATGCCTGTGACCGTCGATGAGGTGACCGATACGTTGATCGAACCACGACGTGCTTCTATCGAAACGTGGGCTGCGGTTCACAAACGGCTACACGAGGATCGCCTGCCTGCGCTCGACGCTTCACAAGCGATCGATTTCGATGAAACGCAAGGGATCGTCGATCGTGATTCTGCTCGTTCGAACACCACGCGATTACTCTTTCCGGCTTTGCTCGCGATAGCCTCGATCAGCGTTTTGCTCACTGTAATGGTATTCGTCTCGGGCCCTGCGTTATTTGCGGTGACGGTGTCACTCCTTACGACTGCTTCAGCCATCTGGTTCGTTCCAGGATACGTTTAGCACCCGCTCCTATCTTCAGTTTAGCATTCGACTTGCAGTAAGGATTGTAAAGAGGAATAAGATCAACGCGCTCAGACCAATGCCGGAAAGGAACGAAGCAAACGGAAGTTCCATCACTGCGCCCAGCAAGACTGCATAGCACAGGACCGTTGCACCGATGTAGTAGTCATCCCATTCCCCCTCATCAGAGTTTTTGTCGTGTGTTGATTCGTCAGTCGAATCCAGGTCGAGGTATTTCTCGAACTGGTCAGCGAGGGGTTTTCGTTCGACAATCCCCCGGTTTTGTTGATAGTCGATGACCCCAACCTCATCGAGTTTGGAAAGGTGAGACTGATAGAGTGGAATGTAGACGCGCTGGCGTTGCGTTGAGGTGAGCTCTTCGACGGTCGTATCGTGTTCCCACGCTGCGACCTGTTCTGCTACATCACGCATGCGAACAGGTCCCTCTGTCCCCCGAAGATATCGGAGGACCATCCGCCGTCGTTCGTTTTGCAGGAGATGAAAGATTTCGTCTTTCGAAAATGCAGGCTCTTCAGCGGGACTATCAGCCTCGTCGTTTGCACCCTGAGCCTCGTCGTCCGCACCCTGAGCCTCGTCGTCCGCACCTTTCCCCTCCTTTTCCTTTGAGCTGATATGTTTCGCTTTCATTGCACCAGTCTTCTGTTCTCAGAAGTGGGTAATAAAGTATCGAAACAGTGTATCTGTGTAATACACACTTTAGCCAATTTCATAAAGCTTGATTTCTTTTTTCGTTATTTTATATCTCCGTTATACTGCCCAAATCTCCCATTGTCTGGATTTTCGGAATATGGGTAGGGGTATTAATTTCGAAATTATGGTTTGCAGTAATTTCTCATTTTGAACCTGAATTTCTATATATTGCACGTGAGTGTACAATCAAGAATGTGGAAACAGTACGTTGGAAGGAATCTGTGTCGAGTTAGTTATACCTCATCGTCAGACTGGCGTCAGACCGACCCATCAGAGTTTGGCTTATCTTAGCGATAATAAACCGGCCTTCGCCCATAGAAACGACAAAATGAGCGATAATCAGTGGTGGTTTTTCGATCAGGCAGTCATTATCGCGGCAACAGGCGCTACCACTTTCGGGCTTATTTCGGACATAGATGGCGTGATACGAGTGCTCCTGGCGATGCCACTCCTTCTTTTCTTTCCCGGCTATACTCTCGTTTCAGCCCTCTTCCCGGACAAACCAGACGACGAATACCAATCCTTCGATGAGGAGAAAACTGGGCTTGGGAATCCACTGTTAGTTACTGGCGGACTCGAGTCGGTTGAACGCGTTATTATGTCTGTTGTATTTAGTGTAGCGCTCGTTCCAGCGATTGCCCTTCTCGCAGCCATAACCCCTAGGGGTTTGAACGCCGAAACGGTACTCTCCGGTCTTTCAGTGCTCACCGTTTTTCTCGCGCTCCTTGCGATTGGAGCTCGCTATCAGTGTCCTCCCGACCGACGCTTCGCTCCCTCGGTTTCGACACTGCTTCCGTTCTTTACTCAATCACGGCCGAACGGCTTCAACCGAATTGACACTACGCCCTACAACGTCGCAATCATCGTCAGTTTGATACTATTAGCAGCAAGCGGTGGATATGCTGTAGCGAACCCGCCCCAGGGTGATGGTTTCACTGAGTTTTCCGTTGCGACGGAAAACGTCACCAATGGTAACGACGTAATTTACGATTCGTCATTCACTGCGGGAGAACGACGTGATTTGCAGATATCGATCACGAATCAGGAACACGAGGAACAAACGTACACAACGGTGGTGTTGCTCCAGCGAGTCCAGTACAATGATGGTGAGGTGGCCGTACAGAATTCTACTGAATTGCAAAGAAAAACGTCGACGGTCGCCGATGGTGCAACTCACAACCAGACTCTCACCGTGACCCCGAACATGCAGGGAACGAACCTCAGGTTGTTGCTATTGCTCTATGAGGGTAGTCCGTCGTCACAACCAACCGCTGACGATGCGTATCGAGTTATTCGGCTACCGATCGAAGTGAATTAAATAGAGTTCTAGAACTTGCTTACGTCGTGCAAAGTTTTCACCTGCTCACGACCGTTGTCGCGTCTCGTTGCTTTTGGTAGCGACACAGACGCCGCCAACCAGGATTCGGTGACTAATCGACCTCTCGCTTGACTGCACCGCCTGACGAGGATAACTATATGATCGGCCGCCCTCCCTTCGTGTTTATTCTGCCCGAATTCACGGGGTCGAAACGTCCCGTTTGTCGTGTAGGTCCATCGCGGACAGGGATTGGAACGCGGTCCTCAGACTGGGTCTGACAGGACACAAAACCGCTACGCGATTTTGCGACGGTGTGGAATATTCTTTCTCGAGGTAGCAAACACGTAGGAGCGGGACGCACCGAATCAACGTCGTTCTAAAGAACTTTGCTCTCTCATCATCACGAAAGGCGCGGAGCGCATTTCGAACGACCTGTGGAGACTGCGCTCCCGACGGGAACCACTTCGGTTCCTGAAAAGTGCGTTCATCAGATTCCGACGGAATTTGATAGGCTGTCTGACGGAGACTGCCACCGTCGTACAAGCAGGAAATCCCATCTGCTTACGGGCGCGAACTGCCCGTTCGCATGGTCCGTGAGATCTTCGGTCCCACGCTGCCCTCAAGGAGCAACTGCAAGCGAGTAAGTAGGGTAGGGGTAGTTCACCTGGTTGCTGGCGACGGCGTGCACAGCGTGACATCCCCGTTCGTATAGACAGTCGCCTGATCAGGTCGGCAAATTTCCGATCGGGAGATTTGCGTTATTTCTGGGACCCCGTCAGTTGCGTTGAAGTAGGTGCCGGGATTCGATTGTCGAGATCGATAAACAGTGAATTTGTACTCATGAGTGCCCTCCGCTGGTAACGTCGCGGGCTTGGTCTCATATCGATCGTACGCACCGGTTCGTCCGATTAGCGTCTGATAGGGGTGATCGGTGTACAGTTCCTGGCTCGGATCGAGTTCACTTGCCTTCGGTCGGCCGGTGAGTTCGCCGATCGAGTCGACCGCAGCGAGTTCCGATTCTTCGTACGCGAGGCGCTCGTGATGGTGTGGAAACACGGGATTGTCGACGTTGCTCTCGGCTGAGAACGCCATTGCACCCGGATATATGAGAACGACCACGAGGAGGACGGCGACGACCACCCTCGGCGAGAGGTTTCGCCTGAGCGTTCGAAGTCCGACCGCACCGAGGATCGCCATCGGCGCGAAGAGGAACGCGAACCATCGCGTCGGAATAAAGTTATCGATGCCGAACATCGGTAGAGCGAGAACGAACACGAGCATGAACGCCGCGGCCAGCAAGAGCGTGAATACGGATTGTTCGGCGCGTCGTCTATGAAGAACGTATAGACAACCGACGAAGGTGATGCCAAGCAGGAGCAGGAAACCGAGATTGTCCACGTAGGGGACGACCTGATCTAGTAGCGTCGATGCAGTCTCTGCTCCCGCCTCGGCCGAACCCGATGAACCTGGGCTTTCGATCGCCAGAAAGCCGGCACTATCTTTGACCGTCTGTTCAAAATATGACAAAACAGTCTTCAGAAATGAATCTTTGTCCCCGTACGGCGTTACCGACCAGACGAAAATTGTCAGACCGGCGTCGAAGACGACGAGTCCGATGAGGTTGACCGGTTTTTTCGTCCGGAAGACGCTCGTGTCGAGTCGTGCAAGTCCTAGCGGACCAATCGCGAAGACGAGTTGTGCGAGAAATGCCGCGAGTAACAGCACGAGCATGATGAACGTCGATACCTGATGAGTGAATATGACGGCGACGCTGAGGAGGACGAGGAAGGAAAAGTCCCGAGTCGTATACTCGATCCGCATCACGCGAATAAGCGCGTACAGTACTGCCAGGAAGAAGACCAACCCTAGACTCGTGGGGATGATGTGCATTCCCCACCGCGCGACGTGGCTCCCCATGGCGTACAACGCCGTCGCCAGAATCGCCCACCGGGTAGAGACGAGCAGATTCGTCGTCGCGTAGACGAGCAAAACCGAGACGGTCAGTACGATGCCCAACGAGAGGTACAGTGCGCTTCGGATAGGGACATCATACAGAATCGACGAGGTCGCAACCATCAAGTGATAAAACGGCGAGGCGTAATGCTTATTCTCGGAGATAGCATTCAGTGATCCCTCAGAAACGAGTGACTGAATGAGTCTAGTGTGCGTCCAGATGTCGATCCCGATATACCCCTGTGTTACGTATAGTGCGGTGAACCGGAAGACGGCCGCAAAGAGGACGATTTGGAGAAGCAGCAGGCCGGGATTGAGATCCTGGTCGCTTGCGAAGACGATCTGAGCGACTACGAGCGTCCCCACGATACCCGACCCAACGAAAAACAGCAGCGTTCGCTCGCCCTGGACGACGGATAGCGTGACGAGCCCCGCGAGGCCAACGAAGACGATGCTCGGCAACGCCATCGTCACCGTGGACGGAAACGTCAGGTACGTTCCCTCCTCGTTTTGCTGGTACAGGGACAGGAGGTAAAGCGTGCAGGCAGTACCGAGGATGATCGGGACTGTATTCAGATATATCTGCGAAGCAAACATCCGCAACGGTAACAGTACGAGGGCGATCAGCAACCCCCCGATCGCCGCGAGAGTATCGAGTCGCAACGGGCGCAGTTCCGACAACGAGCTATATTTCATGACTAACCTCCATTTGAGGGGTCGCTCCGTCGGCTCTATCGAGAACGCGACGGTACACGTCGAGGACGCGATCACCCATAGACTCGAGACCGAGCCCATCGATTACGTCTCGGCCGTTCGTCCGTCGAGTGCCGTCGAGTACGCACTCGAGGCCGGTGATCAATTCATCGTCGGTCGTACCCACGATGCAGTTATCGACGTCGTCGATTGTCCGGCGGACGAAGCCGACGGCGGTCGAGACGATCGGGACGTTACAGGCGGCGGCTTCCTTGACGACCATCGGGCCGCTCTCACGCCGCGAGGTCACGAGAAGAACGTCGCTTGCGTTCATGTAGTAGGGCATCTCTTCGTAGGGAACCTCATCGATCGTTCGCACTTCGAGATCGGCGTTGGCCCGATCGACGACGCGTTCGGCCCGCTGAAAGTCCTTGACGTCCCGACTCGGGTCGTACGGAAACAGTGCGATTCGGTCGTCGGTATCCCACCCAACTCGCTCGCGGGCCTGGTCGCGGGGGATCGGCCGGAACTGATTCGTATCGACTCCAAAGGGAATCTCCACGTGATCGACATCGAGTTCTCGAGACATCACCGGACTTGGGACGATCGTTGCGTCGGCGAACCGGGCACCATATCGGCTAATCCGCCGGAGCCATCCCATATCACTCATCACGTCGGTTCCCCACAGTGTCAAGACGACAGGACGGACCGGCTGTGCGATCAGGAACGGTGCAACTAGCCCGTAATGGCCGTGCACGAGGTCATATTCGTCTGACAAAACGTGGGAAAGCACCTGGGGGTAAAATCGCAGGTAATCGAGCGGCGTCCGCGGCGACTCAGCGCTGTAATCCCCGGGAACGCCGATGACGGTACACTCGATGCCCCGGTCCTCGAGGACCGCGATCTGCTGTTCGAAAAACGAACGCGTCGATGTGATGAGATGAAGAATGTGCATTCTTATCCTGGGTTCGGTGTGGGTGCCGATCGATTCGAGCTCGCTTCGGCGCCGGCCATCTCGACCTTGCGGACGATGACGTCGGTCACATCGACTTGATCGGCGAGAAGCCGATCGCGACGGCGCTGCCACGTCGACTGGTCATCGTCCTCGATAATCGAGACCGCCCGCTCGAGCGAGCGAGCATGACGATCCGCACCGTTGTAGCTGAACACCAGTCCGTACTCCTGATCGAGTTCGGTCATGTATCCCAGCGAAAGTGTATTCACATACACTGCCGGGGTGCCGAGAATCGCTGCCTCGGCTGCCATCGTTGCCCCTTCGCCGACGAAGCAGTCCGCGTAGGCCAGCAAATCGTGCATCCGATCGGGCGCCAGATTGTACCGGTAAGGCTCGAGTTTGGCCGGCAGATCGACCTCTGAGGTGAGCAAGACGGTTGCGCCAGCGGCCTCGAGGCGGTCGACGACGTCGATAGGATTGTCGAATCCGCCTTGCCCAATGTCGTGAGAGGAGTCCCAACTGCTCAGACGCATCACGACGATTGTGTCGTTCGGCGTCAATCCGATATCGTCGAGGACGGAGGGGTCGGGTTTGAACCGGTTCGGATGTAAGTATGCGAGTTCGTGATATCCGGGGTACCGATACTGCTTCGCACCAATGTCGCCTTGATAGCAGTCCGGCGTACAAACGATATCGGCGAACGGATACGCGAGATTCTTGATGATCTTCGCATGCTCCGTGTCGTAGAAGACGACGCTCGTCGCACCGACCACTGATGCTACGTGAGAGGCGGCAACACCACCTATCGCCGTGATCACGTCCGGCTGTAATCGCCGCGCTCGGCGCAAAAGCCGAGCCTCGTATGTCGCCTGCACCGCCGCAAGCGAGAACAGCGAGTTCGATTCTCCGGCCAGCACCTCGTGATCGACCTCGGCTCGCTCGAGTAGTTCGACTGTCACTTCGTTTTCGCGCGCGAAGACGCATATCTCGTGACCCAGCGATTCGAGTTCCCGAATCGCGTGTTTAAAGAAGTGAACGTGGCCAGGGTGCTGGATCGTTACAATGACACGCATTACCGACGCACCCCCATTTTTGCGTTGTCACGAGCGTCGACTTGCATCGCGACCAGAAGGAGTCCGGCACTTGCCAGAAACGTAAATACAGCCGCCATCGGCTCGCGGACGGATGGCTCTCCGTTTATCACGTTCATAACGCTGATGGACGTGATCGCGACGGCGCTAGCCAGTGCGGTGATCCCCGACGTATAACAGATGACGGCGGGGTGGCGCCGGTCGGTCGCAAACTGGGCCCACATCCGTCGACAGAAGCCCCGGAGCAGTGTTACCGACGTCAACGGAACGAACGTTCGATACTCGATCGTACTCTCCTCGTCATCGTATACGGCCGGCATCGACACATCAGCGACGCGCATTCCCGCGATGTTCAACCGAACGAGCAAATCGTTCGGGTAATCATGGTCGTCCGGAAGCGACTCGATGTCGACTGCTGACAGCGCTTCGTGTGAAATCGCAGTGTATCCGTTCTGGGGATCTTGCAGCCGCCAGTACCCGCTTGCTATCTTCGTGAGCTGGGTCAGTAACCAGTTGCCGAACAACCGGAACGGGGGCATCTCCCGCCGAGAGAGTTGATCAGCGAGCCGGTTTCCCTTCGCGTAGTCGGCGTCGCCTTCCACGATGGGATCCAGCAGCGTCGGGAGCTGATCAGGATCCATCTGGCCGTCCGCGTCCATCGTGACTGCAATGTCGACGCCATCGTCCCGTGCGTGGATGTAACCGGTCCGGAGTGCGCCACCAGCACCTTTGTTCTCTGTATGGCGAATAGGGACTATCTTCGATCCGACGACGGCGCCGCCGTCAGGGAGCGAGGTCCGTATGCGTTCGCTCGTTTCGTACGCGTCGGTCTCGTCAGTCCCTTCATCCGCCTGCCTCGAGGCCGCCGCGTACTCCTGTATGATCCGCCAGGTTCCGTCGACCGAGTGGTCGTCGACGGCGTATATGCGATCAACGAAGTCGGGTATCGTCGCGAGGACATCGCCGATGTGGCCCTCCTCGTTGTACGCCGGGACGATCACGCCAATCGTGTGTCTACGGTACATTATAGACTGCGGTAGACGACCTCGACATCCGCTGCGTCTTCCGGTTCGAACGAACCTGCGACGTCTATCAGGGCGACGTCGTCGTCGTGAGCAGCCGCGATGTCGTCTATTTCGATGTGCTCGAACGCCGTGTGTGAGGTGGTAAGAACAACGGCGTCGAACCCATCGAGCGATAACGCTTCCTGAACGTCGATGCCGAACGATTCTCGGACTGCCGCAGGGTCGGCGTACGGATCGTACCCCGTAACCTCGATATCGAACTCACGAAGGTCGTCGACGACGTCGGCCACTTTCGAACTCCGGATGTCGCTGACGTTCGACTTGTACGTCAGCCCGAGAACCAAAACGCGACTCTCTCGTAGCGTCTTGTTGCACTGGTTTAATGCTTTGATCGTCAACTCGGCGACGTGGTTCGACATCGATTCATTTACCTCCCGGCTCGTAAGCGTCAGATCCGGATTTGCCCCGGCGCGTTTTGCCCGATGAGCGAAGAAGTACGGGTCGACTGGAATACAGTGGCCGCCAACGAGTCCAGGTCGGTAGTCGTGGAAGTTCCACTTCGTCCCCGCCGCCTCGAGTACCTCGCGCGTATCAAGTCCCAACTGCTCGAAGATCATCGAGAATTCGTTCATGAGTGCGATGTTGACGTCACGCTGGATGTTCTCGATGACTTTGCAGGCCTCAGCAACCTCGATCGAGGGAGCGCGGTGAACTCCGGCGTCGACGATGGATTCGTACAACGCCGCTACGTCGTCGAGAACTTTGTCGGACTGTGCGCTGACGACTTTAACCACGTTCTCGAGTCCGTGTTCGCCATCAGCTGGTGTTGCACGCTCCGGTGAGTACCCGACGAAGAAATCCTCGCCTGCCGTCAGATCGGATGCAGTTTCGAGTGCGGGAATGAGAACTTCGTGTGTCGAGCCCGGATAGACGGTCGATTCGAGGATAACTGTCGTTCCTGGGTCCATCTTGGAGCCGACAGTGGTCGCCGCGCTTTCGATATAACTGAGATCAGGCCGGTCGTCGTCGTCGATCGGTGTCGGAACGGTGATGATGACGTAATCGGCTTCACTGATTTCGGATGCGTCCGCGGTGTACGCTATGTCGTCGTCTTGAATTGCTTCGTCCGAGAGGTCACCGGTTGTGTCGGTACCCGATTGCAGTCTCTTTACCGTCGTTTCGTCGATATCGTACCCGATGACGCGGTAGTTTGACTGCGCGAACCCGACCGCGAGTGGCAGTCCGACGTAGCCAAGCCCGACGACACAGATCGTCGCTTCACGCGTCGACTGATCCGACGGATGCTCGAGGGTTGTTCCGTCGTGATTTGTTTCGATCGCATGAAGGTCGTTCTCTCGATCGTCTGCTCGCTTCTCCGTGTCGCTGATTATTGTGGTCATGAGTGATGCATTGTCGCTGCCCCGCCGCACTCGGTCGTGTGACGGTGACCGTTCGGTATCGTTGCACCCGCAATCGCGGGGACGTGCGTCAAAATCGCCAAGTCGGTGGCGGGGGTTTACTATACCGCGAATAAACAGATGCGCTAGATACAACGTGCAAAACTCCACGTTGGTGGGCTGCTGACAGCGGTCTCGGCTGAACGGCCGCTCGTCGGCGCTCTCTCTTAGAACGTTGTTAAATACACCTGTACTGGTCTATAATGAAGGCCCCGTGGAGCCGATTCCCAGTGCGGTCGAAGAGTTCACAACGCTCGTAGCTCGCTCACGCATCGGCCGCAGCAGAACCGCGAATCATGGTGTCCACTTCCCAGGTCGGAGTCAGAGCCCCGCTCGCATCGATTCATAGCAATGTCTCGATTCACACGGGTTCGGCCCCGACGATTTCCCACCAGGACGTTCACGTGTTTGCTTCGAGAGCGATCGGTCAGCCGATCGGAGATCAGTCCGACGCACCCTTGCTCTTGTTGCAACCGCTTCGCGCGACGTCATTGTGGGAGAACGCCCTTATCGCGGTTCTGTTCCTGTTGATCATCGGTCTCGTTGGTATTCGTGTAGCCGAAACGTTGTCAAACCGCAATCTTGAGATTTCGTCGCTGCCGTTGATCACAGAGGCGACAAACCGCGCCGACGATGTGACCCACTCGCAAACAGCCGATCACCTCGCGTACGAATACTATTTGTCGCCGGAAACACCACCCGAACTCTTGAGCGACGAGGGAAAGGTGGTTCGTTTGCTGGTCGCAAATCACGGCCGCATTCGGCAGCATCGGATTACTGAAGAAACTGGTTGGTCGAAGTCGAAGGTGAGCCGGATCTGTTCGCGAATGCACGCTGATGGCACAATTGAGAAGGCATCAGTTGGTCGAGAGAACGTCATTACCCTGTCCGAACGAACGTCAGACGGCCAGGCACACTCAGACGACGTCGAAAACCCGCTTCCGTAAGCACGCACGGTTGTAGCATCCATTGGCGCTAGGTGGAAGTCGTATCGAATCCAACCGACCACCGGAAACGGTGGCCTCCGTTTCGGCCCGTTTTCAAAGCCCACTACGGCCCTTTGATCAATAGATCGACAGTGAATATCAATACTATCCCACGTCACGAATCGTGTTTATCGCACTGGTAAGAAATGAACACGACTGCTTGAAGTTACGACCGGAGAGGTTTTTCTGTGGCGGTACTCGCAGTTTCAGCCCGATTCGGTCTGGCGTTCTGAGTCAGAATTTCAGACGCTGTCCGTCACCGAACGGAAAAACCGAACGCCATGTAGATTGCAGCCCATGAAAAGGTATAGTGTATTATACAGCCGATAGTTACCGACTTATTCGTGGTATAGTAATGGCCGCAGTCACTCGTGGTGGGAGTAGAGACCCGTTCCGTTCCGCAGCGGACGGCGGGTACGGGTAGGAAACGAGATACCAATGACACGAAACAACCCTACGCACCAGCCAGCCGTCTCGAACCGCCTCGATACGCGCGACGGACTCGTCGATTGGTCCATCGCTGACCGCTCGACCGGCGGGATACCGTGGTCAACAACCGTCGATCGAACGGAGGTGATCGGTTAATGTGCGGTATTATCGCGCGAATCGGCCACGGCAATGCGACGGAAACGCTGCTTTCAGGCCTCGAGAATCTTGAATACAGGGGCTACGACTCAGCGGGTATCGCCGTCCAGAACGGTTCCGGCGTCAAGGTCCACAAGTGTTCGGGTGAGGTATCTGACCTCAAGTCGACCCTGAACACTCATCCGCACGGAAACATGGGGGATTGGTCACACTCGCTGGAGTACCCACGGGCCGCCGACCGACGAGAACGCCCATCCGCATACGGACACAGCAGGAGACGTTGCTGTCGTCCACAATGGTGTCATCGATAATTACGACGAGCTCCGGGTCGAACTCCAGGCGATGGGTCATGTTTTCGAAAGCGGACACTGATACGGAAGTCATTCCGCACCTCATCGACGAATACCGAGAATCGACCGGCGATACCGAACTGGCAGTTCGACAGGCGGTCGACACCCTCGAAGGAAGCTACGCGATCGCCGCGATCGTCGACGGCGAGGAAGCCGTGTACGCTGCGCGAAAGGGATCGCCGCTCGTCCTCGGCCTCGACGATACGGAGTGGTTCCTCGCCAGCGACGTTCCGGCGTTCTTGGATTACACTGACGAAGTAATCTATCTCGAAGATGGTGATATGGTCGTCCTCGAACCAGATTCCTACCGTATTACCGATCTCGATGGAAACCCACTCGAGCGGCCGACTGACACCGTCGACTGGGATCCGGAAGATGCGGGGAAAGGCGGGTACGACCACTATATGCTGAAGGAGATCGATACGCAGCCGACTTCTCTCGCGAATACGATCGAAGGCCGGATCGACGACGGGGCCGTTTCGTTCGAGGACCTCCCGTCAGGCACGTTCGAGGGCATTGGCTCCGTCCAGTTTATCGCCTGCGGAACGTCGTATCACGCAGCCATGTACGGCGGGCAGCTGTTGCGGTCCGCCGGCGTTCGGACGGAAGTCCTTCGCGCGAGCGAGTACGAATCGATGACCGGCCCGGTCGACGAATCGACGCTCGTCGTCGCAGTCACCCAGAGCGGCGAAACCGCTGACACGCTGGATGCGGTTCGAAGCGCGTCCGATCGGGGCGCACGAACGCTCGCCGTGACGAACGTCGTCGGCTCGACCGCCGCACGCGAGTCCGACGACGCAGTCTACATCCGCGCCGGCCCGGAAGTCGGGGTGGCGGCGACAAAAACGTTCTCTTCGCAGGCAGTCACGCTCGCATTGCTCTCCCAGCAGATCGCTGCTGACGCACCGGATGCAACCCCTGTCGCTGACCGAGCATCGATGCTCGAGTCCCTCAAGGACCTCCCGGAGCACGTCGAAACCGTCCTCGACTCGAACCGAGCGGAGACGCTCGCCCGCAAATATTTCGACAGCGAGTCGTATTTCTTCATTGGCAGCGGTCTCGGGCACTCGGTGGCGCTCGAGGGTGCGTTGAAGTTCAAGGAAATCACGTACGAGCACGCGGAAGGATTTGCCTCAGGCGAGCTCAAACACGGTCCACTCGCCCTCGTGACCGAAGAGACGCCGGTGTTTGCAGTATACACCGGCGGCGAAGACGAGAAGACGAAAACGAATGCCATCGAGGCACAGTCTCGCGGGGCGCCAATCGTCGCAGTTGGTCCGGACGAGCATTCTCTCGTAGACGTTGCCGATGCACACCTGTCGGTACCGAATACGCATCCGGTCTGGGCGGGACTGCTCGCGAACGTCCAATTGCAACTGCTTTCCTACTACGCTGCGAAGTTGCTCGAGCGACCGATCGATAAGCCGCGTAATCTCGCAAAGAGCGTCACGGTCGAATGAGTGACTCGGCCTTCATTGACTGATTTTAGTCTCGGCCGGCCACCACGACTCCGTACCGTGGATCTCGCTGATTCCGTATCGTCGGTTCGTTACTGCATAGCGCCACCGTGGCGCTGACACGTTCCTTTGGATTTCTGTGTTCGACGAGCAGCGAAGAAACCGCGCCGGTTACGGGGTAATCGTGTCACTTGATTCAACTACCGTCGCTAGCCGAACGGTTCTCTCCATGATACAATCGAAGAGGACCTGTGGGCAGGCGACTACGTCGTCCGCGATGCGTAGTAAGACGCCTACGAACTTGCCTCGAAAACGACGTTTCACGAACTGCCGCACGCAAACCTGCGCGACGAACCGAGGCTGTATCCGACTTCGTTTACGTCTACACGCGAAAAAACCACTACGTCATCAGGGCGTCATCGGTCAGCAAAGAAGTGCAAGAACGCATCGAACCCGTACTTCGTGATCCCCTCGTTCCGTTACGACGGGCGATCTGCCACGTTCCACGACTACCTTTCGCTTTCGTCCGTCGACCGAGTGATCGAAGCCGAGTGCATCTTACTCCGGAAGGCCAGAACCCGCAGGCGTCGTATTCACAACCGCGATCACGTCGTCGCAGGTGCGCCGTTCCCGTCTCTCAACTCGAGGATCTATTTCTCTTCATATTGGCTCGAAGGCCGGGCCCGAGATGCCGATCGAAGACGACTCGAGCATAGCACAATTCTCGGTATCGAACAGATTGCCATCACCAACCGGATAAATGGGGTGGTGGCTTGCACGGACGATCCGGAATCCACCCACTGAACGTCGAACAGATGACCGCGAAAGCGGTCAGACGCGGATGCTTTCGTCTCTCGAAAGCGGTGATGTAGGCACTCGTCATGAACGGATACGACACGATCTCGCTCAAGATTTCGGCGGCTATCTGCGAGTGGAGCTTCGGTGCGAATACATCTCGTGCAGGTGTTCCGACGCCTCTAGTGTACATTCGTCGCTTGTCAGGTAGTGTCGGCCAGAACCGGTTGCCACTGACGAGTTCTATCCGTGAAGTTGGAGACGGATATCTGTCAGTTGCTGATCTGGTACGGTGAGAAGATTCCACCACCGTCGTCGTCATCGCCCTCTTTTTCGAGCGGAAGCTCGATATTATCCTTATCCGAGTCCTCGATCGTGACAGGCTCCGAGTTCTCTTGATAGCCGTCTGCGTTCGCGGTTACCGTGTACTCGCCCTTCTCGAGGTTTTCTTTTTCGAAGGACCCGTCATCGTCGACGGTCACTTCTTCATCGACCCCATTTCCGGTAATTGTAACCGTCGCACTGTCGATCGGTTCGTCACTTTCGTTCGTCACGGTTCCGCCGATCGAGTACGTCTCTGCTTCTTCTTCCTCGAGTGTAACCTCGGTGGACTCGTCACCGTCGTCAATTTTGGCGTTCCCCGTGCCTGGCGTGTACCCCTCAGCGGTCGCTGAAATCGTGTAGTCGCCGTTTGGACCTATGAATTCGGCTTCACCGTCCATACCGGTCTCACCTGTTTCGCTGTCGCCGGATCCTGAAGTGACGGTCACGTCTGCACCGGGGACCGGGTCACCGTCCTGATCGACCACTTCGACCGTCAGTGTATGCGTTTCGTCGTCGTTGTTGTCGTCGTCGTTGTTGTCGTCGTCGTTGTTGTCGTCGTCGTTGTTATCGTCGTCGTTGTTGTCGTCGTCGTTGTTGTCGTCGGATTCGTTTGACGGCGGATCGGTGTCACCATCGGATTCATTCGTTGCCGGATCGTCGTTGTTGTCGTCGCTCTCGTTCGATGTTGGGTCACCGTCATCACTGTCACCGGAGCCGGCGCCGCCAGTGCCACCGGTATCGTCGGGCGAGTCTGAGTCGCTCAGTGCGTCGGTCAACGAGCCAATCGTGCCGCTTACGGAGACACCGCCAACCGCGAGTGTTACTCCGGCGACCAGGAATACGACGCCAAAGATGATGAGCAATACTTGGACGCTGCTCGACAACGATCGGGTGTTTGCACGCTGTTGGGTGTTGCTACGCATTGTAGTCTAGTTCCGGAAATTGTTGATTACGCACTCGCCGCCCCATCCGTATTCGAGACGCTCGATTTCGGGGAACCGACGACCGTTTTGTTTGTGAAGGGCAATCGACTCGCGGAACCCGTCGTATCGGCTTCGAATAGCACAGTACTACTCGAACCGCTCGGTGGGCCCCGATGTGGTAACCAGTGTGTTGCATTCTGCCAGCCGTGATGCCAGCAGGATACAGTTCCAAGTGAGTCCATTTGAGGGCAATTTCCTCTGTTGGGGGATCACTATACAGGAAATAAATCCGTTTCAGCTGCCGCAACGTAGGGGGATAGCAGCGGAGACTGATTCATCTATCGTGGCTGGATCGTCCGACTGAACATCGACAACCGGCGGGCCAACGTGCATCGATCGCGTCGTCAGACTCTAGGTCGTTTCGTCCGGGTGCCTCCCTCGCTCGTCTGTGCGTCGGCGTCAATAGACCCAGGACTTTGTATCGTGACTGACGGCAGGTCGTGGGAAACAGCCGAGAACGACCGCGCCTTCACACCGCAAAACTACATCGAACGGGCCGAGCCAGCCCCGGTACGCGACTTGCTGCGGATGAATTTTGACAGGAGTCGACGTGCAGTAATAGCGTATTAACCGGTCTGAGGGGCGAGTGCCAGTCGATGATTGAGGAACCGTAACAGCGATTTGGGCTGCGCTCACCGTTCGTTGACAAATCACCGGATACGGGCTGTTTGAACGGATTTCTGGGGATCTGGTGGAACAGTCGTGCGCTTTTTCAGTGTCATCACGGGTATCCCCACAGGAGGGAATCATGAGTGAGTCCACGACGAACGAACCAGCAGCCGGTGAATCGAACACCCGCAGACAGGGCGAACCGGAGGGGCAGAAGTGGCTAAGCGGTTTCGTCTCACTGATTGGCCTCTGGATGGCCGTTTCGCCGATTTTCTACGACCAGGCAGCGTCCATGCTGTGGAACAACCTCCTGATCGGGGGTGCCATCTTCCTGCTTGCAGGATACAATTATTATCGGATCACCACCGGCCATTCGACCAGCACGGGTGTGATGTCGCTCGTCGCACTGCTCGCGCTGTGGGTGGTCGTGTCGCAGTGGGCCATCGGCGGGCAGATCGGAATGAGCGGCCTCGAGGTCGCCGCGATGGGGTTAGTCTGGAGTAACGTCATTTCGGGTCTCGTCGCCGCTGCACTCTCGGCGTACATCGCCTACGCAGGCGGTCGCGGCGTCCGCACGGGGGCGGCAGCTGGAACCCGATAACCGACGTCCCGAAGTCACTTTTTGGCTAGTCATCGAATGGACCAGCATCATCCGGCGGTCCGCGGTCCTCCGCCGGGTCAGCGTCGTCAGGTTCTTCGCGTTCGTCTCCAAACGGCCAATCGATTCCGAACGGCCCTTCGTCTTCGAATGGCCCCTCGTCTTCGGATGGCTCGGCGTCGCGATCGGCTGATTCGTCCTCGCCCTCATCCTCATCGCGTTCGGATGGCTCGGTCGACCGCGCTCGGTCGTCGGGCTCCGATTCGGACTCGGATCGCTCCGGCTCATCGTCGGCCGCTGGTTCGGAATCACCTACTGACTCGTCGTCGGATTCGACAGTCGAAGTATCGGCGTCGCCGCCGTCAGCTTCACCGCCGGTATCTGCTTCGGTCTCTGTTGATTCTGCCCCTTCACGGTCGTCAGCGGTGCTGTTCGTTCGGGTATCTGATGCATTGTCGACCGACGCCTCGTTGCGTGACGGGTCGCTCGCAGTCAGGTCGGGTGCGAACGCCGAAATGATCACGCCGAATGCGAGGAGGACGGCGACGATAGTGATGAGCAACGCGACCGCCGACGGAAGGTCGTCACGGAAGCGGGACATTCGACAACACGATCATAGCCTGCCACCCTGCTTTGTTAATTTCCGCCCACAGCGCGACAGGGTCTCCGTTCTCCATCCCGTAATAGCCGGGGTGATCTGCTCGCGTAGTAGTATCGTCCCTCCGCGACGGGGCTACGTGCCCGTTGTTCGCGGCCGAACAATGATATAGCCGGGCCTCCGAGTGGGAACAACGGATCTCGCCGACAATGACGAGCCATTACGATCACGCGCAGGTACAGGAGTTCTGGCAGTACGTCTGGGAACGTGACGACGTCTACGCGCTCGACGAGGATGCCACCGATCCGACGTACGTCCTCGGAATGTTCCCCTACACGTCCGGCACGCTCCACATGGGACATATTCGAAACTACGCGATTACGGACGCCTATTCGCGGTATCGTCGCATGCAGGGAGACGACGTCCTTCATCCCATGGGTTGGGACGCATTCGGCTTGCCGGCCGAAAACGCGGCAGTCGAGCGAAAGACTGACCCCGAATCCTGGACCCAGGCCTGTATTCGCCGTATGCGCGAAGAACTCGAGACGATGGGCTTTGGCTACGACTGGTTCCGGGAGATCACCACCTGCGAACCGGAGTACTACCGGTGGAATCAGTGGCTGTTCAACCGGCTCTACGAAGCGGGGCTTGTCGAGTACGAAGCGGCGACGGTCAACTGGTGTCCCGACTGCGAAACGGTTCTCGCCGATGCACAGGTAGCCGAGCAAGACGATGAGAGAGTCTGCTGGCGCTGCGAGACGCCTGTCGGTCGACGGGAACTCGACCAGTGGTTCTTTACGATCACCGACTACGCCGAGGAATTGTACGACGGACTCGACGAACTGGAAGGATGGCCTGAAGGAGTCCGCGAGATACAACGGAACTGGATCGGCCGGCAGGAAGGCGCGCGGATCTCCTTCGACGTGTCCACCGACAACGATGGCGGTGAGAGCGGAGACGGTGATGGGACCATCGAGGTGTTCAGCACGCGACCCGAGACGATTTTCGGCGCGACGTTCCTTGCGGTGTCGCCTGGACATGATCTCGCACAGGAACTGGCCGCCGAAGATGACGAGGTTGCGGAGTACGTCGCAACCGTCCGCGAACAGGACCCCGACGAGGTCGGCTTTGCCGGCGTCGAAACCGACGCAACTGCCGTTCACCCCTTGACAGGCGATGAACTCCCCGTTTATGTCGCTGGATACGTACTCGAGGACGTCGGTACGGGCGCCGTGATGGGCGTTCCGGGCCACAATGAGCGAGACCATTCGTTCGCGCTCGAACACGACCTTCCGATCGAGCGCGTGATCTCACCGCCCGACGAGACCGAACGTGAGGGCGAGGACCTCATTGGCGAAGATGACGGCACTGGCGCCGATCACCACGGAGACGTCGACGAAACGGCACCGTACACCGGGGAAGGTGTGCTCGAGGGGAGCGACGAGTACGGCGGTCTGGAAACGACGACGGCTCGGGAACGCCTCGTCGCCGCACACGACGCGTTCGCGGAAGACGTTACCTACCGTCTTCGGGATTGGCTGATCTCTCGACAGCGCTACTGGGGGACGCCGATTCCGGTCGTCCACTGTGACGACTGCGGTCACGTTCTCGTCCCGGACGAAGAACTCCCGGTCGAACTCCCCGAGTTCGTCCAGACGACTGGCAACCCGCTGGATGCAGCCGGTGAATGGACGGAAACAACCTGCCCTGACTGCGGTGGTCCCGCGCGTCGCGAGACGGATACGATGGACACGTTCGTCGATTCGTCGTGGTACTTCCTGCGCTTTCTCTCGCCGCACCTCGAGGACGCGCCGTTCGATACCGACCTCGCTGACGACTGGATGCCGATCGACGTCTACGTCGGTGGCGACGAACACGCTATTCTCCACCTGCTGTACACCCGATTCTTTACGCGGGCGCTCGCCGATCTCGGGCTCCTCGAGCGGAGAGAGCCCATTCGAGACCTCATGAGTCAGGGGACGGTGCTATACGACGGTGAGAAGATGTCCAGTTCCAAGGGGAACGTCGTCGCTCCCGAAGAGTACGGCGCAGAGACAACTCGGCTGTTCGTCCTCTCGGCGGCCCATCCCGAACAGGACTTCGAATGGACTGCCAACAACGTCCGCGGGGCCTACGACCTCCAGCAGTCCCTCTACCGGATGGCGACTGATTTCGTCGAGAGGGGCGATGCTCGCCTCGAACGACGAGAGCACGACGAGTACGTTGCCCGCGAGATCGACCGAACGATCGCGGCGATTACCGACGAGTACGAGCGATTCCGGTTTCATCGCGCCGCAACCGAGATTCAGGAGCTCGCGCGGCTCCTCAGGCGGTACTGCGAGTACGATCGTCCCCACGGAGAGATCTATCGGCGCGGCTTACTGACCCTGGCTGCGGTGATCGCACCCATGGCACCGCATCTGGGCGAAGAACTGTGGAACAAACTCCGAGGCGAGGGACTCGTCGTCGTTGCCGATTGGCCGCAGCCGGATCGGGATACATCGTCGTACCAGCGCGAACGTCGCCTGATCGACCGAACGCTCGCGGACGTCCGGGACATCGTCGACGTCGCCGCAATCGACGGGCCCGAGCGGGTCGAACTGGTCGTCGCGCAGGTGTGGAAATACCGGGCCGCTGAACTGGTCGGCGAGGCCGGTGCCGAGGACACAGCAGAGAGGGGCGTCGACGTCGGATCGATCGCCGACCGCGTGCTCGAGGGAGACGACGTCGACGCGGACCGCGAGACGGTTGCGGCGTTCGTCGGCGAACTCGTCGGCCGTGACCGTAGCATGGAGAGCGAACAGGAACTTACGGCGGCTGGTGAGTATTCGATTCTCGAGCGTGCGAGTTGGCTCGTGACCGACGAGTTCGGCGCGGACGTCACCGTTCGACGGGCGACCGCAGACGACGAACTTGCGGACAAAGCCCGCCCTGGAAAACCAGCGATCCACATCAGCTGACGGTTTTTAGTTTCCGAGTGCGGCCGTCTCCCGAAGGTTACATTCGGCACCATTCGGCCATGTTTTCGGTGTCCCTCTCGAAGCTCGCAGAAGGACAGTTTTATTCCACCGAATTCCTTATGGTAAGAGAGGATGATGGAGGGTGGCGATAATGTCGAAATATCGTCCGGAAGGACGCCGAGTCGCGCAGTAATTGAAGCAATAGCCGAAGCGGAGGACGTCCAGACAACGGATGTCAATCCGCCGGCGTACGAATCGCTGTACGCCGTCGTCGACCCCGATGCGCTCGACGCGCTGTTCGGCGGTCGATCGTCCGGCGCAAACGGGTCGCGCGGATCCGTCTCGTTCGAATTTTGTGGGTACGACGTCACCGTCGATGGGGAGGGAACAGTGGTGCTCGAGGAACTGACCGAATCCACGGACTGACGGCCGTCCGATCAGGATCGATCGCCGACTCGTCGTAACTACGTCCGGGACTGACACACGGAAAGACTCTTTTCGACGAAGCGTCGATTGCAGCCACGATGGAGAGCCACTACGAGGCCCTTGGGCTCACCCCGGATGCCGACGAGCGGACGGTTCGGCAAGCCTATAGAGCTCTATTGAAGGACCATCATCCGGACCACGGTGGCTCTCGCGAGCAGTTTCTCCGGATCAAGGAGGCGTACGAACAAATTCTCGATGAACGGGTTCCGGACAACTGCGAGACCGACGGCGGTGCGATCGCAGACGACGGTTCCAACTCACACGGCCCACGACGGCCGACGTACGATCCGGCTGACCGCAGCAACCGTAACGGGGACCACGAACTGACGGTCGACGGCGAGTACCTCTCTGTTACGCTTTCCGGATTGGTTCACGACGTCGACCTCGACGCGCTGGTCGACGGCCCGGTCACCGCCGCGACGAGGCGGACGGTTGCGTTCTTCCGCGTCCGAAATACGAGCGAGCAGATCCTTTCCTGGCAGGGAAAGACGAACACGAACTTCATCGGCGACGACGGATTCCTCTATGAGGGCTCGAGTATCGTTGCACCGCACGCTACCGACCTCCCCGAACGGTGGATTGGTTCTGACGCCGAACTCGAGCCCGAGCGGGCGCTGGACGGCGTCGTCATCGCTCAGGAGATTCCGGATGACGTCACAGTCGAGCAAGTTATATATACCCAACACGCTCCCGATGTCGACGCACCGAATCCTGCAGCCACAGAGCGGTATCTCTTCGAACTGAAACCGTTGATTCGCGAACGGCTCGACCGATTCCCCTTCGAACGGAGCTGAGCGTACCCGGTCTACGTTTGCCGGTAAATCCGCCGATCGTGATGCTGTGGGCCGTCCTCGACGTTGCCAGCCGCTTGCGAACCGCGAGATGACGGCGGTTCGTGTTCGATTCGTCGCGGAACAGCAAGCATGATACGGCGGTGCTTCTAACGGTCGATAATGGCAACCGCTGACGCGAGACGGCGGCTTCGGGAGCGGCCGGTGGGTGTAACGATCGTTTTGACGATCGTCGGATATGCGCTGGTCCTCGGGACGTTCCTGCTCGATGTAGCGATCTATCCCGATCTCACGCGGGAACAGATCAATTTGCTCACTCACGCGATCGCCGCGATAAACACGACGGCAACGGTACTACTCGTCAGCGGCTGGTACTGGATACGCGCGGGAGAGATCAGGAAACACCAGCTCTCGATGATGGGTGCGTTCGCGCTCATCCTGCTGTTTCTTGTCGTGTATCTGCTCAAGGTCGGCGGCGGCGGCGAGAAGCACTTCGTCGGTCCGGATCCAGTCTACTATGCGTACCTGATCATGCTTGCGATCCATATCGTTCTCTCGGTCGTCTCCGTGCCGGTGGTTCTCTATGCACTCATACTCGGCTTAACCCACTCCCCTTCGGAGCTCCGATCGACGTCCCACGCCAGAATCGGCCGGATCGCCGCCGGCGCATGGATTTTGAGTCTCACTCTCGGGGTCGTCACGTACGTGTTGCTCAACCACGTCTACGAGTTCGAGTTCGCGTCGATGCTCGTCCCACCTCTGTGACAGGCGACGAGGTGATGCGGACCGACAAGTTATCCGGCACCCACGCATACTCCCATCTAACGAATGCATTTCGTCGAAGAAATCGTCGTGGGCGAATTCCTCCCAACCATCCGATCCCTGCTCGCAAGCAACCTGCGCGACCGGGGGCTCACGCAGAGCGAGGTAGCCGACGTTCTCGGAATTAGCCAGAGCGCCGTCTCGAAGTACGCTCACGGCGACGTTACCGTCAACGACAGAATCGCAAATGACGACCGCGTCCGTACCGTCGTCGACGAACTCGGAACGGGACTGGCTGCCGGGGATATTTCGCCAGTTCAGGCCCTGATAGAACTCGAGGTGCTCATTCGCGACCTCGAGTCCGGCGGCGATCTCCTCGCACAACTCCACGAAGAGGCAGTTCCAGAACTGGGAGAACACCCGTCTGGGTTCCGGGTTCACGATCCCGAGAGCGAACTCCGGGCCAGCGAGCGCGTTCTCTCATCGGTTCGACAGGGACTGAGCATCCTCGAGACGGCGAGTGGCTTTGCGGGACTGATCCCGGCAGTCGGTTCGAATCTGGTCGCCTGCACACCCGACGCCGAAGACGTCGACGACGTCGCAGGCGTGCCAGGCCGCATCTTCGACATAAAGGGACAGGCTACCGTCCCCACGGCCCCCGAATTCGGCGTCTCCGAACACGTCGCGCGAGTGTTACTCGCCGCGCGCCGACACGGGGCAGACGTCTCGGCGGCGATTAACATCAGGTACGAGCCGGAACTGGTCGACGAACTGATCGAAGAGGGTCACGTCGCCGCTGAATTCGACGAATCGGACGACGTCTCCTCGAGTGTCGGTGCGGCGATCGAAAACGAGTCCGAAGCAACAGTGTTGTACCAGACGGGCGGCATGGGTATCGAGCCATTGATTTACGTGCTCGGATCGGACGCGCAGTCGGTCGCGGACACGATTCGGTCGCTAACCTGATAACGAGTGGGTGAGAAACCGAATGGCGACCGAATCCGCACAGGAGTTCTACGGGCGCTGGGCCCGCCTTTACGATTTGATCGCGCGCCGGACGCCCGGTATCGCACACCTCCGAAAGCGAGCAGCCGCCGCGTGCCGACTCGAGCCCGGTGATACCGTCGTCGAGATGGGTTGTGGGACCGGTGCGAACCTGCCCTATCTCCTCGAACAGGTCGGTCCGACCGGGTCAGTGATCGGAATCGACTTTACCCGCCCCGTTCTCGAGCGAGCGCGCGCAGCCACTGCAGAGTACGACAACGTCTTTATCCTGCAGGGTGATGCGACGCAGCCGCCGATTAGCGAACCAGTCAGGGCTGGTTTGACGGACAGTAACGGCATCGATGCTGTCCTCGCCACGTTCGTCGTCGGAATGCTCGAGGACCCGGCTGGTGCAGTCGCCGACTGGTGTGATCTCGTCAGTTCGGACGGAACGATCGTTCTCGCCAACGCCGCGCGAAGCGAGGAGTGGTACGCCCCACCGGTCAACGCCATCTTTCGGTCGATCGTCGTCCTTTCGACGCCGCCGACGACACGTCTCCGCTACGAAAACGATCCCCACATTCGCCTCGACGAAAAAATCGACGCTGCACACGCTCGCCTCCGGGAGCGCGCCGTCGCTATCGCCGACGAAACGCACGTCTTCGGCGTCATCCGCCTGACCGGCGGTCAACTCGAGTGATCGAGAGCGACCACCGCGTGGTTCGAACGGCAGCCTCCGTCACCGAACCGATTACCCCGGTGTCTCGATCGCTTCGTACTCCCGAATACGCTGGGCGACCCCGTCGGGGATCGGGCTCGGTCGTCCCGATTCCGGGTCGACGTGAACGATCGTCGTTTCGGCCGTCGCGGCGATGTCGCCGTCGACGCGGATTTCGTAATCCATAGTGCAACTCGATTCGCCAAGACCAGTAACAGCGAGAGCGATCGTGGGATCGTCATCGATGGTAATCGGACGCTCGTATGAAATCTCGAGGTTGACGATGACGAACGAGATAGTACCGGAGTCGATCCCGCCGATTTCTCGCAGATAAGTAGTTCGGCCCGTCTCGAGGTAACTCGCGTACACAGCATGGTTGACGTGGTTCATCGGATCAAGATCGCGATAGCGGGCGGAAACGTCGACGGTAAACTCAGAACCCATGGTACGTTGTGTACGTCGCCTCGAGCAAAAGTATGCACCGGTTCACGCCGAGACTGGTTCTCGACGCACTCTTATCGGCCGTAACGACGCGCGTGCTCGTCGCAGAAATCAGGATCGCGAAGTTGCGCATCGATGAGAGCCTCGTGGTAGTGTGCATTGAACAGCCGACAGCCCTCTCGAGAGCAAAACGGCTCCCCAGTCTCGAGATAGTGAACGGCCTGTAGCACGTACCCGCATAATGCGTCGGTCGTTCGGGGGTCATCTTCGACGAGGAACTCGCCGTCGACCTGATTCTCGAGGACCTCCCGCGGCGGTGCGTCACCCGACAGCAGGGCGTGGCGCTGCTTTTCGTTGTAATATTCCTCGGGCTTTGCCGGGGCCTCGTATAGTCCCGGGACCGAGACGAGTGCCGGCCGTCCGAGGACGTTTACGCGTTTGTGCCAGCGCCCGTCGTGGTCGCCCCACGTCCCGAGAGCCCGATCGAGGATCGCGACGTGCAGCGATTCGCGCCCGCGTTCGTCCTCGGGCAGTGCGGCGTTGAGTGCTCGCTGAATCTGTACGCCGTCGTAGAGGACACCGCCTTCGCGTTCGGGATTCTCGAGGGCCCGCTCCTCGTAGCGAATCGTCCCGAGCATCGTGTTTCCCGTGTCGCGGTCGTACGGTGACGAAACTCGTGCCTCGGCGAACTGCTCTGCGAGGTCCGCTGTCCGATGGACCTCGAGAAACCGATCCCGAACGACCACGCCGGCGTCGATTCGTTCCTCGAGCCACTCGGCGACGGCACCGACGTCGCAGACCGTAGTGGGTGCTCGATACAGATAGACATTATCGATCATCGGTAGCTGACGGTGACGGGCTGAACGTTCGATTGCTCATACGAATCGCTGGGGACGTCGGCCGATCGGTGCCAAACGCGGTCATATATGTTGGTTGTACTACCGAGTGGTTTGAAACGGTTGCGGTTGAACGAGGGACGCTGCGAGTCTCATCGAAGTGTCGGCTCGACCGTAACGGATTCCGAGAACGGTTGGCGAACCGAACGCATTCGTCGGGATTCCAGGGTGCGAGAAACAGGTGACTATCGGTCGGCGGGGCAACCGGCGACGAAATCAGTCGACCGGTTTCAGTCGTCAGCCGGCGCGGCTCGAGAAGTCAATTCGACGGGTTCGGCGTCGACCTCGAGTTCGTCGAGTGCGACCTGAGCGGCGCGTTTGCCGGAGACGAGCATCGCACCGAACGTCGGGCCCATTCGGGGGAGGCCGTAGGTCGTCGCGGTCGCCATTCCGGTCGCGATCAAGCCGTCATGGACGAGGCCGGTGTGTTCGACGACGGCATCCTCGCTCTTGCCGACCCACATGGAGTCGTGGCCGGGTGAGTCGTGACCTGGCGCGCCGTAGCTATCGTCGCCGGTCTGATCCATACCCGTGGCGTTGGCCTCGGCGTCTGCGATCCCCGGTGCGTCGAGGACGCCGCGTTCGTCGAGTTTCTTGACTGCCATCGCGTCGTGGCCGGTCGCGTCGATGACCAGGTCGGCTTCGACGGCGATCGGGTCGACGCAGGTAATCTCTCGAGGCAGCGCGTGGACCGGGGTCCAGTTCATCACGATGCCAGAGACCTTGTGGTCTTCTCGGATGACGATGTCCGTAAATTCGGTCATGTTTTGCATTTTCGCGCCCGCATCGCAGGCAGCCTTGATGAGGCCCGAACAGGCCTCAGGCCCATTCGCGATGTAGAGCCCCTCGCTATCCTGGGACTGTTTGTAGGAGACGTCGAGGTCCTCGAGGACCTGCTGTGCGGGATCGCGTACCGTGACCTTGTTCATCAGGAAGCCGCCGAGCCAGAAACCGCCGCCGAGATAATTATTCTTCTCGACGACCATCGTCTTCACGCCGCGCTCGGAGAGTTCCTTGGCCGCGGTCAGCCCTGAGGGGCCGCCGCCGACGATGATGACGTCCGAGTCCGAAAAGTCCATAAACTCCTCGGTCCACTCCTGTCCGATCGCGCGGGTAACGTCTGCTTCACCAACCTGACTAAACTGTTCGAAGTCGCTCATACAACTAGGTAGTAACACCGGGTAGTGTTAAGTCAGTTGTGGTCCGTTTTCGACGGTACTCGTCGTTCGTATCGGGTCTGTCCACGCAACCATCACCTGGAAACGGTGTCGGGAGCCACGACTATCCGTCAGAGAAACGAGGTGGCAGCCCACTCGGTTTTCGACTGTCGGTGGCGAAGTTCACAGCCGAGGTCCCGAATAGGATGGCGAACGGACGAGCAGGTGATCAATCGTCGACGAATTCCGACTCGTGTTCTCCACTGGTGGCCTGGTTGTCCCCCGGGAATTCGTCATCGCGTCCGATGTCGGTCTGGTCGTCAACGACACCCTCAGTCCAGGTGCCGAGTCGAAACCAGACGACTGCCACGACGAACGACGCGACCATTCCGAAGGCGAGCGCCCACCAGATCCCTTCGACACCCCAGCCGAGCCCGGTGACCCGCATTCCGACCACAGGAATCGTTACGGTCCAGGTAAATGCGAGTGTGAGCACGAGCGGAAACCGGAAGATCCACCGCGAAAGGATCGACAGAACCATCGCCTCGCGCGTATTGCCGGCACCGCGGAACGCACCCTGGATCACCATGACGCCGGCGAACGGTGCCCAGAAGAGAGTGGTGATCCGCAAGAAGATGATGCCTTCTGCGATCACGGTGGGATCGGCGACGAAGATTCGAATCGCGGTTGCCGGAAACGCAAACAGGACGATCGCAACGGCGAAGATACTCGCCATCGTCGCCACGGTGGCGGTCCGCGCGACAGCGGCAGCACGATCGGGCGTCTTCGCACCGAGGTTCTGGCCCACACCGGTTGCGGTCGCCTGGCCGACGGCACCGGCGATGGCCCAGGTCACCGACATCAGTCGAACCCCGATCCCGAATGCTGCTGTGGGTGCGGCGCCGAAACGTGCGACGAAGCCGGCCATGGCCACCGCCGCAAAACTGCGAGCCCAGCCGTCGAGGGTTCCGGGCGTACCGATCTCGAGTAACCGTTTCTGGATATCGGCGTCGGGCACCAGGTCGCTCGCTCGGAGTCGCACGCCGAACCGTCCGTCCAGGAGGATACCGATGCCTACGGCGGTAGCAAGCCCGCGTGAAAGGAACGTGGCGATGGCTGCTCCCCGCGTTCCCATCGGGGGGACTGGCCCCCAACCGAGGACGAAGAACGGATCGAGGACGACGTTGAGTCCCGCTGAGACGACGATGAGCCACATTGCCGTCTTCGTATCGCCCGCGCCCTGTAACGAGGCCCGGAAGGCGAAAAACAGGAAGGTAAAGGGCAACGCCAGAAAGATCACCTCGATGTACGCGAGCGCCTCGACGAACACTTGATTCCGGGCCCCGATGAGCGCGAGCAGCGGTTGCCGGAACACAAAACCGAGGGCCGCAAGGATGCTCGAGACGGCGAGCGTGAGCAGGATCGTCTGGGCGACGACGCGGTCGGCCATTCGGTCGTCGCCCGCGCCGACGTACTGGGAGACGAGAGCGATGGTGGCGGCGGTGATTCCCATCGCGGTCGAGACGAACATCCACGAGAGCGGAAACATGAGCGAGACGGCGGCGACGGCGTCGCTGCTCACGCGGCCCACCCAGAACATGTCCGCCAAATTGTAAACTGTCTGAAGGAGGTTTCCGAGGACCAGCGGCCACGCGAGCTGGAGAAGCTTGGGGGAGATCGCCCCTGTCGTCATGTCGACGCGCTTGCGCCCCGGATCCGATGCTGCCACGAGATGCTCGAATGGGAGTCTCTCTCAGGGACAATAAAAGGGATCGCTCTCGGGAGCAGTTACTGGTTTTCGACACCGCCCCTGGGGTTCAAATAGTCCGAAACGGCCCCGATTAGCTCGGCCGTTCCGTCGATTCCTCGTTCGAGTGAGTGGTCTCGGTCCGGTCGCTCCGGTAGGTATCGAGATCCAACAGTCGGTTGATGATACACCGCTGGAGGACGCCGGTGGCGAAGAACACTGCGCCGACGACGACCATCACCGCTGCGACGACCGGACCGACGGCGACGGCGCCGACGAGCGCAGCTGCACCGATTACTACCAGCAATGTTCCACCGACGAGGCGCCAGACCCGATCGAAACCGCCTACATTTTTCTCCATAGTATCTCTCTTCGCGTGTCTACACGCAATGGGATAGAGGATTCGAGCGGAGTTAAGCAAGACGCCACGACGTATCGCGCGGATCATCGTCAGTGAGTTGTGATCGCGTCACCCTCATTCCGCCTATCTCCTGACGTAGTTGTGATCGCGTCACCCTCATTCCGCCTATCTCCTGACGTTCGTCTCACACACGCCCGCGCGACGCACAACGCACGCACACCCGCGCTGTCGGTTGGTTTTGGCGAAAGCGTTATCAAACGTTCAATCGTAACGAGCGACAATGCAGTACATTCGTCCGTCACCGAGACCGCTCGCTCGAGGGGGTGATCCACGGTGGAGCTGATAATCACGGAGAAGGACAACGCAGCCCGCCGGATCGCCGACATCCTGAGCGGCGGGACCTTCGACTCGAGTCGGGAGAACGGCGTCAACGTGTACGAGTGGGGGGGCAAACGCTGCGTAGGACTGTCGGGCCACGTCGTCGGCGTCGACTTCCCGTCGGAATACTCGGACTGGCGGGACGTCGAGCCGGTCGAATTGATCGACGCGAGCGTCGAGAAAACCCCGACTAAGGAGAACATCGTCGCGACGCTCCGACTCCTCGCTCGTCGTGCGGAACGCGTGACGATCGCGACCGACTACGACCGCGAGGGCGAGTTGATCGGTAAAGAGGCCTACGACATCGTTCGCAACGTCGACGAAGACGTTCCGATCCGTCGCGTCAGGTTTTCATCGATCACGGAAAACGAGGTCCACAACGCGTTCGACGAGCCCGACGAACTGGATTTCGATCTGGCTGCGGCGGGAGAGGCACGACAGATCATCGATCTCGTCTGGGGAGCGGCGCTCACCCGATTTCTCTCGCTGTCCGCGGGTCAGCTCGGAAACGACTTCATCTCCGTCGGTCGCGTCCAGTCGCCGACGCTGAAGCTGATCGTCGACCGCGAGCGCGAGATCGAGGCCTTCGATCCGGAAGACTACTGGGAGCTGTTTGCCGACCTGACGAAGGACGACACCTCGTTCGAGGCTCAGTACTTCTACCGCGACGACGACGACAACGAGGCCGAGCGCATCTGGGAGGAAGCGGTCGCCGAGGACGTATACGACACGCTCGCCGAACGCGACGCCGCGACGGTCGTCGACGTTAACCGCCGGACGCGAACGGACACGCCCCCGACGCCGTTCAACACGACCCAGTTCATCCGTGCGGCCAGCGCCATCGGCTACTCGGCCAAGCGAGGGATGTCGATCGCCGAGGACCTCTACACCGCCGGGTACGTCACGTATCCGCGGACCGACAACACCGTCTATCCCGACGACCTTGATCCCGAGGAGCTACTCGACGACTTCGTCGGCCACACCACGCTCGGCGAATCCGCCGAGTCGCTGCTCGAGGCCGACGAAATCGTGCCGACGGAAGGAGACGAGGAGACGACCGACCACCCGCCGATCCACCCGACGGGAGAGATCCCGAGCCGCGGCGACGTAAGCGACGACGAGTGGGAGATCTTCGAACTCGTCGTGCGCCGGTTCTTTGCGACTGTCGCCGACGCTGCGGTCTGGGAACACCTCAAGGTTGTCGCGGAAGTAGACGATTACCGGCTCAAGGCCAACGGCAAGCGCCTCGTCGAGGCCGGCTACCACGACGTCTATCCGTACTTCAACACCAGCGAGAACTACGTTCCCGACGTCGACGAAGGGGAAGAACTGGTCCTCTCAGACGTCGAACTCGAGGCGAAACAGACCCAGCCGCCGCGCAGGTACGGCCAGTCACGGCTCATCGAGACCATGGAGGATCTGGGGATCGGCACGAAATCGACCCGTCACGACATCATAGAGAAGCTGTACGACCGGGGCTACGTCGAGAGCGATCCGCCGCGTCCGACGCGGCTCGCGATGGCCGTCGTCGAAGCCGCAGAGGACTATGCGGACCGCGTCGTCAGCGAGGAGATGACGGCGCAGCTCGAAGCCGACATGGACGCGATCGCGAACGGCGAGGCGACGCTCGACGACGTCACAGACGAATCCCGCGAGATGTTGGACGAGATTTTCGCCAACCTCGGGGACTCCCGCGACGAGATCGGCGACCAGCTCCGCAAGTCCCTGAAAGACGACAAGCGGCTGGGGCCGTGTCCGGAGTGTGGCGAGGACCTGCTCGTCCGTCGGAGCCGCCACGGCTCTCACTTCATCGGCTGCGACGGCTACCCCGACTGCGAGTACACGCTACCGCTTCCCTCGACGGGCAAGCCGTTGATCATGGAGTCCGAGTGCGAGGAACACGGGCTGAACGAGATCAAGATGCTCGCGGGCCGCCAGACGTTCGTCCACGGCTGCCCGCTATGTAAGGCCGAAGACGCCGGAGAGGGTCCCGTCATCGGCGACTGTCCGGAATGCGGAGACGAACACGGTGGCGAACTGGCGATCAAAACCCTCCAGAGCGGTTCTCGGCTGGTCGGCTGTACCCGCTACCCCGACTGCGAGTACTCGCTTCCACTCCCTCGACGTGGGGAAATCGAGGTCACAGACGAGTACTGCGACGAACACGAACTGCCGGAACTGGTCGTCCACAGCGGCGACGAACCGTGGGAACTCGGCTGCCCCATCTGTAACTATCAGGAGTTTCAGGCCCGCGAGAGCGAGTCGGGCTCGGATCTCGAGGCGCTCGAGGGGATCGGGGCTAAGACCGTCGAGAAGCTCGCCGACGCGGGGATCGAGGATCTCGACGATCTGACCGACGCGGATCCCGACGCCGTCGCGGCGGACGTCGACGGCGTCAGCGCCGACCGCGTCCGAAACTGGCAGGCCAAAGCCTAGAATCACACTCGTTTTTCTACCTCCTGAACGCCCTCCGAGAGCGTTCGCCGCTTGAAATACATCGTTTCGACCGTGAACACCGCTGCAGAGATGACGACCACAAGCCAGAAGACGGCCGGAAGCTGTGAGTAGAGATACCACGTCAACATGACGAAAAAGGCGGCCGAGCCGACTACGCCGAGGAGTGGTGGGATGGGGTTGACATCGACCCCCTCCGCGTCGCGCACCGTCAGCGCAAGCGCGCTCATCGCGCCGAAAACGACGATGAAGGCGAGGGAGGCGAACTCGACAACGGCCTCGAGGCTCCCGAGGGCGGTAAAGGCGGCGGTCAAGACACCGATGACGATCACGGTTCGTCTGGGGGCGGCGTCGGCGCCCTCCTGGCCCATCTCGTCGGGGAGAATGTCGTCGCTGATGAGGTTCTTCGCGAAGATGGCCTCGCTGAACAGGGTCGAGTTGATCGCACTGGCCGTCGAGATGAGGCCGGCGATCCCGACCGCGAGCGCGAGCCACTTCGAGACGGCTAACGAGGCGTAGAGCAGCGACGGTTCGGGCTGGGCGGCGACTACCTCTTCGGGCAACAGCGTCGTGATCACGAATCCGACGAGGATGTAGATGGCCGCCGCGACCGGAATCGAGATGAACACGCCCTTCGCGAGCGTTTCCTCCGGATCGTCGAACTGCTCCTGATCGTAAAACAGCAGCTGCCAGCCCTCGAACGAGACGAATCCGACCGAAGCGGCGATGATCGGGTTGAATCCGAGTTCGGAGAAGCCGAGCTGTAGCTGGTAGTTCGCCGCGCCGAACCACAGCCCGATCAGGCCGAAGAGGGCGATGATCCCCGCCTGGACGAACACGAGGTACCGTTCGACCGCCGCCGACGACCCCGCACCGAGGAGGTTCAATCCGACGAAGGCGGCGACGACGCTGACCGAGATGAACTGCCGAACGGGCAACCCCCAGACATACTCGAGGCCGATCAGCATCTGCGCGTACATGCCGAACGCGTAGGCGTACATCGCCATTGTCCCGATGTAACCGACGACGAGCGTCCAGCCGACCACGCCCGCTGTCGTCGATCTGCCGGTCAACTCCTCGATGTACGAGACCGACCCGCCGCTGCTGTCGGTCGCGTCGTTCAGCTTGATGTACGAGTAGGCACAGCACAGGACGACGAGGGTCGCGATACTGTAGGCGAACCACGTCAAGATACCCGCCGCAGCCACGACGATGCCGATGGCTGCATAGATGCCGCCGCCGACGATGCCACCCACGCCCAGCGCGACGGCGGTGCCGACGCCGAATCCGCTTTCGTCGTCATCGCTCACGGCTCGACCCTCACGACTTCGTCTCCCGCTGCGAGTTGCGGATTGACCCGCGCGATCGGGTGAACGCGGACGTTCTTCACGCTCTCGTCCACGGCGAAACTATTCTCGAACGAACAGATCGGCAGACAGACTCGGTCCTCGAGCAGTCGCGTGATCGCTTCCTCGTACAGTTGACGTCGCCGCTCTCGGTTGTCCATCTCGCGGGCCGACGTGAGCCGCTCCATGACCGCATCCTCCCGGTAGAACGTCCCGTTCGTCACGCCGGCCATGTTTTCGTGGAACGTCGGATAGAGGTGCGAATCCGGATCTGGCGATCCCGTGATCTCGCCGATGAACACCGAGTAGTCGCGTTCGGAGCCGGTGACGAACTTCTCGAGGAACTTCGTTTCGGGTTTCGAGATGACCAGTGCGCCGTGACTGGCGTCCCTTATGCCGCCGGCGAGGGCCTCTCCGAACTCCTTGTGCTTCGGATCCATCGAGGTGAGGATGCGAAGCTGACCGCTCGCCTCGTCGGCCCGGCGGAACAGCTGTCGGGCCTTCTCGGGGTTCTGTTCGTTCGAGAGCGCTGCCCACTCGTCGGTCGGCATGCTCCAGTCGCGGGCGACCTGTGGCGGGAGCGGGCTGTACTGGCGCTCCCCCATCGGCTCGACGAAGTCCGCGACCGCCGTCTCGAGGTCGAGGCAGTAACTGATCGCCTCCCGCACCAGCGGATCGGTGGTCGGCCCCTGGTTCAGATTGAAGCCGAAGTAAAACGAGGTATAGCCCTGCCGTCGCTTCACCGATGCGTTCGACACGTCGGTGACGTGATCGACGATCAGCGGTGAAACCGGCTCGATCGCATCGTTGCGGTTCGTTCGGAGACTCGTCAGCTGGGTCATCGGAAACTCGATATATGCCAGCGTGAGTCGGTCGATTGCGGGTGTCGGCTCGCCCCAGTACTCGTCCCAGCGGCGCAGCGTCGCCTTCGTTTCCTCGCTGAACGAGACTACTTCGAAGGGGCCGGCTCCGATCGGCTCCGTGGCGAACGCCTCCCTGTCGTCTTCTCGCTCCTGTCGGGGCACGATCGGGTGCGTCAGCGCGTGATCGAGGGCCGGGTACGGCGCCGCGAGCGAAAATCGGACGGTCCGTTCGTCGACCGCTTCGATGGATTCGAACGGGCTCACTCGCCATGCCGTGGGCGCGTCCTCCTCGAGCGGGGCGGTGAACGAGTAGACCACGTCGTCGGCGGTCACCGGGCGGTCGTTCTGAAATCGCGCATCGGTGTCGAGTTCGACAATCACTGTCCGGCCGTCGGCCTCGAATGTCGGCTCGCCGCTGGCGATTTTCGGAACGATATCAGTCCCCTCGCCATAGCCGTAGAGTCCGTCGAAGAGTCGTTCTATGGCCTGTTCGGAGCCGATGGAGTGTGCGGAGATCGGATCGAGCGTAATCGGCGGGCGAAGCGTGCCGAGACGGAGCGACGATTTCGATCCCGTCTCGAACGCCGTTGAACAGCCCGCGATCGCTCCAAAACTTGCGGTAGCGGTGGTGAGGAGTAGATCGCGCCGTGTCAGTTCGTCCAATCGATCGTTCGGCCATTCGTCCATACGTTTTGGTTCGTCGTAAGCAACTGTCGGCATCTCACAGTCGACGTCCGGTTCGCGTTTTGAATCCGATCGTGGATACGTCCGTCGCGAACGATGTTGTTCGTCTGGCCTGCGTCTGATGGGTAGAGAGGGGCCCGCTGTAGACCGGGAACCGCTCCGCTCGGACGTCTCCCCACCGCCGCGGTTCGACGATCGATCTCGGCAATTCGCGAGTGCCGGCGCGACTGCCGAGAAGAGACGGAACCAGGCCTGTCCGGCGCGATCTGACCTTGCCGGGCGTAGCATTAACTGAGTGTCTCTGTACGTGTACCTATCAACGCGATCGCGTGTACTGCGTTCACGCATCGTGCGACCACCATGTCAGGATCGAATGAGATCACGAACGGACCGGAAGACAGACGCGAACGCGGACTCGAGGTCACCGTCGGTATCGACCGACTCGAGTCGTTTTTGACGGCCGACGATCCGGCGGTCAGGAAGTACGCGGCCGAGACGCTTGCGACTGAAGCCGCGAACAGACCGGCTGACGTTCGGTCGGCGGTGGATGCGCTGACCGATCGCCTCGAGGACGACCCGCCAATCAGATCGCACGCTGTGGCGGCGCTGTCCGCGGTCGCAGCGGTCTATCCGGAGACAACCCGGGAGGGCGTGCCGACGTTGACCGACCGACTCCACGGACCGACGGCGGTTCGGACGGATGCAGCGGACACGCTCGCATCGATCGCTGCCGAGGAACCGACTGCAGTCGCCGAGTCCGCACCGGAACTCGCGGCCTACGTCACCGACGAGGAGGCTCGCGTCCGCGTCCGAACGACGGATGCGCTCGCGGCCATCGCGGCGGCCGATCCCGAGAGAATCGCCTCGGTGGCCGATGACGTTGCGGCGGCGCTCGACGACGACGTCGCGTCGGTCCGCGAGAACGCCGCGGTGACCCTCGCAACCGTGGCGGCGCACGATCCCGATGCTATCCGGGAGGCGACCGATCGCCTCGTCGGCAGCCTCGAAGACGAGCCCGCCATCAGAGACCACGCTGCGCGAGCGCTTCGGCTACTCGCGGTCGAACGGCCGGCAGCGATCGCAACCTCGGTCGAACCCATCGCCGCAGGGCTTGCAGACGAGCGAGAGCAGGTCCGCGTCGATGTCGCAACGGCGCTCGCGGACGTCGCAACCGAGTATCCCGACGCCGTCAGCGCAGTCGTCGGCCGCCTCGCCGCGGCCCTCGAGGACGAAACCGACGTTCGCCGGGAAACCGTCAGGGCACTTCGCGCGGTGGCCGATGATGCGCCCGGTTCGGTTGTTCCAGCCGTTGACGAACTTATCAAACGTCTCGAGGATGCAAGCGATCCAGTTCGAACCGATGCGGCCGCGACGCTGGCAACGCTGGCAGCGGATCGGCCCGACGCGATCGAACCAGCAGTCGAACCGCTCGCCCGTCGGCTGACTCGAGACCAGTCGACGATCCGGAGTCACGGCGTTGCGGCTATCGCGGCCGTCGCTGACGCGACTCCCGAAGCCGTCGAACCCGTCGTGGCCGATCTCGCCAGCGTCCTCGAAGACGATGACGACGACGTACGGCTTCGGTCAGCCCGTGCGATCGCGGCCGTTGCGGAGATCGAACCCGAAACGGTCAGCTCCGTCGTCTCGGAACTCGCCGACCGCCTCGACGACCCGCACGAACCGATCCGCTATCGAGCGGCGGACGCACTGAGCGCGATCGCACTCGCCGAACCGGTCGACGGGGTCGACGTTCAGGCGCTCGTCGATCGCCTCGATGCGGACGACGAGTGGATCGCCGGACACGCCGCCCGCCGTCTGGCCGGCATCGCCGAGTCGAGAACGGCGGATGCCCATCCATCAGTTCGGTCGCTGTGTCGTCGGCTCGAGGCCGATAGCGCGGCGGTTCGGAGGGGTGCGGCCCGCGATCTCGTACCGATCGCGGCCGAAACGCCGCGGACGGCCCGCGAAGCCGTCGCCCCGCTCGGCGATCGTCTCACGGACGACGACGCGAGCGTCAGAAACAACGCCGCGCTGGCGCTCGCTCGAATCGCCGATACGTATCCCGACGACGTCGAACCGGCGTTGGCGGGGCTGTTCGGCGCAATTACCGATCCGGATCGGAGCGTGCGTTCTACCGCGCGCGAAGCGCTCGCCACCGTCGCACCCGACTCGCGGGAGGGCCACCGACCGCTGGTCGCGCTGGCCGTCCGAAAAACCGCTGCGGACGAGGCTGCCGTACGCGCTGGCGCCTGCGAGGCGCTCGGTGTCTTCGGACTCGAGACCGACGCCGAGACCGAGGCCGTCGTCGACGCGCTGGGCGAACTGCTCGTCGAACCGACGCCGTCTGTCCGTACCGCGGCCCTCGAAACGCTGGAGGCGCTGCTCGCGTCCGATGCCGGAACCGAGCCGACGCCGATTGAGGCGCTCGAGCGACTCCTGTCGGCCGACGACGAGCGCTCGGCGGCGGTTGCGATGGCTCTCGCCGACGTCGCACGAACGGATCCGGAACTGATCGCAAGCGCGGAGACGGTGCTGGCAGAGCGACTGCGAGCGGCGGACGGACGTCAACGACGGGCACTCGAGCGCGCACTGGCGTCGGCCGCCTCGGAGACGACGCTGCAGTCCGTCACTGAACGCCTGTGTGAGGACCTCGAGTCCGTTCCGTCGGACCCAGACGGTCGGCGGGCGGTCGCGGTCGAAATCGCTCGGCTGGCGCCTGCATTCCCCGACGACGCGGCCGCTGCCCGAGACCGATTGGTCGACTTGCTCGCTGACGACGACGAGTCGGTCAGGGGGTATGCAGCGATAGCGATCGGAACGCTCGCGATTTCGGGGCGGAGTAGCGGCTCCGCGCTGCGGGATGCGCTCGACGGAGTCGACGAACGACTGTCCGACGCCGCGTCGATCGTCGGCGGCGGTGTGAGCTCGAGCCACGTCGACGAGATCAACACCCGTCTCTCCGCGTTCGGTCGACGGATCGAAGGCGATCCACTGACCGCCGGACTCGCCGTCCTCGCGCTCTCCGTGCTCGCCGACGAATCCGAGCGACTCCGTCCGACCGGCGTCTCGAACATCGCGTCCGCGCTCTCCGCCGACAGCCCGATCGTACGGGTTACCGCTGGTCGAACGCTCGTGACGATGGCGACGAATAATCCCCACGGACTCGCAGCGGCGACCGACGAGTTGCGTTCGGCGTTATCGGATCCGGTGGCTGACGTCCGGGCCACCGCAGGAGAAGCGCTGGCCGAAATCGCCGAAGTTACCGGAGAACTCGAGGTGAATACCGGCTCGATCGCGGCCGATCTTCGCCCGCGATTGGTCGATCCCGATGCGCGCGTTCGTGCAGTCGCGGCTCGCACGCTTTCGGCCGTCGATGCCGCCGACTCGCTGTCCGCGGTTCGTCCATTGGCCGACGACCCCGTTCCCGCAGTGTCGGGCGCCGCGACGACCGCAACTGAGCGACTCGAACTCATCCGCGAGCGCGAGGAAGACGAGAAAGTCGGCTGGCCGATGGTCGGCGGGGGGCCTGCGAGAACCGGTTCAGCCGGCACCGGCGAGACGCTCGGCGCGAACCCAGCGACGCAGTGGCGCGTCGAGATGGACAGGACGATCGCTGCCCAACCGGCGCTGATCGGCGACACCGTTTTGATAACGACTGACGACGGCTGCGTCAGCGCGCTCGCCCTCGAGGACGGCCGCGAGCGCTGGCGGTTCGAATCCGATGCGCCGACCGGCACGACGCCAGCCGTCGTCGACGATACCGTCTACGTCTGTGGAGACGCTGCGGTGTACGGGCTCGAGGCTGAATCCGGCGAGCAATTCTGGCAGTACGACATGGACACCGCCGCTCGGTCGTCGCCCGTCGTCGCAGGCGAACGGGTCCACATCGGTGGGCGAATCCTCCACACGATCGGCGCTGAAACCGGCCGACCGATCTGGACGGGAACGCTTGCGGGATCGCTCGTCGGTACTGCCGTCGACGATGGCGTCGTCTACGCGGCCTGTGAGGACCGTGTAACCGCACTTACCGCTGCCGATGGTCGCCGCTGCTGGGAGCAAGCGTTCGACACCGAAGGGGGTGCGCCCACATCGCCGTCGGTGGCCGATGGGTGCGTGTACGTCGGCCGTGGCGGCTCGCTGCACGCGTTGTCGACCGTCGATGGCTCGCATCGGTTCCGATTCGAAACCGGCGGCGAAATCGCGACGGCACCGGCCGTCGCGGACGGGCAGGTTTACGTCGGTAGCTCTGACGGGAGTCTATACGCGATCGATATGAGCGTGGGGTCCGAGCGCTGGCGCGTCGATGTCGGTAACGCGGTTACCCAGCCAGTCGTCGTCGACGGGACCGTCGCTCTGGGAACCGCTGACGGATACGTCCACGCGCTATCGACCGCCGACGGAACCCGGCAGTGGAACCTCGAGCCGACCGACAGCAGGGAGCCGCAGTCGATCGCTGGTGGGAACGGCCGGCTCTGTCTCGTCGATTCGAACGGAGTCGCCGCCCTCGGAGACGGGCACTCGTCCTGGACGGAGTCAATATCCGGCTTCTTCACCCGGTTTGGCCCGGAACCACCGTAGCAACGTCGACACACGCTGTTCGGCCGAATCTTCGCGCTCGCAACGCCGGAAGTAGGCGTGTGGCCAGTGGGGAGAATCCGCTACTGGTACCGTCACTCTCAGGTGAGGACCAGATGGAGATCGAACGAGGACCAGATGGAGATCGAACGAGGACCAGATGGAGATCGGCCGAAGACTAACTGGGGGTCGATCGAGGGCCGAATCGAGGAGAGGCGGTGACATCGGGCCACGGTGCGACGATCACTCACGCGGTCGTCGTCGGCTTCTCGGTTTCGGTAGTGGAGTTAAACGCGGTTTCGTTCGTCTCCGACGAGGAATCGGATGCGCCTTCGTTTCTCGACTCGACGACCGATTCGACTGCCTCGACGATATCCGCTGAATACCCGACGCCGAGCTCTTCCCACCGTTTTTCGCCTTCTCCATCGATGACGAGCGTAACCGGATAGCCCACGACACGGTAGTTCGCCGCGAGATCCGAATCGGGATCGTAACCAACGTTCCAGTTGCCGCCGTGATCGGTCCACCAGGATCGGAGTTCGTCAGCCGGCATCGTATCGGGAGATTGGTAGGTGACCGACAGGAACGTCAGTTCGTCTTCGTGGGCTTCGACGAGTTGAGATCGCGCTTCGGCGAAGCGCGGCATGTGCGTCTGGCACTGGCCACAGCCGGTGACGAAGAACATGACGACCGTAACGTCACCGTTCGGGACGGTAATCGTCCCGGCTTCGCTCCCTCGAGCATCGATCGTCTCGATTTCGACCGGCCACTCCGAGCCGTCGCTGCTCGTGGACGTGGACCGTTCGTTTCTAAACGAGGGTATGCCGCCGAGAACGATACCGGATGCGCCGGCGAGGACGCCGAGGCTGCCCACGCCGGCTAGCAGTTCACGCCGCCTCATCGGCATCCCACCTTCCAGGCGAGTCTGGTCCGACCGAACTCACGCGTTCGATGTCCCGTCTGACGGCCCATCATACACGAGACTAGTGGTGTGCTAGATAAAAAGGATTCACTGGTACGGGAGTCGAATCCACACACCGGATACAGTATCCGTGGCACAGAATGTGAGAGCGTGCTGGCGACCATATGGCGAGAGTAGCGTGAGCGAGTAGTCCGTTATCCTGTCCGTCTCTATGGGTTCATATATCCCCTCATTAGATATAAGTAACGGCGTATCGAAGGGGAAAACAATATCTGTCGGAGGTGATCGCTGATGGCCGACCCCGACCCGAAACTGGTCGTTTGGTCTTCCGAGCGCGATCCATCACCACGACGACACAATCGAACGATGAATTCGAACGACGATACGATCTCCCCCGTTCCCGGTATCCATACCGATGGCAGGAGGCTACACCGATGGTAGAGTCACCCGATGCCACGGAGGAACCGTCGCTTCCCACCTGTCCCCGCTGTGACGCTCCAGTATCCCAAGTGACGATGCGTGGACCCACGGAGCAAATTGCTACCCCCTGTGGCTGTTCGATCGCACCGGGAACGCTCGAGCACGAGTAACAGTTCATCAACCGTCCTGCATGCGATCGAGGGTCGACTCCACGGCCTCGATTTCGGCTTCGATCAACCCGTAGCGGTCGTAGACGAGTTCGTCGATTCGGCGGTCCGTTTTTTCGATTTCGGCCTCGAGTTCTTCGGCCCGCTCTTTCGCTTCGAAGTAGCGGTCCAGACCATTACGAACGTCGTCGACAGCGGGCAACGTGAGTTTCCGAAGGCGATCGATGAGCGAATTCGTTTTGGTAGCCGTCTTTCGAACGTTCGCGAAGCCACCCGCTTCGTCGACCGCGACGGGGACGAATGCTTCGATCAGGTCCGCCTCGCGCGGCCCGAGACGGGTGATGCGGACCGCGGGTAGCAAATCGGTCTCGGTGTAGCCCCACTGGTCGGTCTCGGTCGCAGGTTCGTCCGCAACCGCATCTCCGGTTCCAACTGGAGGCTTGTATCGAGCGGTCGCTTCTAGTAGGACCGTCCCAGCAGAGCGACGACTCACGGACGCGCGACCGAGGCGGAGTTGCGGCAGTTCACGTGTGGTCTTCTGGAGGGGCGAGTCTGGTGACGCCACCGGTTGTCTCGACCCAACGCTTGAGAGGGGCTTGCCCGGCCGATACTCGCCCAGTTGCGATCGCAGGTCGAGCGGGAGCGACTCCAGCCTTCGGGTCGCCTCGATCCGCCGGTTGACGAGGTCCTCGAATTCGGGATCCGTCGGAACGGCAACCGGATAGGATTCGAACGTGGACTGATTGATCTGGGGAAAAACCGATCGATAGGCGGCATATTTCATTTCGTGGTAGTACTCGAACAGGGACGAATTGAGGACACCGAGAACGCGAACGATATCAGTCTCGGATTCGCTCGCCGTAACGTTGTACACCGACTTGATAGTTGCACGAGACTCGGTGTCGAGGGCGCCCGTCGGCGTCGCCGCAGTCTGGCGAAAAACGAGCTTTGGACTCGTATACTGATCGCGGTCCTTTTCTATCTCGTCGGGCGGAATGTACCGCGTTTCCGCGTCGTCGAACCCGTATGGCTTGATCGCTGAGCCCGGAATAATCGCCTTCGACTCGGCCTGCGATTTCGTTTCGGACAGAACTGCTGCACGCTTCCCGATCTCTTCGCCCCTCGAGATGGAAACCCGATCCCCGAGCCGTCGGTGGGCGTCCATCGTCTCCAGAATCGATCGAGTGGTTCGATCCAGGTGAAGCAAGAACCGGTGCTCGTCTTGTTCCCGAAAGACCGACTGCGGAATCTCGTCGTATTCGGCCGACGACACTGCCGTTGCTCCGTCGGCGAATGCACAGTTGATCGAATCGTCGCTCGATCCGGTTACGAGAACCGCGGCTCCGTTCTCGACGGTGTCGAACGCCGTTCCGAGGTGGAGAATGTACGCGATGGCCGTGTTGTCTAGCAGATATCGACGAATGTGAACGTTTTGCTCCCGTGTGAGTATTGCGTCGGGAACGACGATACCGGTTCGGCCGTCCGCAGCGAGGCGGACGAACTGTTCGTAGAACGCGACGTACAGATCGAACTGCTGGCGCGTGGTCGCGTACTCGTCTTCGAGATACGCTCGAAGCGATCGGTCCATCGTCGCGCTGATAGCGCCTCGGCCCGCAGTCGCGACCCACGGCGGGTTCCCGATTACTGCATCGAATCCCGCTCTCTCTTGTGCCCGACCGTTCTCGGTCAGGAATACGTCGGGAAACTCGAGTTCCCAGTGGAAAAACGTCTTCTCGTCGCTCACGGTTTGCGCCCGCCGGAACCACTCCGCGGTCCGGAGCTCCGCCCACGTCCCGTCGTCGATCGCTTGCTCGAGTCGTGTGTGGACACCGTCGGGTATTTCGTGGTCGAACTGTGCCGCGGTGTGAACGTCCGCCAGTTCGAACAGACGCCGGAAAGGGGACTCCGAACGGCATATCTCGTCGCACGCAGCCGTCGACGCGATGGATGCGAGCGTCTCGGCCGAGAGCACCTCCGTCACGTCCGACCCGACCAGCGAGTTACCCGTCCTGAGATTGTGATCCCGAAATGGGGTCGGCTGGTCGGCCGCGGTCGCCTCGAGCCACACCGATAGTTTCGCCAGTTCGACGGCCATCTCGTTTCGGTCCACCCCGTAGATGCATTCGGAGACGATTGCTCTCCGAATCCGCCGTTCGTCGACGGCAGTCGTTCCCTCGAGTGTGCGGTGCTCGGACACGACCCGGGATGCGAGGTACGCCGTCGCACGCGTGAGGAAGTGGCCGGTCCCCATCGCCGGATCGAGAATCGTCAGGTCGGTCACCCGGTGATAGAACGCGTCGAGGTACTCCTCGGTTGTCGGTCGAAGTCCCTGTGACGTAAGCTCGTCTTCGATCTCGTTGACCAGCGGTCCGACGGTCTTTTCGACGACGTAGTTTACCACCTCGTCCGGCGTGTAGTAGGTCCCCGATGTCTTTCGCTCGCCGTCATCGGTGACGACGTACAGCTCACCTTTGTCGACGGTCTCGATCGCATCCGACTCCGGTACATCGATTGCCGGCTTCCAGACCGGCCCGTCGTCCCCTGGAACTGCTGCGTATTTGGTTGGCGCGATCCGAAACTGCCGTTCGAGCAACGCTTCGTAACCGTTTCCGAGGTGGCGTGTGTCGAGGTCGGCGTAATCGATCGGAACGTGACGCCCTTTTCCAGTCTCAGTCGTCGAGAGTCGATAGATCGCTTCCGCGAGGTACCGATCGCAGATCGCGCTGGTGGGTAAACATTCGTGCTCCGATCGGTCGAATAACCCACTGTCGGTCGACGGCACGGACAGCGCTTCCCCACCCTCGTAGATCGCCTGGAAGAGTCCGTCGAGTCGCTGCCACAACGTCGTCGACCGCTCGTCGTAGTGCTCGGCAAACCCGTCACCACCCGCGCCGATCTCGTCGTAAATTTCGAATCGAAGTACATCGAGACTGACGGGCGGTTCGTTTGTCTCGTCTCCGTCGGAATATGCGGCACCGACGAGTCCTCGGGACTCGGCATACATGACGACCAACAATCGGTAGAGCAAGACGAGCGACTGCGATTTGAGCTCTTCGAGCCGCTCGTCGTCGTCGGGATCGATTCCGGGGTCGCACCTCTCGTTGATGCCGCGACCGAGAAGCTCCAGTGCCGTGAAACAGCTCTCTTCGAGGTCCGTTCCGAGTTCCCTGGCGACCGCCCAGCTCTCCGCACGAATCGACTCGAGAACCGTCGTTCCCGACGACTCTCGGAACGCAGCTGCCCGGAAGAAGACGTAGAAGTACTTGAACGCCTCGCCGTCGTCGCGCTCGAGCAGGTCCGGTAGATCGACCTCGTAGCGGGCCTGGGTCTCGTACTTGTTTATACCGCCGGTCTGCATTATGACTTCGGTCGACCCGTAGAGTCGCCAGGTTCGCCCGTTCGTAAGAATACCCCATCGGACCGACTCCGGCGTGCGTTCGAGGGTGGACGCAATTCCGTTGGCGGCGACTCGATCGACCGGCCGGCCGTCGTTCTGTGCCGTGTCGATCGCGTCTCGCTGGCACGTTTGCACGATGGCGATAGCATTCTCGAGCGGTGGCGGTCCCTCGGAGTCGATTCGCTTTCCCGTGTCCGATGATGAGTCGCTATCCCATAGGCCGGTATCGGTATCGTCGTCTAGAAGGAAATCGACGGCGTCGTCCCCATTTGAAACCGTTGTCTCGACTGTCGTCTCGAACCCGAGCACGTCTAGAATCTCAGGGACCACGTTTTCGACCGCACACTCATCGTCGGGGGCCGATTTTGATTCGCTGTCGAACAGCACTTGCAGCCGTTCCATAGCCTCGGTCGCTGCCTCATCGCAGTCCCACGCCGATCGGCCCTGGATCCGTTCGTCGAGATAGTAGCGGGCAAAGAGCGACGAGTGTGTGTACGGCCGGTCAGGCTGCGCTCCCTCCCTCATGGTACCCGTTGTCTCGAATCGTCGCCGTAAGAAACCACTGGTCGACTGGATCACGTCCAGTGATTCCGTCCCAGTCAGCACCCTTTTCATGATCGGTCTCTCAGTCGATAGCGAGAGAACGTGTCGTCACCCATCGGTACCGCACTGGCTGGCGTTATCTTCGGTCTCGCCCTCGCAGCACCGCCGGGACCGATGAACGCGATTATCGCCGAAGAAAGTGTCGTTCGTGGCTGGCGTGCGGGGTTTCGCTCCGGGTTGGGTGCCATGCTCGCGGACGCGATATTTTTCGTGCTGACGCTGGTCGGCATCGTCGCAGTCATCGATCGCGCACCGATCGTTCGGCCTGCACTCTACCTCACTGGCGGCTGTTTGATGCTGTTCTTCGCGGTCGGCGCGATCGATGAAGCCAGGTCTGCAACGTCGTTTACCGACGGCGGACGAGTCGCGACCTCGGGGTTCCGAAAAACCTTCGCACTCTCGTTGACCAATCCGTATCAGATCGGGTTCTGGCTCACCGTCGGCGTCGGCCTGCTCGAGCCGGGGACCCTCGACGTTCTCGCAGCCGTTCCAGTCGCGGGACAGGCGCTCGCGGGGACGCTCGTCGTTCAAACTGGCTCGCCGGCGCTGTTGATCGGGTTCTTCGGCGGTATCGCCTGCTGGATCGTCGTTTTTCCGGCTGCATTGGCTGCCGCGGGACGTCGCGTCGACACGTTCGCACCGGCAGTAGCCGCGCTGAGCGCCGTCGTTCTCGTCGGTTTCGGGCTCCTCTTTCTGATGCTTGGAATGCTCCGGCTCAGTTAACCAGGGCAGACCGTCCCAATATCCGTTTCAGAGCCGCTGTTACGTCATTCGCTACGTCTCGATCGGTCGCCCGGTGGACGAACGCGGCGCCCGAGTCGAACGGCGGTTATGGATCTGCTCCTCTATCGATTAACACCGGAGCAACTCGAAGCGGCTGTCCTCGGCGTGTGCCTGGCGATTAGTACCGGCATCGGCACTAGATTCGTTACCGCCCGATTCCCCTCCGGTAGATCGAGATGACTGCTCGTCGTCGGGCCCGAAGTCCATCGCAGCCTCGAGCATCGGTAGCTGAAAGTCGAACCCGTGGATCAACTCGAACGAGTCGGCCGGGCTCAGCAAGTCCAGGATTCTGTCACCGACGTACTGCAATCCGACGACGATCTCGACGATCGATGTTCCGTCCATCGAACCGATGAGCTCGGCACCGATCGCCCCGTCTGAGTCGGTCAGCATCGCCGCGTGTAACCGAATCCAGATGTGCGTGCCGCTCTCCGAGCCGACGATATACGTGGCCCCGGCACCGTCGAAGCACGCTGTTGCCGGTTGTTCGGGCGAGTCGGCTGCGTTCCGTTCCTGTGTCGTCGCTCGAACGGTCGTTGCCGAAATCGGTATGGTAAAGAGAAGTACGATACAACAGAGCACGACGACGGTACCACCCGGTAAACGGGGCCCTCCCATTACTATCGTCTCGATGCTACACCGGTATGAACGCACTGGCCGATCCACCCACGGAAGGGTGGTTCGCCGAGGAATTGGCTGAAACGTTCGACTCGTGGTACGCTCACCGCGAGAACGGCAACGAGGACGCGAACCCTCCCGGCTACCGCAAGCGCGGCGACGACAGCCAGCGCGTTGAGCGTGGGTTGTACGTGTGTGACGAGTGTGGACTGGTCGCCAACGCCGACGTGAACGGTGCCCAGAACATCCGACAAAAGGTACTCCCGAGTCTCGCCTGTGACGGGGGAGATAGGGATAACGGCTGGATGGCACAGCCAGCGGTGCATCTGTTCGAGAAATCCACGGGACACGTAGTCCCACAAGAACAGGGAACCCGCAAACCATAATATCCCACCGCTTGGGAAACCGCGGCGTTCACGCCGCGGAGGATGTCATTCGCCAAGTGCGGCAATCTCGTCTTCGAGCCATTCGCTGAACCACTTGACTCGCTTCAGCCGCTGGTGGGCGATGCTCTCGGCGGTATCGCTCTGTACGCGTGAAGCGGCATCGTAGCCCCGTTCGAGGACTCGACTGACCATATCGTCGGCGTCCATGTGGGTGCGGGCTTCGTACCCCATCCGAAGCAACATCAGGGCGGTTCCGTTGGCTCCGATTTTGTCGAGCAAGTCCGCTTCGATGAGACACTGTGTCTCGAGAGCGAGGTCGGTCAGGTCGCTCTGGTAGGAATGGTGTTCGACGGCGCGACTCACCTGCTTGATGAACGATTCGGGGTACTCTCCGTGGGATTCGAGGTATTCGCGAGCCACGCGAGCGCCGGCCTCGGCGTGAAGTTCCTGATCGGTCTCGAGTTTGGCAACGTCGTGAAAGAGTGCGGCGACGCGTGTCACGTCGGTATCTGCACCTTCTTTCTCGGCGATCTCCGTCGCGAGACTGACCACGTTGAGAATGTGGTTGTGCCGGTACTCGGCGGAGTGCCAGGGGTACCAGCGCATGCGCCCTCCCTCGTCTTCTTTCTCGACGCTGGCCGCGAGGTACTCGAAGACGAAGCCTTTCATCGCCTCGAATTCGGCATCGGTCAAACCGGTTTCTTTTATTTCAACGCCCACGATAGATCCCTCCGCAGCAGACGAACGATAGTCATTACTGGAATGTTCGGTCGTTTCATTCTTTAGCCTTTGGTTCGATACGACTTTGCTGAGAGGGATCCCACAGAGACAGCCATATTCTGCTGTGTGCCAGCCCGGACGTACACTTTCGGCGTTACCGAAGTCCACGGACGAGCGAACCGAGCAGTGCCCCACCCGGTGGAATCACGACACTGACGACGACCACCTGACCCATCTCGAGATACGTACCGAGGACGCCGGCCGACGCGAGCCACACCGCAAAGGTGACGACGGATAGCAAGCCGAACGCGAGACCGGCGAGGAGGCCGCGTCGAATCGACGGTTGGACGAGGGACACGATGGCTCCACCGGCGACGAATCCCACCCAGTGGACCCACGCGAACGCGAGACCAGCGACGATCCCACCGGCTATCGACAGCCGACGGCGGCGGTCGTCAGCCCGAGTCTCGTCGAGCCACGTGCCGATCGAACTCATCCGTCACCCTCCGAGAACTCGACAGTAGTGGTATCCGGTGACGTAAGCGGGATCGGCTTGTACTCACCGTCGGCCCATTGCTGCAGTTGGTCCGCATAGTGTGCAGAAAACGGCGACCCGTCGTTCCCCCCCGGGAACGCTCCCTGCGACGGACCGCTCGAGTCGTCCATCGGGCAAATCTGTCGCCAGCTACTTCCGACGTCGTTCTCGGCGCGGAAATTGTTGAGCGATGCCGCCGACCCGTCCGTCGGATATCGGGGGTAGTTCAGCCACTCCCGATCGAAGGGGTGGTCGATGGCCGTCGTGTTGTAGTCACCGAACGTTTCCCACCCGTTCTCCTCGAGTTCCGTCGCGGTTCGGTCGAGCGCGTCGGCGATTGCAACGTCCCGGCCGTCCGGGAACCACGCCGAGTCAGGTGAAAGCGTGATGAGGACCCAGTCGTTTCCGTAGTACTCTTCGGGGTCACGGCGACTATCCAGGGCATCCGCCAGTCGCGGCCGGAAGACCACGTCGCGATAGTGAGAGAGAAATCGGGCGAAAACGAGGGCGGCCCGCGAATCTCGATCCATTCGGTACTCCCATCCTTCGAGGTCCGCGAGCAGCTCTTCGGACGGCCCGTCGACGGCATCGCCAGCCTCGTCGATCATCGTCGGAACGAACATCGCCGCCCGTTCGTCGTGGGTGTCGCGCTGGAGATCGCGCATAAACGCGGGAGTGATCGGGCGATCGCTCTCGACGCGACCGTCCAGTCTCTTCCAGAGCTGAATTCCACGGAACGGTGCGGAATAGCTCTCCGCGAAGTAATGCGGGTAGTCGGCGTCGTCGACGATGCGTTGATTCGCCGTCCCGATGTACCCGGGATCGATGACGTGGGGCATCTCCTCGTAGGGGATGAACTCGTCCCAATCGGACTCGCCGTACGGAACGAACCCCGGCCACTCACCGTCCTGTCCGGAGCCGTCGAACACCCTATTTCCGGGGACGGGCTCGTCGTCCGTGTATCGGATCGGGACCTTCCCGGTGACACGATACAGCGTGTTCCCGTCGCGGTCGGCATAGACGAAATTCTGAGTTGGCAGGTCGAACCGTCGGAGTGCATCCTGCACGTCGGCGATTCCGTCGCTACGTCCCAGTTCGAGGATCGCGTCGCTCGTTCGGGTGGCCGTCAAACCGACCCATGAGATGGCGACCTGGTTCCGGAGTTCGTCGCCGTCGCTTTCGGTTTCGAGTACGGGCCCGTGAACGGTCTTTCTGACGGTCACTTCGCGGTCGCGCCCGTCGGCGACTTCGATAGTCCGACGCTCGTCGTCGAACTCCCGGAACTCCTCCCCGTACCGGTACTGGCCGTTTCGGGTCTCGTACTCGTAAAAGTCGATCGTATCGGCACCGGCGTTCGTTAGGCCCCACGCGCCGGACTCGTTTTCGCCGATGACGACGAATGGGATCCCAGGGAACGTGACCCCTCTCGTGTGTGTTTCGGGCCCCTCGAGGTGCATCTCGTACCAGACCGGCGGTGCCATAAGTGCCAGGTGCGGGTCGTTTGCAAGGATTGGCGATCCAGAATCCGTGTGATCGCCCGAAACGACCCACGAATTCGATCCGACGCCGGGCGAGGACTCGAACGCCGAAATCCAGGCCGTCAGCTCTGGATCGATCCGTCGCTGACCGACTGTCGAAGTCGTCTGATCGTTTTCTGTAGCGTCATCGCCGTGGCCGAGAATAGTCGCATCGTGGTCGAGTCGATCGGGAAACAGCGTTTCGGCGGCTTCCTGCCCCATCTCGGCTGCGACCGTTTCTTTGCGAAGCGTTCGGAAACTGCCGGTCAGTCCCCACGAGATCTGAATCGAGGCGAGCAACATATCGACCGGGTTCCAGGGATCGGGCTCGTAGTCCAGGAGGTCGAACTCTTGGGGAAGGGGCCGATCGAGGTGCCGGTTGACGCCCGCGGCGAACGCTTCTGCGAGCCGTCCGGATTCAGTGTCACGGACGAGATCCCAGCTAGCGGCCGCCGCCCCGACGAAATCCATCTTCACGTGGAATCGATCGGAGGGGAGCGCCCGATCACCGACGACGGCCGAGAGTTGGCCGCGCATTTGTCGGCGCTGGAGGTCCATCTGGAACAGGCGGTCGGCGCCCTGTGCGTAACCGGCGGCGAAATAGAGTGCCTCCTCCGAGTCGGCATCGACGTGTGGGACGCCGGTATCGTCGTAGCTGAGGCTCGCCGATCCGTATGGGGTAGACACTTGCTCCGGCAGGTCCCGAGCGACGGTATCCCAGACCGAACCGCTAAACGGCGCAAACCGATCGAGATATCCCCTTATGGGCGTGGCGGTCGCACCCACCACACCGCCCCCGAGAAGGGCAGCGAGAACGCCGCGTCTCGTCCGTTCTCGAGGGGTAAACTGTTCCCTGATTGTTTGTTTAGCATCCCGATCCATGACACGTGGTTACGGTGATCGTTCAAAACAGTTGTGGTCAGCTAGCAGTCCACAGTTGCTTCGTGACGACAGGTCGCTACTCACCGAGTTATCACCCGTTCAGACCTGACTCGTGGTCCGCTGTCACCCCCACTGCTCGGCACTCGCCCGCCCGCATCGAATCGATGGGTTACGTTTTGTGTCACCAATCATCTTCCGTTAAAGTCAAACAGTCGGCTCGGGAAGTGTCCAGTATGAGCAGTGAACAGGATGCGGAGTCGATCCGGTGTCTCGTCGCCAAAGTCGGCCTCGACGGCCACGACCGTGGAGCGCACGTGATTGCACGCGCGTTCCGCGATGCCGGCTTCGAGGTCATTTACTCTGGATTGCACAAATCACCAGACGAAATCGTTCAGGCTGCAGTGCAGGAAGACGTCGACGTCCTCGGCATCTCTATCCTCTCTGGTGCTCACGACACGTTGGTCCCGAAGATCATGAACGGTCTCGAGGAGTACGGCGCCAAAGATGATACCCTCGTCCTCGCCGGTGGTGTTATTCCCGACGAGGACCGCGAGGGACTCTTAGACGACGGCGTCGCGGCGATCTTCGGGCCCGGTACCTCGATCGAGGAGACTATCGATTTCGTCCGCGAGAACGCACCGCAGCGATGAATATGGATTCGGACGACGAATCGCTGCTCGAGTCGTTACTGTCGGGTGAACACCGCGCGCTCGCCAGGGTCATCTCGAAGATAGAGAACCGATCGCCGGGCTATCGGGATCTCGTTTCACAGTTGTACGCACACACTGGAAACGCAGACGTAATCGGCATCACGGGAAGCCCCGGCGCGGGCAAGTCGACGCTGGTCGACAAACTCGCCGAAGCGTACCGAGACCGGGGCGAAACGGTCGGGATCATTGCGATAGACCCGTCATCGCCGTTCACCGGGGGAGCCGTCCTCGGGGATCGAATCCGGATGGCTTCCACGGTCGGTGACATGGACGTGTTCGTCCGCTCGATGAGCGCCCGGGGAACTCTCGGAGGTCTCTCGACGGCCACGGCAGATGCGGTCAAAGCGATGGACGCGTTCGGGAAGGACAAAATCATCGTCGAGACCGTCGGCGCCGGACAGAACGAGATCGACATCGTCCGGACCGCCGACAGCGTCGCCGTCCTCGTCCCACCGGGATCGGGAGACGACATTCAGACCCTCAAAGCGGGTATTCTGGAGATCGCAGATATTTTCGTCGTCAACAAGGCCGACCGGGACGGCGCGGACCGAACCGTCCAGGAACTGCGGGAAATGGTCCACATCGGCGAGGAAAGTGGAATCGGCGGCGGTCACCACGGCGTCGATACTGGCCTCGACGGTAGCGACGCGGTTGAGGACGACGCTGCGGGGTCGGACGAAGGCTGGACCCCGCCGATCGTCGAGACAGTCGCCACGAAAGGGACTGGCGTCGAAGCCTTCATCGATGAACTCACGACCCATCGCGCGTACCTCGTCGACTCCGGCGCCCGGGCCGAGAAGGTACGAACGCGCTACGCCGAGGAGATTCGTACGCTGCTTCGCGAGGACGTTCACACCATGCTCGAGGACGAACTCGCCGAGAGCGGCGGGATCGACGACCTCGCCGAAGCCGTCCGTCAGGGCGAGACCGACCCCTACTCCATCGCGACCGACGTCCTCGCACCCGTCGAAGCCTGTCTCGAGAACGTAGAGACCGACGCGAGTGAGGACACGGACACGGAGTAGCGTCGCTCCGCGACCGGTCGTCGAACGAGGGCGCTCCGAGACGGAGCGCACCATCGAAACCGAATCCGAGAGCGGGTGTTGATCCGCCGTTCGTACCCAACGTGTTGATGGTAAAATGATGCGTATAGGGATTCGACGAGTTCCTCCATTTCTCTACGGAAACGGACTGATTCCGAAACCTATCAGAACGCAAACGTACTGAAGACGCCGTACACGGCGCGATTCTCGGCGCTGTGTGGTAGATGTGCCGTTACAGGAGATATCCGAGTCCGAACCCGAGGTCTAAGGACGGTGCCGTCCTATACTCGCGCATGAAAGCCCGAACAGTCCTCGGTGTGGCGCTTGGAACCGTCGGCGGCGCGATTATCGGCGACAGACTCCTGAAACAGCGCGCGGGCGACCTCGAGAACCCACTACCCGGCGTCGAGCGAACGTATCGATGGCGCGGAATCGAGACGACCTACACCGTCGCGGGCGATCCGAATGATCCGGATATGCTTCTCCTCCACGGGATCTACGCCGGATCCAGCAGCAACGAATTCGCGCCGATTGTCGAGCAACTGGCCGAGGATTACCGCGTGTACGTGGTCGACCTTCCCGGCTTTGGCCGTTCGGAACGACCTCCGCTCGTCTACTCAGCGTCTCTCTACGCCGAATTCATCCGCGACTTCGCTGACGAGGTCACCGACGAACCGATTGTCGTCACCTCCTCGCTTGCGAGTGCGTTCGCCGTCGACGCTGCAGACGAGACCGACTTCGAGCGGCTGGTGTTGATCTGTCCCACCGACGAGACGGGCGACGAGCGGCCGTGGGTACGAACCCTATTGCGAACTCCAATCATCGGAACGACGCTGTACAACCTGCTCGCGAGCAAGCCGTCGATCCGGTACTTTTTCCACCGCGATGGGTACTACGACTCCGATCGAATCGATTCGGATGAAGTTCAGTACGCCTGGGACAGCGCTCACCAACCCGGCGCACGTTACGCCACCGCTTCCTTCGCAGCAGCTACTCTCGATCCCGAGTTCGATCTGGCGACCGAACTTGCGGGCCTCGAGACGCCGACCACGCTGGTCTGGGGTCGGGATGCAGAACTCATCCCGCTCAGAGAGGGTCGGGATCTCGCCGAGGCGGCCGACCTCGAACTGGTCGTCATCGACTACGCGACGCAACTACCCCACGCCGAACATCCGGACAAATTCGTCGAATACCTGAGCGCGGAGCTCCCGCGGGTCGACATCGACGAGTAGCCGAGCGGGGAGCGTGCCGCGTTCGTCATCATCGCTTCGGAACGTTCTGGACTACTTTCGGCGTCGTAGACGACGGCTCCCGTTCGTCGCCCATTCCAGTCGTAACCACGAGGCGCATCCCGCGTCGGACGCTCATGTCGATTTCGTGGACCTGCTCTTCGGGTAGCAGTACCAGCCTGCCGGCGGTTGGATTCGGACTGTTGGGCAAAAAGACGTTGTAGACGTCCTGCCCGGCCACTTCCTCGACTGGGGTCGGGCTCTCGCCCGTAACGAGGCCGATCATGTAGACGCCTTCCCGGGGATACTCGACCAGAACGACGCTTTCGTAGCCCGTTTTTCGTTCGACGAGCGAGTCCGCGACCTGCCGGACGCTCGAGTAGATCGTACTGACCAGGGGCACGACGTTGACGAGGCGACCGATGTTGCCGAACAGTTGCCGGCCGACGCTCTGCTTGGCGAGAAAACCGAGGAAGATGATCGACGTGACGATCAAGATGACGGCGAGTATCTGGGCGACGGCTTCGACGTTGCCCGTGTACTGTGCCAGTCCCGCGGCGCGAACGATCGGGGTGACGAACTGTCGCAACCAACTGACGAGGAGTCGGAGTACGTACAGCGTAACGGCAAGCGGTGCGACCAGGATCAATCCCGCGACGAAGCTACTCTTGATAGATTCCGTGAGTTTCATAGCGGCGTTGGAGTCCCGCGGCTGAAATACCCATCGGCGACGCCACTCACGGTCGTGATTTAGGGGCTGAGAGGCAAGCGCAGAGCCGGGTACTTATACTGGACGGAACCCGAGGATGCGCTTGCCAGTCGTCTCCGAAACCGTGATCTCGAGTTCGACGGCGAGCCCCGTTTCGACGGCCGCGGGGTCGACGCCTACGACCTGTCCGGTTACGCGAACGGGACCGAAGTCCGCGATGGCCGTCGCGTACGGTGCGTCTTCCTCGAACGACGGCGTTGGAACGTGCGTGACGTTGAACGTCTGAATCTCCCCCGTTTCGGGCATGTCGACCCGCTCCAATTCGAGCGAACCGCAGTCGGGACAGACCCGACGTGGCGTCAGGGAGCCGTGTCCGTTAGCACACTCGAGGTAGTACGTATCGCCTTCTTCGGCCGCTTCGAGCCATTCGTCGTAGCCGGCGTCTTGAACGCCGTCAGCGTCGCTCATTGGTCGGTCACCTCCAGTACGTGAACCGTTGCACTCGCGACCGTGCCACCCGCGTTGTGTGCGACGCCGGTCGTCGCGTCCGAAACGTATTCGCTATTGGGATGGGTGCCGGCCAGTAGCTTTGTGACTTCCGCGATCTGGGAGGCGCCGGTCGCACCGACCGGGTGTCCCTTGGCTTTCAGGCCACCAGAGAGGTTGATCGGCGTGTCACCGTTCGCGGTCGTCCGGCCGGTTCGTGCCGCGGAGATGCCCTCACCGATCGGTTCTATGTCCAGCGCCTCGAGTGCGAGGACTTCGGCGATCGTAAAGCAGTCGTGGACCTCCGCGAAGTCGACATCGCTGGCATCGACGCTGGCGTCGTCGTAGGCTTCCACGCCCGCTTCGCGCGCGGCGGGCGATCGTGCGAGGTGGTCGCGGTCGTGCAGCGCCATCCGATCGCCACCCTGACCGGTGCCGGTAATCGCGACCGGCGCGTCGAGGTCGTGGTCGTCAGCGTAGTCTTCGCTCGTGAGAACGAGCGCGGATGCGCCGTCAGAGATCGGACAGGCGTCGTAGAGGCCGAGCGGTTCCGAGACGGGCGGCGCCTCGAGAACGTCCGAAACGTCGATCGCGCGCTGATATTGCGCTTTGTCGTTCGTGAGGGCGTTCTCGTGGTTCTTGACGGCGATGTGGGCCAGATCTTCGCGCTCGCCGCCAAACTCGTCGAAGTAGGCCTGGGCCATCAAGGCATACGCGCCGGGGAACGTCACTCCGGCCCGAACCTCCCAAAGGTCGTCCGCGGCGATAGCGAGCGCCTCGGTCGCGCCCGCGGTTCCGAGGTTGGTCATCCGTTCTGCGCCGCCGACGAGGAGGACGTCGTTCTCGCCGTTGCGAATGCGTTTGACGGCCTCGCGGACTGCGGTCCCGCTCGAAGCGCACGCGGATTCGTAGCGGGTCGCAGGGGCCTGGACCCCTGCCGCTTCGGCCATCAGCGGGCCCTGGTGACCCTGGTGTTCGGAGAGTTCGCCCATGAAATTCCCGTAGAGAACGGCCTCGACGTCGTCCCGGGGAACGGTGCTGTCCTCGAAGGCCGCAATGCTGGCTTCAGCGAACAGGTCTCGACCAGTCCGTTCGGGGCTGTTTCCGAACGGTGTTAATCCTGTCCCTGCGACACGTACGTCACTCATGTACATGCCCGTAGTGGACGGATCCGTTAATACTCCGCGGTTGTGACCCTGTATTCACTTTCAATGACAAATAACTCCCACAGACATTTCGGCGCGATCGACGCTGACGAACGGACCCGATATCGTATCGGTATCCAAACTACTACGGTCGGTATTTCCCCGGGCTTATATGGTACCATGACCCAAATAATGGTATGACTGCCGTTTCGTTCGATCTGGATCTACTGGCGGAACTAACGGAGGTGAGTGGCGTCCCCGGATACGAAGATCGAGTTCGCGATATCGTCGTCAGAGAACTCGAGAAAACTGTCGACAGCATTCGGACAGACGCGATGGGAAACGTAGTTGGAACGCTCGACGGGGAAAGCGACTATTCGGTCGCCGTTGCGGCCCACATGGACGAGATCGGCTTTATGGTCAGACATGTCCGCGGCGACGAGGACGGCTTCGGATTCGTCGAACTCGATGCGTTGGGCGGCTGGGACGCACGGATCCTCAAGGCCCAACGGGTGACGATCCACGCCGAAGACGAAGACATTCCGGCCGTCATCGGCTCACCGCCACCGCACACGCTCGACGAAACGGACCGCGAGAAGACCCCGGAAATCGAGGACGTCGTCGTCGATCCCGGCCTCCCTTTCGAGGAGGTTGAGAAGCGCGTCTCCCCGGGGGACCTCGTTACGATGGTTCAGACTACCGAACGTGTTGGCGAGACGATAACCGGAAAAGCCCTGGACGATCGCGTCTGTCTGTTCGCCATGCTCGAGGCAGCCCGCCGCGTGACCGATCCTGCCGTAACGATCCACTTCTGTGCGACCGTCCAGGAGGAAGTCGGACTCCGCGGGGCTCGCGCCCTCGGCGTCGACATCGATCCCGACCTCGGTCTGGCACTGGACGTCACCGTCGCAAACGACATCCCTGGCTTCGAGGATGGTGAGCACGTTACTGAACTCGGCGAGGGGACAGCAATCAAGCTCAAGGACTCGAGTGTCATCACGAATCCAAAGCTCCACGGTCGCCTCCAGTCGATCGCCGAAGACGAGGGAATCGCCTACCAGCTCGAGATCCTCCCCTCGGGCGGTACCGATACCGCGGGCTTGCAGCGGTCGTCCGGGGCAAAGCCCGTCGGCGCGATTTCGGTCCCGACGCGGTATCTCCACACCGTGACCGAGACTGCACACGTCAACGACGTCGCCGGGACGATCGACCTGCTCGCGGCGTTTCTCACGACCGAAGACGGGACGTACGACTACACCCTGTAAGCGGCAATCCGAACGGCTCTCGAGACGACTGACGGATTTTCGCCTCGCGTATCGTCGGAAGCATTTAGAGACCGACGAACTCGTCGACTCGGCCCGGCGGTTCAGTAGTCCAGCCTACAGCTACAAGACCGACCGATGCTTCGGACAGCCGATGCCGTTTCAGAACGCGAGTGCGTCGACAAGTATCGCGACGAGCACGGCGCCGAGGAAGGCGTTCGAGGCGTGGAACGACCGGAACGCGGCCGTTTCGGTCTGTTCGAAGTGAAGTCGCACCGCGGCCCAGAGGAAAATTCCGCCGAAGATCACGACTGTTCCGGCGTACAGCGTTCCGAGTTCGGTGATCCAGGCGAGCGCGATAGTGCTCACGAGCGTGGCGGCGATGTAGTAGATAATGTGCTTTCGGGTGACGGTTTCGCCGCGAACGACCGGCATCATCGGAAAGCCGCCGCGGGCGTAATCCTCGCCGTAGGCCAGTGCGAGGTTGTAGAAGTGCGCCGGCGTCCAGAGGAAGATGACGCCCGCGAGTGCGAGTCCCGGCCAACCGATTTCGTTCGTCACGGCGGCCCAGCCGATGAGCGCGGGGAGGGCGCCTGCCGCACCACCGATGACCGTGTTCTGGACCGTATTCGGCTTGAGGAGGAGGGTATAGACGACGCTGTAGAAGAGGATCGCGGCCAATCCAAGCGCCGCGGCGAGCCTGTTGATCGTCAAGAAGGCAGCCAACGACGCTGCGGTCAATGCGAATCCGAACGCCAGTGCGTTCCGGACCGGAATCAGGTCGACCGCCAGCGGTCGGTCGGCGGTACGGGACATCTTTTGGTCGACGTCGCGCTCGAGAACGTGGTTGAACGTCCCGCTCGCGCCGATGGCAAGGACGCCGCCGCCGAGGGTCGCGATGATCGTGGCGATATCGAGTCCGGGTCCCGCAGCGAGTGCCATCCCCGCGGCGGCGACGAGACAGAGCAACCACATCAACCGCGGTTTCATCATCTGGAAGTAGGCGAAGACGGTCAGCCTGGCGCGTGCCAGGCGACTCGTCGGGAGCTGCCGTTCGGTCGCGGATGGAACGTCCGCCTCGAACGGCTCCGGCGAATCGATGGCGTCGTCTTCACGACCGGTTGCGAGTTCGAGGTCCCAGGCGAGGGCGAAGACGATCGCCGTAAAGATCACGAGACCGAGTGCAAGGTGCAGTCCCGGGAGGATCGCGGCGGGACCGACCGTGGCGGTAATGGCCCCGACGCCGATCTGGACGACGTAGAGGATGGCTGCGACGACGAGGGTCGCTCGGACCCGACTCGAGACCTCGCCGAGGATCGCGGCGAGTGCCGTCACGGCGACGAGCAGGCCGACTGCGACGGCCGCAAGCCGGTGGCCCCAGGCGATCGCGAGTTCGGTCTGGTTCAGCGGATCCACCGGCGCGTGACAGGTCGGCCACGTCGAACACGACGCGGCTGCGTTCGTCAGCGAGGTCGTCGCGCCGACGATCAGGAGTAGATAGACGCCGAGCGCTGTCGTTGCAAGCAGTGCGGAGAACCGACGGCGTGTGCCGATCGGGCGGGGAAAGGACTCAGTTGCCACGGCTATTCTCGTCTACACCCTTCGACTCCGCGTATTTATGGCTCCCGCTTCTTCCCGCTTTCGGGGATTCGTATCCGACCGTAACGACGGAGTATGGGCTGCCGTAACCGCCGGTACGGCGGCTCGTCGTTCGCTCTCACCGCACCGCTCGAGAGGCGACCGAAAAGCAATTACGCTGGTTAGCGTAGCTGTCATCGTGCCCGGCGAATTCCGCGGTCGATCGCCGTCGGTCGATGACTCAGCCACCTCGAGTGGGGTCTCTGAAGCTGCGTTCGACGGTTGCAGCGAGGAGCCGCCCGCTCGCTGTCCGTATTGCGACCGACCGTTTCGGCAAGACCGGTACGAATCGCTTCATCGGGGCCTCGCACACTCCGAGCGCCTCACCGACCGCGAACGCGCCACGTTCGAGCGCGTCCGCAGCGAGGAATACCCGGCGATTCGTCGCGTTCGACTGTACGCGCTTTTCGTCCTCGTCCTGTTGTACTTCGGTCTACTGATCCTCGCCGCCTTCGTCGTCTGATCGTCACATTCCCATGTCCTCGGCCGCCGCCGGAATCGGGAGGTCGTGGGGCGAGACGCCGAGCAGCTCTCCGGCGTGGTCGAGCGCCATGTCGAATCCGTAATATCGCTCGAGTTCGTCCCCGTCCGCCGTTTGCCGCACTTTCAACATCGCGTATCCCTCGATATTCTGGACGATCGCGGCCGTTCCGCTCGACCCCTGCGGGCCTGACCCGTCTCGACTGAACGTGAGGATACGCTCCGTTTCGGTTTCGTCGTACGTCGCCCTGATGCCGCCCGCTTCCGCCGTCCGATCGTCGGTCATACTCGGTATTCGCGGATCGATCACCGCGAAGCTGTCGGTTTCGAACAGCGACTCGATCGGCTCGTTCGCGGCAGAAACGCGTCCGTTCTCCCGTGACGTACGGTCCCAGGCGAGGACGACGTCGAACATCGACACCGACTTTTCGGTCGCCTTCGAGGTACACTCGTGAGCCGTTCGGATCTCGATCCGGCCAGCCCGCCGCTCGCGTCATTTCGATTCACCCGGGTGGTCGCCATCCAGTGGGTCGTCGGTTCGGCCGTGGGATTTTTCGCCTTTGCCTACTGCTTCGGGCACGTCTACGCCTGGATTCGCGGCGTTTCACTCGAGCCGATCGTGATCGCCGCGTCGTCGCCGCCCACGACCTTCGGCTGGCTGGCCGTCTTGCTGGGGCTGCTCGTCTGTGTTATCGTTCCGCACGAACTGCTTCACGGTGCAGTTATGGCGTACTATGGCGGCTCTCCGTCGTACGGCGTCGGAGTTTCGCATTTCGTGGTGCCATACGCCTACGCCGAAACCGACGGCAGGAGGTACACTCGAAATCAGCTACTTGTGGCTCTGCTAGCGCCGTTCGTCGGTCTGACGGCACTCGGCTTTGCCATCATGGTCATCGTCCCTTCACCGCTGCTCGTCGTTCCGCTGGCGGCGAACGCGGCCGGTTCGATCGGCGACCTCTGGATGGCCGCTATCCTCTGTCAGTATCCTGCCGACGTCCGCGTGGGAGGACTTCTCGACGATGGTGACCGCGGGTTCGGCATTTACGGCTCGAGGGATCGTCCCACGACCCGCATTCCCGGCACGGTTCTCCTGTCCCGGTTCGTTACAGGTAGCGTCGGAACCCTCGCTTTGATCGCGACGTACGCGCTCGTCGCCATATTGCTCTCGCTCGCGTTCGGCTCTGGCGACGTCGTTCTCGGCGATCCCGATGCCGGCTGGCTCTTTTTCCGCCACGACCGTCGGGCCGACGGCAGTGCCCTCCTCGAGATCGGGGACGGACCGCTGCTCGCCGCGGCCGCCCTCGGCGGGCTGGCGTGGACGTCGGTCACGATTGTCCGCCGTCGATTCGAGGGCGAACACGACGGGATGCGAAAGTAAGCAGGGCTCGCTCGGAAACCGTAACGCTCGAACGGGTGCCCCGCCGACACCGTCCCATGACCAAGTGGCTCCGAAGCGGTCGCCGCCGAGACATCTGTTTCCTGCTCGCGGGCGCGGAGGACGGAGAACTACGCGGCCAGCAGCTAAAATCCGAACTCGAGTCACACTACGAGGACCGGATCGAGCCGAAGTCGTTCTACGGCTCGGTCTCGGCGCTGGTCGACGCCGGTTTCGTCGAGAAACGAACCGCGGGGCTCCACGACGTGTACGCGCTTACTGAATCCGGCAAACAACGAACGCGCGAGCACTTCGCGTGGGTTCGGACCTGTCTCGAGGCCAATAGTAGTCGTTGAAACGATGTCCCCACCGCCCGCACTGCTGCGGTCAGCGAGTACTCGCTGACCGCGAATTCGAGAGCTGGGTGTGCAGTGACGTTCAACGACTACAATAGCAGCCGCCTCGGGCGGCGGTGATCGACGTTCGATTCCACGATCGCGGTTCGTGCGTTATCCCTCGAGCAACTGGTCGCCGATCGTGTTGCGCAGGACTTCGCTCGTGCCCTCGTAGATCTCGTTGAGCTTGGCGTCGCGGTAGAACCGCTGTGCGGCGAAATCCTTGGTGTAGCCGTAGCCGCCGTGGATCTGAATGCCCTCGTTTGCGACCTCGCGGCTTACTTCCGAGGCGTAGAGCTTCGCCTGGGAGGCGTCTTTGATGTAGTCCTCGCCGCGGATCTTCTTATCGGCGGCTTTGTGCATGAGCATTCGAGCCGCCTGGATTTTCGTGTCCATGTCCGCCAGTTTGTGCTTGATCGACTGGAACTCGCCGATCGGCTGCCCGAACTGCTCGCGCTCGGTGGCGTAGTCGCGCGCCTCTTCGAAGGCCGCGCGGGCGATACCGACGCCGCGGGCCGCGATCGTGATCCGGCCGCCGTTGAGCGTCTTCAGCGCGTGGACGAAGCCGTCGCCCTCGTCGCCGAGTCGGCGGCTCTCGGGAATGCGAAGATCGTCGAACCGAAGTTCCGCCGTGGGACAGCCCTTATCTCCGAGTTTTTCCTCCGTGCCTTCGACGATGAAGCCGTCGTCCTCCTCTGGTCTGACGACGAACGACGAGATCCCCTTGTTCCCCGCATCGGGATCGGTCTTCGCGAAGAGGGTCACCGTGTCGGCGACCGAGCCGTTCGAAATCCAGAGTTTGCCACCGTTGATGACGTACTCGTCGCCGGTTCGTTCCGCAGTGGTTTCCATCGCGGGCACGTCGCTTCCTGCTCCCGCCTCCGAGAGCGCGAACGCGCCCACGTCTTCGCCCGCGGCCAGCGGCGTCAGGTACTCCTCCTTCTGGTCCTCGTCACCGAACTCGTAGAGCATGTTTCCTGCCAACGACGTGTGGGCGGCGACGACCGTTCCGAGGCCGCCGGACCCGCGGGCGATCTCCTCGAGTCCGATCGCATAGGAATGATAGTCCAGCCCGGCTCCGCCGTATTCTTCGGGAAACGGCATTCCCATCAGCCCCAGTTCAGCCATATCGTCCACGAGGTCCCGGGGGAACTCGTCTTCGTGGTCGATTTCGTCGGCGACGGGAACGACCTCCTCGTCGACGAACTCCGACACCATGTCTCGGATCTGTTGTTGCTCAGCCGAAAGTGCAAAGTCCATGGTCGATGGTTGGAGTCTTCTCTTCTTTATAGTTCTTCTTTGCCGATCCGATCGCTAATACATTCGAGTAACCGGACTGCGCGTCCGTTCGAAGAGAGCAATCGTCTCCCAATCGGCACTGCAATAAGCCTCCCCAGAGAGCTCACATGTGAGTTAGCCAAGCAAGTTAGCCGAGCGATATCGCGTGTATATCGTCACTCCGGTCGATATCCGGGTGTTTTACTCCCTGTCTCTCCCGTTTCTGTAACAGACACGAAACGGTGCCGGCACAGAATTCGTGGTCTCCGAAATACCCATGATGGTCGACCTCCCAGTTGGATATTGTATGGTCCGCTATGCCGAAGAGCGCTGTGCCAACTGCACGGGGAAACAGATCGAACGGACCGACGGATCCGTGTGGTGTCCGAACTGCGCACTGTTCGATTCCCATCAAAAAGCCACGTAACGTGGCTTTTCGCGGTGTCTACCCCGGCTTCGCACACGAAAGCGGAATCGCATCTCTGTTCGGTGTCGGAATCGATCCGTTACCGGACCGCGGCCAACAGTATATTAACCCGTTCGGTTTGACCTCCTTCTATGAAACGAGTCAGCGTCGACGATGTCGATCAGTGGATGAGTCCGGCGCGGAGCAAACGATCACTATCTAACGCACTCGGTGCCGAACACCTCGCGATGAATCATTACGTTCTCGATCCCGACGAGAGCTTCGGCTTCGGCTATCACCGACACGCCGACCAGGAAGAAATCTTCTACGTGCTCGAGGGAACGGCCACGTTCGAGACGGAGGACGGTGACGTAGCCGTCAGCGCAGGGGAAGCGATCCGATTTGCACCCGGCGAATGGCAACTCGGCCGCAACGAAACTGACGAGCAAGTCGTCGCGCTCGCACTCGGTGCACCAGCCGAAACTGACGAAATAGACGTCCTTCGGACGTGTCCCGACTGCGGTGAACGCCGGTCCGTTCGGATCGAACCGACCCCCGACCGTGACGCGCTCGTCGCCATTTGCGAGGATTGCGGTGCGGAGACGGTACGACATTCCTGAATCGCACGTCGATCCGAGTACCGAGTCGTCCGTTCCTGTTACGCGCTCGTAGTGCCTGTACGCGAGTAGTTGGTGGCACGTTACTGACATTAATCGCGAGCGACCGTTACTCGGGCTGCGGTCACTCGGGCCGTCGATCCGCAACGTAGCGGAGATGACTGCGGTCCTCCTGCGAATCGGTGACGATGGGTTCCAGACCGACGTGGACGATCGATGCAGGCTGCCGGACCTCGAGGAGGCCCACGCATCAGCGGCGAGGATGCGATCGGGTCGGTACCGTGATGATCGCCCTCGCGACCTTCGACCTGATACCCGCAGCGCGGATCGTGATCGAAGTCAGGCGCTGCGGTATGGATCGTGGACGAACCTGGACACTGTCGTTTCGCGCTCGGATCGATCTATAGTAGCCGTTGAACGTCATTATATACCCCGCTCGCGAATTCGCGGCCAGTGAGTTATCGCTGGTCGCAGTAGCGCAAGCGGTGGGGACATCGTTTCAACGACTCCTATAGTACCACCCGCGATTGGCAGTCGCTGCCACACAAACTCGTTACCTCGCCGTCGTCTCACAATTATCTATATATTCGAACGTACAATTAACAGAACGAGTCCGAGATCGACTGTGTACGACCGCCACCGATCGGAAGAGTACGCCGCGACCGCGGCGTTTTTCCCGGATGGTAACCAAACTAACTCGAGTAGATGACCACGGGCCAGCCCGAACCCCCCACTGACGCCGATCTAGAGTGGTGTTACGACGCGGTTCACGGCGTTTCGCGGACTTTTTCGATCACGGTCGATCGGCTTGAAGAGCCGATGGCGAGACACATCTGTCTCGGCTATCTCCTGTGTAGAATAGCCGATACGATCGAGGATGCGGGACACATCCCACCGGAAACCCAGACCGAACTGCTCGAGGAGTACGACCGCCTGCTCGATCCGACCGCGGACGGTTCCGTCTCGGCGTTCATGAACGACGTCGAGCCCTGGATCCCCGACGAACGGTCCGACGACTGGGACGTCGTCGCCGAAACACCGCGTGTCGTACAAACCTTCGAATCGCTCGACGAAGACCCACGCGAGATCATGCGCGAACCGGTTCGTGAACTCGTCGACGGAATGGCGATGTTTACCGATCGGTACGCCACTGAGGGCGGACTTCGCCTTCAAACCGTCGAAGAACTCGAGGAATACTGCTGGTACGCCGCCGGCACCGTCGGCACCCTGATCACCGGTTTGGTCGCCCGCGGAACGTCCCAGGAGCGAGCCGACGAGATGCGCCAGAACGCGCGTTCGTTCGCGCTCTTGCTCCAGTTAGTCAATATCGCAAAAGACGTCGAGTCGGACTATCACGACGAAAACAACGTCTACCTCCCTGCCGAATGGCTCGCAGCAGAGGACGTCGACGTCGAATCTGTCACCGACGAGGCCCACCACGGGGGCGTTACCAACGTCATCAAGCGGGTTACCGGACGCGCCGAACGCTACCTCGACGACGCCCAGCGCTACCTCGAGGTCGTCCCGGAACACCACGGCAATCGGCTCTCTGCGTGGGCGATTCCCTACCTGCTCGCGGTGGGAACCCTCCGAGAGCTTCGTGAACGGCCGGAGGACGTCGTTCGCGAGGGAGACGTCAAGGTGTCTCGCGCGGAAGTGTACGCGCTCTTGCAACAGTTCGAAGACGGCGTCCCCCGATCGCGTCTCGACGACCTTCGCAAAAAGATGTCGAAGCAGCCGCTCCACCAGTGACGGCCGCGGTGAGATGGCGGGATGTTCGGATTGTAAACGGTTTCGACGACGAGTGGGAACTGACCTGAGCCGTGGTCGTCTCGAGGAGGCACCACGGTCGTCGGAGCGCCCGTCCAACGAGGACGGTACTCGAATTCGGAAGTACCCGAGTAGTACTCCGGCCGATGATCGAACCACTACTCTCTCGGCCCGAACGGGGGAGCCTGTCTCTGTCGTATTCCGTGCCGTTGCCCCATCACCGTCGTGTTCCCCGCAGTTACCACACGGTCGAACGCGTTCACGGTACGAGACACAATACGTATAATTGATACCTGATAAGTTGAGGAAAACCGCCGTCGGTTTCGGACGTAACCGAACGAACCGCTGGCTTGCTACCGTCGCCCATGACCACTACCGATTCGATTTTCACAAGCGTCGAGGCCGTTCGTGACCGCGCTCGCGACGCACTCGAACGACGGTTCGGTATCGACAGGCGTGGGCTAGCGGCCTTCCGAATCGCTCTCGGGTCTATTCTGCTGTTCGATGTCGCACACCGGTCACGGGCTGTCGTCGCGTTCTACACCGACGACGGCGTGTTACCACGCACACTACTTTTCGATCAGTCTGCGGTTGGTAGATACTCGATTCACGCGCTCTCGGGTGAGTTGTGGGTACAGGGCATCCTGTTCGGTTGTGCGGCAATTCTCGCGGTCGCGGTGCTCGCCGGATACCGAACGAAAACCGCAACGATCCTCTCGCTTTTTCTGCTTCTCTCGGTTCAGTTTCGCAATCCGTTCGCGCTGAACGCCGCAGACAGATTACTCCGTGTACTGGTCCTTCTTGGCGTATTCGTACCGCTGGGCGAGCGCTGGGGGATCGATGCGTTGTGCGACGCTGACGGTAATGCGGACCTCGAGCGAAAGGAGGGTCCCAGCGCTCGAACCAAGACCAGCGCTCGAACCGAAGCCGAGGCTCGTAGCGGGCCCAGCACTCAATCGGAAAGCGAAACCAGGATCACGACGCCGGCGACTGCGGCGATTCTCGTCTCCATCGTCGTCGTATTCGCCGATAATGCGCTTCTCAAGGCCGTCGGTGAGACGTGGCACAACGGCGAGGCGCTCCGCTACGCGCTCAGACAGGATCACCTGACCATCCTGCTCGGGGATGTCATCGCGAACTACCCGATTGCCCTCGAGATCGGAACCTACGTCTGGACGGGGCTGGTGTCCGGCGCACCGTTCATGCTCTTGCTCACCGGCCGGCTTCGGACTGCGTACGTCTCCGCGTTCCTCATCGCGGTTACCGGGATGGCACTCTCGATGGCCGTCGGCCTCTTCCCGCCCGTTCTAGCAGCCGCGTTCATCCTGTTTCTTCCGCCGCGGGTCTGGGACGCAGTCGAACGCGCTACCACCCGAACGATCGACCGAGTGGTCCTTCTCGAGCGGTTCGAGGCGGCGTGTCGGGGCGGGGTCGATCGTCTGCCCCGTCCGCAGCCAGTCGGTTCCTTGCTTTCGGATCCAACCCGCGGGCGACTGCGGCGATGCTGGTCGCTCGTCCTCACCGCCGTTCTGACCGTCGTCATTCTGTGGAGCGTCGCATTGCTCGGAACCGCGGCTTCGTTGGAGCCGGTCGACGCGTTGGAGCCGGTCGACGCGTTGGAGCCGGGTGATCACCGGTGGCGAATGTTCGCTCCGGATCCGAGTACGAGCGACGGCTGGTACCTGGTCACTGCTCACGTCGACGAGGGGGAGGACTTCGCCGTCCTCCGAGAGGGGGACTCCGCAGCCGATCGACTGCCGGACCCATCCGAATCGGTTCCGTCGTTCCGGTGGCGCAAATACACGAGTTCGACGTTCGACGACTCGGAACCCGCCGGTGAACGTGCCACGCGGTTCGCAGCGTATATGTGTGAACGCGCGCGCTCTCAGACCGATGTACCCGTCGAAACAGTCACCGTCACCTACACCGAACAGCGGATCGTGCTCGAGGGCGAAGCGCCGCCACCGAAGACGGTCGAGGTGGTCGAGCGATCGTGTTCGAACGACCGGAACGCTGAATTACGGGTGGTCCCAACTGTCGGCTAACCAATGAGCGAAGCCACTGTGGACGACAATCCGGTTATCCTCTTCGACGGCGTCTGCAACCTCTGTAACGGGTTCGTCCAGTTCATCCTCCCGCGAGATACGGACGGCATCTTTCGCTTCGCATCACTCCAGTCAGACGTCGGCACGGAACTGCTGGCCGAACACGGACTACCGACGGACGAACTCGAGTCCATCGTTCTGATCGAAGGCGACGACCATTACGTGAAGTCGGACGCCGTCATCAGAATCGCTCGGCTCCTCGGTGGAGTGTACACGCTGATGGGCCCGTTCCGGTACGTCCCGAGAGCGATCCGCGATAGAGCGTACGACTTCGTCGCCGCTCGACGGTACCGCTGGTTCGGAAAGAAAGAGCAGTGTGCCATGCCGCCGCAGAACGTCGACGTCGGTGCCCGGTTTCTCGAGTAGTCGAGCGAACCCAGCAGCGACGAAGGGTTCGCGGTCACGACAGCGACAGTCCGCGTATCTCGACCGAATTACCCTCTGTGACGTGGCCGATGATCCGTCCGTCGGTGTCGGCGGCTAGGTCCTTCGCACCGTCTTCGGGAAGCGCGACGACGAACCCGGTCCCCATGTTGAACGTCCGGTGCATCTCGTCGGCCGTCACGTTCCCCGCATCCTGTACGAATTCGAAGATCGGCTGCGCCGGAAGCGGCTCGTCGATCACGTACTCGTAGTCACCCATCCGGAGCAGGTTCGTCCAGCCGCCACCCGTCACGTGAGCTGCCGCGTGGACGCCGTGAACGCGCATCGGCTCGAGGAGATCCGTATAGATCCGGGTCGGCCGAAGCAGCTCTTCGCCGATCGTCCGTTCCGGACCCAGCGGAAATTCGTCGGTGTACTCGTGGTCGCGGGTCACCGCCTCGCGGGCCAGAGTCAGTCCGTTCGAGTGGATCCCGTTCGAGGGGAAACCTACGAGCACGTCACCGACCTGGGCCTCCCCCTCGAAGATGTCGCCTTTTTCCGCGAGTCCGACGCACGTTCCCGCCAGATCGAACCCCGTTACGACCTCCGGCATGACGGCCGTCTCGCCGCCGAGCATGGTGAGGTCGGCCTGCTCCAGGCCGACTGCGAGGCCTTCCCCGATCTCGTTGGTCAGTTCCTCGTCGGGGTCGTCGACCGCGAGATAGTCGACGAACGCGACGGGTTCGACGCCCGCAGCGACGAGGTCGTTGGCATTCATCGCGATGCAATCGATGCCGATCGTCGAAAAGTCGGCTATCGCCTCCGCGACGAGGAGTTTCGTCCCGACGCCGTCGGTCGCCAGCGCGAGATACCGGTCACCGATGTCTAGTAGCCCGGCGTACTCGGTTCGCAGGTTGCTGCCGAAAGCCTCGAGGAGCGCCGCGGTCGCGTCCTCGCTGGCCTCGATGTCGACGCCGGTCTCGGCGTACGTGAGCCGCTCCTCGTCTGCGTCGTCCGTCTCGGTCATACTCGAACGGCCTCTCGGCGCGAGCAAAAGGCCACCGGTCCCGCCGTGGCGAGTCACTCGGAGCCGTCTCTCTCGAGTTGGTCGAGCAGGGTTTCGAGCGTGTCGACGTGGGCTTCGAACGTTTCGCGTCCGTTCGGGGACAGTTCGTAGGTCGTCCGGGGCCGACGGTCGACGAATCGTTTCTCGACGACGACAGCATCGGCGTCCTCCATTCGCTGCAGGTGCGCAGAGAGGTTTCCGTCAGTGACGTCGAGCTCGTCCCGAAGTTCCGAGAAGGTGGTTTGGCCGTGCCGATAGAGATACGCAAAGAGCTGCAACCGAATCGGCTGGTGAACGAGTTTGTCGAATTCCATGCGAGGATCAGTTCGTCGTCGAGCGGACCGTCAACAGGTAGTACGTCCCTGCGCCGTGGACGAAAAAAAGCGTTCCGAACAGCCCGTACCCGTAATACTGGAGCCAGTCGACGTACGGCATCAGGAGCGCGAACGTCAGGATCCATGCACCGTTGACGTAGAACGGATACCTGTCGAGTGCGCGAATCCGAGCGGCTCGCAGGATCGACCCGGCGAGGAGATAGCCCATTCCGAGGACGGTAAAGGCGAGACTGAAGAAGTACGCGCCCTGAAGTACGTTCTCGACGTCGGCGAATACGGGATTGACGATCGCGGTCAGTACGAACAGTCCGACGGCGAGCGTCCCGAAGACGATCGTCCAGTTCGGCCCGGGATCGGGATTTCTGGTACCAGAATCGGCACTGGTGACCGTGTGCCACTGCGTGAGTCCGATCAGTGCGAACACGAGCAGCCAGATGAGGACGTAGGCGTACTCCGGCCACGGGCGGACGAACGCGATGTTGGTTGTGATGCCGGCAATACCGACGAGCGCGCCGTGGACGAGCCACAGCCGTCGCTGGCCGGGATACCGTTCCTCGATCGCCATCGCAGACTTGATCCGCTCGAGATCCTCGCGTAATGCCTCGACGTCCGGCTCGTCGATTTCGGACGGATCGTCCACGCGGTCGACGTTCTCGGACGGATCGTCCGCGCGGTCGACGTTCTCGGACAGATCGTCCGCGCGGTCGACGTTGCTCGTCATCGTTCCGTTCCTTCGGCCCGCTCGCTGATCGTCCGGTTGCTCTCGCTCGAAGCAGCGTTCGACGAATCGCCTCGAGCCGGCTGTACGTACGTGTAGTAGTTGAACAGGTCAGTGTACGACGGTGGGTCTCGGTCGACGGTCACGCGATCGTCGCTCGACTCTACGACCGATTCGATCGACTCGAGGTCGTCGTCCGACGACAGGAACCCGCGAACTTCATCGCCTCGCTGGAACACTCTGTCGCCCAGGAACTGCGATTCGGGCGGGACATCGCCGCGAACTCGAGCGACGGGCGGAAGTCGATCGAGCAACGTCGTCGGCCGGTCCGTTGCGACGGTCCGACCGTCCCGGACGAACGCGATTCGGTCGGCGATTCGGGCGTCGAGCGGCGCGTGGCTCGTAACGAGGATCGTCGCGCCGGCGTCGCGATATTCGAGCAGGAGATCGTGGACGACCTGAATCATCGCCAGATCCAGTTCGGCGGTCGGTTCGTCTAACAGGTAGAGGTCGGCGTCGACGCTGAGTGCGATCGCCAGCTCGAGTTTGCGTTTCATCCCTCCGGAGTACTCCCGGGCCGGCCGGTCGATGTCGGCCGCGAGTTCGAGACGCTCGACGAGGGCCTGCCAATCGTCGGTCGCACGAGGATGGAGGTCGCCGTAGAACTGGAGGTTCTCGCGCCCGGAAAGGTCCGGATCGATCGTGTCCCCCTGAAGTACCACGCTGACGTCGGGTCGCGCCGCGGCCGGCGATCGACCGTCGAACAACCCGATCTCGCCGGCGTCGGGTTCAGTGCTGCCGGCCAGACACGACAGTAGCACCGATTTTCCGACTCCGTTCGGCCCCATCAGGGTGAGGAGTTCTCCCCTCTCGACGGACAGGTCGAGTCCCGTGAGGACCTGTCCGTCGCCGAATCCCTTTTCGACACCCCGTACCTCGAGCACCGAGTTCGTTGTCGGGTTTTCCGTCGCAGTCCTCGTCGGCTCCTCCGTCTCCGCGACCGATCGTTCAGAAGCCATGGTTACGGTGCACCTCCGTACGCGAATCGTTTCATGATGCCGACCGCGACGGCACAGAGGCCGATGGCGTAGCCGATCAGGAGCCCCACGTACGTGATCGAAGTCGGGGCCTCCGGCGGCGTCATAAACGCGACGTTCTCGGTACCCGCCCAGGCGGCGATCTGCATGCGCGTTGCCAGCGAATTCGGCAAGTAGTTGACGAACGTCGGATCGTCGGCGATCATTCCCGGCGAGACTCCGTTGAACCCGGTCAGGTAAAATGCCATCAGAACGACGACGACCGCGATCGTCGTCATGTGCTCGGGCTTGGGGATCACCAGCGCCAGCAGCATCGCGAGCGCCATCGCAATAATACAGAACAGGACAAACGATAGCCCGAGTATTGCGATCGAAGCCGGGCTGATGTTTCCAATTTCGAACGTTCCGCCGTGTACCGCTGCGGCGAGGATCGTCACGACGTACGAACCTGCGCCGAGGACCGTACCGGCAGTGAACCGGCCAGCGAGATCCGCTGTCGGCGAGACCGGCATCGCCCGAAGTTTCCGGTAGCGGTCGCTCTCGAGGTCTCTGGCGAATTCCCCGGCGAAAACCGCGACGGTGACGGTAAACGCGCCGAACAGTCCGTACGTGATCCCGTTCGCTGCCTTGACGTATCCGAGCCGATCGGGATCCGGGTCCTGTATGAACACCGTCATCGTCAGGAAGTACCACAACACCGGCCAGCCAACCGCGAGGAAAATGATCAGTTTGTTCCGACGGAGTTGCTGCAACTGACGTCGTGTGAACGTTCGCGCCTGTCCTGTCCAGGGGACCGCTCGAGGTGGTGTTTCGATCATGAGTATCACATCCTTGAGTACCGTCGATTGCGACGATGCTGAGGCATAGTAGTCGTCGAAATGATTTCCCCCCGATCGCAAATTCGCGAGCGGGGCGTGCGATGACTTTCACCGACCACCATAGCTTGCGTATGCCAGTCGTCTCTCTACTCATTCAAATTGTTTGTGGCTTAGATCACTTTATCTAACAAAGCAGCAAAAGGTTTTAGTACTAGGCCTCATTCTCGAGGCCAGTCCGAGATACGACGGCTCAACTACTGATCGAAGGGGCGATGAAAACGACGGGTCCAGAGTACCCAAGCGTTTCAGAACGGGCCGAACATAACGAACGCGGCCAGCACCACGCTGGGGACGAAAATAAGCGCAAAGATACCCTTGTGCCAGTCGAAGACGGATTTCCCGTCGAGCGGACCGAAGGGGATCATGTTGAACGCGGCCAGAAAGAGGTTGATCCAGACGCCCATGTTTCCGATCGTTCGAAGCGGCTCTGGAAAGATGACCAGCGGCAAAAAGAGTACCGCGAGGAGGAGATTCGTTACTGGCCCGGCGAGTGCGATCAAGGCGTTTTCCCGCTGGGTCACTCGGCCGCGATGGTAGACCGCACCGGGCGCAGCGAAGAGGAAACCCACCAGCGCCCCCATGATCGCCAGAAAGAGCATCTGATAGTCGGCCCGGAACTCTGCGATCTGGCCGTGTTCGATCGCGACCACCTTGTGTGCTATTTCGTGGAGGAGAAACGCGACTCCAACGGTAAAGAGACTCAACACGACCCATCTGATGAAATCAGCGATGCTGCCGCCGGATTGGATCGGTACGAACAACAGCGCGAACGCGACGCTGAGGATGACCCAGGCAACCGCAAGGTCGCGCAGTTCTCTGTCGCTGAACGTCAGTTCAGGACTGGTGGTTCGATCGGTACGATGACTCATCAGAGCAGCCCCCGAAACAGTTCGAGGCTATTCTGTGCTCCCTGGAGGAGCTCTCCCATCAAGGCGTCGACGCCGCCGATCTCGGGTGCAAGCCACGGGAGGACGACGAACGGGAACAGCCCTGTCGCGATCATGCTCCCGATGTTCGTAAGCGCGACGATCATGATGAGTCGGAACAGGGGGACTGCAAACATCGCCTGAATGGCCTCCCCGATCGGCCGTTCGGTGTCGTCGACGATTTCGTTTAGCGTCTGGATGTCGCGGACGTTGACCGGCCGGTGCTTGAGTTCGACGTACCCGGCGAACCAGCCGGGTGCGAGCAGGGGATTGATACTCGTCAACCAGGCCACCGCACCGCCGACGCCCGCACTGGTCCAGCGCGCACCGGCTAGCCGTGCCAGCGTGAACGCGAAAATCCCGTTGAACAGGAACCAGGCGACGAATAGCTTCAGCAAGAACGCGTTCCTGACCCCCGCCATGATCAACAGGAAGAAGAAGGCCAGAAAGCCGACCATGATCAGATAGCCGACGATTTTCATCGGGGAAAACCGGCTGCTCGAGGCAGTTCCGGTCAGCGACTCGAGCGACGGAATGTCCGCCGGGTTCTGGAGGTGGCGTTCGATGCCCGCTCTGTGACCGGCGCCGACGACGGCGAGGACGTCGTAGCCCTGTTCCCGGAGTTCGTGGAGGTTGTGGGCGATATAGGCGTCGCGCTCGTCGATCAGCGCGTTCGCGCCATGCGGACTGAATTGACGGAATTCCTCCATCATGGCGCTAACGACGTCGCCGTCGGTGAGTTCCTCGATGTCGATTTCGTCGATTTCTTCGACGTCGCCATGGAGCGTATCGAGGACGAGTCCGAGGACGGTACCGACGGTGACGCCGACGCCGAGACCAGCGAGTACCCCAGCCGTTCCGCGAACTGCGTAGGTGCCGGCACTCTCAGCGGTCATCGCCGAGAACGGTCCGACGAACGTCTCGGTTGCGACCAGCGTGAGGCCGCCGATGGTGCCGAGGAGGACGCCTGCGATAATGCGCATCGAGAACCCAGAGAGGGCCCCGCCTGCGTACTGTCCGGCAGACTCGAGGGAGGGTAGAAAGATGAGGCCGGCGAACGCACCGACGAGTGCACCGACCGCCCCGCCGCCGACGTACTGTAGCGCCGTGGGACCGACGGCGCCGATCAACAGGATATCGCCGAATCCGAGCAGCGGGGCGAGAAACACGGCAGCGAGGAGGCCGAAAACCATCCCGCCGATTGCTCCGAAGGTGAGCCCGATCGTTCGGGGATCGGTGATGCCCAGTGCGAGTCCCCCGATCATTTTTAGTTTCTCGGTGACTGAAAGTCGACTCCAGAACCGTTGTATCGTCACCTGGATGTCTCGGTCGACCAGGGCGACGCCGCTTCCGGTTTCTTCGGCGGCTTCGATGCCTGCTCGCATGTCGGCGCCGGGTTCGATGTCGAACTGATCGCCAAGCCGCGACTGAACGTACGACAGCATCCAGTAGGCGAGAAACTGGAAGACGGTGTTGCCCGAAAGGAGGTCTTCCGCTTCGATGTCGTCGGGTGTCCCGCCCTGCATCTGGCGGTAGCGTCCCTCGTCGAGTTCGACGGCGACGACGTCGGGTTGTTCTCGTTCGATCGTGTTGCGAACCTCGTCGACGCTCGCTTGCGAGACGTGTGCCGTCCCGAGAACCTGAACGGAACCGCGCTCGCGGTCAGGTGGTGCTGGTGGCTCCGGCACGTCGGCCTCGCCTGCATCGCTCATTACTGCTCCCAAATCGGCGGTGACTTTTACCAGTATCGGACCGCGAAAGGAGGAGACCGTATCTGCGAGTTGGGAATTTCCGGCCCGGTCTGTACGATCTATCGGCTCGTCACTTGGTGTCGATATCCCGCGACCGTGGATCACGGTCTTTGACTTCATCGACGACGCCTTCCAGCGTTCCGCGAGTTTCGGCGACGGTCGCACCTACCAGTCCGCCGATCGCACCCCCGGTACTCGCGGCGTTTCGGCTGAACAGTCCCCCGATTGCCGCGCCGACCGCGGCACCGATCGCTGCGTATCGGGCGCGGAGCAACACCGGTTTGATTCGCTCTTTCATGTGTCGTCCATCGTGACAGTGGCGGATAAATATGTCTCTCGAGTGCAGGCGATGAGAGGTGAATGCAATGGAGTAGCCGACACGGCGGGACGAACGATCACCGCTCGGTCAGAGGAGCGTGTCGACCGCGGCAAGCGATTCGAGAACGTGATCCGGCTCGGTATCCGCCGACGCGAGGGCCGCACGATCGGTGACGCCGGTGAGAACGAGGGCCGTTTCCATGCCGGCCCGGTTACCGAGCGCGATGTCAGTGTCGAGTCGGTCGCCGACGACGAGGGTTTTCTCGGAATCGGTATCCAACCTGTCCATCGCGGCCGTGGCTGCGATCGCGGACGGCTTGCCGAGTATTGCATCCGGCTCGCGGTCGGCGACGGCAGCCATCGCGGCGAGGATCGCGCCGGAGCCCGGGATCTCTCCGTCGTCGACCGGGATCGTCGCATCAGGATCGGTGCCGTAGAAGGGAACGTCTCCCTCGAGGGCTCGCAAGGCCTCCCAGAGCGTTCCGAACGAGAAGTTCGAATCGAACGATCCGAGGACGACCTCGGCCGCGTCGGGGTCGGCCGTTATCTCGACGGCCGCGTCCTCGAGGATCACCTCGAGTCGCTCCCCGCCGACAAGGAAAACCTGCTCGCCGTCGTGAGTCGCGGCGAGGTACTCGGCGGAAATGGTTGCGGACGTGAGGACAGCGGCCGGATCGACGTCGATCCCGTGAGGTGAGAGTTTCTCGCCGTAGTGATCGCTTCCGCGCGTCGGATTGTTTGAGAATAACAAGCGCGAACAGCCCGCCGCCTCGAGCGCGCGCAGGCCGTCGGTCGCGCCGGGGAGCACCGTTTCGCCACGGACGATCGTCCCGTCGACGTCGAGGATCGCCGCCTCGTAGTCGGTCATCGGAAACCGGTACGGTCGGCCGGCGATTGAGTGTTGGGATCGCCGACTGTCCCGCCGCGAGCCATCGTTCTCCTCGCGGGTAACTCCACCCTCGTGTCGGTCGTGTGGTCGATTATGCTGCTCGGCGTTGGAATTCCCGATCTGTCGATGCTCCGCGGACCACAGGACCTCGCCGACTGCGATGCCGTGGTCGATCCCGGTGCGCGGGCTGCGACGCCCGAGGGAGAGAAATCCGGATACTCCTGGAAGCAACGGCGTCCGGAAGCAGCAGTCAAATCGCACCAGCTGGAGAGACGTCCGCCGGTGGTCGCTGCATGGTCACCGCGCAACGACCGACCGTCGCTAGCAGGTGCTGGCCGCGAGGTGGGAATTCTTATCCGCCGACCTTCCGTACGACCGTCCATGTCACTCGAGGTCGAACCGCCCGAGCCGCCGGAACTGGAGTTCGTCGATCCGAACGAGTACGAGGACGCCACTATCAGCGCTGACGCCACCGAGGAAATCGACTACCGTCGGGAAGAACTACAGGCGTTTCTCGAGGAAGGAGCATGGGAGGAAGCGTTCGACGAGTGGCGCGTCGACACCGATCTCGAGGAACGCGAGTACGGGATCGCCCGCGATCTGGATCTCTTTGCCGGGTTCGATTTTTTCTGGGACGATTTCGCTGACCGCGTCGGGTACCACGCGCCCGGAATTCCGGAAGACTGGCAAGCCAGGGAGTACCACCCCGAACTCGACACCTGGGGGACGGTTTCCGCCATCAACGCGGAACTCACGGAGTTCGGCCAGATCGTCTCCGTGACTCTCAAAGAGGAGTACGTCGACTGGGAGGCAGCGTACGAACCGCCGGAAGATCTGCCCGATTTCGACTGATCATCGCTACCACGAGTCCTGTGCAACTGCTCGTTATCCGGTCCACTCGCCCGCGAGGTCACCGGCGATGTTCTCCCGCCATTGATCGAACCCATCCTCGCAGTCGGCGTTGTCGTGAATGTGATCGATGAAGCCCGCACCCGGCGATGCGAGTTCGTCTCCGCAAAACGGGCAGGTAACCGGATCGACCCAGTCTGTTGTCGTGTTAGCGGCCATTGTCATCGAAGTCTATCAGGAACTATCATATAAGTCTCGTCCGTTAAGATCTATTACAATTGATTTGCCATATAATGGCAATATTATTCCGGGTGGAGAGTCGGTGCGTGCCGAGCATGCTCGGGGCGGCAGCGTTTTTACAACGGAAAGAGTTACTACCGTTCGAGTGGAATGAGAACACATGACACTCGAGGCCCAACGCGAGTACGAGTGCCTGCAGTGTGGCCGGCGGGAGATGACCGGCGACGCGCTCATAAGCACCTGCCGGCGGTGTGGGGGTGAGATGCGCAACGTCGAATTGGTCAAAGATTAATCGAGAACGTGCTGTCGGCACGACGTTTCACGTGGTGACGAACTGGTAATTTGTTTTCGGACGGTTCGACCCGGTAGTCTCGATGGGAAGCCGGCCCCAGGCTCGCGTCACCGATCGAGGAAAAGGGAGACGCCGATCAACACGAATCCAACGACGGCCGCCCCGCCGCCGACTGCCACATCGCCCGTAAGGGCAGCGATGCAGCCGGCGACGACGCCTGCACCGCCGCCCCCGCCGATAATCGCCGACGATAGCGATGGTGACGCCATCGCATCGGCTCTAATTACCTCGAGTTCGGTTCGGACTCCTTCGATCACTTCGCCTGGTGGATTCTGCTGTTCGAGTTCACCGAGGCGTCCGTCGATCGTTTCGACCTGCTGTTCGAGGTTCGTGTGCCCCTCCACGACCGCCGTTACTCGTTCGTCGAGTTCATCGACGGTAGCATCGAGCGTCCGTACCTCTTCGAGCGCCTGAACCGCCGACTCGTCGGGACCGCTGTCGGCGGCCCGGTCGAGTTCGTCGTACTCCGTGCGAAGCGATTCGAAGCGGTTGGCGATTTCTGAGACGTCGTCCTCGAGTCTCGCAACGTCGTTTTCGAGCGCCACAACGGCGTCGCTGCTGGGGGCGTCGTCCAGTTCGTCGACTTTCCGCTCGATCGCCTCGAGTTCCGCCGTGATCCCGTCGATGTCGTCGGTCACCACGTCGATCATCTCGTCGGTTTCGGCGACCGATTCACGCAGCGCCTCCAGGTCGTCGTCCATGACGATCTCATCGTCGAGTTCGTCGAGGTCAGCTTCCAGTCCGGCGACTACTTCGGAGCGTTCCGTCTCAAGATCGGTAATTGCATCGTCGATCCGTTGCTCGAATCTCTCTTCGAGGACGCGAAGATCCGATTCGATTGCTTCCAGGTTCGACTCGACGGTCCCGATGGTGTCGGCGAGTTCGTCGACCGTCTCCGTGCTGGCCGTCCGCGCGGCGACGTCGTCGAGTCGCTCTGTCGCACCAGCAATTGCCTGTTCGATGTCTTCGACCGCCGTTTCGAGGTCGGACAGATTGTCTTCGACTGCATCGACTCGGTCGCGACTTACGGCCGCAGTTTCGAGCGCCTCGATCGTGTCTCGAGCCGTTTCGAGACGCTGCTCGAGCGACTCGGCGCGAGCGCTCAGCGTCTTGTTGACGGCAGTTAGCTCTTCGTCGACGGCGTCGAGCGTCGCCTCGATGGCGTCCGCTCGCTCGTCGGACCGTTCGAACTCCTCCTCGAGATGCCCTGAAACGTCGTCGATACGGGTGGCTAGTTCTTCGAGTCGGCCCGCGAACCCCTCGACTCGGGTCTCGGTCCGATCGACGGTCGCTTCGAGTTCCTCGAGATCGTTCGTTAGCCGTGAGACGGTCTCCTCGACCTCCTCGAGTGCAGATTCGGCCGCGGCATCCGCTTCGAGTTGCTCGAGCGCCGCCGACAGTGCTGCGAGGTCGTCGTCGAGCGTTTCAGTTCGGGCATCGATCTCCTCGAGATCACCAGCCAGGTCGCCCAGACGGTCCTCGAGGATGGCTCGTTCGTCTGCGGCGTCTGTTTCGACGGCCTCGAGTGCAGTGTCGACCTCGTCGACGTCGTCTTCTAACTCCGCCAGTGCGTCCGAGAGGTTTGCGAGGTCGTCGTCGAGAATCTCGACGTCCTCGTTGCTCGCATGAGTTTCGCTCTCAGCCTCGAGGTCGGCCAGTTCGTCGGCGAAGGTTTCGAGTCTGTCGTCGAGACCCTCGACGTCGTCGGCCGCGGCCATCCGCTCTTCGACGTACTCGAGATCCGCAAAAAGATCCTCGAGGTCCTCGCGGACGGACTGTATCTCGCTGTCACGGGTCGCGAGTCGATCGAACAGTTGCTCGATCGCCGTGTCGGATTGAGCAGCTATTGTATCGTCGATTGCAGAATCGTCGAACGTGAGTTCAGTACCCACGTCCTCGGTGGAACTCTCGGGACCGCTGGAACCGCCGTCTGCGTCGTCGCGTTGGTCCGCGCCGTCGGGCCGGGTGATCGTCTTGTCAGCCTCGACGTTGGCCCTGGCTGCAGCGAGAGCGCCTCTGGCGGCGCTTTCTTCGGGAGCGTCTGCAAGTCGGACACCCCGAATAGAAAACGGGAGGTTGGCCGAGTCGAACCGGCCGCCGAAGAGAAATTCGATCCCCTGAATCGCGCCTTCACCGGCGATCGCGAGCGGAACTGACAGTCCCTGTTGGATGTCGCTTTCGTCGGCTTCGTCCCGGACCGTTTCGATCAGGTCGGCTATCAGGTCATCGTACGCTTCTGCGATCCCGCTCTCGATCCCGTCCGCCGGCGCATCGGGATCGAGCGTGAAGTCTTCGAGTACACCGGCGACCTGTGTCGCCGCGTGGCCGGTTTCACCCGCCGTTCGTTCGACGATCCACTCGCGGCCCTTCCCGATCGTGACGGCCATCGCCGGGACGCCGTAGTATGCGAGCGTGACGCTCGTGGTCTGCGCTTCGAGACAGACGCCGAGGCCCGTGTAGTTGTCGGCGCCGAACTGATCGTAGACGACAGCAAAGCCCTTGCTGATCGGCGTCGCGTCGAGTCCGCGATGTGCGACGACGGACTCGATCGCCTCGCGGTATGCGTCGGCCGACTCCGTCACGTCGACCAGCGAACCGGGCGTCGTATAACAGAGCCGTCCGCCGGTCGCCTCGCCCAGTAGCTCGTCGACGAGCGTTTCCAGCGCGGCCGTCGTGGGCGCGTCCGCCGCCGTCTCGAGACGGCCGTTCGCAAACAGCAACTGAGGGTCCTCGCCGGCCGCATCGGCGACTGCTTGAGCGGCATTCCCGACAGCATACGTCGTTCCGGTCGCCCGAACGATGGCGCCATCCCTGGAGAGCCCCGTTTCCTCGAGCGCATCGTCGTCGGCCGGCTGAACGATCGGCGGGGCCGACTGAATCGCTCGACCGTCGCCCGTATCGGTGGCGGCCCGGATCGACCCCGGTCCGATGTCGAGACCGTAGTTCATGCACACGGCAAGTCGAAGCACCCTATTGGAAGTTCCCCCCGAAGTACCAGATGTGAAAATCAGCTCCGTTCACACGGATCGAGATCCGCGCCCGCGATGAGAATTATCTCATATCTGAATACTTGTGCTGGTGCAACACACGAGCTATCCGACGAAAATCGAAACCCGGAGATAATCGCACTTCAAAGGATATGGGCGCCATATGATGGCAAGCAAATGGGTAGTATATAGCACACGCAGAGAGGAATCCTCACGTTTATTTATCAGGATGATGGTGGATTAGGTATATGTCTGAAACCGGGACGGAGACCCATCCGCTGGTCCGACAGCTTCCCGATCCACGGACAGCACCTCACGTCCGCTACAATCCGTCTCTCGAGGAATTGCGCGAACTCGCCGCCCCCGACGAGACGACGACCGAGTTCGGGTCGGCGTCGTACGTCAGCGAGTTCCGCTCTCGGAGCGCCGATCGGACGAAAAACACCGTCGACGACGAATTCACCGACCGTGATTACGATCTGGTCGAGGACGCCACCGATCGCACAGCCAGCACCGAATTGCTTTGTATCGATCGGCTCATGGGCCGTCATCCGGATGCAACGTTCTGTTGCCGGCTATTCGTCCCGATCGAACACGCTCGGATCGCGTACGCGTGGGCGTCGCTCTTCGAGCTAGCTGACGGACAGGATCCCGATCTCTACACCGTCCAGTTGCCCGACTACGACGAGACCGCGATTCGAGTCCTTCCGGACACCGGCTTCACCGCCGTACTGGGCACCGATTACACCGGCGAGGCGAAGAAGTCGTTTCTTCGACTGTTCATGTATCGACTCAAACAACAGGGTGGACTCGGTCTCCACGCGGGCAGCAAGCGCGTCAACGCCCGAACTGACGATGGCGACGTTCGGACCGTCGGTCAGGTGTTCATGGGCCTCTCTGCGACCGGCAAATCGACCCTGACCTCACACGGATGCTGGCTCGAGAACCCGGAGGACGCAGCCATGCTTCAGGACGACGTCTGTGGGCTCCTTCCGGACGGCTCCGTCGCTGGCAGCGAAGGTAAGGGACTGTTCATCAAGACAATCGGCCTCGGCGAAGACGAGCAGCCGGAACTCTACGAAGCTGCGACCGACGAGTCCGCGATCCTCGAGAACGTCGCCGTCGACGACGATGGAACCGTCCACTTCGACGAAGACCGATACACGTCGAACTCCCGGGCGATCGTCCAGCGCGACGAACTCGAGAGCGCCGACGAGGAGATCGACCTCGGGCGGATGGATCAGGTCTTCTTCATCACTCGAAATCCGCTGATGCCGCCGGTCGCCAAACTCGACGAGGAGCAGGCGGCGGTCGCCTTCATGCTCGGCGAGTCGATCGAGACGAGTGCGGGCGACCCGACTCGAGCCGGCGAGTCGATCCGCGTCGTCGGCACGAACCCGTTCATCGTGGGCCCGGAAGGCGAAGAAGGAAACATTTTCCACGAGCTCATCGACATCCTCGACGTCGACTGCTACGTCATCAATACGGGCTATCTCGGCGAGGAAGCCGTGGATATCGGCGTGACCGAATCCGTCACTATCCTCACTGAGGCGGCCCGCGGGACCATCGAGTGGACCCACGACGATCGGATGGGCCTAACGATCCCTGAGACTGTTCCCGGACTCGATATCGAGGACTACTACGTTCCGGATTACGTCGACGATTACGACGAGGCGCTCGCGGATCTGCGCACTGAGCGACGCGAGTACCTATCGCAGTTCGACGACCTTCGCGACCAGATCAAAGCTGCTGTCTACTGATCCAACCTGCATCAGTAGTTCGACTCGATCTGTTACGATGGTCGTCACCACCGTCGAACCACGACGTCGACGCAGATTGGAAACGGAACGCCATCGCCGGAATTGAGGGTCGAATCCCACAGCTAGCGGAACTGGACGCTGATCACCGCACACGAATACTGTTATATGTGTCGAGTTCCCATGATTGGGTAATGAGCGCACAGGTACGAAAACCGACCGCCAGACTGTGCGAGCAATGCGGTCGAGCCGAAGTATGGGACGAAGACCTCGAAGCGTGGCAACTCGCCCGCGAAGACGGCGTGAAACAGGTAGGCAACCCCCACTGCATTCACGAGTGGGACATTAACGGGACGTTCAATCCGGTCGATAACCCCGATAGCTAGCGACGCCGTCTTCACAACCCGGCGTCGGTCCCCGGACGTGACGGTGTTCTTTTCCCCACCTCTACCGTAGTCGATGCTATGCCGACCGTATACATCACCGCCCCTCCCGACGCCGCCGACGAAATCGCCGAGACGCTCGTTGCGGAGCGACTGGCCGCGTGCGTCAACCGGCTATCCACGACCTCGACGTATCGCTGGGAGGGCGACGTTCACCGCGACGAGGAGGTGATCTTGCTGGCCAAAACCACGGACGATGCGTACGACGACGTCGTCGCACGTGTGACGGAAATCCACCCGTACGACGTCCCCTGTCTCGAGCGGTTCGACGAACGGGACGTCCTCGAGTCGTTCGCCGAGTGGCGAGCCGAAAGCGTCGAATGACGAGCCGCCGACGATGAGTAGCGGGCGGGGAACGTCGAGCAGTACAGCGCGGGATCGGCGGAGGTACGTCAGCTGTTCACAGCCGAGGACTGCGCGAAAAAGCAACCCTTAAAACTCGCGCACGGGTTGTGACGGGTATGGCTGGAACCATCGAAGTGCTCGTTCCGGGCGGCCAGGCCAACCCTGGCCCGCCGCTCGGTCCCGAGCTCGGACCGACGCCCGTCGACGTGCAGGCTGTCGTAGAAGAGATCAACGATCAAACCGCAGCTTTCGACGGAACGGAAGTTCCCGTCACCGTCGATTACGAGGACGACGGGTCTTTCGAGATAGACGTCGGTGTCCCGCCGACGGCGGCGCTCATCAAGGATGAGGCCGGTTTCGAAACCGGAAGCGGCGAACCGCAGGCGGACTTCGTCGCCGATCTTTCCGTCGAACAGGTCAAGACAATCGCCGAACAGAAACACCCCGACTTGCTCGCCTACGATACGATAAACGCTGCGAAGGAAGTCGTCGGCACCTGCGCCTCGATGGGCGTTACGATCGAGGGCAACGACGCCCGAGAATTCAAAGAATTGGTCGACGGCGGCGAGTACGACGACGTGCTCGCGGGCGAAGCAGAAGCGTAATTCACACGCGCTCGTCACGCGAGCGGGAGCATTACTTGCTTTCGTATTTTGTCGGACGGGACGAGTCGTTCCTCGTCGGCCGAACTGAGGGGAGGATCTGAAAGACGCGTCCGGCGGGTTCAGATAACGTTGCCTGACGGCCGGTACCGAACCCGAGGAACGGATCTCGAGTATCGGTTACGGCCGCACGAGAAGCGAAGCGACGAGATTCAGCGAGGTACACCTGCCGGTTGAATCGACGGGCGGCTCGGACGCGTCAAATCTTGTTTGCAGGCGGGATCGTTCGATCGTCCGGCCGCGCCGCGCCGACGCCATCAAACAGGACGCGAACGCTTGCACCGATTCCGAGTGCGCCGGCAAGACCAGTGAAAACGACGGCCGTCGGAAACGCAAGTCCGGCGAGTCCGCTCAAAAACGCGCCGACGAAGACACCTGCCCACAGGCGATCGACGCGGAATCGTGAGGTGAGGGTTTGGCCGATCGCTGTGAATCCGATCGCCGTCACCGGAGGGAGAACCGTTACACCGAATATGACCAGTGGAATCGCAAAGAAGCTCCCGACGCTCGTGTCTACGATCAGAATCCCCGTACTCGCAAGACCTGCGACAACGAGCAGACTCGGAAGGCCAATGCTGAAAGAAATAACGGGACTGCGGCGGGATTTCGCTACCGCGCGCGTCGCATCACTCTGGAGCAGTCCGAGCACGACGACCGCGACGAACAACGTCCCGGCAAACTGAACGCCTGCCCGGAGGTGCGGTTCGAGCGATCGATACGCCTCGAGACTGCCACCGTGTCCCCCCATGGAGGCGGCCGTATCGAACGCCGGCACAGCGATCATTGTATATATTTCTACTGGCCACATACGTGTGTGATACACAATAACGAATTATAGAACTTCCGGTCATCGAACAGGAATGCGGATCGGACGACTCTCGGAGAATACGACGTCGGTCGGTACCGATCGTTTCGACCAGAGACCACTCCGTTCCGGGAGCGAAGTGCCGACCGTCGTCGTGAGATGGGTCTGCGCCGGTTCGACGGGTTTAAGTTCGGCATGGCACTTGGTTCAAGGGAGACAGGCATCGCCTGTTTCACTGACCCGTAGGAGCAGTCCTGCGTACTACGGAGGTGAACGATGGCAGATTCGGATATTGAAACAGCAGTAGCCCGCGCACTCGAGGATTCCCCTAATCGGAACTTTACCGAGACAGTGGACCTCGCGATTAATCTGCGCGACTTAGACCTTAACGAACCGTCGAACCGCGTTGACGAGTCGATCGTCCTGCCGTCCGGAACCGGCCAGGAGACTCGCATCGTCGTCATCGCCGAGGGAGAGACCGCAGTCCGCGCCGAAGAGGTGGCAGACGAGGTTCTCTCGGAAGACGACGTGGCCGATCTGGACGACGACGACGCCAAAGACATGGCCGACGAGACGGACTTCTTCATCGCCGAAGAGGCGATGATGCAAGACATCGCCCGGTACCTGGGTACCATTCTCGGTCCCCGTGGGAAGATGCCGGACCCGCTCTCGCCCGACGACGACGTCGTCGAAACCGTCAACCGGCTGAAAAACACCGTGCAGCTTCGCTCCGGCGACCGACGAACCTTTCATACCCTCGTCGGTGCCGAAGACATGGATGCCGAGCAGATAGCCGATAACATCGACGTTATTCTGCGACGCCTGCACGCCGACCTCGAGAAGGGGCCCCAGAACATCGATGCCGTCTACGTAAAGACGACGATGGGGCCGTCCGTGGAGGTGGCCTAACATGAGCGCACAGGCCGAACGCAAAACCGAGAATCTTCCGCAGTGGAAACGTGAGGAGGTCGACGAACTCGAGTCCCTCATCGAGGACTACGAGAGCATCGGCGTCGTCGGCATTGCCGGCATTCCGAGCAAACAACTCCAGGACATGCGCCGCGAACTGCACGGTACCGCCGTGTTGCGCGTTAGCCGCAACACGTTGCAGACGCGGGCGCTGGAGGACGCCGGACTCGACGGCCTCGTCGATCAGGTCGAAGGGCAGGTGGGTCTCGTCGCAACGAACGAGAATCCCTTCTCACTCTACAAGGAACTCGAGGCCTCGAAGACGCCCGCCCCGATCAACGAGGGCGAAGTAGCGCCGAACGACATCGTCATCCCCGAAGGGGATACCGGTGTCGATCCGGGGCCGTTCGTCGGCGAACTTCAGCAGATCGGTGCGAACGCCCGGATCGAAGAGGGCTCGATTCAGGTCATGGAAGACTCGACGGTCCTCGAGGCCGGCGAGGAAGTGTCGGCTGATCTATCGAACGTCCTCAGTGAACTGGGTATCGAGCCGAAAGAGGTCGGTCTCGACCTGCGTGCCGTCATCGCGGACGGCGTCGCGTTCGATCCCGAAGACCTCGACATCGACATCGAGGCGTACCAGAGCGACGTCTCGACGGCGGCCGCCCGCGCACGGAACCTCGCGGTCAACGCGAGTTTCCCGACCGCGGCGACGGCCTCGACGCTCATCGCCAAGGCTACGGGCGAGGCCAAGAGCCTCGGTCTGCAGGCCGCAATCGAGGACGAAGCCCTCATGCCCGACCTCGTCAGCAAGGCCGACGCACAGTTGCGTGCGCTCGCAGGCCAGATCGACGACGACGAAGCGCTGCCTGACGAGCTCCAGGAAATCGAGGTGCCCGCCGAACCGGCGGAGACGGACGAAGCGGAATCGACGGACGAACAAGAAGACACCGAGGCTGCGACCGACGAAGACGAAGAGGAGGACGACGACGATGACGACGGCGATGGCGCGGCCGGTCTCGGCGAAATGTTCGGCTAATAACTATCGGAGGAACTTACAATGGAATACGTATACGCTGCACTCATCCTGAACGAATCGGACGAAGAGATCAACGAAGAAAACCTGACGAACGTACTCGACGCTGCCGGCGTCGACGTCGAAGAGTCTCGCGTAAAGGCGCTCGTCGCCGCACTCGAGGACGTCGACATCGACGAGGCAGTCTCGGAAGCCGCAGCAGTCCCCGCTGGTGGCGCCGCCGCAGGCGCTAGCGCAGGTGGCGAGGCTGCAAGCGACGAAGCGGAAGAGGAAGAAGTCGAAGAGACCAGCGACGTGCCGGACACGACGGACGAAGACGACGAGGAAGACGAAGAGGCCAGCGGCGAGGGTCTCGGCGAACTCTTCGGATAACTCCGTTCCGTCGATTCGGTTTCGACGAACAAACACTGTCGATTTTTATTGCGTCGGACGGTGACCGATGCCTCCATCGAGCCGATAGTTCGATCGGTTGGCGCATGACACGACGAGTCTCGCCCCTCTGAGTCCGAGGGCCTATAAACCAGTGGGCGGCCAGAAGGGCCGATGGCCGCTTCAGTCGAGTTCGTCTCCCAGCCGTCGGTGACTATGCAGTTGCTCGCGTGGATCCTCGCCGGATCGCTACTCGGTAGCTGTAGTGGCCTCGTGCCTGGGCTTCACGCGAACAATTTCGCACTTTTGCTGGCGGGGATCGCACCGTCGGTTCCCGGCCCACCGCTGTTCGTCGGTTGCGCGATGCTCTCGGCAGGCGTCGTTCATACCTTTCTCAACGCTGTTCCTGCGATGGCCCTTGGCGTCCCCGACGCAGAGATGGCCGTCACAGCGCTGCCGGGTCATCGATTGGTTCTCGCCGGGCGAGGCTACGAGGCGATCCGTCTCTCCGCACTCGGTAGCCTTCTCGCCGTTCTCGCAGCGGTTCCGCTTGCTGTACCCGTAACGTGGGCTATAACGTCCGTGTATCCGACAATTCGATCCCACCTCTCGCTTCTCCTCGCGACGGTCGTCGTCGCGTTGATCGCATCGGAGCGTACGAGGCGTCGGCGATTCGGTGGGGTTCTGTCCTTTACGCTCGCGGCCACCCTCGGTGCATTCGCGCTCGATCTCTCGACGGATGCGCCCCTCGAGGCGGGTGGTACGCTCGCCCCGTTGTTCGCTGGCCTGTTCGGTGCACCAGTGTTGATCGAGGCGATCCGTGGGAACGGCATCCCTCGCCAGACCGGCCACGACGTCGCGATGTCGCGAGGCCTCGTCGGACTTACAGCGGTAGCCGGCACGCTCGCCGGTGCTGCAGTCGGTTATTTGCCCGGTATCACAGCAGCAACCGCTGCTGTCGCGGTCCTGACCGTCGTTCCAGAACGGGCCAGCGACCGAGGCTACATCGTCGCGACGAGCGGCGTTGACACTGCAAATACGATCTTCGCGCTCTTCGCACTGGTTGCAATCGACCAGCCTCGAACAGGCGTCATGGTCGCCTTCCAACGGGTGAACGCGCCACTCGAGCTGCCGATATTGGTCGCGGGCGTCGTTATATCGGGAGTAGTCGGTTTTGTCCTCGTGATCGTCATCGGGGACGCGTATCTCGACCTCGTCGGCCGACTGGCGTACTGGAAGATTTCGGCCGCTGTTCTCGCTGTATTGCTCGGCCTTTCGTTCCTCTTTTCCGGTCCGATCGGCATCGCAATCTTCGTTGCAGCGACCGCCGTCGGACTCGTACCGGTTCGATTGCACGCCCGTCGCATTCACCTGATGGGCGTTCTCATCGGACCGCTGCTATTCGGTTTATGACATCCTCCCCGGCGTGAACGCCGGGGTTTCCTCCGTGGAAGTCCCAGCCGGTCTACGACTCGCCGGAGGCAACATTCCCGTCATGGTGGACGGTACTCGGGTCTGTGCGCTGTTCTTTGGGACGTTCGTGGGGGTGTGGTGTCCCCGACCAGTCGTGGTCGTCCCACTCGAATCGTGCTCGAAAACGCTGCGCGTTTTCGGCATTGCGGGATCGAAGATCCCGCTTGCAGTCAGAAATCGACTGATTTCTGACGACATCCCGGAACTCTTTGATTTCCGAGGACACGGGCCGTGCCATCGGCCTGACTGCCTGTTCTGTGTGCCGCTTCAGGAACGTTTCTGACGCTGTGAGATCGGCGTGCCCCTCAAACCCACACGGACAGGTGAGCGTGTCCTGATGCCGTGTCGGTCGGTCTGTGCCGCCACACTGCGGGCACTCTTGGCTGGTCCACGCTTCCGACCGGACTTCGACCGAGATACCGTATTCCTCGGCGGTACAGACCAGTCGCTCGGTGAATTTCTTGAACGACCAGAAGTTGTGGGTCTTGGCGTTGGTCTCGACCGACCAGTGCGTGTCCAGCACGTCGGTCAGGCCACCGATATACACTGTGTCCACGCCCTCCTCGTACAGTCGTTCCAGCAGGTCACGACACAACGCTTCTTGAGCGTGGTCGCGGCGACGGGTTCGCTTCCGATACAGTCGCCGGATACGCCCGCTGCTGTATTGGCCTTCTTCGAGTTTCGACTGCAACCGGGCGATTTCTCGCGTCGTCTCGCGGAACCGCTGGAACAACTCACGGCCCTCGTACAGGTATTGCTCGCCGGTCGTCGTGGTACAGGCGACGAGATTGTTCGCACCAATGTCCAGAGCGGCCGTCTCTGCGGCCAGTGGAGTTGCCCGTGCATCGTCAGAAACAGTCACGGGTTGCGAAGCCCTGAACGTGCAATCAGTCTCGTCGTCCCACAGGTCCAACCGGCCCTGTTTCTCGTAGTCGGGCCAAGTCGGGTCGCCAGCGATCTCCAAGCGGAGACGCCCGGTGTGGTCGTATCGGTCTTTCAACTCACTCCCAACCAGTATCTCAAGTCGGGAGCGGTCGCCCCATTCGACGGTGTACGACGTGTTGCGAATGACGGTTTTGAGTTGTCGCCCATCGTCCTCGTTACCACGGAATCCCGGCGGTTCCGGGTGGTCCGTGATGGACGTGTTCGACTCGTCGTGATACTGGTCTTTCAGCCGGAAGAACCCGCGCCACGCTTCGCTGTTCTTTCGTATCACCTGTTGGGCAGTGGACGCACCAAGAACACCTTTGTACTTGCCTTCGAGGCTGCCGGTGTCGGCGTCCCACACATCGCCCTCAAAGCCGTCCTCGTCGTTATCAAGCAAATCGTAGATTTGCGGACATCGCGGAGCGTTGCTCCGCTCAGTACCGCATGAGGCGCTGATAGTTGACCTGGTTCCAGAGAGCGGCGGAAGCGTCCAACAGATCCCGTAGCAGTTGCTCTCCACTGTCGGAGAGTGGTCGCACGGTGAACGTGTTGGTACGCTTCATACCACAATCGTTATCACGTCTTCGCGTCAAATAAGTCTTGTGAGACAATGCGACCAGCAATAGATATTTCGTATGGACTCCACGGACGGGTGAAAGACTACGCCGAAGCAACCGACCAGTCGCTCGATGAAGCGTATATCGAGGTGCTAGAAACAGGACTTGACACGTTGGAGACTCCAGATCAGCAGTAACGCGGTGGTTTCACACAGGAGTTACCGCGATTCACGCCCGCCCTGTTCGGTCCTCGGTTCCGACAGAACGTCGGAACACTCGTCCCTCACGGGAAGGGCAGGACTCTCTCGCTGTTACAGGTAGCCTTCGTTCGACACTCGTATCGACCGATCACGCCCGGTCCCACACAACTCATCTTACGTACCCTCATTAGCACACCAGTCACTCGAGTTCGGGACTCGAATCTCCGTTGATCGAATCTTGAACCGTCGCCACGAGATCTGCGACGCGCTCTGCGGAGATCGGATTCGCCGCCTCGTCATCCATTTTGAGCGCTGTTCCGACGATGATGCCGTCCGCACCGGCCTCGAGGCAGTTATTTGCAGTGTCGCTGGTTACGCCACTGCCGACGAATACAGGAGCGCGTTTGTGTCCTCGGTCGGCGAGCGCTTCCGAGACGCGTTCGATTTCCGCGAGCGGGGTCTCGACGCCCGTCTCCGGTCCTGAGACGATCACGCCGTCCGCCCGCCCGCGCTCGATCGTTTCGAGGGCTGCACGGTCGATGTCACGCTCGCCGATCGGACTCGCGTGTTTGACGTGAACGTCCGCGAGGAGTCCGACGTCTGCCTCGAGCCGGTCTCGAAGTCGAAGCGTCTCGTGGGCCCGCCCCTCGAGGAGCCCTTGATCGGTCGCGGCGGTACCGACGTGGACGTTGATGCGGACGAACGCGGCATCGGCGGCTGCGGCTATCGAAATCGCTGCCGCGGCGTCGTTGCGCAACACGTTGATCCCGACGGGCACGTCGACAGCGTCGGTCAGCGTCGACGCGAGAGCCGTCATTTCTGCGACGACGTGTTTCGGCACGTCCTCCGGATAGAACGGCGCATCGCCGAAGTTCTCGACGATGAGTCCGTCGATGCCGCCGGCTTCGAGGCGACGAGCATCCTCGAGCGCACGGGTTCGGACGGCGTCGCGGTCGCCGTCGAAAGCCGGCGCGCCGGGCAGTGCCGGGAGGTGAACCATACCGACGACGGGATGGTCCGCATCGAAGCGCTCGAGGATGGTCGTATCCCTGACCATGCCGCTTCTGAGTGCGCGATCGGAATAAGTTGGATGGCACTCGGGGTCGAGAACGGTTTCGACTGAAACCTCGAGTCGGCAATCGCTGCTCCATCCTGAGTCGTTTTCTCCCCGCCGTCGCTACGTCCGATCGATGCCTGATGCGCTTTCTCCGTTATCGCTGCGAGGCGTGACGAGTCCGAATCGAATCGCCGTTTCGCCGATGTGTCAGTACTCGTGCGCACCGGACGGGCTTCCGACCGAGTGGCATCGTGTCCACCTCGGGAGTCGCGCCGTCGGCGGTGCCGGTATCGTGATGACCGAAGCGACCGCCGTCGATCCGATCGGTCGAATCACGCCCTCGGATCTGGGGATCTGGAGTGACGACCACGCGGCCGCGCTCGAGCCGATTACCGATTTCGTTCGCAACCAGGGCGCGGTCCCGGGGATCCAACTTGCCCACGCCGGCCACAAGGCCAGCAAGAAGCGGCCGTGGGAAGGAAATGTTCCGATTCAGCCCGATAACGGCGGCTGGGAGGTCCTCTCGCCGTCGCCCGAGGCGTACCCGCCGTTCGACGGGGACCGCCCGGCGATGCGGAAGGCCGATGGAGACGACATCCAGAACGTGATAGACGCCTACCGGGACGCGGCCGAGCGCTCGCTTGCCGCCGGGTTCGAAATCGCCGAGGTTCACGCGGCCCACGGGTACTTGTTCCACGAGTTTCTTTCGCCGGTCACGAATCGCCGCGCCGACGACTACGGCGGCAGCTTCGAGAACCGAACGCGATTGCTCCGTGACGTCGTCACGGCCGTTCGCGAGGTATGGCCGAACGACCAACCGGTCTTCGTCCGCATCTCGGGGACCGACGGGCTAAACGATCGCGAGTCGTGGGACATCGACCAGTCGGTGCGGCTGGCCGACGACCTTGCCGGACTGGGGGTCGATCTGGTCGACGTCAGTTCCGGCGGTATTCACCCGGAACAAGCGATCTCGGGAGGTCCGAACTTTCAGGTTCCGCTGGCCGAACGTGTTCGCGATGGAGCCGACGTCGCGGTCGGCGCGGTCGGCGGCGTCACTGAACCCGAACAGGCAGATGCGCTGGTTCGAAACGGGCGAGCCGACCTCGTCCTGGTCGGTCGGGAGTTCCTCCGGGACCCGTATTTCGGCCTGCGCGCAGCGGGTGACCTCGAGGGCGATTCCGATACCGTCACCGAACGATGGCCGGTTCAGTATCGACGAGCCGTCCCCAGGTAATCCACTGGTTCTCGGATCAGTTACGCTTCGTCGTATTCGGCCAGCCACTCGTCGACGGACGACTGAAGTGCGCCCGTCGTCGTGCCGATGTTCAGTAGTTGGTAGCCGTTTTCGGCCTTCTCGTTGACGTCGTCCATACCGAATCCGAGCCCGCCGACGGGGACGTCCGCGTCGACGGCGGCCGATCGAATCGTTTCGACAGCTTCCTCGACCTCAGGATGGTCGAACTCGCCTGGATGGCCCAGCGAAACCGAAAGGTCGAGCGGCCCGATGAAGACGAATCCGAGTTCTGACACCTCGAGAATCGCGTCGAGGTCGTCGAGTGCGTCTCTGGTCTCGACGGTGACGCCGACGACGACTGACTCGTCTTCGCTCGTCACGTAGTCGTCGCTCAGACCCCAGCGGCCCGCTCGTGGGGACGCCATACCGCGCCGTCCCGGTTCCCCCTCGTACTCGAACCGACCGGCTCGTACCGCGGCCCGGAGTTCCTCGGCGCTGCCGACCCGCGGAAGGAACACGTTCCGAACGCCGACGTCGAGTGCCTTCCGGACCACCGTCGGATCGCTGTCCGGGACGCGCACCAGCAATTCGGTGGTAGTGCTGTCCACTGCACGGAGAAGTTCCTCCAGTCGACCGGCATCCCACGGGCTCGGCCCGCCGTGTTCGAGGTCGATCCAGACGAAATCGACGCCCATCGTGGCGTAGAGTTCGACGACGGTCGGACTGTACGTGGTATCGAGGATGCCGAGTGAAACCTCGCCGGCCTCGAGCGACTCGCGGATCGCGTTCCCTCGTGGACTGTGACCCATGCCCTGCGTACCACGGCTACCACTAAAACCGCGTGTCCGTCCGTCGCTACCGGTGACGTTCTTCGACTCGAGGGCGTCTTACGTGTCTTTCCATTTGATCGAACACCCGCGAGACGGCTGCCACTCGAGGCCGACGTCCTCTCCCGCGAGGACGGCTTCGATCGCTTCGCGGATGTGATACCGGGTCGGCTCGTCGTCCGGATTGAGGGCGTCGTCGAGTCGACCCTGATAAACCAGCCGGAACTCCCCGTCTGCGTCACCCGACTCCGTTGCTCGACCCTCTGGGTCGCGTTGCGACGTCCGCCGTTCGAAGAGGAACGGGTCCGGCGTACAGACCGCACCGTACGCGCGGGCCACGTCCTGGCTGTCGTCGCGCAGGTAGGCGTCGTAGTCTACTTTCCCCTCAGAGACGAATTCCTGCATCATTTCGAACGAATCCTCGGGATATGCTTCGGCGTCGTTTGGGTTGATACCGACGACCGCTACGTCGTCGTACTCTGTGGCAAGTTCGTTCAACAGATCGAACTTCGCCTGCGCGTACGGACAATGGTTGCACGTAAAGACGAGTAACAGCGCTTCGGCGTCCGCGAACGATTCGAGCGAATAGGTATCTCCGTCAACACCCTCGAGTTCGAAGTCGGGTGGGGTATCGCCGGCTTCGAGTTCCGAGTCTGATTCCATCGTGACCATACCGAAGATACCATTCGTTCGTCCTTAATCGTCACGTTCGCCACGACTGCCCGCTCGAGTCGAACGCCAGAATCGGGGATCAGATCCCGTGGAATTCGCCGCTCTGCCCCGGTTCGAGTACGATTCGATCCGACTGTTCGGATGGTTGTAACAACGTATTATCCCTTTTCGCCTCGTCAATTGGACTATGCAAGGGCTTCGCTGGCTCCAGATGACAGACGAAGAGATGGCCGAGTTCCTCGGACGGGGTGGAACGGGAGTGATCTCGTTTGCACAGGATCCAAGTGATCCACCGGTCTCGATACCGGTGTCGTATGGATTCAATCAGGATGAACAGCTGTTTTATTACCAGCTGTCGTTTCCCCGGGATAGTAGAAAGGGGGAGCTAGTCGAAAAACCCGTTTCCTTCGTCACCTACGACGAGACGGACCGTGGGTGGCAAAGCGTCATCGCAACTGGCACGCTGGAGGACCTCGAGGACAAACCGTACGAATCCGCGACGATTCAGGGAATGTGGGCCATTCAGATTCCGAGAGTCGACATCTTCGAGCGGCCTCGAGAGGAGGTGACGTTTCGGTTCTTCAGCCTCGATCCCGAAATGTTGTCGGGACGAAAGGAAGTGCCGTCTCGCTCGTGACCGAGAATCGCCCTCCAGTCTGGCGATTGCTCGACCCGATCTCAACCGCCTAATTCTGCGATCGCAAGCAGTATACCGGGGACGACTATGAGGGCGAACCCCCCGGCGTTCAGGAGTAGTGGAACGACGAGCAATCCCATGTCGGTCGCCAGCCACAGGCCGAGCCAGCAAGGATCGCGAGTACGCCCACTAACCGGATGAGCTACACGAACGCACCCTCGAGTTCCGAGTCGGCGACTGCGTCGACGAGTTCGAGAACGTCGTCCATATTCGGGAAGGGTTACCGTCCGAAGCCCTGTAGTATCGGCGGTGTTCGGCCGCCAGCGGCCCGTGGGACTTTCCGTCCGCAATCGATCGAGATGAACGAAAATCATTTCGCGAACAATGTGAGCGAAACTATTCCGAAACCGCAGTTTCAGCCCCGAACGATTGCATCATCGGCTCACTAACTGACCCAAGTAGGGACGAGCAGGCACGACTCACATATTTGTACCCTCGGCATAATCGACGGGGTATGCAAACACTCGAGGTCACCGACGAACAGTACGCGTTCATCCAGCACCTCCGAGAGGAGATTTCGGAATCGGTCGTCGGCAAGTACGGATTCGTTCGCGAACAGGACGCCGTCCAGTTTCTGATAGACAATCTCGACGAAGACGTCGAGGTTGCCGCCGACGGAGACTTCGATTCCTCGGCGACGGATGACGTGTCCGCGTCCGTCGTCGCTGCCATCGACGACGACGCCGATCCAGACGAATTCGAGGAGGTGTCCTACATCGAAGACGAGTCGGTCAACACTGACAGAACACCGGACGAGAACCCTGACGACCGCGAGTCAGAATCGGACGGCTCGGATGATTCAGAGGCGGACGGTTCAGCCGAAGATGGCGGCAGTGCAGACGACGAGGAGGCAACGAGCGATGCTGACGGCGACGATACCGGCACTTCCGACGACGACGGCTCGGCCGACGACGATACCGGCACTTCCAACGACGACGGCTCAGCCGACGACGACGATATGTTAGACGAGATGATGAGCCTGCTCGAGACCTACGACGACAAGTGGGAGGAGTCGGATTCCGCGGACTACCGGTACGCCGTCGAACTCCCCGACGGATCGACCGACCAGGTCCAGACGAAAGACGACGTGCGGGCGCTGCTGTTCAAGAACTATCGATAAGTTGCCGACGCAGGACCGTCGAACTCGGTTCGGACTCTTCGGTTCCCGTATCGATGCGTCGCCGGGTCTTTGTTACGCGGGCAATCGTTGCTCGCTCTGGCGGGACTCTGTCGCTTACGCGAGACCGATACAAGAACGTTAGAACTTTACTCGCGCTCGCGCTTCCAAGCGGTATGAGCGAACGCGAGGTGCTCGAGTTGCTTCGTGAGAACGCGCGATACTCCGCTGCAGATATCGCGCGAATGACCGACCTCGAGGAACGAGAGGTCGAGGCAGCCATCGAGGAACTCGAGGCAGCAGGCCTCGTCCGTGGCTATCAGGCAGTCGTCGACTGGGACCGACTCGAAGACGAGCGCGTCCGGGCCGAAGTCGAGTTGAACGTCCGTCTCGACCGCGAAACGGGCTACGACGACATCGCAGAGCGCCTTGCGCGGTTCCCGCAGGTGAAAGCCCTGCGCCTGGTCAGCGGCGACTACGACTTCGACATGGAAGTCGAGGGGGACTCTATCCGCGAGGTGTCCCAGTTTATTAGCGAAAAGGTCGCTCCCGTCCCCGAGATCACTCAGACGGTCACCCATTACGTCATGACCTCGTACAAGGAAAACGGGATCGAACTGGGCGACGGGGAAGACGACGATCGGCTCTCGTTCTCACCCTGACCATGACGTTCGAACTGTCAGACCGCGTGCAAGCGGTTCCGCCGTCGGGAATCCGACGGTTCTTCGAGATCGCCGAAGAACGCGACGAAGTCATCTCACTGGGCGTCGGGGAACCGGACTTCGCGACGCCGTGGGCGGCCCGCGACGCCGCGATAACGTCGCTCGAGCAAGGAAAAACCTCCTACACGGCGAACAGGGGCAAGCGCGAACTCCGCGAGGCGATCGCCGATTACGTCGCCGACCGATTCGACCTGGGATACGCTCCCGACGAGGAAATCCTCGTCACCGCCGGTGCGAGCGAAGCCGTCGATCTCGCCTTCCGAGCGTTCGTCGACCCCGGTGACACGGTTGCGATCGCTCAGCCGTCGTACATTTCGTACGAACCCGGCGTGATCTTCGCCGGCGGAGACGTATTGCCGGTCCCGACGAGAGAGGAAGACGACTTTCGGCTTACCGTCGAGGGCTTAGAGCAGGCCGGTGCGGCCGAAGCGGACGTGCTGGTCCTCTGCTATCCGAACAATCCGACGGGTGCGATCATGCCCGCCGACGACCTCGAGCCAATAGCCGAGTTCGCCTGCGAGCACGATCTGATGGTGCTCTCGGACGAAATTTACGCGGAGCTAACGTACGACGGCGACCATACCTCGATCGCGAGTTTCGATGGGATGCGCGAACGGACCATCGTTTTCAACGGCTTCTCGAAGGCCCACGCGATGACCGGCCTTCGACTCGGGTACGCACTCGGACCTGCCGACGCCATCGGTGCGATGAACAAGATTCACCAGTACACGATGCTCTCGGCTCCGACGACGGCACAGTACGCCGCGATCGAAGCGCTTGACTCCTGTGCGAGCGATGTTCAGGAGATGGTAGACCAGTACGACCGTCGTCGACGGTTCGTCCTCTCGCGGTTCCGAGAGATCGGAATGGACGTCTTCGAGGCGAAAGGGGCGTTCTACTGCTTCCCCGAGGTGCCTGAGGGCTTTACAGCGGAAGAATTCGCCGAGGAAGTCCTTCGGGAACAGGGCGTCGCCGTCGTTCCGGGCGACGTCTTCGGCGAGGGCGGCGCAGGTCACCTGCGGATCTCGTACGCGACCGGCCTCGAGGACCTTCGAAACGCGTTAAACCGGATCGAGGCGTTCGTTGGGAACCGGAACTGAACCGTCTTCGTCTTCGTTTTCGTCGCCGGCACCGCCGACGCTGGCGCCATGATCGATTGTCCGATGCCAATAGTCGTCTTCTCAAGGAGTCGTCTCAGGACTCGAGTGCTTCTTCTTCGAGCCAGGTGGTGGCCCAACACTCGATTTCGTCGAAGACCGGTGCGAGCGATTCGCCCTTGTCGGTGAGGCTGTAGAAGGTGGCGATAGGGGCGTCCTCTTCGATGCGACGTTCGACGAATCCCATCTCGCCGAGATCGTCGAGGACGCGCGAGAGGGTGCGCGCGTTCGCGCCGGTCGATCGTTTGAGTTCGTTGAATCGTTGCTCACCGTCTAGCAGTTCGTGAAGGACTGCGAGTCGCCACCGGGACCCGATCTGCTCGAGGGAGGCGATGACAGGACAGGCATCCGCGCTTCCGTCGCGGGATTTTGTTTGTGGAGATGACATCGGGACGTGCTGTCGACGGCTACGTTGCGGACGGGTTTAGTAGTTCGTATCAGAACCAGATAACAGGATGTTATCTCCGGCCGGTCGCCCCGGACTCCGAGTTACAGTCAGGGCGATTCGACGGCATTCTCGCAACCGGAACGATCGTCGGCGATCGACTCACCGGCGACTCACGGCCCCACGAGGCGCTGGTGATCGACTGCAGGTCTCTCGAGTGATCCTTCGGGACCGATGGCTCCGAACCCGCTCGCAGTTCACCATGGCAAACTATCACGTCACCGGGCCACATGAGACGTCCGACCCGGTCCTTATACAAGTCGATGACGTTTGACTTGTATGAGCGATCGAGTCGGGGACACCGACTTGGAACTATTGGCGGGTGCAGGCGATTCCGATGCCCACCGGCGATGTCGCGCACTGCTATCCGCTATCGATGACGGAATCGCGATCGCCGACACAGACGGTGATCTGACGGACGTAAACGAGCGAGCCGAGGATATCCTCGGGAGACCTCGAGAAGCGCTTGTCGGTTCCTCATCCGACGATTCGCGCTGGCACCTCCTTGACCGAAACGGCGAGCGACTCGAGGCGAACGATACCCCGTTCGATCGAATTTTCGAGCGGAAGAAGCCGATATACGACCAGACGATTGGTCTTCGCCGTCCATCCGGGGAGCGCGTCTGGCTGTCGGTCAACGGGGCACCGCGGTGGACCGGGAACGACGAATTCGACGGCGCCGTTTTCGTTTTCGAAGACGTGACCGGGAAACGAGACGTCGATATAGAACTCGAAGAAATTCTCGGACGGATAACCGACGGCTTCTACGCCCTCGACGAGGAGTTTCGGTTCACGCACGTCAACGAACGGGCCGAGGAACTGCTCGAGTCGACCGAGGACGAACTCCTCGGAGAGAATCTGTGGGAGCAGTTCCCTGAGGCTGCCGAAATCGACGTTGTGAGGCACGCCTTCGATTCGGCGATGGAAACGCAAGAGTCCCAGAGTTACGAACTCTACTACGCTCCACTCGACTTCTGGGTCAAGGCGACCATCTATCCCTCCCGGACCGGCGTGTCGGCGTATTTTCGAGACGTTACTGAGCGCAAGGAACGCGAATTCGAACGTGAGGGGATGTTTCGAGACTTGCAAGAAAGCGAAGAGCGGTTACGTCTCGCACTCGAGGCCGGGGAGATGGGGACGTGGGAACTCGACCTGGAAACCGAGGAATCGCCGGTCCGGTCGCCCGAACACGACCGCATTTTCGGCTACGAGGAACCGCGGGAGGACTGGAGCTTCGAGGCCTTTCTCGATCACGTCCATCCGGACGACCGCGAGAACGTAGAACGGAGCTTCGAGGATGCATTCGAGACGGGGACGTGGGATGTCGAGTGTCGAATCATCCGAGCAGACGGCGAGCAACGGACGATCGCGGCCAGGGGAGAATTTCATTTCGACGGCGAGGAGGACCCGGTTCGTACAGTGGGTGTGGTCCGAGATGTCACCGAACGGACGGAACGTGAACGCTATCTGGAGGAGGCGAAGGCGCAACTCGAAGCCGCGACCGAAGCCGGCGCGGTCAGTACCTGGGAGTGGCACATACCGGAGAATTCGTTCGTCACCGGGGCCTCCTTTGCTCGAACGTTCGACATCGATCCGGACGCGGCACGCAACGGGGTCCCAATCGAACGATTGCTGACGTCGATCCACGAGGACGACCGCACCCGTGTCGAAGACCAGATCGAAGCGGCCCTCGAAACCTGTGGGGAATACGAATCCGAGTATCGAGTCTGGAACGCAAACGACGAGCCCCGGTGGGTCATCGCACGCGGACACGTCGAGTGTGACGACGATGGCAACGCCGAGCGATTCCCCGGGGCGCTTACCGACATCACGGAGCGAAAGCGAGCCGAACTCGAACTCGAGAAACAGTCGCGGGAACTCGAGACGCTGTTTCGAGTGCTCCCCGTTGGCGTCGTCGTCGCGAACGCGGACGGCTCACTGCGCAGAGCGAACGACACCGCCAGGGAAATCTGGGGCGGCGACGTCTTCGATGCGGAATCGGTAGAGGAGTACGAAAAGTATTCCGCGGTGTGGGCGGACTCCGGTGACCTGGTCGGACCGAGAGACTGGACGATGGCGCAGGTGCTCGAAGGCGAGGAAGTGACGGACCCGAACGTCTACCAAATCGAGACGTTCGACGACGAACGGCGAATCATCATGGAGCACGGAATGCCGGTCCGAGACGGACGCGGCGATGTGAGCCGTGCGGTCGTTACGCTCACAGACATCACCGAACGTCGGGATTACGAACAGGCCCTCGAGGAACGCGAACGCCAGCTGTCGACGCTGATGGAAAACGTTCCGGGAATGGTCTATCGCTGTCGCAACGAACGAGGCTGGCCAATGGAATTCGTCAGCGATGCTTGCCGTGAGATCACCGGGTACACATCGGAGGCTCTGGAAACGGGGGAGGTATCCTACGGTGACGACATCATGCTGGAAGCGGATCGCGACGAGGTGTGGGAGGACGTCCAGCAACCAACGGGCGACCGCGATACCTATTCGCTCAGTTATCGGATCGAAACCGACGACGGCGAACGCAAGTGGGTTCGATCGTACGGCCGCCGTCTCTTCGACGACGATGAGACCGTCGTCGCCCTCGAGGGAATACTCTCCGACATCAGCGAGCGAAAACGTCTGGAGACCGAACTCAAAGAGTCGAACCGCCGACTCGAGCAATTTGCTTACGCCGCTTCCCACGACTTACAAGAGCCGCTTCGTATGATTACGAGCTATCTGCAGTTGCTCGAGACGCGATACGGTGACACGTTCGACGAGGACGGCCAGGAATTTCTCGACTATGCCGTCGACGGAGCCGAACGGATGCGCGAGATGATCGATGCACTGCTTACGTACTCGCGTGTCGACACGCGCGGTGATCCGTTCGAACCGGTCGATTTAGACGCCGTGCTCGACGACGTCCGGGAGGATCTGCAGATGCGAATCGACGAAAGCGACGCTTACATCTCGTCAGGTTCCCTTCCTCGAGTGGCGGGCGACGTCAGCCAGTTGCGTCAGGTCTTTCAGAACCTCCTGCGAAATGCGATCGAATACAGCGGCGATGAACCACCGCGGATCGACGTCACCGCCGAGCGGGACGGCACCGACTGGATCGTCTCGGTCCGCGACGAGGGAGTCGGAATCGATTCGGACGACACGGATCGTATTTTCGAGGTGTTTCAGCGGCTGCATACGCACGAGGAACATCCCGGTACCGGCATCGGACTCGCGCTCTGCCGACGCATCGTCGATCGTCACGGCGGTGAGATCTGGGTCGACACGGAACCGGGCGACGGTGCGACGTTCTCGTTTACGCTGCCCGCCGACACGTGAGGGAACTGTCCAGGGCATACCCGGATTCGCTTCGGCACTCTTCGTCCCCACAACGGTTCCCCTTCAGACGGTCTGAGGAGAGGTACGAGTAACGAAGGGATGCGTTAGATCCGACCACCGTCGGCGCAGTTCTCACTGGTCACGAACGCTCGCCGCATCGCTCTCGATCCGTCTCTTCGCTCTCGATCCGTCTCTTCGCTCTCGATCCGTCTCTTCGCTCTCGGTCCGTCTCTTCGCTCTCGGTCCGTCTCATCGCTCTCGGCCCGTCTCTTCGCTCTCGAGCAATGCCTCGAGGCGCTCGAGGGACCGCAAACTGATGGGTGCGTATCCTGACTGGTGGATCGGGAGTTCGAACGCGATCCGGCAGCGGCCGTCGCGGAGGTCGTCGACGCGGTGGGCGGCGGCCGGAATCCCCGAAACGCGCCAGGTCCACCGTCGGTCCGTACAGGAGGTGATCCGAAACGGGACCCAGACGCCGGGGAGTCTCACCCGACCGGTGGTCCCGGTTCGAATTCGGCGGTCGGTCGTCTCGACGCCGAGAACGATCGGTGACCACTCCTGCCATCGCCTCGTATCGACGATTGCATCCCAGGCGTCGGCTGCGGGGGCGGACAGAACGGTTGAGACCTCGAGGCGGCGACCGTCCGGCGTTTGCGTAGTCCGGACTCGAGTCATCAGGAGATCCTACGCGGCCCGTCACCATGGGGATTTGGACTGGGGTGCTGGCGAGACGGTCGACACGGCGATGTCAATACAGTGACTATCAGTGGCCGCTAGCTTTTACTGGAGTGGCTCCCTCGGTCGCGCTATCCAATGGCGATACTCGAAGTGGATGGCTTTCGGAAGGAGTACGACGGCTTCGTCGCCGTCGAGGGGAACTCCTTTACGATCGAGCGCGGAGAGGTTTTCGGCGTCGTCGGGCCGAACGGCGCTGGGAAGACGACGACGCTGAAGATGCTGGCAGGGTTGATCGAACCCTCCGCGGGCACGGCCGTCGTCGCAGGCCACACCCCGGGGGAGCCTGCGATGCAGCGTCGGCTCGGCTTTCTCCCCGAAGAGTCGCCGCTGTACGAGGAAATGACCGCGGTCGACTACCTCGAGTTCTTCGCCGACCTGTACGACGTTCCCGGCGACGTCGCCCGCGAGCGAATCCACGACTTGCTGGATCGACTCGACCTCGAGCACCGCGACAGGCAGATCGGGAACATGTCGAAGGGGATGCAACGGAAGGTCGCCATCGCGCGAGCGCTGGTAAACGATCCAGACGTTCTGATCTTCGACGAACCGGCGTCGGGACTGGATCCGTTGACGACCAACTACATCATCGAGTTCACCCGCGAACTGAGCGACGAGGGAAAGACGATCGTCTTCAGCGCGCACAACCTCTTTCACGTCGAGAGCATCTGCGATCGGATCGTCATCATGAACGACGGCCGGATCGTCGCCCGCGGGACGCTCGAGGCGATCAGGGACGCCCACGGCGGAACCGAGTACCACGTTTCTGCGACGGTCGACGGGAGTGACGGTCTCGAAGCGACGGCGAGGCTGATCGACGTGACTCGTGAAAACGGCAGGGTTCGCCACGTGGTCGGCGATATAACCGCCGTCGACCAGATACGGGAAGCCGTCGAGGAAGCGGGCGGCCGCGTGACCGACATCCAGACGAAGACGCCGAGCCTCGAGGAAATCTTCCTCGAGGTGGCACGCGAACCGGACACGGAGGCCGAGGCGTGACCGAGGACGGTGACAGTATCGATCCCGAGTCGGCCGGGATGGGCCCAGTCCGAGACAGTCCGGTGCGCTCGATCAGTGCCTACATCGGCGGCGTCAGCTCACGTACGGCTCGCATTGCCCGCTGGGAGGTGTCCAGAAGCGCCGGCACCGTCGATCGGAAGACGGCGGTCGCACTCGTCGTGATCGTCTTCGTCGTCGGGACCGCGGGATTCTCGGCCGCCGACGCGGGACTCGGATTGGAACAGGAGATTTACGTCGTCGGCGTCGACGGTGACAGCCGGTATTACGATGCCGCCGTTTACAGCGAGCAGTTCCGGCCGGTCCCGCTCGAGACGATCGATACCGATGCCGACGCGGGTTCGACCGTCGACGTAGTAGTCAGTCGAAACGGCCGGCTCGAGCCCGTGGGAGATAACGGCAAGGCCGCTGCCGACGAGTTTCGCGGGGCAGTCGAGGCCTACAACGCGAAGCTGATGAACGAGGAATCCGATCGGGACGCAGCCTATCCCGTCCTCGTCTCGCTCGAATACCAGGATCGGGATCTGGACGGGGCGACGGTTTCCAGTGGGGGGAGCGAAAGCAACGGCGGGGCGGACAGTGCCGGGGATGGAACCACGAGTCGCTCGGACGGAACCGCCGGTGACGGAAGCGAGACCGGACGTGACGGCAAAGGCGCACTCGACGGTGACGACTCGGACGGTCGGCTTCAGGTTCCCGGCGTCGGTGGCAGCTCGACGACGGGGACGGCACCGGGGACGCCCGGGACGATCGCACCGCCATTTCCGTTCGAGTCGCTCGTGCTTGCGTTCCTGTTCGTCGTTCCAATGAACTTCGTCATACAGGCATACGGAAGCACGATCATGGACGAGCGGATCAATCGGCGGGGTGAACTGTTGCTGGTCTCTCCGGCGTCACGACACGAGATCGTCGCTGGGAAGACCCTGCCATATCTGTGCGGGCTCGTCGGCATCGTGGTGGCGATTGCGATCGCGATCGGCGGCGGACCACTCGCCGTCGCAGCGGTGCTTCCGATCGCGTTGCTCTTTCTGGCCTCGATGTTCGTCGGTGCGATGCTCGCACGCTCGTTCAAGGAACTCACGTTCGTGACGGTGACGATCAGCGTCTCGTTGACGACGTATACGTTCATTCCGGCGGTCTTTACCGACGTCCACTCCATCGCGCTGATATCGCCGTTGACGCTGGTCGTAATGGACCTTCAGGACGAATCGGTCCGGATCGGCGAATATCTGTTTTCGACCGCGCCTTTCTACCTCAGTGCAGCCGTCTGTTTCCTCATCGGTGTCGGCGTGTACCGCGAGGAAGACATGTTCACACAGAAGCCGATTCCGACGAAGGTCGTCGACGCGATCGCGAGCCGTATCCACGGCCGTCGGAGTATTCCGTTGCTATCGATTCTTTTTATCCCGTTCGTCTTCGCGAGTCAACTGCTCGCCGTCGCCTTACTGTTCGTCGTCCCGCGGTTTATCGCGGTGCCTCTGATCATCGTCGTGGCTGCAACCGTCGAGGAATTCGCAAAGAGCATTCACGTCTACGCTGGCTTCGCGCGATCGAGATTCGACGCGACGCTCCGGACTGCCGCAGTAGTCGGCGCACTTTCCGGCGGGGGCTTTTTCGTCGGCGAGAAACTCACCCACGTCGTCCAATTCGTCGGCTTACGCGAATTACCGGTCGGCACAGCAGCATTCGGCCCTCCAGTCTCGAGCGATCCCCTCGTCGCCCTCGCGGTATTACTCGCGCCCCTCGCCTTGCACGTCGTGACGGCCGTTATCTCGGCGCTCGGAGCGATTCGCGGGCGGACGGGGTACGCCGCGGGTTTGCTCGTCGCGACGCTGGTTCACGCGGCCTACAATCTGGGGGTGGTCCTCTTTGTCGCGTGAAGACGTTCGCGACCGGCCTGATGAGCCAAACCGGCTCCGTAGCGACACCGATTCCGATAACTCGAGTCACCGAGGTCCGAACCCGCCGGCGCGCTCGGACGGCGGTACCGAATCGGGTTCCTGGCGGGCGCGCTGGGCCGTCGCTCGGCGCGAACTTGGCTCGCTGCGTTCCGAGAAGACGATCATTCTCGCGCTAGCGATCCAGTTGTTCATCGCGGCGTTCTCCTCGTTTCTGGTCGTCGGCCTCGTCTCGTTGTACGATCCCGGCGCGGTCAATAACTATCAAACAGCAGTTGCCGTTACCGGTGAGGACGCCGACACCCTGCTCGCGGTCGCAAACGAACGGGACGGAATCACCGCCGAGCACTACGGGGACCGCGGGGCCGCCTACGAGAGCTTCGAAGCCGGCGGGGTATCCGCCGTCCTCGATGCGCACAGAAACGACGACGGCCGACTCAGCGTCAGGGTCACCGCACCCGAAGAAGGAATCCGGACGACGCTCCTCGTCGTGCAACTCCGCGATACGCTGGAGCACGTCGAGCGCGTCGAACGCGAACGAAACGCCGAGGCCGGTCGGCTCGAGCGGGCACCGTTGCCGGTTCCTGCCGAAGTCGGAGCGAGTCCGTACGTCGGCTTTACGTACACCGTTTTGCTTCCGCTGTTGTGTTTCCTTCCGGTGTTCATCAGCGGGTCGATCGTCGTCGACTCGCTGATCGAGGAGCGCCAGCGGGGCACCCTCGAACTCCTTCGGGTCGCGCCGCTTTCGCTCGCCGACGTTGTCGACGCGAAGTTGTTGACGATGGCCGCGCTCGCACCCGTACAGGCGATCGCCTGGTTCCTCCTGCTGACGATCAACGGTACCTCGATCGCGGTGCCTGCTGCACTGGTCGTACTGGTGGCCACACTGGCACTGCTAGTCGTTACCGTCGGGGTCGCAGTCGCACTGGTCGCTCCGGACCGGCGGCAGGCCCAGTTAGTCTATTCAGTCGCCACCGTCGGTGCGCTGGTCGTCTCGACCGTTCTTCCCGAACATCCCGCCAACACGGTCGCGAAATTCGCGATCGGCAATCCGACGAGGACGACCTGGGGTCTGCTTGCCACGTACTGTCTGCTTGCAGTTGGCGCGTTCCTCGCCGTCAGATGGAGTATCGGTCGGCTCGACCCTGATTCGCTTTGAGGGGGCGGGCGAGTGGTGCGGTTGAATTTGGGGCCGTTCTCGCGGCTCGCGAACGGGGCTGCTCGTATCGTATCGGATCATACAAGTAATTTCGAATCGGATTGTCGCTGATGGCGACTGTAATGCGATATTATAACAGCTACTTAGCGCGCCGACGCGTTATGATCTCTATCCGTCGATGAGTGATCGCGATCCACCCGACCAGCGTCGAGTGAAACACGATTCGTCCGACCAGCACCGAGAAGATCACCGTTCGACCGGTCAGGAACCGGTCCGAGAGGCAGTCGAGCGCTCCAGAAGCGGCGCACCGGCGGTCGGTGCGGTCGTTCGCGATCGGTTCTCCTCCGACGAAATCTTCCAGCGGATCGTCGCCGCGGCCGACGAGGAGATCACTGCCGGAAGTCGCGAACTCTTCTTTAGCGGCCTCGCCGGCGGTTTCGCGATCACCATCACGTTTCTTCTCTACGCATCGCTGACGGCGTCGACCGGCGCCGATCCGATCCTGAGCACGCTTCTGTATCCGCTCGGTTTCATCTACATCATCATCGGCGGCTACCAGCTCTATACGGAGAACACGCTTCCGCCCGTTGCCCTGACCCTCGAGCGACTCGCCAGCGTCCCCGCGTTGTTGCGACACTGGACGATCGTTCTGGCGGGCAACTTCACCGGCGGCGGCCTCGGTGCGATTGCCCTCTCCTGGGGCGGTGTCTTCAACGACGAGGCGGCAGCCGCCGCCCTGAAACTGGCCGAAAAAGGGGTCGCGACGCCGTGGTGGTCGCTGTTCTCCAAGGCGGCGTTCGCAGGTCTGATCGTTGCGGGCGTCGTCTGGATCGTCTACGCGTCCCGGGATACTATTTCGCGATTCGTCGCCGTTTACATGGCCTTCCTCGCCATCCCACTGGGGGACCTGTTTCACGTCGTCGTCTCCTTTACCGAGATGGTCTATATGGTACTGGCCGGCGAACTCGCCGTTTTCGTCGGCATCACCGAGTTCGTACTGCCGGTTCTGCTCGGGAATACGATCGGCGGAATCGTGTTGGTCACCGTCGTCAACTACTTCCAGACGAGCGAGCGCCGTCTCGAGTCGGCCCGTTTCGAGGGGGCCGATCGACAACTGACGATTCGGGAGTGGCTGCTCGGGGGCTACGTGGGTCGTTCGTACGTTCCACTGATCGACACCGCCGAAACCCGTGCGGGCGACGATCACGCATATCGCATCCTCGTTCCGCTCTCGAACCCGCGAACCGAGTCGGCGATCGTCGATTTTGCCTGCACGCTTGCCAGCGGTCGCGAGAACGCGATCGTTCACGCCGTCCACGTCGTCCAAATTCCCAGCCGAGCGTCCATGCGATACGACGCCAGGCGGACGGAACGGATCGTCACCGAATCCGACGAACGGATGGCGGGAGTCCGACAACGGGCCGACGCCTACGACGTCGATTGCGAGACATCGACAGTCGTCTCCCATCGCTCGTTCGAGGATGTCTTCGCCACGGCGGAGCGCGAACAGACCGATCTCGTGCTACTGGGTTGGGGGGGCGACCGACCGTGGAGCACCGGTCGTGCCGAGCGTCGTATCGACGAGTTGACCCGCGACCTCCCCTGTGACTTTCTCATCCTCAAGGACCGAGATCTGGACACGTCACGGGTGCTCCTTCCGACGGCCGGCGGGCCGGACTCAGACCTGAGTGCTGAAGTTGCGCGGACGCTGCAAGTAAAATCCGGTGCCGACGTCACTCTCTTGCACGTCGTCGAAAACCGGGACGACCGCGAGTCTGGCGAGCAGTTCCTCGCCGAATGGGCTGGGGAACACGACCTCGAGGGCGCGACGATCACCGTCGACGATTCCGGCGACGTCGAAGGCGCCATTTGCCGCGCGGCAGCGGATCACCCGCTCGTTCTCATCGGTGCGACCGAAGAGGGCGTGCTATCACGACTCTTGAGAGACTCGCTTCACATGGATGTTGTCAACGAAGTCGACAGTTCAGTCTTGCTTGCCGAGCGACCGACCGACCGCTCAGTCCTCGACCGACTGTTCGGTCGCTGGTAGGGAGCCGTCCCGTCCGGTCGCTAATTTCGGGACGTGAACTGACAGTACTACGGGTACGAAAAATTGGTAGCGAACGAAACGGCGGATAGTGCCGCACTTAACCGCGACTGAACACGTTCTTGATACGCGAGACGATACCACTGTCCTCGGTTCGCTTCGCGTCTCGGTCGTTGTGTTCGTCTGGCATATCCAGTCGGATATACATCCTATTGTCCCTAAAATTTGACGGTTAATACATGTGCACTGTCGGCCGGAACACCAGGTACCGTTTTTTTGGGGGCCTGTGTACGGCCAGTATGGAGTATACGACACTCGGTTCGACCGGAATGAACGTCAGCCGCATCTGCCTGGGTTGCATGAGCTTCGGCTCGAGCGACTGGCGCGAGTGGGTACTCGACGAAGCAGAGAGTCGGGAAATCATCGACCGCGCGATCGATCTCGGGATCAACTTCTTCGATACGGCGAACATGTACTCGAGGGGCGAGTCGGAACGTGTGCTGGGTAAGGCACTCGAGGGTCACCGAGAGGAGTCGGTCGTCGCAACGAAGGGGTTCTTTCGAATGCGCGAGGGCGACCCAAACTCGGGAGGCCTCTCTCGGAAGGCGATCGAACAGGAACTGGCCGCTAGTCGCGAGCGACTCGGGATGGAGACGATCGACCTCTACCAGATCCATCGGCTGGATCACAAGACGCCGATCGAGACGACGCTCCGGGCGCTCGACGATGCGGTCCGGCGGGGTCACGTCCGATACGTCGGTGCCTCCTCGATGTGGGCCTATCAGTTCGCGAACGCGTTACACACGAGCGACTCGCTGGGTCTCGAGCGGTTCGCCACGATGCAGAACCACTACAATCTGGTGTATCGGGAGGAGGAACGTGAAATGCTCCCCCTCTGTCAGAACGAAGACGTCGGCGTCCTCCCGTGGTCGCCGCTGGCCCGAGGTTATCTCACACGCCCGCACGAGGAGATCGACGCGACGACCCGCGGCGAGACGGAAGAGCGCATGTACGACCATCCCTATCGCGAGGGCGGCGGAGCGACGATAAACGAACGCGTCGCCGAACTGGCCGACGACAGGGGCGTCACGATGGCACAGATCGCGCTCTCGTGGCTGCTACACAAGGACTGGGTCGACGCTCCGATCGTCGGTACCACCAGCGTCGAACACTTAGAACAGGCAGTCGAGGCTCTCGATATCACGCTGTCCGATTCAGATATCAAGTATCTCGAGGAGCCGTACGACCCGGTTCCGGTGTCCGGCCACGACTGACTCTACCGCGGCCAGCTCTGACACACAATCGCCTTACTGCACTGTGTGGCTTACTCGCATCGTTTTCGAGAACAGGAATTGCCCTCGGTCGTATCGATCCCCAGTAGGAAGTTTCCGCCGCAAAACTGCGTTACTGCGTTTATCAGTAAGCCGATTCCCGCGACTGCCGTCGTCACGGCAGTGATGCGTCGCCCGGACATCACCGCTGTGGCGGCGACGACGAGCAACCAGGTTCCCAGGACGCCCCTGACGATTCGGTCCAGTCCGCCAACGTTTCGGTTCACGTTCGAACGCACGGACCACGAGCGGGAATAAATACAGCCGAATCTCTCGGGTGCATTTTTACCGTCGACGAGGCCGAGTCCGCTGGTCGACGGCATCGGGTCCCGGAGGTCGTTCGAAACGGCTCGGCCGTCTCGGACCGACGCGAGTCAGTTTCTCTCGTGAACCACTCGTCTTCGGCGCGAGTTATAGCAGTCGTTGAACGTCATTGCACACCCTGCTCGCGAATTCGCGGCCAACCAGTGCTCGCTGGTCGCACCAGCGAAAGCGGTAGGGACATCGATATTCCTGATCGCTGCTCGCATTCGTTTCGCCCGCTCCTGACGGCGACGATGGTCTATTCGGAGCGAGCGTTTTTTGGGTCACTCTCCGAATTTCCGGCCATGAAACGGGTCCGCATAACGCTTCGTCCACGCGGCGCGTATGCGCCGCCGATTTACGAACGGATCGCTGGCGGAGCGAGCTACCTCGAACGAGCACGAATCGTCAACTGGAACGTCTCGAGTCCGCCCACAGGATTTCTGTTTCGGCTCGAGGGGACGTATCGACGCTTCGAACGCGAACTCGCCGAGAGCCCGATGGTCTCAGACTACGAAGTGATTCCGGTCACGGACCGCGAGTGCTACTGCTTTCTCGAGGGAGACGTATCGGCGGCCGCGCGGTCGCTGTTCGAGAACTTCACCCGCGGAAGCCTGATGACGGTGCCACCGATCGAGTGCAACGATGACGGGACCAACACGTTCACTATTGTCGGAACGGAGACCGACATTCAGTCCGCAGTCGACGGCGTCCCCGACGGTGTCGGTGTCACCGTCGAACAGGTCGGCGGCAAACGCGTCGCCGCCGACAGCGTCGTTGGGCGACTGTCCGATCGGCAACGAGAGGCAGTGGCGACCGCTCTGGAACTGGGCTATTACGACGTGCCCAAGACGGCAACGAGTGCAGATGTCGCCCGGGAACTGGGGTGTGCGACGGCGACCGCGGCGGAACACCTCCAGAAAGCCGAGTCGACAGTGTTCGAGTCCTTGATCGGAGAGTGACCGCTGGCCCCGTCTCGGTCGACGATCGGATTCACGGAAGCGCTCGGTCGACGATCGGATTCACGGAAGCGTTTCGGTCGCGTCGATCAGTTCTGCTTCGGTCTCCCACGGGTACAGTCGCCCTTCCTTCTCGAGCAACTCGAAGACCCCGTCTTGCATCCAGTCGAAAGACCGATCGTCGCCCTCGTACTCTCGTTTGAGGACGTAGCTCTTCGAGAAGTATTCGGTCGTGCCCGCGAGCAACCCCTGCTCGACGAGGAAGCCGCTGGGTTCTTTCTCGGCGACGCCGACGATGTGGGTGACCAGATCCGCGAGCAGACAGAACTTCTGAATGCCGTTTTCCCACTCGCCGCGGACGTCGACCATCCGAAAAGCGTAGGCGTCCGAGCGACGGTTCAGTCGATCGACGACCAGGTTTACACGACGGATGGGTTCGCGGTCGTAGTTCCCCAGGACGAAATACGAGCGGTCGGTCTGGTAGATTGGACGGAGTTCGCTGAGCGCGTGGAGAATTTCCTCGTTCTCTGCGAGCGTCAGCTCCTCGGCCTCGAGTCGCTCGCTCGCACTCGTGAGGATGTCGTCTGGGACCGGCGGATCGTCGTCTCTCATACGCGTCTGGTTATCGCGAATTAGGGATAGTCGTTACCGTGTCGTTTCCGTTTCCGATATCCATCGGAGAGTTCCTGACCCACCGGGTGATTCGCGTATGGGTAATTCACTCTAGAGTAGTTCACTCCAGGGTAAATTACTTGGTGGTCCGGCCCGTAGGCGACCGTATGAGTACTGACGTGGGGACTCCCGAGGGGGCGAACGCGCGCGAACTCGTCCATTTCGTCACCCAGCGAACGCGATTCGCGCTCTTGTCCAACATTCTCCAGCATCCCGAGCAACTCCCGTCGATGTACGAACTCGAGCAACTGAATCCGAGCGTGAGCGAGGCGACGGTCTACAAACACGTCCAGAAGTTGATCGACGCCGGCGTCGTCGAAGCGGTTTCGCTCCCCGAGGACGAGCGCCGACAGGGCTTGCCCTGGAAGTTTTATCGGCTGACCGACGAGGGTCGGGCGTTTCTCGACGACCACAATCTGCTCGAGGCCGAGGAAACGCTCCAGCGAATCTACGAGACGATTTCCGATAAATCCGACAAGATGGTCAGATACGAGAATGCTCCCCGTCCAGATAGGCACCGATAATTTCTCACACCGCAACGAGAGTGACGAATAAACAGCAGTGCCAGACGACGATAGCGGCGGAATATCGAAGTTCTTCCGACGGAACTGGTGGATTTCGGATTATCGCGTCCCAGAGGAAAATCGTTGCGAGGAGCGATCCGCCGAAGAGCCCGGTCAGAAATGGAATCACCGAAAAGTAACCGAGCAGGAACCCTGCCAGTAACGACGCGAACATTCCGCCGAGAACCCGGTCAAAGTGATCCATCGTCCTATTGGAGCTACGTGGTCCAGCACGAAAAATCCCTTCAGTGGGTCCCAATTCCCCAGAGTGAGCGTCCATCGCTACTGGTCCCAAACCGACGGCGAATACTGCTCGAGCGAAATCCCGGCGGCCCTGCAGAACGCGGATCGAGGTACGGAGCGACGGTCAGGATAGCCGTGCGGCGATGTCTGCCTCGGTGATAATCCCGACGGTTTCGCCGGCTTCGGTGATCATCACGGCCTTGTAGTGTTCGAGCAGGTTGCCGATCTCGTCGACCGTGGCGTCTTTCGAGACGGTCGGGAAACTTTCGCTCATGTGTTCTTCGACTGGTTCGTCTCGGTCCTCGGAGTCGAGGTGGACGAGATCTGTCTGACTGATCGAACCGACCGGAATGCCGTCCTGAATGACCGCCAACTGCGAGTAGGCTTCTTCTTCCATCTTTCGGGCGGCTTCGCTGACGGAGTCGTCAGGGCCAACGCTGACGACGGCTTCGTTCATCAGATCGCTGGCGCGGATAACGTCGCTCTCGGCTTTCTCGAGGGCGTTGACGATCCGTCGGAGCGTCGATAGGCGAGGATCGACGTCACCGCCCTCGATACGGGCAATCAGCGGCTGGGAGACGTCCGCCTTCTCGGCAAGTTCGCTCTGGGTGAGCTCGAGTTCGGTCCGGCGCTGTCTGAGATCAGCAGGTGTCGGGAGTTCCATATTCTACAATAACTACGGGTTATAGAAAGTCTTTGGGTGACGGACGATTCCCGCTCGAATCAGCGGGCTCGTTTACTCGTCTTCGGGTACCTCGGCGATTTCGACGACTGACAACGGGACGTCCCGCAGCGCCAACCTCACTTTTCGCGATGCGAGAGGCGTGTTCTTCGCTGTCGGCGTTGAACACCTCCATCTCGAGTCCGAGTCCGACGAGCGCAGTGTCGGCCGCGATAAAGGCGGAGTCGAACGGCTCGCCGCAGGCGGGACAGCCGGTCGCGCCGACTTCGACTTCGACGTAGTCCATGTCTTCGCTGTTGAGTCGCTTCCCAGCCTCACTGACGGCGACGCCGATTGCGTCGTCGATCGCCTCGACGTCACGAACCAGCCATGCAGCTTCCATCGCGACGAGATAATTTCCCATACGAACTGGTTGGTCCGGGGGGGTTTCCTGCTTTGCGGTTCGTCGGCGCGGGTTTGCTCACGGTCAGTTCCACCGACCCATAGTGCGCATGCGAATCGAATGATTCCGATAACTTATGAGAAATCACCGGGTCGATTCCTGCCTGCATAGCTGTACATCGATTCGAGTCCGCCCTCAATTGCATTCGTCGAAAGCGAACTTGAATCGCAGGACGGCGGCGACCTCTTCACACCATAACAATCGTTATGAACGTCATATTTCAAGAAGGCTTATATAGCCCCTCCGTCTGAGCCACGGCTGAACGCTGATGATATCCCGCGTGTACCGCGCGACGCTGTTCGCACTGTACCAGTTGTGCATTGTGACCGGTATCGTCGCAATGCCGCTTGCCATCGCCGCCCGTCAGGCTGGGCTCACTCTGCCAATCCACCGGCTCCTCGCTAACGTCGAGGAGGCCTACGAGGCTGCCCAACGCTAAACGGACTGGACCGCCGTTCCCTGACCGACGAAGTTCCGACGACAAATTCTCCGATTAGTTGCTCGCCGAGCCGTCGCGATTGCGTGCGTTTTCACCGCTCCTCGAGCCGAACGGATCTCGGGGATGACGGAAGCGGAAACGACGGTGGTGACCGCCGGTGTTTTATACCGTCCCGGTCGTACGTTTCCAGCAATGCGAACGCCTACACATCACTCCGACTTCTCCCAGACGGTCGACCAGTTGGCCGACGATCCGAATCCCTACGAGCCGGAGATCGGTTCGCTCCCTCAGAACGATCTGACGCGGGCCGACCTCGAGAACGTGAACAAGACCGGAACGACGACGATCGGAATCTCCACCGCTGACGGTGTCGTCATCGCGACGGACATGCGCGCGAGCCTCGGCGGTCGCTTCGTTTCGAACAAGAACGTCCAGAAGGTCGAGCAGATCCACCCGACCGGCGCGCTCACGCTCGTCGGTAGCGTCGGTGGCGCACAGTCGTTTATTTCGACGCTCCGCGCGGAAGTCAACCTCTACGAGGCGCGTCGCGGCGAACGGATGAACATCGACGCACTGGCGACGCTTGCGGGGAACTTCGCACGCGGCGGACCGTTCTTCGCCATCCACCCGATCCTGGGCGGTGTCGACGAAGAAGGAAGCCACGTTTACAGCATCGATCCCGCCGGCGGAGTCATGGAAGACGATTACACGGTCACCGGATCCGGGATGCAACTGGCATACGGTCATCTGGAACAGTCATACGAACCGGATATGTCCAACGAGGAGGCGAAAACAGTCGCCGTCCAGGGCATCAAGTCTGCCGTCGAGCGCGACACCGGCTCCGGAAACGGCGTCTTCCTCTGTGAAATCACCGAGGAAGGCGTCGACATTCACGGCCACCACGATTTCGACGACGTCCTGTAAGCGTTCACTGGTTTTCATTTCAGTTTCTCGAGTATCTCGCTGCTCGTAGCTGCCCCCAGTCTCACCGCTCTCAACACCGTTTGATCGGCCCGTTGAACGCGACGGCTGATCGGAATCACGCGCGAGGGTATTCGACGGCGGTCAGAATACGGTCGGATAAAATCGGTTCTAGACCCGCTCGAGCGGCTCACAGCAGTCCGTACGTATTCTCCGATGGAATTCTACGGAGACGTCAGTTGGTTCGCCATCGTACTCGAGGACGACGCGGAAGGAAACGTGGGAGAGAACCAGTATACAGACTCCGTTCCGCCTGTTCGTCGTCACTCGAACGACGTCACCGGACGGAGACGAGTCGATCCCGCTGACCTCGAGCGTGTGTCAGGGTGTCGGAAGCTGAGCCGACTCGACAATTTCGACGAGTCCGTCTCCGAGATGCTTGGTCCGATTTATATCGTCTTCAGGCCCCGCATCAACTGTAATCAGTTTCGGATCACCATCGTCACTCGTCTCGTCTGTCGAATCATATTCGTTTGCTGATGCAGTGCCCACGAGTGATGCACCTGTAAGAGTCGATGCGCCGATCGCTGTCAGGACCGCTCTTCGTTCCATGCAAGTGTCCAAATCGGTGTTAGAATCAAAAACATCCTCCCATACAATTTTCAACAATTTATCCTTTGATTTTACTATTTAAGCAACAGTCGTCGATATTCGGATCGGCTAGTCGTGGTACTCGACATCCTTCTGTGACAAATATCATCTCACGAAAGTAGGGGACATAGTACGGTTCCAGTAGCAACCGGAACGGTACTGGGACGGTGCTCTGTCAGTGGATGCGTCCTCTCGGTGGCCGTCGCCGTCTGACAAGCCGGGTACTGTGATTGCGCATTCACAGGTTCTTCGGATCGACTCTCGGTTGCAACCGGTTGACCGCCGCCTGCCTTACCACGGCTGTGAACGGAACCGGGCCCTTTCACACACCGTCTGGCACGCTAACGAACACGTCAGGAGTCTCGGCTTCGTACTCGAGACGCACGGTGTACGTAACGCCAGCGAGAGATGTTACACACAGTTTTGAATCGGAAACGAGCGAAAGGACGACTACGTCCCCCTCGCCCTGCGTCTGTATCCGTTCTACGGCAACTTCGTGACATGGGGTCGGTGCAACAGTCCGTCCCGTGATCTCGACCACACCGTCGTCGAGATATTCGACGGTATAGTGATCGCTTCCCTGCGTGCTCCTGCCGACGGTTTCCGTTTCGACGGACACGACGGTTGGACCGTTTCCATCGCCGCTCCCATCGCCGGCAACCGACGACGCGAGGAGAGTCGTTCCCGCGAGTATCGATGAACCAGTCGCTTTCAGTGTTGCTCTGCGATTCATTCCGATGGATATTTCCATCCGCTAGGACAAAAAGATACCTACCTTTCTCTCCTGATACTATGCTCGGAGGCTTCCCGATAGCATATCGGAAGAATTTCAGGTTCGGTCCGTCATCTCGCGTCTGTGACCGACAGCGAGGAGTATACGCTCGACGATGAAATCGTCGCTCGAGCGCGGATTCACGCCCGCGAGGTCGTCAGCGAGAACGGGCTCGCGGTGGATCTCTCGTCGCTCGAGTGGGAGGTGTCGGCTCGAGCACAGCGGCGAGCGGGTGCGTGTCGCTGGCACGCGAATCGCGGGGTGGCGACCATCGTTCTCGCCCGCCGGGCGTACGAGCGGTACGAGTGGCCCGCCTTCGCCGGGGTCGTTCGACACGAACTCGTCCATGCCTGGGAGTTCCAGCAGTTCGGCGAGTCCGGGCACGGTGAGCGATTTCGCGAGCAGGCCGCCGCCCTCGAGGCTCCCCGATACTGCGAAGCGTTTACGGAGCCGCGATACGTCCTTCGGTGTCTCACGGCCGACTGCGACTGGCACGCAAAGCGCCATCGAGCCTCGAAACCGGTGAAATCACCAGATCAGTATCGCTGTGGGGTCTGCGGCGGATCGTACGAGGTCGAACACGCGGAAAGCGGTCGGACGTGGACGACGGCGAGTGGCTACGGCGGTGCGAAGGCCGCTCTCGCCGACGAGTGGTAGTACATGGTGAACTGACTCGGTGGACTGGACAGCGGTTTCGTCGAGCCGTATCGGAACGTGCTCTACTCCCGTGTCGAGCTATTTCCCACCGGGAACAGACGGTATCTTTCAGGACGGTATTGGGACAGAACAACGAGTGCCATCCTCGCCAACGACGCCCGGTCGAGTCGACCGCGGAACACTTATTCGCCTCACCCTACCTGTTTCAAGTATGGGACTACTCGAGTTGATGCTGGGGAAATCGGGCCCCGGCGAACAGGGTGTCGAAGGGAAATCGTACACGCTGCCGAAGGAGACCCACGACTTCGTCTACCCTATTGCGGTCCGCCGCGAAGAGGTCGAGGCGTTCGCCGACTTGCTCGAGGCGGAAGCCGAAGCCCCGTCGCTCGAAGCGGAGACCACCGATCTGGAGGGGGTCTTCGACGGCATGACGGACGAACAGACGCCCGACATAGATACGGACGAACTGGCCGACCGGATGCAACGGCCTCGACGGGAGAGCGAACCAGTGATCGATACCTGGCTCGAGAGTATCGACCGGGACGTCGGCGTGGTCTACGTTCGTTCGAAGACCCCGGCGGGGCTCGTCGCATTCGTCAAGCGCTGCAAACACCGCGACGAAACCGACGACGATCCGTTCGAACTCCCCGAGAATTTCTCGGCGGCCGCGGCGCTGCTCAAGCGTCTCGAGGAGGGGACAGACAGCCAGTACCGCGCTCTGGTTCACACGGACCTGTTGCCGGACGAGTAACGCGCACAGATCGCCAGCACGACGACGCAGATTCGCGGTTGGGGTTCTCAAACGATCGTCGCGAGCGACTCGAGCGACGCGAGTTCGTAGGTCGGTTCGTGGTCGTTCGGGCTGGTGTCGCGGCCGGGATCGAGCCAGGCCGAATCGAGCCCCATCGCGTTGGCACCCGCGATATCGGCGTGCAAGGAGTCGCCGACGTGGATCGCCGCGTCGGGTGCGACATCGAGTTCGCCAAGTGCGCGCTCGAACGGTGCAACGCTGGGTTTGGGGGAGATACCGGCGCTCGGTTCGGTGAACACACGCACGTCGAAGGCGTCCTCGATACCAAGCGACCGAAGCTTCCGTGTTTGCATCGTTCGCCCCCCGTTCGTAATGAGGCCGACCTGCCCTCGATCGATGGCGTGATCGAGCGCCGCTTTCGCCCCCGGCCGAAACTGAACGGCAGTCGGGTCCTGTCGCTCGAGGTATTCCGAGGCCAGTGTCGGCGCGACGCTCGGGTCGACGTCGGCGCGCTGTGCGACTTCGGTAAAGAGTGCGTCGTAGAACTCGCGGGCCGTCTCGGTACTCGACAGGTCGGATACGGCTGCTCGTAACTCTGCTGGCGTACAGAACTGTTCGCAGTCGGTGCCGTCGAACGTCGACTCGAGGAGATGCGCAGAATTCTGCGTCGATTCACAGAGTGTCATATCGAGATCAAAACATATCGCGTCGTATGCAGCCATCTGTGCTACCCTAAGGGCTCAGGTGTTCTCAACGTTTCGACGATCTCATCGCGTATTCTCAGCGACGATCGCACGCACTACCATGACCGGTCCGAAAGGTGTCTCGGTGCGCTTCTCTGGTTTGGCTGCTGAAACACAGCCTGTTACTCGAGGGAATAACTCGGTAACGAATTTCGACTCACGTCCCGAGCACAAAATCCACAGCAGTTATTTTCACAGACAATACCATTGATGTATGGACGTCGTCAAGCGAGTCCACGTCGTTCCGCTGGGCTACGAGTTCGATCGGGTCATCGAACCGATCCGGGACCAGCGGGCAGATTTGGTCTACCTGCTCGAGGACGGCAGTGCCGCCGGTCACAGGCATCCAGACGGGAGCAAGCAGCAAGGCGAGAGCGATAGCAGAGACGGACAGGGAGAACGGAACGCGACCGCCCCCGCAAACTATCACGACGAGTTACGTGAGGAACTCGAGGCGATCGTCCCGGCGGTTCGGTCCTGGGAATGCGATCTCACGGACGTGTATGCGGTTCTCGGTGACGTGACGACGATCGCCGACGTGCACGCCAACGATCAGGTGTACGTCAACGTTTCGGGAGCCGGTACGATTCCTGCGATCGGTGCGACGATCGCGTGTATGGACGTTTCGACCGACACACATGCATATTACGTCGAGCCGTCGGAGTACGCTCACGACGGCACGACCGAGCCGATTTCGTTCGGTGTCGACGAAATCGAGCAGGTACCGACCTATCCTATCGAGTCGCCGACGCGAGATCAGGTCGCGATCATGGAGTTCCTATCCGACCCCGACGCGTGGGCCGGGTTCCACGACGACAGGACGGCGCCACCAAAAAAGAAAGACCTGATCGAGTACGCTCGAGACCACGACCTCTCCTTTATGGCCGATCGACGGTCACCCGACGAGCGCACCGTCGAGGACAAAGGTGCGTTTCGCGTCCTGGATACGCACGTTCTCGAGCCGCTCGCAGAAGACGGCTACGTCACGATCGAATCGGTCGGCAGACGGCGCGTAGTCGAGTTGACCGAACGTGGGGAAAACGCCTATCGGGCGTTTCGTCACAAACTCATGGACGAAGCCGGCGAAGTGCGGTAACCGGCGGTCGGCTGGTGGGGCGGTGAGCGTTCAACCGTTCAGTTGTCGTCGTGAATTCGCGAAAAGAGCGTCGTCCCGAGTCGAGCCAGTTGGTGGTCTTTCTCGAGTCGCTCGACGTGATCGCGAAGTGCCGCCGGTGACAGCCCCGGGTGTTCGCGGTCGGTACGGGAGTCGAGGTGGCTGCTCGCGCGAGCAAGGAGGAAGGGCGCGGCGTCAGCGAGGCGCGATCCCGGGAGCTGCGGGCCAGCGCCGCGACCGCGCTCGACTTCGGTGAGAACCTCCTGAGCCACAATTATCCGCCGTCGAAGCGAGCGGATCTCGTCGGCATCAGCGGGCGGGCTCAGGTGGCGTACGAACACGTCGTCCGCCAGAACGACGCGTTTCGGATCGACGTCGAACGCGGCCGCGAACTCCTCACGGTCGGGTTCGCCAACCCCGGTGCGTCGACATGCGAGACGAACGGCACCGAGCACGGCCACAGTCCGACCGCACTTGCGAGTTGCCTTCTCCCCGGCACAATCGAACGCCGCTCGAGCGACGTCGACCACGGAGCTCACCTCTAGACGGCGTGTGGCACGATCGATCGTCGGTTCGGTCGTTGTTTCAAGGTGTCGCTGGCCCATATTATCTGTCCCGGCTGCTAATATATTATCAACTTATAAGAAAGTATCCTTACTAACGTAACTATACCTACTGTTCTGGGCGTATTACGATTCGAGTCCAGATGCACTTCGATGAGAGACGCGGCGATCAGTACGATATCGTTGGCCAGATCGACCCGCATCCCTAGCCGACCCTGCCCGATCCGCCACGTTCAAGCCGATCCCCTTCTACGAACGATTTATGACGCGAACTGTTTGGGTGAAAGCCGACGACGCGGTCGGCGACTGGGACGTCCGCCGGGCGCGGATCACCGCCGCACTCGAGGCGGGTGTAGACTGGGTACTGGTCGACGAAGAAGACGTGGGACGCGTCCGCGAACTCGGCGACATCAACGTCGCCGCGTTTCGGACCGGCGGGGACGTGACCTTGGTCGACGACGCCGAAAGCGACGACACAGAGCCGGCCGCACGGGCGGACGCGGTCGTCGTCGGGAAAGGCGGCGAAGGCGACGCCACCATCGACCTCCCGGAGGACTTCTCAGGATCGGCAGACCTCTCGACGCTGCGTCGTGACCGCGATTTCGATCGGGGTGCGTACGTCCGCATCCTCGGCAAAGAGTACGAACACTTCGCCGAAACCGCCGCCGAAGAAGCCGACCACACGATCGTCATCGGTGAGGACTGGACGATTATTCCTCTCGAGAATCTGATCGCCCGCATCGGCGAGGAAACCGACCTCGTCGCTGGCGTGACCAACGCCGAAGAGGCGAAAACAGCCTTCGAAACGCTCGAAATCGGGGCTGACGCCGTCCTGTTGGATTCGGACGATCCGGACGAAATCCGGAAAACCGTCGAAGTCCGCGACGAGGCCGAACGCGAACGCCTCGATCTCGAGTACGCCGAGGTACTCGACGTCGAACGTGCCGGTAGCGCCGACCGGGTCTGCGTCGACACCGGAAACCTCCTCGAACACGAGGAGGGTATGCTCGTCGGTTCGATGAGCCGCGGGCTGGTCTTCGTTCACGCAGAAACAGCCGAATCGCCGTACGTTGCTTCTCGGCCGTTCCGGGTCAACGCGGGGGCAGTCCACGCCTACGTCCGCACTCCCGACGGTGGCACGAAGTACCTCGCGGAACTCCAGAGCGGCGACGAGGTCCAGGTCGTCGACCTCGAAGGGAACACCCGCGAGGCAATCGTCGGACGGGTCAAGATCGAAAAGCGGCCGATGTTCCGGGTCGCCCTCGAGACCGAAAGCGGTGACCGGGTCGAGACGCTACTGCAGAACGCGGAGACGATCAAAGTGGCTGCCACGGAGGGACGAAAGGCGGTGACCGATCTCGAAACCGGCGACGAAATCCTGCTTTACTACGAGGACACGGCTCGACACTTCGGCGAGGCCGTCGAAGAGAGTATCATCGAGAAATAACGGATTTCATCTACCTCTCGCCCCGTTTACAGAGCTGGTTGGTAACGTATACCACGGCAGGCGCTGGGACCGAGTAGAAAACCACGGTCTTTCAACTCCTCAGTGGATTCTCTCTGACCGTTACACCTGGTCGGATGCTAACGTTCAATTTTTCTATTAATTTATGGAAACATTGTCCCCAACCTATGGTGGTCGCTGTCGTTTTTCCAGCCGGACCATGAGCGTCACGCAAGACAAAGTCAGAGCGGTTGACACACCCGAGTACGCGGTGACGCTGCGCAATGCCGGCCTGGCAGGGGCAGGCGGTGCCGGCTTTCCGACGTACGCCAAGTGGGAACGACTCGAGGAAGTCGACTCGTTGCTCGTCAACCACCAGGAGAGCGAACCGAACTACTACATGGACAAGTGGCTGGGCCGTGAACGAGCCGACGAACTGGCGTCTCTGTTCGACGGGTTGCTCGGCCACGCCTTCGACCGAATCGTCATCAGTACAAAGCGGGCCGACCGAGACGAGTGGCTTGGTGAACTCGAAACGGCGACCGACGCGAGGATCTACGAACCGGCTGACCTTCCGATCGATAGCGACGAAACGGGCATCGTAATCGCCTACACGGCGGACAAGTACGAGTTCGGAATGGAAAGCGTCCTCATGCGGATCGTCGCAGACGTCGTCATGCAAGGCGAGGAGTTGCCGATGGATCACGGTTGGATCGTCCAGAATACGGAGACGCTTTTCAACGTGTACCGTGCGCTAGTCGACGGTGAGCCGACGACCGAGAAGTTCGTCCACGTCGACGGCCGGGTCCCGACCCACCGGTTCCTCGAGGTACCGGTCGGCACGCCTGCAACGGCGCTCCTCGAGGCCGCGGGTCGATCGGCAAGTCTCGAAGCGAACGAGGTTATCCTCGACGGCGGCCCGGGATGGTGTTTCGAAATCGAACAGCCCCCGGAGACGTTCGGTGTCCGCAAGCGAACGAACTGTCTGCTCGTAATCGAGGAATCGGTCGTCGCGGAGAACCGCCTCGGGAGCGGCGGGCGGGTCAACGTCCTCGCGCCGGCGGCCTGGAAGCAGTCGAGTCACGAGACGGAACTAACGGCGACGCTCGCTCCAGACCGGGTCGAGGTTCCGTTGATAACGAATCCCGACTTCGAAGGCGTGGTTACTCCGAGCGAACCGATCGTCCAGGCCGCAGACGAGGTACAGGCCGGGGAGATGATTGCGCAACCGGCTGACGGTATCAGCGTGGCCCAACACGCCACCATCGACGGGACGGTAACGGCTGTTGACGACGAATCCATCACGATCGAACGGGCCGACGCTGAGGCCACAGGCGCGAGTACTACTCACGCCACAACCGAAGCCGACCCGCACTGGATCTACTGGACGTGGTGTTCCGCGTGTGGCCGGTATCTCCCGGAACCACGGCTCGAGACCGGACGTGCCACCGAAATCGTCTGCCGCGGGTGTCGCTGACGGCCCCTCTCGAAGGTACGTTTCAGTCATCACGGGTGAGGACGGGCCCGACACAGGTCGGGACAGTATCCCGGTTTCGTCATTGGATCGAACTCGACTTCGAACTTGATCCGGGTCGGTGTCCTCGCAACTTATCGGATACACGGCCGCACATCCGTTGACCGAATCCACGCGGATGGGTTCCGTCGGTCGGTAACGATCGTTCCATCGCCGTCCGCGTAGCTCACATACTGATCGATATCGAAGTCGGCCGTGACGACCTGCTCGTCGCGTTGTTTTCCGTTCGTTTGCATTCAGATCACTCCCGCCGGTTGCGTCGGCAGTCGACGAGGTGCGCCTCGGTATCCGACGCGGCGGCAAAAGAGCTCCGACGATATCCTACTAGGGTGATTATATCACGCGTGGTTCCCGCAGTAGGAGACGGATGGGGCCGACGACGAGCTAGATCTGAACCGCGGCCGCTCCCGCGCGTTTACGCCTGCCTCGTCTCTTCGTCAGCCGACTCGGGATCGAGTCGCGTCGTACACCAGTGACAGAACTCGAGGTCCCCGTCGATTTCCTTTCCGCACTCGGGACACATCAGACCCTCTGTTTTAGTGTCACTGCCGGGCGGATAGCCGAGCGCGCGAACGGTCGCGTCGATCGCGGCGAACAGAGCGATAAACGAAAGGAGGAACTGAGCCATCGCGTCAGTTTCCTCGGCCATGATCGTCGCTTGCTCGAGTACCCCGTCGTAACTGGTTATCGGACCGGCGGCCGCTATCTGATCGATCGGGAGAAAAAGAGCGCTCGCGATGAAAAAGAGACCAGCGAAGACGGCAGCACGGAGCCAGTCGCGGACGAGGACGTGGCCTGCGCCAGGCATAATCACCGAGAGGCCGGCAGCGAGAAGCGCGCGGAACCATGTCATTGTTCGTGGGGAAGGTAGGGGACCCCCGCCCTTAACATTCCGATTTCGATTGTTTTCAATTCAGACGAGTCGGGCCACCAGGTCAGCGAGCGTTTCGAGGTCGTACTGGCCCGGTGCGGTCGCTTCCCCGGGGTCGACGGGCGCATAACCGATTTTTGATCCGTAGACGGGCGCCACCGCACGGGTGTGACTTCCGAGTTGACCCATCGCCATCGTCGCGACGGTAGCGCCGTGGGCAGTTAGTTGCTCGGTCGCCGAAAGCAACGCGAGCGTATCCGTCCGGGATTCGGCCGTGACCGCCAGTTTCGCGACGTCTGCGTATTTGCCCGCTTCTGTCAAGGTTCGAACCATCTCGGGCCGGGGCGGGGTTGTCTCGAAATCGTGGGCGGATGCCACGAGTGACACGTTTCGCTTCCGGACCGCCTCGAGTACCTGCTCGGCCGCGCCGTCCAGAATCGACTCGAGTTCGACGTCGATTGCCTCGACGGGGCCGAACGTGGCCGCTTCGGTCAACGCTTCGAGTCGGCCCTGATCTTCAGCTCTGCCGCCTTCCCACTCGGCGCGGTTAGTCGCGAGGATCGGCAATTCGCCGTCGTAGGCCTGGAGCGCCGCCAGCGGGTCGTCGGCCAGATCCATCCGGAACTCGATCGCATCGGCGTGTTTGCGGGCCGCGGGTTCGTCCGTGAGATCCGCGGTCGACGCGGCGAGCACGAACGAGTCGAAGTCTACTCCCATTACTACCCAGTGCGAACGAGCGCGGCAAAAACGATGTCGTTCCGGCGAGTGTTCGTGCGTCCGTCGTTAGGCCAGACCGACCGTCTCCTCGGCTTCGAGGAGTTCGTGGTACCGATTTCGAATCGTGACTTCGGAGATATCGGCGACATCGCTGACCGCGGCCTGGGTGGTCTTCTCGTTGGTCAACAAGGCGGCTGCGTAGACTGCTGCCGCAGCGAGGCCGACCGGCGACTTGCCGGAGTGGACGCCTTTCTCCTTGGCGTTCTGGAGCAGCGATCGTGCGCGGTGTTCGGCTTCGTCCGAGAGCTCGAGACCCGAAGCGAAACGAGGCACGTAGCTTTCTGGGTCTGCGGGTTGGACCTCGAGACCGAGTTCGCGGACGACGTACCGATAGGTGCGGGCGATCTCGTTTTTCTCTACGCGGGAGACGTCGGCAATTTCGTCGAGACTTCGGGGAACGCCGGCCTGACGTGCGGCGGCGTAGACACAGGCCGTCGAGACGCCCTCGATAGACCGACCGGGAAGGAGGTCCTCGTCGAGCGCTCGCCGATAAATGACGCTGGCCGTTTCACGGACGTTCGTCGGCAGGCCGAGCGCGGAGGCCATCCGATCGATTTCTCCCAGCGCTTGCTTGAGGTTTCGCTCCTTCGAGTCGCGGGTGCGAAATCGCTCGTTCCATTTTCGCAGGCGCTGCATCTTCTCGCGCTGGCGCGAGCCGAGCGAATTGCCGTAGGCGTCTTTATTGCGCCAGTCGATGTTTGTCGAGAGTCCTTTGTCGTGCATCGTATTCGTCGTGGGCGCACCGACACGGGATTTCTCGTTCTTTTCTGCGGCGTCGAACGCACGCCACTCGGGGCCACGGTCGACCGAATCCTCCTCGACGACGAGTCCGCAGTCTTCACAGACAGTCTCTCCGTGCTCGTCGTCGACGATGAGTTGACCCGTACACTCGGGACAGACCAGGTCTGTCGATTCGCTTTCGGCTTCCTGTTCGTTTGTTTCGGGATCGCTACGTCGTACTCTCGTGTTCGATGGTGCGTTAGTCATGCGATGGCGAATGCTCCCGGCCGAACCAATCGCAAAAGCCCGGACGGATTCGTTACCTCTCACGTTCAGACACTCGAGGTTTAATGGTTTCGGAATCTTGTCCAGATCTCCATCGAAACTGGATAATTCTGGCTAAAGAGCATGATAGATAGTAACATTAACGTTAAGAGGAAGATATGAAACGATGCTGCCAATTATCCCCTTCTCGAACGGAAGGTATGGAAATCGCAGTTGGAAGTACGAACCCGGTCAAGATCGACGCCGTCGAACGAACGCTCGAGCGGTACGATCCGACCGTCACCGCCATCGACGTCGATTCGGGGGTCGGCGAGCAACCACGGTCGGTCGACGAGACGGTGAGGGGAGCGGAGAACCGCGCTCGACGAGCGCTCGCTGCGACCCGTGCTGATTACGGCGTCGGCCTCGAGGGTGGTATCGCCCGATTCGAGCCGGTGCCTGGGCTTTCTCTGATCATGTGGGGTGCCGTGACGGACGGGGCTCGGACGGAGCGAGGCGGAGGCCCGGTGCTTCGCCTTCCCGACCGCGTCGCAGAACGGGTTACGGAGGGAGCGGAGCTGGGACCGATACTAGACGAGATGCTCGGAACCGAAAACGTCGCCCAGGCTGAAGGAGCGGCGGGCGTCCTTACGGCAGGATTAACCGACCGAACGCAAGCGCTCGGTGAGGCAGTTTCGTGTTCGTTTGGCCCCTTCCTGACGGACTATTACGACGCCGACAGCTAACTGGGACTCGAATCTGCTCACTCGACGCAGTCTCCGTCGTTGTAGCTGTAGCCAGCATATCGATGACCGACACGATCACGAACTACCGATAGTCTCATTCAGAGATGTTTTAACCGGTCGTACCAATGGAAGCTTTCCGGTCGATTATTCTCCGATTACTCACCAGAGAAATCGCAGGACGCAAGCGGGTTAACCGTGCGTACCAAACCCCCTAAGGGCAGTCCTGACATTCGAATGAGTATGAGCACTGCAATGGCCCCCGACCTCACGAGTAAACAACAACAGATTCTGGAGTACCTCCGGGAGAACGCGGCGACGAAGACGTACTTCAAATCTCGTCTTATCGGGAAGGAACTTGGAATGACGGCGAAAGAGGTCGGCTCGAACATCACCGCCCTCCAGAGCAGCGAGTACGACGTCGAGATCGAAAAATGGGGTTACTCCTCGAGCACGACCTGGAAAGTCGATATTTGATCCGAGAACGAGCGAAACTGGTCTCTCTTCCGTAATCGTGTGGCACCGAAATTCGATGCAGCGATAGCCGCCGGCAACGCCGAACTCTCTTCTATCGCGAGGCACAAATCCGCGTAAATGACGACGGCAGTACTATTCGACATGGATGGGGTGATCCTCGAGGGGCCCCGGACAGAACCGGACGTGTACGCCAACGCCGCCGACGCCGCCCTCGTCGAATTGGAAGCCGATCCGTCTCCGTCACAGCGACGCGATTTCAGACGCCACGATTACGACCGAATCCGAGATCACTGCGTCGATCTCGACGTCGATCCCGCGGAGTTCTGGCGTCTGAAAGAGACGTACGCCTCGAGTCGAACCCACGATCGACTTCGAGACGGCGAGCGAGGGACGTACGACGATATCGACGCAATCCGCGATCTCGCCGATCGAACGACGGTCGGCCTCGTCACCAACAATCGCCACGAAACTGCCGAATTCGTCGCCGACTACCTCGGGTTCGATTTCGACGTCGTTCGCGGACGGGACCCTACATTCGAGGGCTACGACAGACGCAAGCCCGACCCCTACTACATCGAGGAGGCACTGGACGCACTCGACATCACCGAGGGCGTCTACGTCGGTGATTCTCCAAAGGACGTCGTGGCCGGCCGCGCAGCTGGCCTCGAGACGGCGTTCGTCCGGCGACCGCACAACCGCGCGCGCGAACGCCCGGCGAACGCGACGTACGACCTCGAATCCCTTCAGGAGGTAGTAGACGTACTCGAATCGGCCGGCGGTAACGGATAATCGTTCTTTCCGGAAACGTCCGTTACTTCCGTTAGACGTCGTACGTCAGAAACCGATCGGCATTCCGAGCTAGCGTTCGCGCACGAGCGCCGAACGAATCCGCGTGGCGAACGACGAGTACCAGCACCGTCTCCGGCCGTTCGACCGCGTAGCCGTCGTCTCTGGATAGTAATCCGGCTTCCTCGAGTTCGCCAGCGTATTTACTGACCGTCGGTGGAGAGACGTCCAGGGACGTTGCAAGATCGCCCGCCGTCGCGTCAGGGTTCAATAGGAGCTCGATCAACATCCCGCGAGGCGTTTCCCGCCGAAGATAGCCGAGTGCCCGTTTCTCGAACTCGTCGAACCTGCCGGCTGTGACGAACCGTTTGTAATCGCCGTCGCGATAGCGCTCGATGGCGTCGACCTCCTCGAGTCGGCGGAGGTGATGCTGGGTTTCGCCGGTCCCGAGCTGGAGATCGTCCCGAATCTTCGAGAAGTGCGCGCCCGGCGTCGTGGAGAGATACCCCGCGATCGCATCGCGGGCATCACTTTCACCCGTGTCAGCCGCGGCTGTGTCCGAGAGTCCGACTAGCGGAGAAGCGGCACCGAGGGCGGCGAATCGGCGCAGGGTCGCTCGTTTCTCGTCGTCGACCCCGTCGGGTGGTGTCATAGCTGCCTACGGTCCCTTGGAGGCGACCCGTAAAACAGGTTTCGCTCCGCTTTGTTCACGGAAAACGACCAGTACCGTATCGGACTGTTATGATCGGTGAACGGTAGTGGCTGCTTACTTGCCGTCTAGAACGGTGCTGCTGCTCCAGTAACACTACCGTTTGGTGATCTTCAACCGAGGAAAAATCGGAACCGGACGCGGTCGAACGGGTTGTCGTGGTCGATCGTGGCGTGGCTCACTCAGTCGCTCGTAGACGAGCCATCCGAGTCTTCCGTTGGCATCTCGGTGCCTCCGTCGGCCTGACTCTGGAAGTCTTGATCCATCTCCTCGATGACCTCGTCGGGGTCGGATATCTCTGCGGGGTCCTTTCCTTCCTTGATAGCCTGTGCCTCCTGCTCCATCGCTTCGACGTCCATGTCTGCTTCCTGGTCTATCTCGCCGATGATCTCGGCGATATCGTCGAGACCGATCAGTTCGCGGGTTTCTTCGTCGAACTCGCGACTCTCGAGTTCCGCGCCGTTCTCTTTGACGTCGCTGCCCGAAAGGTGCTTGCCGTAGCGTCCGACGAGCGAGGAGAGTTCCTGTGGGAGGACGAACGTCGTCGATTCGCCCTGCCCGATATCGGCGAGGGTTTCCATTCCTTTGTCGATGACCGCGCGTTCGCCCATGGATTCGGCAGAGCGCGCGCGCAGCACGGTCGAGATCGCATCACCCTGCGCCTCGAGGATCTGGCTCTGCTTTTCACCCTGTGCCCGGATGATCTCGCTTTGCTTGTCACCTTCGGCTTTCTCGACGGCGCTGCGGCGTTCACCTTGCGCCTCGAGGATCATCGCGCGTCGTTTCCGTTCGGCGGAGGTCTGTTGTTCCATCGCGCGCTGGACGTCTTTCGAGGGGTTGACCTCTCGGACTTCGACCGATTCGACGCGGATCCCCCATTCGTCGGTGGGTTCGTCGAGTTCGGTACGGATGCGGGCATTGATTTCCTGGCGTTTGTTCAGCGTGTCGTCGAGTTCCATGTCACCCAGCACTGCACGAAGCGTGGTCTGTGCGAGATTCGAGACGGCGCGCTTGTAGTCGTCGACCTGAAGGAACGCCTTCTTGGCGTCCATTACCTTGATATAGACGACTGCGTCGGCCGTGACGGGCGAATTATCGCGGGTGATCGCCTCCTGTCGGGGAACGTCGAGCGTCTGGGTTCGCATATCGAATCGGTACGTGTTCGAGACGAACGGGGGGACGAAGTTGATCCCGGGCTGGAGCAACTTGCGGTACTCGCCGAAGACGGTCAGGGCACGTTTCTCGTAGGCGTCGACGATTTCGATTGCGCTGAGCAGTGCGGCGATCACGACGACGAGGACGAGCGCACCGACGGCCAGCAAAGCGGCGCCGGCGGTTTGCATGGGGAACAATTGTACGACCATATTTCGAGGTTACGGCGGTGGGGAGAAAAGCGTTCCCTTATTTTAGCAACATATGGTACTGTAACACACTGTCAGCTCGATTTCTCCGTTTCAGGCTCCGTACCGGATTCTGGTTCGGTTCCGGACCCCGGTTCGTCCCGTTCGTCGCCGCCATCGGCAGCCTCTCGCTCCTCGGTCCCGGACGTCGCTCGTTCACGTGCGAGTGCGCGGTCGATCTCGTCTTCGCCGATCGCGTCGATCGATTCGACGGTGAGGACGTTGCCGCCGCCCGGGTCGAGAACGATTATCTCCGCTCCTTCCTCGATCGTGCCGCCGGTCGTCCGCGCACTGTAGTAGGGAGCGAAGCCGCCTTCGTCGAGTTTGACCTCGCCACTTCGGTTCGTAACTGTCTCGGTGACGTAACCCGTCGTTCCCGCGAGCGAATCCGAGTCCGACGTCTGTGCCGTCCCCTTGCCGCCGTAGAAGTCGAACTCCCGGTAGACGTAGGCCGCGGCGAGCCCGATTACGAGCGTCAACCCTGCCAGCACCAGTACGTTCGCTGCGGGCGGAAAAAGCACGCCGATGAGCCCGGCACCGACCAGCGCGATCCCGATGACGATCAAATGGGCTCCCGGGGAGAGGGCCTCGAGGACCATCAATACGAGTCCCGCGATTAGAAGCAACAGCGGCACGTTCCCCATGAGGGATTCGACCATAGTCGAGGTTAGGTCTCGCCCCGATTAAATGTTTACTGAGATCCAGGACTGATTTTATCGATCGGCGGCAGACAGCGACGGTCAGGACGTCGAAGCGATCGGATCCGGGCTCGAAAACGGGTTCGAACGACGGGTGCGAGCCCGATCCGTATGAGAGGAGCCAGCACTGACGGCTGTACGCTGGGCCGTCGATCAGCCCAACGGGATCGATACTAATCGGAGGAGAACGAGGAGCATCGCGATCGCTCCGAGGAGGACGAACACCGCGTTTTCGAGGTCTGGCTCTCCGGGTTCGACCGGCGTCGAGTTGGATTCCGGTGCGTACTCGTCTTCGGGTTGGGTTCCTCCGCCCGCGTCAGCGTCGCTCGAGTCGGAGAGATCGAGCGGAATCCCGTCCCACCCGCTGTCCTCGGTCTCTGCGTCCTCGCGGGGGCGTGTCTCCGTTCGTTCGACACGGTCGCTCGCGCCCCACTCGTCGCCGATCCCGCTCGAATCGGTCAGATCGGCGTTCGCCATCGGACCGTCGTCCGGTTCCGGCTCCGACGACTCGGACCGTTGGTCGTCGATATCGTCACCGTGGCCGGACGGATCGTCTACCATATCCGTTCGTAGTTTCTCCGTCGTCAAAAAGCCGTGGTCCAGCATCGAGACGGGTTCACGTCAGTTAGGCCCGCTCGGTTCGGTCCCCGATATCGCCGCCGTAGACGACCCCTCGTTCAGCGTCGAGCGTAACGGTATCGCCGTCCGCATTCCCCTCGAAACCTGTGAGATCCGCGTCGCTGATCATGGGGAGACTCAGTTCGCGGGCGACAAGTGCCGGATACCCAGTCATTCCCCGCTCGGCGTCAACGATACCGACGATTCGGCTCGTATCACCGGTAAACTCCTCGTCGAATTCGTCCGTAAGGGCGAGGATCGATCCGTCGGGAACGTCCGTCAGATCACCGTCCGAAATTCGGACGATGGGACCGGTCACTCGACCTTCGACGACGACTCGTCCGGTCGTCAGCGCGTCGGCAGCGACGTGGACCTTCAGCATATTCGTCGTGTTTGCCCCCTCGAGGTCGGTCATCATGCCACAGAGGACGACGACGGTATCGCCGCTCGCGGCGACACCGGCGTCGAGCGCGGCCTGAACGGCTTTTTCGACGACGGCATCGGCACTCTGATCCGAAACGGGTGCGTACAACGGCGTTACCCCCCAGGTCAGTGCGAGCTGACGGCGCACCGCCTGACTCGGCGTCGAGGCGACGACCGGCACGCCGGGACGGTACTTCGCCGTCTTCAGCGCCGTGTACCCGGATTCCGTCGCGGCGACGACCGCATCCGCACCGATATCCCTGGCCAGAAAACGCGCGGAGCGTGCCAGCGCGTCCGTTCGTGCCTCGCCGGAGGCGGGGACCCGTTGCTCGAGCAACTCGGCGTACTCACCCGAGTTTTCGACCTGAGAGATGATGCTATCCATCGCATCGACGACGGCGACGGGGTGATCGCCGACCGCGGTTTCGGCCGACAGCATCACGGCATCGGTTCCGTCGAGGACCGCGTTCGCCACGTCCGAGGCCTCCGCACGCGTCGGCCGACGCGCGTGGACCATCGAATCGAGCATTTCCGTCGCTGTGATGACCGGTCGGCCTGCGTCACGGCAGTTGCGGATGATCCGCTTTTGGATCATCGGTACGTCTTCCATCGGGCACTCCACGCCGAGATCGCCACGTGCGACCATCACGCCGTACGCGGCGTCGATGATCTCGTCCAGGTTCTCGACTGCACCTGCGCGTTCGATTTTTGCGACGATCGGTATATCCGCACCGTCCTCCTCGAGTACCTCGTTGACCGCGTATACGTCGTCGGCGTCGCGGACGAAACTCGCCGCGACGAAGTCGACGCCCTTCTCGGCGGCCAACTCGAGGTCCTTGCGGTCCGACTCGGTGACGACGTCGAGATCCAGGTCGACGCCGGGAACGTTGACGCCCTTGCGGCCGCCCAGATCACCACCGGTATCGACCCGTGCGCGAATCGCACCGTCTTCGGCCGCTTCTCGTCTTTCGTCTGTGAGGACAGTCGTCTCGATCAGTCCGTCGTCGAGCAGAATGCGATCTCCCGGCTCGACGGCGTCGATCGGCAGCGAGAGTCCGACTCTGTCCGGCGAGACCTCGTCTCCCTCGACGAATCGAATCTCCGTGCCCGTTTTCAGCGTGACCGTCTCGCCCTCGGGCAGCGGTGCGGTCCGAATCTCCGGACCCTGCATGTCGAGCATGACTGCGACTGGCTTCGCTCGTTCCTCGTCGACCTCACGGATGCGATCGATCAGGGCTGCACGCGCGTCGCGGGTTCCGTGGCTCGCGTTGAGCCGCGCGACGGACATACCGGCAGCGGCAAGGTCCCGTATCGTCTCCCGATCGTTCGACGCCGGCCCCAGCGTACAGACGATCTTCGCGTTTCTCATATCGGTAAATAGGCGAGCATCGCCTAAAAGATAGGGACTTACTCGAGTCCGAGTTCTCATTTTTCCGTTTGAGACGGGACGTCGGACCCGTCGCTTGCAACGCGAGCCGTTTTTCGCGGTTCCGTTCTCCGATCGGATATGCCCACCTACGCCACGCTCGTCGACATCGACGACCGCGACGTTCAGAACGCGCAGGAACTGGCGTCGATCTGGGGCGAGATCAAAACGGAATTCGAAGAACACGACTCGCAACTCCGACACTCGTACGCCGTCCTCGGCGAATACGACTTCCTCATCATCTTCGACGCCGCCGACCGGGAAGCCGCGTTCAAGTCGGCCCTGACGCTCCATCGACACGGACTCGAGGGAAAGACGATGGCAATCGTAGACACCGATTCGTTCGCCAACCTGGTCGACGAGATCTGATGGCGACGGTACGTCGACCGACATTCTCGAGCGTGTCCCGATCCTCCATCGGCCGACACGGGCCGAGACAATCAACCCCGTAGCGATCCCGGCCGGTCCGAAACGGGAGTCGGAGGGTGACCTATCGAATTTTCTCGCCGACGTCCGCGTCGCCGTGAGTCGTCAACAAGTCCGCCTCTTCGCCGGCAGCGAGTATCATGCCGTTCGATTCGACGCCGAACAGTTCCGCTTTCTCCATGTTGGCGAGTAGAACGCATTTCTCGCCGGGTAGCTCGTCGAGATCGTGAAGCTGCTTGATACCCGCGACGACCTGCCGTGTCTCGACGCCGATGTCGACCTCGAGGCGCGCGAGGTCGTCCGCGCCTTCGATCCCCTCGGCCGTTTCGATCTTGCCGACACGGATATCTAGCTCCTGGAAGTCGTCGAAACTGATTCGCTCCTCGGTTAGCGCCTCGAGATCAGCAGTATCTTCCATGTCCTCGGCTTCGCTCGCGTCCGTTTCGTCGCTTTCGGTTTCCGCATCGACGTCCGTAGACTCGCCGCCGTCGTCGCTCGAAGCCGCTTCGACTCGGTCTTCGAGTTTTTCGGTTAGTTCGGCGACGCGATCGTCCTCGATCGTTTCGAAGAGTTCGCCGGGTTCGTCGAAGGTCCGCGGTGGGGCTTCGAGTGCGTCCTCGAAGTGAGCGTCTGCGATATCGCCGTCTTCGCCGAGTTGGCCCCACAGCTGCTGGGCTTTGTCGGGGGTGATCGGCTCTACGAGGACGGCCACGGCCTTGGCGATCTGGACGCAGTCGCGGATGACCTGTGCGGCCTCATCGGGTTCGTCGTCGGTGAGCTTCCAGGGTTCGTTTCGCTGGATGTACTCGTTCCCGAACTGCGCGAGCTGGGTCGCGGCCTGTCCAACCCCACGCATGGAGTAGTCGTTGACGCTTTCGCGTACGTCGCCGATCGCGCCCTCGATGCGTTCTCGAACGTCTGCGGAAACGTCCGCATCCGGCGTTCCCTCGTAGTTTCGATAGGCGAAGAGCAGCGACCGGTACCAGAAGTTGCCGACGGTGCCGACGAGTTCGCCGTTGACCTTCTCTTGAAAGGCGTCCCACGAGAAGTCGACGTCCTGCTGGAGGCCACCGGTCGTCGTCAGGTAGTACCGCAGCAGGTCGGGGTGGAACCCCTCCTCGAGATATTCTTTCGCCCAGATTGCCCGGTTCCGGCTCGTCGAGAGGCCCTTGCCGTTGATCGTGATGAAACCGGTCGCGGCGATCCCGCGGGGCGTATTGTAGCCCGCGCCCTCGAGCATCGCCGGCCAGAAGATCGTGTGGTGTTGAATGATGTCCCGACCGATGACGTGAACGATTTCGCCGCCGGAAGATCGGGGCTCTCCCGAGCCTCCGTTCGCTTCACTCGCGGAGACATCGTCCTTCCAGACTCGCTCCCAGTCGTATTCGTCTTTGCCGACCCGCTCGGAGTACTGCTTCGTCGAGGAGATGTACTCGATCGGCGCATCGACCCAGACGTAGAGGACGAGGTCGCTATCGCCGCCGTCGTCTCCGTTCGGATAGTCGATTCCCCAGTCCATATCCCGGGTGATACACCAGTCCTGCAGCCCGTCTTCGATCCACTGCCGGGGCTGGTTGCGCGCGTTCGAGGTCCCCTCGAGACCGTCCAAAAAGTCGGTGAGAAAGTCGGCAAACTCCGAGACCTCGAAGAACTTGTGGGTTCGCTCGCGGTACTCCGCGGGATTGCCCGTGATCGTACTCGTCGGATTCTCGACTTCGCCCGGCTCGAGGTGGCGCTGGCACCCCTCGTCGCACTCGTCGCCGCGGGCTTTCGCGCCGCAGTAGGGACAGGTCCCTTCGACGTACCGGTCGGGAAGGTACTGGTCCGCCTCGGGATCGTAGGCGACCTGAATCTCTTTTTCGTAGATGTAGCCCTTCTCGTCCAGTGTCTGGACGATTTCCTGGGTCTGTTCGGTGTTGGTCTCGTCGTGAGTGTGCCCGTAATTGTCGAAATCGACGTTGAACTGCGGGAACGTCTCCTCGTACTGGTGGTGCCATTCCAGCGCGAAGTCTTCCGGGTCGACCCCCTCCTGTTCGGCGTTGACCGCGACCGGCGTCCCGTGCATGTCCGATCCGCAGACGTAGATCGATTCCTGACCCAGCGCCTCGAGCGCGCGGTTGAACGCGTCTGCGCCGATGTAGCCCCGCAGGTGACCGATGTGTAGGTCGCCGTTCGCGTAGGGCAACCCGCAGGTCACGACGGCGGGCTGCTCCGTCGGAAACTCGTCGTGGCTCATGGTCGCCACGAAGGGTCGGCGGGCGTAAAACCCGCCGGTTTCGATCGCCGGATCGACCGCGACGAAAGGTGAGGCAGGGTGCTCCTGTTAGACGTCGCCGTACCGATCGCTGCAACGCTCTCGAGACGGAGGGACAGCGTCCGACACGCATCTTGCTACCCGACCCGTCACGGTGATGATCGGTGGGCTCACGTCTGATCGCTTCAGCTCCGCAGTATCGCGCTGTACCGATGGAGAGCGAACACGGCGATCAAGGCGAACAACGGGAGAACCGCGAACAGCTGGAACAGCGATTCGAACGACCCTTCCTCGAGGATGGTACCGGCGAGCGACGCCCCGAGTGAGCCGACGCCGAAGTTGATCGCGAACACGAGGCCGTAGCCGAGGCCCTGGCTCGCGTCCGGAACGTACTTCGAGACGAGTGCGGACTGCAGCGGCGGTAACGTAAACAGCAACGTGCCGAAGAGAAACCCGGCGATCAATACGGTCGTTCCCCCGAGCGCGGAGAGTGCGAGCAACACGGCGCTGGTGCCGACGAACACCCCGAGAAGTACCGGCTCGGGTCCGTACCGCTCACCGAGGTTACCCCCTGCGATCTGACCGACGGCACCGACCAGCAGGATCGCCGAGTAGACCCAGCGGCCGGGTTCGAAGGTGGCGCCGGCGATGTCCAGTGCCGGAAGGGTGCCGACGGTGTCGAGAAACTGCGGCAGGAACGTCAAAACCCCGCGGTAGTACAGACCGGCTGCGACGTACATCACCACGAGCAGTCCGAAGGTCACGCGCAGGAACGAGCGTAACTGCTGCCAGATCCCCCCATCGACCGTGTACGCGGCGGCCTCGGGATAGTCGTCCGGGCCGCGCCACCAGAAGATGAACGCAAAGCCGATGAGCGGGATCGCAAGCAGCGGAAGGAGCGTCTGCCACCCGACGACGGTGAGTCCGATCGTCAACACCAGGGGTCCGAGGCCGATCCCGAGGTTTGCGCCGAGTCCGTGGTATGCAAAGCCCTTGCTTGGTTCGTCGCCTTCCCGACTGATGAGACTCAACGCGGGCGGGTGATAGAGACCCGCCGCCGCACCGACGAGTCCGAGCACGGCGGTGAGTCCGAGAAATCCGTCGACTAGCCGTATCAGCAAGAGCGCGACACCGGTCGCTCCGAGAAATATCGGAATGAGTACGTCTGCGCCCAGGTGATCGCTGAGAAGGCCTGACGGAATCGCGGTCACGCCGAATAGTGCAGCCATCACCGTGACGGCGAGGCCGATCTCGGTCTGTCCGACGTCGAACTGTCGGATCCAGATCGGAACGAACAGCGGAATCGACAACATCACGGCGTGGTCGAGCGCGTGGGCGACCGTCGTATAACCCAGCAGGTGTCGGTCGTGAGCCGAGAGGTGCCCACGCAAGCCGGTCACGTCGGCGAATCGCGAGCGAGCACTCATGGATGGTATTGTCCTTACTGATCCATATTGATAAGCCCAGTGTCTTCAAATACCTCTCATTATGGCCCATAGATGGAACATACAAATTTTTCCTTAGCCGAATCTGTACAAACACTACTATATTATAGGTGCAGGGATAGCTCTCGAGTGTCAACCTGACGCAGCTTTCACTCCGAGGTTCGACGGCTAACGAACACCAGATCCGCTTGCGGACGTACTCGCAGCGTCCGACGATCGATCGCCGAGCACCGTTAGCCGTTCTCGATTCGCTCAGTTCGGCCGGGCCATCCGGTCAATCGTCGCTCGCGACGGGCACGCTCGCGCGAACCTCGAGCCGATCCAGGTTCCCGATGAAGGAGGCTAGCATCTCGCGGGTGACGTGAGGCATGCAGACGACGCGCAGTTCGCCGGTCGCGGTTCTCGAAATGCGCCACCCTTTCGCCCGCAACGCGTCGAACGTCGATCGGGGGACGTCGGCTGCAACCAGCGGCAGCGTCGGATCGGCGACCCGATAACCCCGCTTTTCGAGGGCGTCGGCGAGCCACTCGGCGTTGTTCTGCGAACGGACGTACTGTCGCCGGTATCCGTCGGGCCACAGTTCCTCCATCGCGGCGACCGCGCTCGCGACGCCCGCACCCGAGCGGGTTCCGGTCAACGTCGCCTGGGACGTCGACTCGAGGTAGGGCGTTTCGACGGCGAGTTCGTCGAGCAAGTCCGGGGAACGAACGAGCAATCCGCCGGCGGGAACCGCTGCCTGCCCCATCTTGTGCGGATCGATCGCCATCGTATCGACGGCGGCGTGGTCGAAATGCCATTCGTAGTCGGTAAACGGAAGGACGTACCCGCCCCAGGCGGCGTCGACGTGGAGCATGGACCCTGCGGCGTGGGCGATGTCGCCGAGTTCCGGAATCGGGTCGACGCGGCCGTACTCCGTCGTCCCGGCGACGCCGATCACCAGTACGGTATCGTCGTCGACGCTTGCGCGCACGGCCTCGAGGTCGGCCCGATACCTGTCGTCGGTCGGGACGACTCGCAGTTCGACGCCGAGCAAGTCGGCGGCTTTCTGAAAACTGAAGTGTCCCGACTCGGGCATGACGACGTTCGGCGAGCGGGTGTCGGCCCGCTCACGGGCTATTCGAACGGCCTGAATGTTTGCCTCGGTTCCGCCGCTGGTAATGTAGCCCGACGGATCGTCCAGGCCTGCGATGTCGCCGAGGAGGGCGATGGCATCGTCTTCGAGTGCCGTCACGTTCGGATAGGTGCCGGGATCGCCGGGGTTCGTCGCGAGAAACCGCTCGGCCGCGTCGCGTGCGACCGGGTGGGGCTCCGTACACATCGACGAAAGAACCCGGTCGAACGCTTGCGGCTCGATTTGCATATCACGTATGTAATCGGTCGACGGTTTATTTGTTGCGTTTGACGACGTTTCTCTACCGCAGTCCGTCCAGGTATGATCCGACTCGAGTGGCTATGAAAATACTGTCGTGCACCGAACCGACGGACGTCCCGAAACGACAACAGTTGCATTTCGCGGAAAGCGTGCCTTCAAGTCCGCCGGGGCGCAACGCTCCCTCATGAATCCAGGCGACCGCGTTCGCGTCGACTGTGCGGATCGCACGTACGAGGGTGTGTTGCTCCCCTCGAGTACGGAGGAACACCTCGTGGTGAAACTCGAGGGCGGTTACAACGTCGGCGTCGGCCGTGACGAGGCCGACGTGGCGGTCCTCGCGGAGGACGTCTACGAGATCGACGGGACGGACGCGACGGGTCCGGACGAGACCGAAGCCGAGACTGCAGGAGAAAACGCGGGCTCCGAGATCGAGTTCGACGACGACCTGCCGACGATATCGCTCCTTTCGACTGGGGGGACGATCGCCTCGACGGTCGACTACCGTACCGGGGCGGTGACGGCCCAGTTCGACGCCGAAGACGTCCTGCGAGCAGTTCCCGATCTCGCGGGTCGGGCGAACTACCGGGGCCGCGTCGTCGCCAACATCCTGTCGGAGAACATGGAACCGCCCCTCTGGCAGGACCTCGCCGAGGCGGTGTCCGAGGAAATCGAAGCCGGCGCCGACGGCATCGTCGTCATGCACGGCACCGACACGATGCAGTTTTCGGCCGCGGCACTCGCGTTCATGCTCGAGACACCCGTCCCGATCGTCTTCACCGGGTCGCAGCGCTCGGCGGACAGACCCTCGTCGGACAACGTGATGAACGCCGTGTCGGCCGTCGAGGCGGCCAAAAGTGACTGTGCGGAGGTGCTGGTCTGCATGCACGCAACCGAGAGCGACGACGTCTGTGCGCTCCACCGCGGCACTCGCGTGCGGAAAAATCATACGTCCCGACGGGATGCCTTCAAGACCGTCGGCGCGGAGCCGCTGGGCGAGGTCGATTACGAAAGCGAGGCGGTCACGTTCCACCGGGACTATCAGGAGCGCGGAGCGGTCGACCTCAGCATAAAGACCGGCCTCGAGGAGGACGTCGAACTGCTCAAGTTCACGCCCGGCATGAACCCCGCGTTCCTCGACGTCGTCGAGGGGAACGAGGGCCTGATCATCGAGGGGACCGGCCTCGGCCACGTCCACACCGATCTCATCCCCCGAATCGAGGAACTCGTCGACGACGGAACGACCGTCGTTATGACCAGTCAATGTCTCTCCGGCCGGGTCTGTGACCGGGTCTACGACACCGGTCGAGATCTGCTCGAGGCGGGCGTCCTCGAGGGCGGCGATACGCTACCGGGAACGGCGAAGGTCAAATTGATGTGGGCGCTCGCGAACTCTGCGGACGTCGAAGAGGCGATGGGAACGTCGCTGGCCGGCGAAATTCAGGAACGGTCGGTTCCGTGGACGTAGGCTGTGTCGGCAGTCGAGTGATGGCCGTCTCGTTTCCCCTTTCCCTCTCGCACATCGATCGATTCCCAGTTGATCCGGCGAAGCTCTTTCCGGCGGGACTGCGTGAGAGTCGACCGATCGACGGACGATGCAACCCGATTCCGACCCCGCTATCGCGATTCGCCGTGCCACGCACGACGATTACGAGGCCGTCGCCGCCTTCACCAGTGACCTCTGGCCCGAGCGCGGCGGCGACTACATTCCGCGGATCTACCACGACTGGCTTGAGGAGTCCGACGAGACCGGCAAGAAAACCGTCCTCGCAGAAGTCGACGGCGAGGTCGCTGGCATCGTACAGGGTGTGATGCTCTCGCCGGACGAGGCGTGGTTTCAGGGGATACGTGTTACTGCGGGATCGTCGCTGTGTCGTGAGTCGACGGCTGAACGACGCGACATTCGAGTAAGTCCGAGGATAGGGTATGCCCTGCACTGAGTTATTTTGTTATGAACGATTCTATCTTTTTATGTCCGCACGACCATCCTGTAAAGTGCCAAGTACAACTTTTTACCTCGTATGTGAGTTCATTCACATCCCAATCATAACAAATATCATATTCGATGTATGCAACACCTCCATCAAGTCTATTCTTTTGGCAAGCATTAGAACACGTTAACGTGTGAGTTGTTGATTGGCCTAAGGCTCCGACCGTAAACTCGCCTTCACAATCGCCGATCACAGCTTCAAGAGTGATACTAAGCCCTTTAACTCCAAGCTCACCACCAAAGGTCCGCTGACCCGGGTCTTGATTGTGACTCTGAAGAGAAATTCCCTCAGTTGTGCCCGTTTCGAATTCGACCCACCCATCCTTATTCCTGTCCTCGGGGTCAACAAGGTACTCTTCATCAACCCACTTGTACCGGCGCTGTGGCGGTTTCTGAGAGGGGCCTCGTGATGTTGTCTCCATATTTTTGGAATTTGAATCTCTGTCTGCTGTTGCCAGTCCGGGCAGAGCGAGAGCGCTGGCTCCAGTTCCTGCGGCTAGTTTCATCATCGCTCGGCGGTTGTGCCCTATACCATCTTCTGTACGAATCGTTTCAGCGCTATCTGCCGAGGAGTGATTCGAGGCCCTCTTTTTTTCCGACATATATGGAGCAATAGAAGTAGTTATATTTATTCGTTTCTATATAAAATTATTAGTATTAGAAATACATTTAAAATATATTCTACTTTCAACTTCTATGCTAAAATAATTATTATTAATATGTTATGTTTGGGTCTGTGATGCAAAAATCCTTGGAAATCGCTTGCCCCAGGGTTTAAATACACTCAAAGAAAAATAGAGAATAAGGCCATGACCCACCAGCATTCCTCACTTTGGGCCGACATTATCAACTCCATCAGCAGTGGTCACTTTTCTTCGGCCGTTCTCTGGGGGACGCTCGTCGGTTGTTTCGCTTCTATCGTTGAATACAATGTATCTGCCATGGGCACAGAACCGTACTCAGTTCGCTACGGAATACTCCTTGGAGGTATTGTCGCCGGATTTCTCTATGCAAGTTCCTGGCGGGACGCCGTGAAAGCCGGCGGATATGCGGGTGCAATCCCTGTTATCGTTCTGGCCCCGCTCGTCTATTTCTTCCTCATGGTGGAGCTTACACCAACGATCCAAGTCGATGGCGGTGTACTGCTTTGGACAATCGGTAGTTCAATTATTATTTATCCGGCTACAGTTTTTATCGGGATGATATTAGGCGCAATAGGTGGGTTTATCGGCTATTCACTGGCCTCAGCCGTCTCGTACACTCCGTGGTCAGTGTAAGTACATGTGGACTGCCCATTCTTAGAGGGGCCCTCGGCTGTGAATATCTTGGTCTTTTCCGATAAGAAGCAGTGAAACTACGGTACAACAGTCGCTGCCGCTGTATCGTTCGCGTAGCTTTTTCTCGTCTGGTCGTGTCCAATATTACTGATCAACGAGCGATGTCCCTAGATCCCACTATCGAAATTCGGCGCGCCACACACGACGATTACGAGGCCGTCGCTGCCTTCACCAGTGACCTCTGGCCCGAGCGCGGCGGCGACTACATTCCGCGGATCTACCACGACTGGCTCGAGGAGTCCGACGAGACCGGCAAGAAAACCGTCCTCGCAGAAGTCGACGGCGAGGTCGCTGGCATCGTACAGGGTGTGATGCTCTCGTCGGACGAGGCGTGGTTTCAGGGGATGCGCGTCGCCCCGGACTTCCGTCGGCAGGGAGTGAGCAGTCGGCTGAACGACGCGACCTTCGAATGGAGTCGCGAGCAGGGCGCGACCGTCGGCCGTGTTATGATTTTTTCGTGGAACACGGTTTCTCTCGGGGCGGCACGCGCGAATGGCTACGAACCGATCACCGAGTTCCGGTTCGCCCACCCAGACCCCGACTCGGACGCGAACGGGCCGTGCAGGGTCTCGAGCGATCCGACGGCGGCCTGGCGCTACTGGACCCACAGCGACGCGCGCAAGCACCTGCAGGGACTCGGCCTCGATCCCGACGAGTCGTGGGCCGTCCGGGAACTCACCCGGCAGGATTTCGACCGACTGAGCGATGAGACGGCCGTCTTTGCGGTCGAGGGTGACGACGGGCTCGCGGGTGTCGGCTACCGGTCGCGAACGGACGAACGCGAGGTCGGGTCCGACGACTCGAACGGGTCGGACGACGCGACCGAATCCCGGTCCGAGACGCTGGCCGAATACGGTCTCGCCGCGTGGGAGGACATCGACGCCGCCCGCTCGCTGTTCGCCGCGATCGCTCGAGACGCGGCCGACTGCGGCGCAGACGAGACGCGCGTCCTGATCCCCGAAACGGCGCGGTTCGTCACCGATGCCGCTGCGACGGGGACGACGATCTCCGAGGAACCGGATTTCGTACTCGGAATCGATCTCACGGGTCGCTGATCCCAAACGCGGTTCGTCGCGCCGTCAATCGACCAGTCGGCGGAGCCGCGCGATGCGTCGCTCCGTCGCAGGATGGGTCGCGAGCAGCCCGCCGCCGCCATCGCGCGCCGGGTCCAGCGTCGGCAGAATATTAAGCGCGTCTACGGAGCCCGGCATGTTTCCGCAGGTCGTCCGACGGCCGCGCCGCCGGCGAGTCGAGTCGTTCGAGAGCCGACGCGAGCGCGCTCGACTCGCCAGTCGCGGCGACGGCCGTCCGATCGGCCGCGAACTCCCGTCCGGTTCGCCAGTCGCGGCGACGGCCGCCCGATCGACCGCGAACTCCCGTCCGCGAGAAAACAACCCGACGCCGAGCCTCGAGCAGGTAGTCAGCAGACGGCCGGTCACCAGCCAGGGAAGGAGGCGCGGATCGAACTCGTCCTCGTCGTGCATCATCTCGTAGAACTCCTCAGATGCGATCAGCGGTACGAGCACCCACGTCATCAGCCGCTGGTCACCGTTCGCCACGTGTGCGAACTCGTGGGCGAATACCGCTTCGAGTTCCGCATCGGGTACTGCCTCGAGCAAGCCGACGGAAACGACGACGGCCGTCTTTCCGTCGCGAGCGGTGGTACACGCGATCGGCGTCGTCGCGGGGTGGGAACGGAGTTCCGGCATCGGCAGATCGAACTGGGCCGCGAGCCGCGACGCCGATGATGCCACGCGTCCGGTTCCGTCGGGGTCTATCGGCTCCGTCTCGCGGAGCAGTCGGCGCCGACTGCGGCGGACCATACGTCGGACGGCGGCCCACGTTACGAACGTGAGGCTGGCGCCAAGGAGCAAGGCGACGACGAGGGCCCGTTCCCGGATCGATCGCGAGGCCGGCCGCGGCGACGACGATGTCGCCGATCGCGGCGCCGCCGAGCACTGCGAGGACCAGCCGAGGCTAACGAGCGTTCCGAGGCCGATGGCGCAGGCGGCGATCGCCCGGCCAGCGAGGGCGAGTGTCGTTCGGACTCGCACGGCCGGGCGTTTCGAGCGACTATAGTTACCCAATTCGACGGATACCGTTTCGTTCGTCACAGTCCGTCTCAGCCATCTCAGTGTCGTCGCCGCTGGCTTCCGGTACCGGTCGAAGTTATCCGCCGCTGACGGGCGGAAACAGCGCTAGCTCGTCGTCTTCGTCGAGTTCCGTCTCGAGCCCTTCCTCCTCGACCAGAACGTTCGTTCCGTTGCGAAGCACGTTGATCTGTGACCGTAGTTCGCCATCGCCGTCGAGAACGCGATCCTCGAGATCGGGCGATTCGTCGAGCAGGGCCTCGAGGGCGTCTCCGACCGTGTCTCCGGCCGCCGCGTCGACGGCCACGTGTTTGTCACCGGCGCGTTCGGCGAGATCGGCGAATAGTTTCCACTCCGTGGACATACGTGGCGCTTTCGCTGCCGACGGCAAGTAGCTACCGCTCCGGTGGCTGCGTTCTGCCCGACTCGCCCTCCCCCGTTCGATCCTCGCGGTCGAAATCCGAGTTTCGGTTCCGGTCGTCGGCTCGGTTCACGTCTGGTTCGTGCTCACCGTCCGCAGGCAAATTGAGCGTCCGTTCGGAAACACGACGCAGTGCATCCGGTCGACCGAGGACGTACGCGACATCGCCGGTCGCGAACCGAACGTCGTCGTCCGGCAGTACGAGGTGCTCGTCGCCGTCACCGTCGCCGTCGCCGTCGCGCTCGAGTGCGAGTACCAGGACCGGCAGTGAGTCGATCGCCACCCCCGCGAGCGGGTCGTCCGGCTCGATGGCGATCGTCGTCACCGTTTCGTCAGCCGCACGGAGCAACGAGACGAGGTCCCGTTCGGCGTCTGGACTGCCCGGCAGTGTCACGAGCCGGTACTCGCGGTCGGGGTCGAAATCGCGGGCGGCTTCGGCATCCAGCGCGATGGTCGCGACGTCGCCAGCGAACGCGCGCAGTTCGCCGCTGGCGACGCGCCGTGCGGACCCCTCCTCGCGCGTCCAGATGCGGACCGCGTCACCCGGACTGGCGTCGGCCGCTGGATCGCCCTCGAGCGCGACGGCGACGGTCCCCGGTGCGAGCGTCGGCCCGATCCCCGCCGGGCGACTCCCCACCGCGAGATAGTCGACCGTCCCGTCGGCGTCGAGATCGACGTCGACGTGGCCGATTCCGAAGTCGCGCTCGAGACGAGTGGTCAGCCGGTCTCGCAACTGGTCGACGGTCAGTCGGCGGGGAAAGAGGAACGTCTGGCCCGCGAGATCTGCTTTCACGGACTCGTCGACCGGATCGTAGCCGTCGATGTCGTCGATATCGGCGGGGAGATCGACTGCGACGACGCGGCCGGCCGCACGAACGAGCTGTGTAACCTCGGTGATCGTCCGCGGTGAGGCGACCGAAAACACGTCACGGGCCAGAAAATCGCCCAGCCGACGCCCGGTGTCGGCGGCGATCGCGCTCACGACGAACGCAGCGACGGTGTAGACTGCAGTGCCGGGTTCGAGCAATCCTGTGTCGCCGATAATCGCGCGCTGCAGCGCGCTTTGAGTGTTCAACCAGAGCGCGACGACCGTGGCCCCGGTCAGGACCGCGACGCCCTCTGGGATTTCGTTGGCGCTGTACCAGCGGTAGGCAAACGCCACTGCGGCGGCCGTTCCGCTCGCAAGCAGGGCGAATCCGGCGATTCGAACGGTCGCCTGGAGCAGCGTCTCGGTCGAGACCGGCTGGGAGACGAGGGGAGCTATCACGGACAGTCACCACCGCTATCCGGACGAGCCAGAGCGCTCGTGGGTGATCGGATCGTCCAGAGAGAGGCGACACTAGGTTGGACTGTCCGACGGTCGTGCACGGATCGGATCATGGTGTAAGCGCCTCCACGAACGCCTCGGTTGCGTCCGCCGGTCCCGCAATGAATGCCTCGTCGCCGGTCTCGAGCGGGCGCTCGATGCCGGGACCGAAAACCCACCCGTGGCGCCGACCGCCGGTTTCGCTTCCGTGTCGTCGCACCGCGAGGACCGTCACGTCGGTTGTCGACGCGTTCGCGGCCGGTTTGTCGGCGGCGGTATCCGTTCCGGCCGCGCCAACGGTGAGCCGTCGGATCGCGTACCCTTCGCGTTTGACCAATGCGAACGCCTCGAACTCGCGGCTGGTCCCGCGAGAGCGGACGATAAGCTGCGGCGATTCGACTTCGAGGACTGGTTTTACGTCCCGGCGAGCGACCGCGAGGGTGACGCGACCAGGCCCGCCGGCTGTCGAAGCAGATGGGGTCGCTTCGGGAACGGCTGATTCTACGTCTTCGCCGCCGTCGGTCGCCAGTTCGTCGGTCGCAGGATCTTGCGAGACGGAAGCCGCGTCCTGTTCGTCGTCGATCTCGGTCCGAGCGCTGAGGACCGTCCCGGTGATCGAGCGCTCGGCTGCTCGGACGATTACCTCGTCACCGCGGGCAAGCCCCGTCGGAAGTAACGTGGCAAGCGAGACGGCGCGCTTGCCCGCCGGTACGCGTCGCGAGAGGTTTCCGGAGGGCGGAGCCGCGGTGATCGTCGCCCGCGCCCGCTCGTTGATGGCGATGTCGACGTCAGCAAGATCGTGATCGGTTCGCAGTCGTTCCTCGAGGCGGGACTCGAGTTCCGAGAGGGGAAGATCGGCGGGAAGTCGCCACGATCCAGCCTTGAGGGTTTGGCGGAGGTCGGGCGAGAGCGGCGGGTAGCCCTCCATGTCAAAGATCTCGCCGGCTGGTCGAACCGTCACCTGGCCGACGGAGCCGACGAGTTCCACTACGTCGGCCGAGAGGGTTCGCTGTCGAAGGGAGGTAAGCGAAAGGCGCCGGGGGAGTTCGGCTCCGAGTTTGTCACCCTGGTTGTGAGCGTAGAGCGCGAGCATAAGGACGACCAGTACGGCGACCAGCAGCCGCGGCGACTGGGCGATGGTCGGTTCGACGAGTCCGAGTAGGCCGCCCTGGACGCTGGCGATCGACAGCGCGAGGACGACGACACCGAATCCCGGCAACGTGACGCCGGAGAAGTATCGCACGAGAAAGCCCAGCGCGCCGGCGACGAACGCGGGGACGATACCGGTCAGGAGTCCGAGATAGATGCCGAGCAACACTTCGACCGGAAGCGATTGCATGGTAGGGCGGTGGCGCGGAATCGTTAAAGTTGCACCGCACGGGTCGTTGTCGGTCCGAACGGCAGTCGCCGGGCGCTTGACACGGACCGGTGAGTAAATTATCGCGGATCGTCGAGTAATATCACAGGTCGCGGACGTGCGCTCGTTCGAGGCGTTGCCGTCGGTTACGTGCGGAGTCACAGACTGCGGCCGCCGGCTCGTCCACTGCGGCCGAATCGATCGGCAGAGTGAGATTTGCCCGGGCATTCGTCGAAGCGTCAGTATGCTCTCTCGCGTTCTCGTTCCGATGGACGACTCAGCGATGTCTGAACGCGCTCTCGATACGCACTCGAGAACCACCCCGACGCGTCGGTTTCCGTCATCACCGTGATCGGGGAGCCGTCCGTGATGATGGGCGAAGCGATGAGTATCGCCTTCGAGGAAGACGTCGAAACAGCAGCAAAAGAGCGCACCAAGTCGGTCTTCGATCGCGCACGCGGGCTGGTCGCCGCCCGCGATGCCGAGATAGACACCGTGGTCGCGATCGGCCGCCCGGCGCAGGACATCGTCCGTCGCGCGAACCACTACGACGCGGTCCTGCTGGGGAGCAACGGGGCGATAAGATCGATCGGCTGTTCGTCGGCACCGTCGCTGATAGGGTGGTCGAACACTCGCCTGTGCTGGTGACCGTCGGTCGCTGAACTGTCAGGCCTTTGTCTACGGATCGTACTCGTCCGATTTCGATCTCGGGCGGCTGTCCGCGGATGAAGACGAAGACGTTTAACTAATACCGACCACTGCGGTGTGTATGGTCGGCGACCGGTCGCTTCGGGAACGATTGCCTGAAAACTGGCGGCGAGTCCTCACGACGCAAATGGCCGTCGGCCTCGTTCTACTGGTCGCGCTACTCTCGGTCGCCACCGCGGTTCTCAACATCTGGAACCCGAACCCGGGTCCCCTCCACCGATACGTTCCCGAAGCGATTCAAAGCGCCGCGGCCTTCACCGGGGCACTCACCGGATTTACGATGGTCGGCAGCGCGCTCGCACTCCGGCGCGGCCTCAGGGTTGGGTGGTGGGCGACGCTGCTTTTGCTCCCGTTGACTGCGGCACAGGGACTCCTCCAGTCGAGTCAATACTCGCTCCCGCTGGTCGCCCTCTCGGTCGTCTCGATCCCGTTCTTGTTGCTGACCTACGACCGGTTCGACAAATCGCTCTCGCTCACCACGACGCAGATAGCGGCCGGTGCCGCACTCGTCGGCGTCCAGCTGTACGGCACCATCGGCGGCTACGCACTCCGGGATCACTTCGACGGCATCAACGACATCCTCGACGCGTTCTACTTTACGCTGATCACCTCGAGTACGGTCGGCTACGGCGACGTCACGCCGAACCCGGAGTCGGTTCAGGGACTGCTGTTTACGATGTCCGTTCTCGTCCTGGGCGTCGCCAGCTTCGGTATCGCCATCGGGGCGCTCGTCGGCCCGTTGATCCAGGATCGAATCTCGAAAACACTCGGAAAGATGACCGAATCACAGCTCCAATTACTCGACGAGCACATCCTCGTGCTCGGCTACGGCGAACTGACGGAACCGATCGTCGACGAACTCGCGGATAGCGGCCGGAAGTTCGTCGTCGTCACCACCGACCGCGAAGCCGCGACCGCACTCTCCGAACGGGGCATCGCTGTCGTCATCGGCGATCCCAGCGACGAGGAACCGCTCCGTCGCGCGAAGATCGATCGTGCGGCCGCGATCCTCGTCGCGACGAACCACGACGCCGAGGACGCACTGACGGTCCTGACCGCACGTCAACTGGCGGCTGATACGCGGATCGTCGCCGCCGCGACCGACCGCGAGAACGTCAAGAAACTCGAGCGGGCTGGCGCGGACACGGTCATCAGCCCCGCCCAGCTCGGCGGGCATCTGCTGGTTCAATCGGCGCTGGGCCGCGACGAGACCGGGGTAGTCGATCGGATCCTCGAGAGCGAATGATAGCCGCCACCGTCGAAGGCGACCGCGGCCTATCGATGACGACCTCGGTGGACGATCGCAATGTCCGCCTCGAGGTCACGAAGTTTTCTGAACGTCGGCGGCGAGACGAATCGCGAGGCGGCCGATCGGTCCGTACTCGATCCGACGAAGACCACGTCGTACCGGGGTGCGACACGCGACAGATAGGCCTGGACCGATGCGTTAGCGACGTGCGTCTCGAAGGGGCCCGAAAACGCGTCGACGAGGTTCGCCAACGTGTTTTCGGCCGTGCGCCGTCTCGACTCGGTATCGATACAGGTACAGACGCTGACCGTCCGGCCGGTCTCGGTTACCCTGATCGCAAAGTCGAGCATCGCCCGGGCGGTGTCGCCGGCGCCTCGGGCGGCCACGAGACTGTGGCGCCACCGCCGTTGCTCTCCGCTCGAGCGGAACGCGATGACGTCGATCTCGCTGTCGAATAGTCCCCTGATGAACGACGAGAGGGCACCGCGGTCGTCCTCGGCGTAGGGCGTGACGATGAGATCACAGTTCTGGCGCCGTGCAGTTTCGAGGACGATCTGCGCGGAAAGCCCGCCATCGGCCGCAACGACGACCTCGCACGGGACGCCGTACGCGGCCTCGAGATCCGTCGCGAGCGACTCGAGGCGGTGCCCGACGTCGCTGGCGACGCGTTCCGTTGCGGTCGTCTCGGTTTCGCCGTCGCGGTCGACGCTCGTCTGGGATTCGTGACCGGCGACGGATCGATCGCTTTCACGATCCGCCGACGGGGAATCGTCATCTCGCTCCGCCGTGGCTTCGTCGATGACGTCGAAGAGGACGACTTTCCCGGCGTCGTGTGCGCTGGCGATAGACGCGGCGAAGCGGGCAACCGTCTCGTCGCCATCGGCCATCGGTACGAGAACGTGATCGTCTCCGCCGGTCGTCCCGTAGAGATATCGGGCGCGCTGCTCGTAGAACCGGGATCGCCAGACGACGAACGCGACGGCGACGAACGAACTCGAGACGACGATCCCGAGGACGTACGCGAACTGTGCGTTCCCGGTGACGAGGACGAGCAGGGACGTCGAAAAGGCCGTCGGCTCCTCGAGGTCGAGTACCCAGGTGCAGATGCCGGTAAAGAGCACGCTGAAAGCAGCACCAGACGTGCTAATCCCGCCGGCGTTCAGGCCGAGAGTGGCCGTGAGTGCGAGTGCGAACCACCCACAGCAGGCGCCGACGGTCATGCCGCCGACGAACTTCCACGGTGTCGCGTACTTCCCCTCCGGGTCGGCAAAGAGGGTGTACGTTCCCGAGGCAAGCGGTGGAAACAGGAGAAACGAGACAGCCGCGGTTACGTTCGACAGCCACGTCACTACGGCAATCAAAAGCGGGACGAACACCAGCACTGAGACATGCAGGAGGTTCCCCGTCTGCTCGATCCACCGGAAGAGAGCGTCCAGTTCTCGCCGTTCGAGCCGCCGAAGTCGCCTCGCGAGCGCGTATAACTGCGCCCGCACTCCCTCGAGCATTCTCTCCGTTGAATGTGGCTCCGATCGACCTAAACTATTCGGCTTCGAGCGGCTTACTCTGGCGCTCCCTCGAGGATCGCCACGCCGCTCGAGGCACCGATCCGGTCGGCACCGGCCTCGAGCATGGCCATCGCGTCGTCGTAGCTGCTGATCCCGCCGCTTGCCTTGACGGGAAGATACTCGCTCATAAGGTCGACGTCGTCGACGGTTGCGCCACCGTTCCCACGGCGTTTCTGCGGCGCACCGCTCCCTGCGAATCCGGTCGACGTCTTCACCATCGCCGCGTCAGCCGCCACCGCGGCTTCACAGGCCCGGCGCTTTTCTGCGTCGGTCAGCAGTGCGGTCTCGATGATCACCTTCACCGGGATCGGAACCGCTGCAACCAGTTCCGCGATTTCGGCCCTGACGGTGTCGTCCTCGCCCGCGTGCAGGCGGCCGACATTGATTACCACGTCGAGTTCGTCAGCGCCGGCCTGCCAGGCCGTGACTCCCTCGCGGCGCTTTATTTCGTGGCTATGTTGGCCGTGTGGAAAGCCGACGACAGTCGCGAGAGTAACGTCGGGCGCGTACTCTGCCGCCTCCTCGACGGCGTACGGCGGAATGCAGGCGTTCATTCCGTGTTCCGTTGCCGCCTCGAGGACGTTCCTGACGTCGGCGGGAGTCGTCTCGGGGCCAAGGGCGGTATGGTCGATCAGGGGAGCGAGTTCGCTGCGGTTCATACGCGAGTCGACTCGCCGAGCGGGGAAAAAGCCGCCCGATCATCGCGTCGACCGGAGAAGCCGCCCGTTCGTCGCGTCGACCGGAGAAGCCGCCCGTTCGTCGCATCGACCGGAGAAGCCGCCCGTTCGTCGCGTCGACCGGAGAAGCCGCCCGATCGTCGCGTCGGCTGGCATCGTGTGGAACTGGGAATCCAGTCCGCGCTGGCCCACGCTACACTGCGGTGAGCGGTACGAGGCATCACTTCGCTCGGCCTCGAAAGCGAACGGTAACCAACGGGAACCGTGAGCCGAGCGAACCGCAGTTCGATTTCGTGCATTCGAGTCGGCTGGGATCGGCGTGGCGTTCTCGTGGTACCACGACAGCAGTACGTGTTTACCTGCCTACGAGGGCGGATTCTCGAGCGGCCGTTTCGTCTCCACCGGCTCCTCGTGACGGCATCGACACAACTGAACTGCGTTATCGGTCCCCGTCGACACCGATTTCGCTCTCGAACCGTGTGAAAAACTCGTCCATGAAACGCCATCGCGACTTACCGAGACGACGTCCAGGTGACGTATACAAGTGATCCAGACGTTCCCGTGCCCACTCTCGGAGGAGAGTGATATCCGGACGATCCATTGACGACGTTTCAGACGCCGACGAGTCGTCGATTATTGCGAACTTTTCGCCCGCTTTTCCCGATCTCTCGCCGACGATACAGGCAAGACGGACGATACCGCGTGCCCCAGTAGCGTCCAGTTTGTCGGCGTCGAACAGTAATTTCGCCTCGAGCGACTCCGGCTCCGGGGAACTAGATCGAATACTGTGCGTTCGGATACAGTGGGTGATGGCGCTGATCCGCTCGGACGACACCGCTTCGGCCTCGAGAAGCGCCGCCGCTTCCGCCGTGGCCCATTCGTCGTGATTGTCGATCTCTCCAGTTCGTTCTCGCGGACGACCGATGTCGTGTAACCACGCTGCAGCAGCGAGTACGTCCTTCTGAACGGGTCGTTCGCACTCGTTTGCCAGCCGAACCGATAAATCGCGAACCCGAGTGGCGTGGAACCGATCGTGCGCGGGCAGAGCGTCTTCGTAATACGGCAGCGACAACGTTCGAGCAAGAGGACCTACTTCCTGGGTCATAGGACGCGTGAGAGGTCAAACCGAAGCCGGTATAGTGGTTGTGAAACTCCCGTTATGCAGGACGAAACGAACGTACTCTTCGGTCGGCGAGCTCGTTAGAGGGGCGGTACTCGCGGCGGGGTCGCGTGGCCGGCGGAATCAGAGAGCCGTTCCCAGCGATGTCGCTGCCTTCGAGAGAGATCTGTTGACCCGGTTGCGCAGGTCGTACGATATGGCACCCTCCGTCACCAACACGGCCCCTGTCGCTGTCAGGTCACGAGGGATCGTTTCGAAGGGACCTGGGATCGTTTCGAAGGGACCTGGGATCGTTTCGAAGGGACCTGGGATCGTTTCGAAGGGGCCTGGGATCGTTGCGAAGGGGCCTGGGATCGGACCGAGTAGGGGACTGAGGGTGTTCGCCGGACATCCGTTTTCCGACGCTGCCGAAGTTGCGGTGGGACTCTGCTCCGCGGACCACGTGTTGGGGCGAACCAGCCCTCGCTACAGAGTCGTCGCTGTCGGTTCTATCCGTCGACGCGAGTCGGCTGACAGGTTAAACTCACTATAATTTTCGTAACACTTATTATTATTCTGATGGGTTATATGATGTGGTTTCTCAAGAGACGGTCGTGCATTTCGGTGCGGTGTACCTCGCAGTAGTCGTCTTGCTCGTCGCCGGCGCTCTCGATATCGGGGATGGAACGGGACCTGCTGCGACCGCGGTCCTCGTACTCTTTTATGCAATTTTCTTCGGTGGTGGACATCTCTATCTCGCGATCCGCGGAGATGACGGGATGGTTCCATCCGACGCACGGTGGCGGTACCTTGCGATGCTCGGCGCAGTACTCAGTGGCGGAGTACTCGTTCTCTACGCCGGTGACCGAACGATCGGAACTATCACACTCGAGGCAGTCTCGGCAGCGTTTTTCGTTCTCATCGTCGGTGGGTATCTGCTTACGGAAACGATTGTCGCGTATCGAGAGCATCGCCCGGAGTGAGAGAGCCCGACCGCCGAGAGTACCGCCCCATCGTTCGACTGGGGTCGTGACGGTGACTACTGGCACCCGGCCGCCGTGGCGATTCGCCGGACGCGTCAGGCAGCCACGGTGGATTCTACAGAGATACAGCGAGAGTGCCTCGGGGCCGTCCGAAACGGCGTCGCCGTTTCGTGATGACGAGAGACCGTCGGTCTCTCGAACCCCTTGACACCGAGGTACTTCACTCCCGGTCTCAGCGGACAGCACCCTTTTCAGCCGCGCCATGTAACTCGATCCCATGGCCGATGCCGAACCCAGCGTCGTCCCGGCCGTCGAATCCACCGCCGACGACATCGCGGCGATGCGGATTCGCGGGGCGGCGACGATCGCCGACGCTGCGGCGGCGGCACTGGCGACCCAGGCCGATCAGTCCGAGGCTGAGAACGCACCAGCATTCCGGCGCCAACTTCGTGCCGCCGCCAGAACGCTTTACGAGACCCGGCCAACTGCGGTCAGCCTCCCGAACGCTCTTCGGTACGTCCTGCGGGGAATGGACGGCGATACGGTCGCCGACCTCCGGTCGACGACGATCGCCAGCGCGGAGTCGTTCCAGCGCAATCTCGCACAGGCTCAGGACAAACTCGGCGACGTCGGCGCAAACCGCCTGCGAGACGGCGACACCGTCATGACTCACTGCCATTCGACGGACGCCCTCGCGTGCGTCGAAGCGGCGCTCGAAAGCGGCAAGCATCTCGAGGCGATCGTCAAGGAGACCCGCCCCCGGAAGCAAGGCCATATCACGGCGCGGCAGTTGCGCCAGTGGGGAGTACCGGTGACGCTAATCGTGGACAACGCGGCGCGGCGATATCTGGACGACGCCGATCACGTCCTGGTCGGGGCCGACAGCATCGCGGCGGACGGCAGCGTGATCAACAAAATCGGGACGAGTGGATTGGCAGTCAACGCCCGCGAGCGGGGCGTTCCCGTGATGGTCGCGGCTCAAACGATCAAACTCCATCCGGATACGTTGACGGGCCACAGCGTCGAGATCGAGATGCGCGACGAAACGGAGATACTCACGGACGTCGAGCGCGGCGCGATCACCGGCAACGACCACGACCGAGCGGAAGAGAGACGTGAAGATGAGAGGCCACCGGAGACGATTACAGCCGAGGACGGCGAAACCGACGTGCGATCCCCCGAGACAGACGCTGCCTTCGAGACCGGCACCGAGCTAGCCGTCGAAAATCCCGCCTTCGACGTCACGCCGCCGCGGTACGTCGACGCGATCGTGACCGAACACGGACAGTTTCCGCCCGAAAGCATCGTGACACTCATGCGGGAATTGTTTGGCGAGATGATCGACGAACCATGGGAGGCCTGACAGAACCGAAAGTGGAGAACGGCCAAAACCTGCCAGAAATTTGACTGGCGGTCCGTACCGTCTCCGCTAACACACGACGAGAAAATAGATGAAAATTTGATTATTTCACCAACCGGAAAGTGTTAGTCACTGGTGTGTGGTAGTACCCCTATGGTATTACCCGAGGGGTTCGTCGTCCCGCCATGGTACCTGCTGGTTCCGGTCGTGGTGATTCTCGGGAGCGTCATTGCACTGTTGTGGGCGATCGAGCCGCCGGTGACGGATTTTACGGTTCTGGCGTTTGCACCGTGGATGATGTTCGGCTCGAGCCTCCATGTTCTGTACAAATTGGACGCGTTTCCGGAGAGTATCGCTCCTCTGTTTAGCGCCCCGATGGTATACGCAGTGACGGCGATCGTGGCGGGAATCGTCTGGGTCATCGCGGTCTTTCTCCACGTCGGGGGACTCCAGCCCACGGTTCACCGATTCGTCGGGATCACGGGGACGGCATTTTTCAGCGTCTTCTCGATGTTCGCCATCTTTCGCAGTGTCGAGATGGGGACCTTCGAGCCGTTCTGGCCAGTCATCAGCGTCGTCGTCGCCGGTATCGTCACTGCCATCGCCTGGGTCGCCCTGAGTCTCTGGTTTACTGACGTCGCCACGACGACGAGCGCAACCGGCGCACTCGTCGTCTTCGGACACGCATTGGACGGGGTCACGACCGCAATCGGCTACGACATCATCGGAGTCGGCGAGGACGTTCCACTCTCGCTGCTGATCCTCCAGACCAGCGAATCGCTGCCCTCCGCCGAGTACATCGGCGCCGGCTGGCTGTTCGTCCTCGTGAAGGTCGTTCTCGCGATGGTCATCCTCGGACTGTTCCGGGAGTACGTCGATGAACGACCACAGCAGGCACGGACGATCCTCGCGCTGGTCGCCGCGGTCGGCCTCGGGCCGGCCGTTCACAATACCTTGTTGTTCGCCGTCGCCTGAAGGTCGGCGAAGACGAACAATCGGCGCTGTAGCAGTTTTCGATTACGTATTGGCGACAGAGACACTGCCCCACCAGAGCTGACAAAAATATATAATATGGCAGTTTATAATATATACTAAATGGCTGATTTTATACATTTGATACTGCTGATACTGGTCACAATCGGAATGGTCGGGATTCCGACGGTCGGAATGTACCGCGAAGCGAGCGAGCACAGTACTCGTCCGGACGAGTGGACGAGTGTGATGTTCGTTCTCTCGATCGCGTTTCCCGCAATCGGGCCGATTCTGCTCTGGATACTGTACACCGCCGTCCACACTCGCGGGTAGTTTTGTAGACGGCACCGATCAGTCGGCATCTCGGCGTCCCTGGTCGCTCAGCCGTCTCCGATGGGAGCAGCTCCTGCAGGAGTCGTTCGTCGGCTCCCCCGTACGTACCGGAACCGTCACGAGTCGATCACCGTCGCTCGTCACTAGATTTTTGCCGGCCGACACCGTCCTCCCGGTATCGTCGAATGGATTCGGTAACGGTACTCACCGCCGGCCACGTAAACTGGGACGTGACCCTTCGCGTCGACAGGCTCCCCGAAGCCGACGGTGAGGCGTCGATCCGCTCGCAGCGCCAGTCCGGTGGGGGCAGCGCAGCCAACGTTGCCTCTGCACTCGCTGGCCTCGGCGTCGAGACCGAACTGATCGGCAGCGTCGGCGATGACGACAACGGCCTGCTCGCACGCCGCGAACTCGAGGCGGCGGGCGTCTCCCTGGATGGCGTACGCGTCGTCGAGGGGGCCGACACGGCCGTCAAGTACCTGCTCGTCGACGAGAGGGGGGAAGTCGCGATACTCGGTAACGACGGCGTCAACGAGGCCATCACGCCGGATGACCTCGAGCCCGAACGTATCCGCGGGGCCGACCACGTCCACCTCACAGGACAGCGCCCAGACACCGCGGCTGCGATTGCGCGAATCGCCACGGAGGACGGATTGTCGATCAGCTTCGATCCGGGTCGTCGACTCGCCGATCGGGATTTCGGCGGGGCTCTCGGACTCGCCGACGTCATTTTCGTCACCGATCGGGAAGCCACGGCGCTGCTCGGGGACGGCCGAGCCGACGAGACGGCCGAGGGTCAAATCGTGGTCGTCACCTGCGGGGCCGACGGCGCGGAAGCGTACACGCCTGACGGTGCCGTCGTTCACCCGGGATTCGATATTAACCCGGTCGATACGGCCGGTGCGGGCGACGCGTTCGCCGCTGGATTTCTCTCGACGTGGCTCGACAGTGGCGATATCGCCCATTCACTGGCGTACGGAAATGCCTGCGGTGCGCTCACAGCGAGCAGGAACGGCGCGCGGAGCGCACCGACGTTCGACGCGGTCGAGGACCTGCTCAGGTAGCGATCGTGACCAGAACCTATTTATCGGTTAGTCAACGCCGATAGCGTATCGCAGTCGTGCGGTTCTCACCCCTTGCTGTCTGACGGTAGTTATATGGGATGGGCCGTTGCTCACTCAGATAGACAGTCACAGTATCGTGGCTGAGAGACATGACGGAAGGAAGGGTAAACCAGTCCAATGGATGTGGCTTCAGACGTCGCATCCAGTACGAACGACGTGCGGACGAACCGCCGAGTATCGCCGCTGCGATGGCGCTGGCTCAGTATTTCGGTGACGACGTTACCGCGGCCAGCACGCAGCTATACGACTACATCGATCCGGAGGCGCTCGACAGCCTCTTCGCGGAGACGAACCGCGGCGGGTCCCGAGCGAAAGGAACCGTCGAATTCGAAATAGAGAACGCGGTGGTCACGGTCCGACCCGGCCGCGTTGAAGTGCGTCCGAACGGATAGTCGACGGTTGAACGCGGGGAACGGGGTGGCGTCGATATCGGCGATGCGCCTCGACCCTTCCTCGAACCTTTTTTCTCACCGCCCGCGGAACGCGACGGTATGGCGACGCAGCCACACCTACTGGTAGACGACGGCGATCTGACGGATATCGCACTCATTCCGGGCGATCCGGGGCGGGTCGATCGCATCGCCGATCACTGTGACGAGTCGGAAACGATAGCGCGTAACCGCGAGTACAAGGTCGTCAACGCCACGTATGAGGGACGAGAATTGACGATTTGCTCGACCGGAATCGGCTGTCCATCGGCCGCCATCGCGATCGAAGAGATGGCAAACGTCGGCGTCGAGACGTTCGTCCGCGTCGGGACGACCGGCGCGCTCCAGTCGGAGATAGAAATCGGTGACATGATCGTCGCGACCGGGGCCGCAAAGAACGAGGGGACGAGCAAACGGTACGAGGCCGTCGAGTATCCCGCCGTGCCGAACTACGACGTGCTGTCTGCGCTGGTCGACTCCGCACACGCAAACGACGAGGATGTCCACGTGGGGCCGATCGCCTCCGACGACGCCTATTACGCCGAGACCGACGCGGCCGTCGACGACTGGGAAGCCGCCGGTTTGCTGGCGGTCGAGATGGAGGCCGCCGCGGTCTTTACGCTCGCTCGCCGCAGAGGATTGCGTGCCGGTGCGATCTGTACCGTCGACGGAAACCTCGTCGAAGGGACCCAGAAAGGGACCGACACCGAGGACGAGGAACTCCCGGACAAAGCCAAAAACAACGTCGGCCGAGCCATCGATATCGCTCTCGAGGCCGCGACGGGCTTGTAGGCGACAGCGATCGTTCACGAGCAGTTGGCACCACCCACTGCCATCATCTGTTTGCTCTCGAAAATAGTACGAAATCGACTACGAATGACGATCGGTACACCCTTCTCAGCTGTCTCTTCGAGAACGTGATACTGTCACCGCATTCGCGCCTGTGGGTGTCGCCATCACGTCTGCGGTAGGAGGGACCGCCGCATATGCAGTTCGTTGGATGGGGTGGCTGCTTCAGTATGCTCGGCCGTGCGCCCGTCGTCTTCGGCTCCCTGTCGGTAAACCAGACCGGACGAAATCATTCTTCGACCAACTGCTCGGCGAGTACCATCGTCCGGTCGGTCAGCGTCTCGGTCGTCTGGGAGGCCCCCCGAAGGGTCTCGTTGATCGTCTCGAATAGTCGGTCGAACGCCAGGGTCCCGTCGTCTTGCTCCCAATCGACTGTCTGATGGGCGACGAGCCCGCAGGTCGAGCACGTTTCGTCTTCGGCCTCCTCGAGGGAGGCAAAACAGCCGTGACAGCGACCGTGGCCGGTAGCGACCGTTTCGCTCGCCGCGACGACCTCGCGAAGGGTCCGTTGTAACTGAGTCGACGTTTCCGAAAACGCAGCGAGCGCGGACCGAACGGTGGGATCCACGGCTGACTCGAGGGTGGCGAGACGGTCGAGACGAGCGTCGACGATGTCGAGCGCAAGCAGGACGTCGCGTCGAGCGCGTTGGTACTCGGCGACTGGGGTCTCGAGGTCGGCGGGCGTCTCGTCGTCGACGGCGGCCTCGAGCGTATCTGGAAGTGACGTCGCGACCGACGCGAAGTCCGCGACGTCGGAGATCGTCGCACCCTGGACCTGCGTGGTCTCACGGACGAGATGAAACAGGTCGTCAGTGGCGTCAGGCTCCGTCGAAGGCGAGTTCTCAAGCGGGGCTAAACACTCCGTACAGACGGTTACGACCCCGCTTTCGTGTACATCGCCCTCGAGAGGGATATTGCCGACAGGATAGGTCCGGAGGCTCGTCAGATCGTCGTCGACGACGCCGCAGTGTCGACAGGAAAACGCATCGCGCTCGAAGATGAACTCCCGGTCACCATACCGATCGGGTGAAGTCACGAGCGAGCGAAGGCAGCGCGCCGACAAAAACGCACCGGCTATTCAGACGGTCTGCTTCCGCCGATCGATCGAGCGACGGTGGCCGTCGGTCTCCAGGAGCTGGCACGAAATACTAATTCGCGGCCGTCGTACCGACGATATGGTCGACGCACCTGACGATGCTGACAGAGGATCGGAGTCGAGCGCGAACGAGTTCGACCTCGAGCGCGCCTACGACCGCGAGGAACTCGCCGCCGTCCTCGGGGAGTTCGCGACCGCGTTCGAGACCGGGCGACCCATTCGCCTGCGCGGTGACGGGCGAACGGTCAGAATCGACCTCCCGCAGCGTCTCACCGCCGCGTTCGAGGCGGAGCGTGATCCGACGCTGGAGCCGCCAGTCGCCGAACTGGAACTGGAATTCGCCTGGGACGAGGCCGGGGACTCGAGCGTCCGGACCACGGACGATTCTGCCGGCGAAAGCGCCGAGCGAACGGAAACGCGAGACACTACGGACGAAACGGACGACGCGGATGCGGCACCCGCGGCGGCGGTGATGCCGCTCGAGGGAGTCACGGAACGGAGCGAATCGCCGGCCGACGACGAGACGGCCGAAACGACAGTGACGGTCCAAGAAACGGATTCCGGAGTTGCCGACCGGACGAGCGAATCCGATCGAACCAGCCGCTTCGAGGTGTATGAAGACAACGCAGACGAGTGGCGCTGGCGACTCGTTCACTGGAACGGCAATATACTCGCCGACAGCGGGGAAGGGTACGTTTCGCGGTCGAACGCCGAGCGGGCCGTACGCGGCGTGATGCGAAGCGCCTCGACGGCGACGATAGTGCGGCGCAACTGAGAGCCCAGACGGTTGTTCACTGTGGAAACGAAACTCACGGTCGAATATCGCCCCCGTCCAGCGTCTCGTCGCCGTCCATGTCGACGTCGAGGTCCGCTGAACGGTCGACCGGTTCGTACTCGAGGGAGGGCGTGGCATCGGTCGATATGGCGTTGTACTCTCGAAGAAACGAGACGATACCCCTGGTCCCTCCAAAGTCACCGCGGTACTGCCGGAAGCGCCGCGGGACCGTTGCGACATTTTCGTCGGCATCGTAGGTGACGTTTTCCTCCAAGAACCACTCGATGGCGATATCGAGTTCTTCGTCGACATCTCGCGGCGAGTAGACCGCGATCGGCGGGCAGTGTTCGGCCCCGTGACTCAGCGCAAAGTGAACCCTGGGATCGCACTCCTCGAGGCGGAACTGGCGTTCGAACGCGGTGGGGAACAGTCGCGGAAGGTAGCCGAGCCCCCACGGGTGTTTCGAGCTTCGGAGCAGGCCATGTTCGATGTCGTTGAGACTGAGCCAGACCCCACTGATAGGAACCTGATCGCGACCGAAAAACTTCCAGCGATCGAGTAATCCGCCCTCGTGAAGCTCGGCCACCTCGTCTTCCAGAAGAAGCTGGGCGTAGGCGTTGTAACAGTTGAGCCAGAACGCGAGTTTTCCCTCGCGGTTTGCAAGCGCTCGTTCAAGCTGTGACCGCTCGAGGGCAGCGAGGTGCTCTCGCAGCGGATCGGCATCGCCCTCGGTCTTGACTGTATAGAGAAGATCGGCCGAGAGCGAAAGGGGATCGAGCTGAGTCGACATTCGGGTATGAGTTCACTAACCAGCCCCTTGAAGGCGTGTGACGGCTTCTGACGACAATCCAACTGACAGATAGGTTCAAGGAGTGGTTTTATTCCGTCGACTCTCAAAATAATAGGTGTGAACCTCAGCAAGGGATTTCTCCTCGTTCTCGTCGGACTCTTCGCCTATCTCTCGCTGTTGCTCGTCCTTCCCTTTGCACAGTACGTTCTCGGTGCCGTTCTCGTGGCGTACGTCCTCTATCCGGTCCAGACGCGACTCGAGCGGCGAGTTCCGCCGCCGGTCGCCGCGCTCGGGCTAGTCGTCCTCGCAGTCGCCGGCGTCGTCGTCCCGTTGATCGTGATTATTGCGGCGGTCGCAAGCGACGCACGCCGGCTCATCGAAAACGCCGACGCGGATGCGCTCCAGACCGCCGAGATCGAACGCTTCATCGAAGCAAGAACGGGCGTGAGTGTCGATCTGACAGCCGTGCTAGCCGATTCCGCACAGGGCGTCGGCGGGATGGTTCTCGAGCAGTCGACTGCATGGTTCAGCGCGCTCACCCACACCGTCATCGGGCTGGGGGTTGCGATATTTTTGCTCTACTACCTCCTCAAGGACGGGAGCGCGCTATTGGCCTGGATTCGTGACCTGACGCCGTTGCCCGACGAGGCCCAGGACGATTTCTATCGAGAACTGGATGCGGTCATGTGGGCCGTTCTTGCAGGTCACGTCCTGATCGCGATCATTCAGGGGTCGATCGCCGGTCTGGGACTGCTCGCGACCGGCGTGCCGAATGCCGCGTTCTGGACGGTCGTCATGATTATTCTCTCACTGGTCCCGCTGGTCGGTTCGTTCCTGGTGTGGGGGCCCGCCGTGATCTTCCTCTTCCTGACCGGCGAGCCGTTCCTGGCCGTCGCGCTGTTCGCCTATAGCACGGTCGTCGTCGGGCTCTCGGACGACTACCTCCGACCGATCCTCGTCGATCGGTACGCCGACCTCAATCCAGCCGTGATCATCCTCGGCGTCCTCGGTGGCGTGTACGCGTTCGGTATCATGGGTCTGTTCTACGGTCCCGTCGTCCTCGGTGCGCTGATCGCCACGCTAAACGTAATGAACAACCACTACAACCGACTCGAGGACGTACCCGGGATGCAATAATGGACGCTTGAGTCGACCGGCTCGAGGACGGCCCGGGGCAACGGTATTGCCTGGACCGCGGTTACGACTCGGCCGTACCCGCGAGTAACTCATCGACGAGTCGGGAAAACCGATCGACGAGCCGGTCGGGAACCGTCGGGGTCACCGTCGTCAAGAGTCGTCCCGTCGCTTCAGGGGTGGCGAGTGCGAGGCGGACGCGGTTTCGTTCGTCGTATTGCTTCTCGACAATGTCGTGGTCGACCAGTCGATCGAGGTGGTATTCGAGCGAACTGCGAGCGATCCCGAGTGCGTCAGCGACGTCTGCGGGTGCAGCCTGCTCGTGTTCGATCAGGTAGACGACGATCTCGCGGGCGGTTTCCCGGCGGAACAGCGCCAGCGCGGCTCGTTCCCACTCGTCGTACTCCGGCGGGTAGTAGTGGGTCCGGCCGTAGAACTCCTCGCGGATGAGGTGGTCCTCATCCAGCAGTCGTCGGATGTGGTACTGAACCTGTCCGGGTGCGAAGTCAGATTCCCTGACGAGTTCGTTGAAATGGACGCCGGCGTTCGAGCCGACGTGTGCTCGGATCTCTTGGCGCGTCTCAGTCATCGGTGGCTCGTGGTCGTCCTGCGGTAGACCTACTCTGTTACTAGCCACAGCGGTCACAAAACAGGTATCCCACGTTCCCAGCTACCGAGAACCGTCCTCACGTCCGAAGTTCTTCAGTGACGTCGGTGCATGCGAAGTACTCCAGTGGAGCCAGCGCGCCGGAAGTACTCCGGTGGAGGCGGTGCGTCCGAAGTACTCGATCGGCAGCCGTCTATTCGGCTTCGAAGAGGCCGGTCGAGAGGTAGCGCTCGCCGGTGTCCGGCAAAACGGCGACGGTCAGCTCGTCGGGGTTTTCGGTCGCGTACTCGGCGGCGGCCGCGAGCGCCGCGCCCGAGGAAATCCCGACTAACAGCCCTTCGCTTTGACCGAGCTTTCGGGCCGCTGCCTTGGCCGCCGCCCCCTCGACGGCGCGGACCTCGTCGACGAGGTCGGTCCGGAGGACGTCGGGGACGAAGCCGGGGCCGATTCCCTGAATGTCGTGGCCCTCGGCGCTTTGTTCCGAAAGGGTCGGCGACTCTGCGGGTTCGACCGCGACCGACGTGAAGTCACTCTTTTTCCGTTCTTCTTTCACGTACTCTGACACCCCGGTGATAGTCCCGCCAGTGCCGACGCCCGCGACGATCGCATCGACCGCGCCGTCGGTGGCTGCCCATATCTCCGGGCCCGTCGTCTCCCGATGGGCCGACGGATTGGCCTCGTTTTCGAACTGGCGTGCCAGAATCGCATCATCGCTATCGGCGACGATCTCCGCTGCACGCTCGTTGGCGCCGCTCATCCCGTTCTCGGCGAGGGTGAGTTCCAGTTCCGCACCCAGGGCGCGCAACAGCTGGCGGCGCTCGGTCGACATCGAGGCTGGCATCGTCAACACGCAGTCGTATCCCCGCGCCGCGCAAACGGCCGCCAGCCCGATTCCAGTGTTTCCGCTCGTCGATTCGACGACTGTGTCACCGGGCTCGAGCGAGCCTGCCTGCTCGGCGGCGTCGACGATCGCTCGTGCGATCCGATCTTTGACCGAATACGGATTCCCCGCCTCGATCTTTCCGAAACAGTTGTCGGCGAAGGCGTCAAGTCGTAACAGGGGCGTTTCCCCGATCAATTCGTCGACGCTCGCTGCGGCGTCGATGTCAGCTGGGGATTCGAGGCCTCGATCCATTACTTCACGCATCGAGTGGGGCTGGTAAACAGTTTATCCCGAACCAGTTCGGGGAGCAACAAACTCGCGTGGGGTGAAAATTGCCTTTGAGCTTGGGACGTCCTTTTTCCCGTTGCCCCTGATCGATTCGCTATGGATCGACGACAGTTCCTCGCAGCATCGACCGTCGGACTCACAGCGGCAGTGGCGGGCTGTGTGGGAAGCTCGCTCAGCAACGGCGACCCTGGCTCAGGCTCGGCGACGAACGAGAGCGCTGGACGCGGAGAGATTACCGTCAGCGCCAACGGCGAGGTCCAGACGGAGCCGGACCAGGCAATCGTTACTATCGGCGTCGAGGCGAGCGGTGAAAGCGCCGATGCCGTCACCGACGAATTGGCGGCCGGAGCTAAACAGCTCCGTACGACGTTTGAACGGCTTGGCATCGCCGAAGAGAACGTCGAGGAAGGTCAGTTCAGTATTTCCCCTATCCGCAAGCGCAGTGCCGAGGGGTTCAGGGGAACGCACACGTTCGAGGTGACCCTCACCGACGTCGACCGCGTCGGTGACGTCATCGACGCGGCGATCGAATCTGGCGCCGACGATGTCGGGTACGTGAACTTCACGCTTCGGGAGGAGACGCAATCCGAACTGCGAAAGGAGGCGCTCGACGCGGCGCTGGCCAATGCCGACGAAGAGGCGGCGTACATCGCCGACAATCGTGAGATCGAGCTTCAGGGGACGACAGCCGTCACGACCGGCGACGTGTCGGTGAATCCGGTTCGTCGCGAAACAACGGCGGGCGCCGACGCTGCAGGTGAGGAGGCACCGCCGACGGAAATCGATGCAGAACCCGTCAGCGTAACCGCCAGCGTGACGGTCACGTACTCGTTCGCCGCATGACCACTCGATACTCGCGACCAGTACAGTGCCGTTCGTGGTCGTGATGGTGGCCCGGTAGGTATTCGGCTTGCCAGCGATCGATCGACTGTAGATTTTGGTCGCTCCCGTCTATAATCGGACAACCATCGGTCGGTGCGTGGCCCGGCGACGGGCCTGGCGACCCGTGTCGGCTGAGTCAGGTCGCCAGACCGCTGTTCGATCGCGACCGTTGTCTTCGTCGTGGTGGGCGGTGGTCCCGCGGCTGTGTCGTCGCCGTCTCCACCACGCGTACAGGTCTACACGGAAACGAAGATGGTAGACTCGGATGCAGGTGTCGGATGTAGAAGCCGCCCCTCAGATCGCGACCGTCACACGCGAGTGCGACTCTCAGTCGTCGGCGGGAACCGCCCGCTCGTTCTCTCGCCTGGAAGCCATGGCGAGAACGTCGTCAAAGAAGTCGAGAGTGTCTTCGGGACCGGGATTCGCTTCGGGGTGATACTGGCGAGTGATGACGTCGTACTCGATGCCGTCGATCCCTTCCGGCGTGTCGTCGTTGACGTTGATCTGGGTGACCTCGAGGTGGTCGCCGGGGTCGGCGACGGTGTAACCGTGATTCTGGGTGGTCATCACGACCTGTCCGGATTCGAGATCGAGAACGGGCTGGTTGACGCCGCGGTGGCCGAACGTCATCTTCTCGGTGGAACCGCCAAGCGCCTCGGCGACGATCTGCTGGCCGAGACAGATGCCGGCGACGGGCGTGTCCTCGACGAACGCCTCGACGAGTCCGATTGCATCCTCGAAGTTGACCGGGTCGCCGGGACCGTTCGAAATGAACAGCACGTCCGGGTCGATGGCCTCGACGTTGGCAACGGGCGCGTCGTGAGGAAAGACGTGAACCTTCGCATCTCGCTCGAGCAGCGAGTCGATGATCGATCCCTTCGCGCCGCAGTCGATCAGGGCGACCGTCTCGCCGTCGTTGTCCGCGCCGTAGACGGTCGGTTCGTCGACGCTGACCTGCGCCCCGATGTCGGTGTGGTCGCTCATCGCCTTGCACTGCCCGAGCTCTGCCAGTGCATCCTCCTCGGTGACGTCTTCGCCGACGGCGATTCCACACTTCATCGCGCCGCCGTCGCGGATGTCCGTGACGACTTCGCGGGTGTCGAGGTGGTCGACGGCCGGAACGCCCTCGTTCTCGAGCCATTCCGCGACGTCTTCGGTGAGTTCCTTCGCGAGGACGGCACGCGGGTGGACGCGGTCGTCCTCGAACCGCTCTTCTCGGACGCCGTAGTTTCCGATCAGCGGGTACGAAAAGGTCAGGACCTGCTCCTCGTAGGACGGATCGGTCAGACTTTCCTCGTAACCCGTATACGCTGTTGTGAAAACGAGTTCACCGCGAGCCGTTCCCGACGCACGACCACGACCCTCGAGTACGTGGCCGCCTTCGAGTGCGACGTAGGCTTCCGTCATTACGATCTACGTATCGTTTGTACCATCATAAGTGTTGTCTTCGAAGCTCAGTTACGATTTTCGTAATCGGTAAGTGCGAGTCGTGCGTAGGTACGCATCTCCATGGACGACCTGGACCGACAAATCCTCGATATCCTCCGTCGAGACGCCCGAACGCCGTACACCGAGATCGCAAGCGAGGTCGGGACGAGCGAGGGAACCGTTCGCAATCGCGTCGAGCGCATGATGGATGACGACGTCATCGAACGCTTTACCATCTCGACCCGGACGGGGAACGTTCAGGCGATGCTCGAGATCGGCGTCGCAGTCGACGTCGACACAAAGGCGGTCTCCGAGCGGATGGCGGAGTGGGCGGAAGTCGACTTCGTCTGGATGGTCTCGGGCGAACAAGACATCGTCCTCGTCGTCGACGCGGCGGACACGCGCGGGGTCAACGACCTCATCACGAAGGCCCGCGATCAGGAGGAGGTCGTGAGTACGAAGACGCGGCTGATTCTAGACGAGGAACTCGGGTAAAGGTGGCCCCAACGTCGGTACGGGTTGTGACTACGGTGACTCGAGTCGCCGCAGTGTTCCCACGCGATTAGAAGTGCTTCGAGGCTTTTTGAACGAAGGGACGTATCTCCAGGCGATGACCTTCGAGGAAAGTTACGATAATCGAAACGTGCCACCGACGGGCGCCGATAATCCGGTAGATTCGGACCCGAGTTCGATGCCAGCCGACGGGTACGAAACGGTATTTCATGCCGTCCAAGAGGCCGTCTTTCTAGTCGAGGTCGAACGAACAGGGGGTGACCTCGCGTTTAGATACGGACGCATCAACCCGGCCTACGAAGCGATCATTGGTCTGACCGAGGCGGAGGTTCGCGGAAAAACGCTGCGGGAGGTGTTCGAGGGAGATATTGAGAACAACGGTTTCGATAGCTATCGAGCGTGCGTCGAAGAAGGGGAACCGACCGAATTCACCGCGAGGCTGCCGTTTCCCGCTGGCAACCGAACGGTCGAGACGAAGCTCACGCCGACCGAGTCGAACGGGCCGGTGAGACGGATCGTCGGCATCGCTCGTGACGTCACCGAACAGGAAGCAGCGAAACGAGAGCTGGGCCGGGAACGTGACCTCCTCGCAAAAGCCGAGGATCTCGCCGCTGTCGGTGTGTGGGAACTCGACCTCCGAACGGACGAATTTCAGTGGACCGAGGGAACGAGGGCGATTTTTGGCGTCGATGATGGATACGATCCGACCCTTTTGGAGGTGATCGAATTCTTTCATCCTGCCGATCAAAACACGATTCGATCGTTCGTCGACTCGTGCAAGACGGACGGAGACCCGTTCGACGAAGTGTTGCGCCTCACCACGGCTGACGGGACTGACCGATGGGTCCGGACGGTCGGGGAATCGGTTACGAAAGACGGAGCAATCGTCGCGTTACGTGGCGCGATCCAGGATATCACGGATCAAAAGGAACGCGAGCGAGAGCTGCAACTCTTTCGAAAAGCAGTTGAACAGGCCGGCCACGGGATCGTCATCACGGATCGCAGCGGAACGATCGAATACGTCAATCCGGCGTACGAACGAGACACTGGATACGATCGGACCGAGGCCGTCGAACGGAACCCGAGCATCGTCAAATCGGGAAAGCACGGCGATGCGTTCTACGAAGAGCTGTGGGGGACGATCCTCTCAGGAGACGTCTGGGAAAGCGAACTTATCAACCGGCGCAAATCCGGAGAGCTGTACCACGTCGACCAGACGATCGCGCCGATCACGGATGCTGCCGGTGAGATTACGCACTTCGTGGCAATCGAGTCCGATATAACGGAGCAGCGACTGCGCGAACAGCGACTGAGCGTCCACAATCGGATCCTTCGACACAACATCCGAAACGGGATGAACGTCATCAAAGGGAATGCGTCGCGCCTGCGGACGGCGTCCACCGACGACAACCCCCACGAAGCCGTGACGGCGATCGAAGAACAAGCGGTGGATCTGCTCAAAATCAGCGAAAACGCCGCCGCCGTGCGGGACCTGTTCCAGCGTGGGGGAGACGGCGACGCCTCCTGTGACGTCGGAGCGATGGTATCGAAACTCGCGTCTGACTTCGAAGCGCAGTACCCGGATGCCGCGATCACGGTGGATGCTCCAGACTCCGTCCTCGTACAGGCCGACAACCGAGTAGAGATGGCAATCCGAGAAGCGGTACACAATGCCGTCAGCCACAACGACCAACCCGTCCCCGAAGTGACCGTCAGGGTCACCCCGCCCGAAGCGAACGACACCGATCACTGGATCGATATCGCCATCGCCGATAACGGCCCCGGAATCCCGGAGGAAGAACAACCGATGCTCGAGCTGGGTCACGAGACACCGCTCGTCCATGGGTCGGGTCTCGAGTTGTGGCTCATGTACTGGGTAGCGAAAAACGCTGGGGGCGAAATGCGAATCAGCGAGAACGAGCCACGGGGCAGCATCGTCACGCTTCGCATCCCGACGGCAGCGACGTAGCCAATCGGTCCGCGTTCAGGCGGCGTCCCGCGGGTGTCGCTGTCCCAGTCGATGCTGGAACTCCAGCCGAACTCGACTCCTGCTCGCAACTGCGGTCGAACGGGCCCGACGGCACGGAACAGTCGAAGCGTTCGACGGTGGCGGTGTTCGAACCCGTGACGAACACGAACGGAATCGGTTCGCGACAGCTCGGACACGAGAAACGCACCGTCGTCGATTCGTCGCCCAGTTTGCGGTCACTCGCCGCGTGATCGCCGTGCTCGGCACAGAACGTACGGACAGCTTGCTCTTCGCCAGAACACCCGATCAGTCTCCAGCCACTGACGTTCCCCCCGGAGCGTCGGCGAATTCGGCGACGACGAACAGCGTGACGACAGATGCCGCGAGGGCGACACCGGCGACGGCGAAGAACGCCGCTTTGACGCCGACCCACTGGATGATGTAGCCGAAGGCTGGTGGCGCAATCGAACTCCCGAGCATCATGCCGATAGTGACGATGGCAAAGCTCTTCGCGACGGTGCCCCGATCGGCGAGCCGTTCGGTCAGTTCGTCTCGAGCAGGCCCAGCCATGCTTCGTACGGCACCTAACACGAGGAACAACCCGATTGCGACCGTTACGGGGACGAGGCGTGCTGCGATGAGTCCGACCAGAGCCGTGAAACCGAGGAAGCTGACGACGAGGACCCGGCCGCCGCCGAACCGGTCGGTGAGGTAGCCGCCGAGGAGGATGGCACCCGCCCCGACGACGAACAGCCCCGTCAGCGTCAGGTTTGCGAGACCGAGAGATAGTCCGTAGACGTCCGTCAGAAACACGACGGCGTAGGAGGTCACCCCCCAGTTGGCGGTCGACGCGAACAGCGCGAGGACCGCCAGCGCGAGGATTCCCGGTTCGGAGACGAGCGCCCGGAGCTCCGAACGGATGCGGACGGGCAGTGGATCGTCTGTCGCCGACGGTTCGACGTTCGGCGCAGAGATCTCGTCGTCGACACACCGGGCGAAGACGGCCGTAATGAGTATCGCGTACGCGAGACCGATCAGACCCAACGTGGCGATGGCGTGACGCCACGTCAATCCCGGAATAGAGATGATCGCCGTGATGAAGACCGGCGGCGTCGCGAACCCGAGGCTGCCGCCGAAGTTGTACACGGCAAACGCGCGACCGCGCGTGTCTTCTGTCGTCGCGTCGGACAGCAACGGATAGTGGGCGGGGTGATGGCCGGCGACGCCGATACCGAGGACGATCTGACCGACGAGGAGTACGGGAAAACTGGTTGCGAGCGCCGTGACGATAGCGCCAACGGCTCCCAACACCGACGAGAGTCCGAGTGCGATCGTCCGATCGTAGTGGTCTCCCAGATATCCGAACGGAAGTTGGAACGCGGTGTTTACCAGCGCTTGCGCGCCAAGAGCCACCCCCAGTATCGCGATGGAAACGTCGAGGTCCGAAGAGAGGAGCGGGAGGATGGGCGGGAGGAGGACGAGAAACGCGTGATTGGCGAACTGCGAGCCGCTGATCAGCCCGACGACCAGCGCCGTCTGCCTCGGGACGGACGCGACCGCGTCACGAACTCGGCGAAACGGCATAGCCGGTATCGCCGGACGAACGGCTTAAACGCTGCCCCTCCCGTACTCCCTGGCGGCTTCTGCCTCCGGGATCGGGTGACAGGGCCCGCTTTCGCTGTCAGCTCCTGTCTCTGAGACCGAGGGAGCTCCTGCCGAAGACGGCTCGATACCGGAGCAGTCTGCTGTAATCGCCGAACTCCGTGCCGACGACGCGGGCCGATACGGAACTGGCCACCGTTTCGTGTCCCGATCGGATGGGGATTGCACGCTCGAGGTATGTGACGGATTTTCGAGAGACTGTGCAGCAGCTGTTGAGCGACTGCTGTGGCTGGTACGGGTGGCGATGGTCGGTAGCGGGACGAGCGTTCACTCGCCACGGGGACGGACATAGCACGGGATAGAATTCGCGTTTGTCGTCCAGTCGGTACGATCTCCCGTGCAACAATGTGAACGTGGATATCACCCATATCACCCCTATATTATATGGAAGGCCGCCGTGGGTTGCACGAGTCGGGCTCGATAGCTGCTGTGGGCAATCCAGAGTAGCACAAACGACACGGTCTCATGCACATGGGCTCGTATCGCAGGGACCTTCGGCCTGCCAGGGCCGATCACGATATATACCTGACGCCGGTGACCGAACCCAGTCGATACACAGCAGTGATCATGACCAGGAGGTGAGTTTCGGTGGCAACAAAACGCCTCAAAGAACGAATCGGCAGACGGTTTTCGTCGATTCTTCCGGTGGTAGAATGGCTTCCGCGATACGACACGTCGTGGCTCCGACTGGACGTCGTCGCGGGAATCACCGTCGCGGCGTCGGTCATTCCCGAAGGGTTAGCGTACGCGTCGCTGGCGAACCTGCCACCTGAGACCGGCTTGTACGCCGGTTTGATGGCCGTCATCGCCTACTTTTTCCTGGGCACTTCTCGGCAAGTCATCATGGGACCGACCTCAGCACTGGCAATCTTGCTCGCCAGTAGCGTCGGGGCTGTCGCGGGCGGAACAACCGCCTCCTACGCGTCGCTCGTTATTGTGACGACGATCCTCGTGGGCGTCTTCGCAGTTATCGCGTGGGCATTTCGGTTGGGGTTTCTCGTCCATTTCATCTCAGGATCAGTGCTCACGGGGTTTTCCGCCGGAGCGGCGCTGTACATCATGTCCACCCAATTCAACAAGCTGTTCGGTATCGAGAGCAACACGTCGGGTACCTTCTTCGGACAGACGTTCTTTGGGCGAATCTGGGACACCGGAACCCACCTCGCTCAGACGAACCCCGAGACCCTGGCCGTCGGCGGTGTCGGCATCGTGTTGCTCGTCCTCGGAGAACGGTACGTGCCGCGTGCACCGAACGCGCTCGTCGTCGTCGTCCTCTCTATCGTGCTCGTATCGGTCACGAATCTACAGGCCCGCGGTGTCGACATCGTCGGGTCGATTCCGAGCGGTCTCCCCTCGCTGACAGTGCCGACGATCCCCGGCATTTCGACGGTGAGTTCCCTCGTCCCCGTTGCTGGCGCGTTGTTCCTTCTTTCGTACGTCGAAGGTATCAGTGCAATCGAGACGTTTGCCAGACGTCACGACTACCGGACCGATGCCAATCAGGAGTTGCTAGCCGATGGCGTCGCCAACCTCGCTGCCGGCTTCGGTGGCGGATTCGTCGTCGGTGGAAGTATGTCTCGGTCGGCGCTCAACGACGCCGTCGGCGCCAAGACACAACTCACGAACGCCGTCGTCGCTCTCGTTCTCGTCGTCGTCTTGCTCTTTCTCACCGACGTGTTCACGCTCCTCCCGGAAACGATTCTCGCAGCGATCGTTATCGTTGCTGTTACAGGCCTTATCGACACGAGCGCGATCCGCCAACTGTACCGCGTGAGTACGGGCGAGTTTTCCATCGCAATGTCAGCCTTGCTCGGGGTGCTCACAGTGGGATTGCTCTGGGGCGTCTTCGTCGGCGTCGTCCTCTCGTTGCTGGTCTCGATTTCTCGCGTTAGTCGCCCGTCGACACACGAACTCGGTCGGATCGCCGGGACGGATCATTTCGTCTCTCTGGATTCGTATCCGGCAGCGACGACCATCACGGACGTGTTCGTCTACCGCGTCGACGCCGAACTGTTCTACGCGAACGCGGATCGGGTTCGGGCTGACATCCTCGACCGACTCGCGAAACGCGATTCTGACGTCGAACTGGTCGTCTTCGACCTCGCCTCGTCGCCGACGGTCGACTTCGGAGCCGCACAAATGCTGGCGGAATTGCAACAGAAACTCGAGTCACGGGGGGTCGATCTCCGTTTTGCGGGGGCGGACGCCGAAGTCGTACAGATGTTCGAAACGACGGGACTCGCGGCGAAGGTTGGCGACACGAAACCCGAGAAACCGGTCGAGGACGTCATCGACCGCTGGAGAGCGGAACGATCGTCCTAGGTGGTTGGATTCGGTTTTTCATCGGAACTGCAGTGTGCTGGCACGAATCATCTGCGTCTGAAACTGTGTCCCTTCTGGTGGTCCCATCAGTGCGACGGCAAAATCACAGACGTACTGACCGTCGACGGTCGATCGGCGCCTACGACGGCGACCGGGCCTTGAGAAAGACGAGCACGATCCGAGCCACATGCGGCGAGTTCTCACCTGTCGGCGGACTGCAAACTCGGATCGCTCGTTCCGTCGGTGGTGACCGTGCCGAAAACGGGGATCGAACGCCCAATCGAAAACGCCTCGACAGTACCAGCCCGCAAAGAGGTGTCAACATGGACCAACCTATATGGTGCTTTGGAAGCGAACCGTCCAATCGAGAATGTCGGGCTACAACTGCGTCCACGTCAACGACATCGATCTGTACTATCAGGATGTCGGTACCGGAACGCCGGTCGCTTTTCTTCACGGCTTCGGGACAATCACCTGTCCTGGTTCCAGCAAATGCCGTATTACGCCGACCGCTACCGGTGTCTCGCACCAGATCAACGACTGTTTGGCCGCTCCACCGACACGTCCGACGGTCCCGGAGTGGACTCGTACGGAGCCGACCTCACCGCGCTCCTCGATCACCTCGAGATAGCCATCGTAGCGGTGGTCGGACACTCGATGGAGGTGGCCCGCTGTTTCGTTCGCCTCTCAGCACCCAGACCGCACCGCCGCACTGGTTCTGTCCGGAACCCCTGGTGACCTCCTTCCACCCGATGAGCATCTCAGCCTGATCGAGGAAGCGGAGGGCTCTCTCCCCGAAATCGATCCGCTCACCGCTGAGTTGTCGTTCCTGTCGGACGCGATCGCGGATCTGAATACGGATCGCCCGCCGGAGTTCACTGACGGACGGCCGACGCTCGAGGGACTGCCGATCGATCCGAGCAGTCTCGTCGCGGCGGCGGTTCCCGCGTACCTCATCGCGGGCGAAGCCGATCGGTTCATGCCTCGAGCGGCTATCGAGGCGGTGGCCGAGCGCCTCGAAGGACCTGATTACGCCATCGTGAGCGGCGCTGGCCACTCGCCGAACTTCGAACGACCGGAGAGGTTCAATCGACTTGTCGGTGACTTTCTCGACGAAAATAGCTCGTTCTGATACGTCACCGGCAGCGCGGCGAATTTCGATCGAACCGTCTGGCTCTGTCGACCCTCCCAATCGATGATCGACTTTCGAAACCGTGTCGAATACGAGGCGCAACCGTCGTACCCAGCAGTGGTCGGTATCGAGGACAGCTATTCGTCGGGGATAGAAAAACAGCGCGCGTCTCGATGACGGAACGTTCATCTGGCGGTCGGGGCTGTCGTTCCATCGATACCTCCTAAGTCATCGTCGCTCCGTACGACTGGGCACCGGTGCGAGTGTGGTGGAGGAAGTCGAGTTCACGAATCGAGTCACCCGCTGTCGCGTGCGGACGAACGCGCCGTCTGCACACTCGAGACGCCGTCTGCACACTCGAGACGCCGTCTGCACACTCGAGACGAGAAGAACGCCGCTCCCTGAGAAGCGACTGCGATCGCAATCGATCACCGGCCGTCAGTCCTCCCCCGGCGGCCGTCCGACGCCGGGTGTCGGCTTTTCGAGCGCGTCGATCACGTGCTTGCGGTCGTGGATCGCTCTGTACCCACGTCGCAGTAACCGGTCGTGCCACGACCGGTAGACGCGTGCATTCACCCGACCGTCGCGGATCGCGTCGACGACCGCCCCGGGCGTGAGCTGATCGGCCTCGATCACCGTGTACGCTCGTCCAACCTCGAACGGGTAGTGAGCGTCGCTGCCGCCGACCAGTGGAAGGTCGCGCTCCGCGGCCAGTTCCTCGACGAGCGGCCGCGATCGGGGGTGTTTCCCGTTCACCTCGATCGCGTCGAAGGGAACGTCGTCGAGTTCCCTGACCGAACTGTTTCGAAACGGGTGTGCGACGATCGCGGCGCAGTCACGGTCGTGTGCCAGTGCGACTGCCTCGTTCGGAGAGAGCGCCCCGGGCTTCGTCGCTTCGGGCGGGTTGGGCCCGACGACGAGGACGTGACCGCGGTCAGTCGTAATTTCGATACCAGGTAGCGGTTCGACGCCCGAGGATGAATCGAACGCCGTGTAGTAATCGTGATTGGTCGTCGCGACTCCGTCGAGACCGCGCCTGGCGGCCATCGCCGTGAGCAGGCGGACGCCAAGCGGGTCGAACCGATCACCGAGTGCTCGGTGTCCGTGGAAGAAACGCGTGTGTGCGTGTAAATCGACGGTGTACACGGAAACGCATACGCCGGCCAGGCCCTTTTGTCCTCGGCTGGCGTTATCCAGAGCATGCAATCGGAGGGGTCGACCGACGGTCGGGTCGGCGACCGCGTTCTCGTCCTCAATCCCGTCAGCGGCAGCGGGGACCACGTCAAGGAGGTAGTCGAGCGGGGAACCGAACACGGTTTCGAGATTCGAAAAACGGAGGAAGACGGCGATGCGAGCCGGCTAGCCCGCGAGGCCGCTCCCGACGCGGACCTCATCGCCGCAGCCGGCGGGGACGGGACGCTCAACGGAGTCGTCAACGGACTCGCCGCCGCTGGCGAACTCGAGACGACGACCCTCGCCGTGATCCCGGCGGGAACTGGAAACAACTTCGCGACGAACATCGGTATCCAGGGAATCGGACACGCATTTACCGTCATCGAAGCGGGAAGGCGGCGGTCGATCGACGTCGGGATCGCGAACGATCGCATCTTCCTCAATTCCTGCATCGGCGGCATTACCGCCGAAGCAAGCAGCAAGACGACGCCGGAGAGCAAGGCGAATCTCGGCGTTCTCGCGTACGTCAAGAACACCTTCGAGACGATGGGGTCGTTCGATTCGCTCCCGCTCCGAGTGGAAACGGCTCGAGGACCGAACGGGGAACGAACCCGGGCCTGGGAAGGGAGAGCCATGTTCGTCCTGATCGGGAACTGTCGACGGTTTACCGGCGCGCGAACGGCGCAGGCCAACGTCGAAGACGGCTTGCTCGAGGTGACCATCGTCGAAGATGCCGCGGCCACGGACCTCCTCGGCGATGCGGCCATGCAGACGTTGTTCGGACGCGATAGCAATTACATCGTTCGCCGACGAGCGCCGTCGCTTGCGATCGAGAGCAGACGGGATTCCGTCGAGTACAGCCTCGACGGCGAGATGCTCAAAACCGAAACACTGCGCATCGAGACGATCTCACGATCGCTCAGGATCGCCGTCGGCGACGATTACCAGCCCGATCCGGACGACGGATTGCTTCCGTAACCGCAATACGTCGTTCGCATCCGATTTGCCACGACCGTACGATCCGGCTCACTGAAGGCGATCGACAGCCGCCGATGCGGGTCTCTCGCGCTTGCACGTGCCGAGCTAGCGATCGATTTCGACTGGTCGTTCGATGCGGCAGTTCGATCGAACCCGGAAATTTCCGGGTATCGATTCGAAACGGTCGAGACGAGACGATACTGGTTTCAAGAGTCGTTGTGATTGTTCGGGTATGAGCACTCCCCAGGAGGACCTACAACACGAAAATGCGGGACAGGACGTGATCGCCGTCGACGCTGACGACACCGAACTCGAGTTGGTCAACCGACTCGAGGCCCACACCGGCGACGGCATCCGCCACCGCGCGTTTACTTCGCTCGTCTTCGACGGTGAGGGGAACATTTTGCTCGCCCAGCGCGCGCCGGACAAGCGCCTCTGGGGGACTTACTGGGACGGCACCGTTGCCTCCCATCCGGTCGAGGGCCAGACTCAGGAGGAGGCGACTCGAGAGCGCCTCGAGGAGGAACTGGGAATTACGCCCGCCCAGTACGACGACCTGCAGTTGACCGATCGATTCGAGTACAAGCGCTACTTCGAAAACGAAGGCGTCGAACACGAGGTCTGTGCCGTCCTCAAACTGACGCTGTCCGACCGAAGTCTCGAGCCAAACGAGGAGGAAGTCGCCGGATGGATGTGGGTTCCCTACGAGCGACTTCACGCGCACCCGGAGTGGTACCGCCAACTTCGACTCTGCCCGTGGTTCGAGATCGCCATGCGCCGAGACACCCAGTAACGACCAACACCAGAGGTGTCGACCAGCGAACGGCTCGATAGACCACTCGGGACGGAACGCCTTTGTAGCTGGATATCGCCAGTATGGTTCATTCAGGTCCCTCGCGGGCACGAACAGAGAGTTTCGACCTGGCGTTCGTCCCACGAGAGATCCGCGTTTCGAGACTGAACACTGTCAAGAAACAGTACACGAACGAGAGGTTTATGAGGGAGTGTCCACACATGCAGAATAGACTGCGATGGTCACTGGTACGTTCAGGCGTCTTCTTCGGGGGAGCAGTATCACCTCGTCTGTGGGGTCGACCGCCGCAGGAACGGTGGCGGGGTCGGAGCCATCGCTCGAGACGATAGACGCTACTGACGAGTCGCTCGACGTCTGTCTGTTGAGCTATCGGTCGAACCCGTACTCGGGGGGGCAGGGAGTCTACGTAAAATATCTGAGCAGGGCGTTGACCGATCTCGGCCACTCCGTCGACGTGATATCGGGAAAGCCCTATCCGAACCTCGACGACGACGTTAGTCTGGTAAAACTGCCAGGCGAGAACGTCGTCGACGAACTCGATCGAATCGGACAGTTCGAACTGTCGTACCTTCGTGACCCACTTGCCCTCTACGAGTGGCTGAGTGCCCTCACCGGCGGCTTCCCGGACCCGTATACGTTCGGCCGCCGCGTCGTCGATTACTTCGAGGAACACCAGCCGGAGTACGACGTCGTTCACGACAATCAGTCGCTCTGTCACGGGCTCCGTACGCTTCACGAGCGCGGTCACCCGGTCGTGGCGACCGTCCACCATCCGATCACGGTCGACCGGAAGGCCGCACTCGCCGCAGCCGACAACTGGAAAGAGCGCCTGCTAATCCGCCGGTGGTACCGGTTTCTCGAGATGCAACGAGACGTCGTCAGGGATCTGCCACACGTCCTGACCGTCTCTCAATCGGCCAGGCGCCACACCATCTCGGACTTCGATGCGGACCCGGACGCGATCAGCGTCGTTCACAACGGCATCGATACGGAACTGTTCGAACCCCGTGAGCGCCCTCGTGACCGTCCGCGCATCATGACCACCGTCAGTGCCGACGTCCCTTTGAAGGGAGGTCGCTACCTGCTCGAAGCGTTCGCGACCGTTCGCGAGGATATCGACGCCGAACTCGTCGTCGTTGGCGAATTCGACGACGGTGGCGACTGTGACCGATTGATTTCTGAGCTTGGAGTCGAAGACGCGATCGAAACCCACAGCGAAATCAGCTACGATCGGATGGTCGACCTCTACGGGACCGCTGACGTCGCCGTCGTTCCCTCGCTGTACGAGGGCTTTGGCCTTCCCGCAGGCGAGGCGCTGGCCTGTGGTGTTCCGGTCGTCGCTACCACCGGCGGCGGGCTCCCTGAAGTGGTCGGCGACGCCGGCGTCCTCGTCGAGCCGGGAGATTCGGGGGCGCTTGCCACCGCCATCCGAGACCTGCTCGCGGACGACGAGCGCCGCCGTCGGCTCGGCGAACGCGGACGACAGCGCATCATCGACGAGTTCGACTGGGAGCGGGCCGCCCGCGAGACCGTCCGGACGTATCAGACGGCCATCGAAACGCAGGAACAGGGGGTCTGAGATGGAGACGATCGATTTCGACCGCCTCACGCTTACCCCGGGGATGCGCGTCCTCGACGTCGGATGCGGCGAGGGGCGACACGTCCACGCCGCCGCCCTCGAGAACGTCGCCGAAGTCGTCGGACTGGATCTCGGACTGGACAACCTCGCGGCTGCCCGTGACGATTACGACGAGTACGTCGCCGGGGCGACCGACGTTCCGGTCACGTTCTGTGCCGGAGACGCGCTGCGGCTCCCGTTCGAAGACGGAACATTCGACGTCGTTCTCTGTACCGAGGTTCTCGAGCACCTCCCCGACTACGAGGGGGCGATCGACGAACTTCGACGGGTCTGTACCTCGGGTGGCACGTTGGCGGTGAGCGTGCCACGAGCCGTCCCCGAGCGGATCTGCTGGGCGCTGTCGGACGAGTATCATCAGGTAGAGGGCGGCCACGTCCGCATCTTCGACCGCGAAGAGTTGCGGGCTGCGATCGAAGGTCGCGGATTCCGACGGGTCGACGGCCACTTTGCTCACGCGTTGCATGCCCCCTACTGGTGGCTGAAGTGCCTCTGGTGGGACCGCGACGACCGCGGCGACCCGCCATTCCTGCTTCGGGCCTACGATCGCTTTCTCGAGTGGGACGTCCTGGAGTCGCCGCGTCCGGTTCGATTGCTCGAGCGGGCGCTCGATCCCCTGGTCGGCAAGAGCGTCGTCTACTACTTCCGACTGGAGGGACCACCGTGAGCGACGCATCCGGTCGACAGTCGCTCACCGCCTGGGAACTCGAGCCCGCGGTAGACTACATCGAACGCGTTCAGCGATCGGACGGGCTCGTCCTCTGGTATCCCGATGGTCCCGCCGACCCTTGGGACCACGTCGAGAGCGCGATGGGGCTGTCGGTTGCCGGCCGGCACGAGGCTGCCCGTCGTGCGTACCGCTGGGTGGCGGAGGCACAGCACGACGACGGGGCGATGTGGGCAACGTACGGCGACTCGGAGGACGGCGACGGGTCTCACGCCGGCGACGAACCGCGCAAGGAGACCCATCGCAGCGCCTACGTCGCCGTCGGCGTCTGGCACCACTACCGCTGTACCGGCGACCGGTCGTTTCTCGAGGTGCTGTGGCCGACAGTTCGCGACGCTCTCGGGTTCGCGTGTCGCCAGCAGGCACCAACTGGCGAAATTTACTGGACGGTCGGGGCCGACGGCGAGGTGTACGAAGACGCGCTCGTTTCCGGGTGCGCTTCGATCTACAAGAGTCTTGCCTGCGGCGCGGCGGTTGCCGACGAACTCGGCCATTCCGATGACCGGGACCGATGGCTCGAGGCCCGTACCCGCCTCGGCGAGGCGATTCGCTCGCGCCCGGACCGATTCGACCGTACGTGGGAGAGCAAGTCGCGGTACGCGATGGACTGGTTCTATCCCGTTCTCTGTGGCGTACTGACCGACGATCCGGCCCGTCGGCGACTCGAGGCCGGGATGGATCGGTTTCTCGAAGCGGGACTGGGGTGTCGCTGCGTCGACGACGAGCCCTGGGTTACCGTGGCCGAGTCCTGCGAACTCGTCGTTTCGCTGGCCGCAGTCGGCCGGGCGGAGCGGGCTCGGGAGATCTACGAGTGGCTCTTTCGGTGGACCGACGACGGCGGCATCTTCTGGACCGGGTATCAGTTCGAAGACGAGGAGTTCTGGCCGGGCGAGCGCCCGACGTGGACGAGTGGGGCGGCGCTGCTGGCCGCGGACGCGTTGTCGGGACTCTCGCCGGCCTGGGATCTATTCCTCGAATCACTTTTCGAATGACCGCCTCTCAGCGGATACACAGAGAGGCTCTTCGGACGTGTCAGGGTCAGTGATCCGGAAGGTATCCACCGTTGCCGGTTCACAATAGGCAATCGCTGCTATCATCGACTCGCGTCGTTCCAGCCGGTTTCGACCCCGTTGTAAGCAACCCACACAGGATGAGTAGCACTCGAGAGCATTCGGGAGGAAAACATCCCGCCGAAAGCAAAGAACGGCAATACTCGAAACACGCGCAATGGCGGATTCGACTTTTGATTCTTCGCCGCGACGACCTCCAAGACCTGCCGACGTAGCAATCGTTAGCCGGTCGTGTTTCCGCCGGTCTGGTTGCCGGTCGTGTTTCCGCCGGTCTGGTTGCCGGTCATGTTCCCGCCGGTTTCGTTGCCGGTCTCATTTCCGGTTTCGTTGCCAGTCTCGTTCCCGCCGCCCCCTCCGCCACCTTCGACTTGAATGTCGCCGATCATCGTACTCGGATGGATCTGGCAGATGTACGTGACCATCTCACTGGTGGGCTCGAACTCGAGCCACTGATCTTCGGGTTCGGTGACGACTTCCGTCTGCAGGTCGTCGATGACCTCGTCATTTTCGTCGCGGATTTCGATGTTGTGCTGGGCGCCGTCGCCTGTCGTCCAGCCCATCTCGTACGTTTCTCCCGCCTGAAGGATGAGCGTCGGATTCTCCATCTCCGCGATCGAATCGGGTGCGATGCCGAGCCAACCGGACGTCTGGCCGTCAAACTCGATCTGTGTACCGGGATCGATCTCCACGCCGCCGTTACCGCCGGTACCGCCGTTACCGCCGTTGCCACCGTTTCCGCCGCCACCGCATCCGGCGACGACCGCTGTCGACGTCGCTATACCTGTCAACTTGAGCATCCGCCGTCGGGAGACACGCTCGTTTTGTGCCATTGCTCACATTTAGCTGCCGCCACGAATAGTCGAACACCCGTCTAATGCATGGGAATCAAACCAGATCAGATGATCAATATGCATATATGAACGCTGTTCGATAGCGGTCACAGAGTCGATGACCAGTACGGATGGAGGCTCATCACGGTAGCCACCTCCTTTCGGCCGAAATAGATGGCTGTAAATTCGACGGACGTCACCCGGGAAGGGGACATCCCACCAATGGGGGTTTCCCAACTGGACAAATCCATATGGGAAGAAACCGCACGGGTTCCGGAGACGGAAGCAGGGTGAAGGCGTTTGCACGTAATGCCGGGGCGACTATCACAACGGTATCATCGGATTCATCGAGTACCGACCGGAGGTGATCCCGTCCGTATAAGCGGTTGTCTTCCCGCGATACTCGATCAGGGTCTGAACGGACATGATGACAGAGAAGGTCACCTCGAGCGACGCTCCAGTCGCGTTCACTCGCGTTTTTGGATCTTCCAATTCAACCGTCAGACTAGGACCGTCGAATCGGAGATCGGAGCGGGGATACGATCGTCTTTGAGACCGCTTTCGATGACGTCGTTCAGGTAGGTTTCCAGCCGACCCGTGCACTAGCTCATCGACTGATGGATTGACCACGGAAATGTCAGCAAAAGCGTGCGACTATACCCAGACGATCGACGGTCGTCGGCCGTGAATTGGATTACCAGGGCTCGATTCCCGGCGCAGTCCGGCCACTGCTTCGGACGCGGGGTTTTGTCGAGCGTGGCCTCTCACTTTTGCACCCCGAACAATCGCTCACGGAGGGACCGCCGAGAGGGTCGTTCGGCCATTATGACAGAACAGTCGACCTGGTCGACGACATCGACCACGGACGAGCCTCGTAGCATTCGCGAAAGGAGACCGCGTCCAGTCGCTCCGAGGATGACCATCGAGCAATCCTCGGCCGCTTCGGCGATAGCGGTGTTCACGCTACCGGTCTCGACGCGCAGCGTCGCATCGTCGAGCCCGTTCTCTGTGGCCCACTCCTCGAGGAATTCCGTCCCCGCTGCTTCATCGTCGCTGACGTTCAGCAGTGTAATTTCGGACCCGAAGACGTTTTGGAAGTCCCTCGCTAACTCCGCCGAAAGATCCGAGGATGGACCGCCTGCGGTCGGAACGAGGATGTGCTCGGCGTCGAACCCGCGGTTTCTGAGCGCGACGAAATCCCCGACGACTCGAGAGATTCGGGAATCCGGTCGCCGATCGGCAACTGCATCCAACGTCCTGGCCGACGTGCTGTCATTCCTCGTTCAGTTCCAGCTCCTCCGCGTCGAGTTCGCCCTCGAGATAGTCACGGCCTCGGTCCGTGATCTGGTATCGTCCATCCGCTATTTTTTCCACAAGACCATGCTCTGTGAACTCGGAAAGACGATTTGAGACGTGCGGGCGAGTCATATCTAGATTGTAAGCGATTATCGCAGGGGATTGTACTGCAAGAATCTCGGGGTCACCTACGGCTTCGAGGATACGGAAATCTTCACGCGACATCCAACTTGGTCGTTCTCGAATCGACACGATTAGGCGCGAATACTCGTGCTGGGATCATTATTGTCATTAACCAAATACTATACCGTAATTCTTGATTACGATTCCGTAATCAGATTTAAGTACTATCCGGACCTGAGAGCCTATAACGGAGGCCAGATGAATCCACGACTACCCAAATCAGTCCTGAAAAGCGGACCCGGTGCCTGAACACCGGCCCGCGTGGCTTCTGTTACCCACTGAAAGCCATGCCAGACGACGAGACGCGGGGTCTTGAAATCCTCGCTCGAGCAGACGCATCGCCCGCGAACCACCGACCGAGAGACGGCTGCCGCGCCTGGATCGAACTCACCGGTTTTCAGCGCGACTGTCTCGAGGCCCTCGCTCGGCGCGAGCGCGACGGCCGCCCGTGTTATCCGTCGGGAATCGCGTGGACTCTCGTGCGCCGGTATCCCCGCGTCAGCCGCGCTCGGCTCGAACCGGCCTTGCGGGCGCTCTGCAGGCGCGGCCTCGTCGCCGCAGGCGAGGAATCACCCGAGTACGACGGCCCGGACCGCCCCGCGACTGCCTACCGACTCACGGGTGCCGGGAACGCGCTTCTCATCCAGCGCGCCGAACGGCTCGCCGCCCTCTGCGAACTCCGGGGTGTCGTGGTGGGCGGTGGAGCGAAACCGACCGATTGCGGCGACGCTGGGGGAGAACCGGCCGCTCGAGGAGCGGACGATCGAACCGACTGATCGGAACTCGAGGCGACTTTCACTCCCAGAATGCGGCGTTTCCCAGACAGTAGAAAAAACCGACCCACCCGATGAAGAGGCCGCCGATTATCACCAGGAAATCCGCCAGTTGGGTGCCGACGATGAAGTCGTACCCGATACCGATCGTCAACAAAACGAGTGAAACGCCGATCAGGATATGACAGCGTCGTTCGGCTTTCGGATCCATACGCGTTTGTATCTCGATCTACGGTAAATAGCCTATCTCACGAGCTGATGAGTTCGATGGCCGATGACGTATCCATCCCCCAGCACCCGGCTGCAACCGTTCCACGGCATCCGGCTCACGACCGCGCAATCCCCGTATCACAGACCACACACGACTGAAGCCCGTTCGTGTCCGAGAAGCGATCGAACAGCGCAGAGAGCCGGACGTCGTGGCTCGCGAGCACGCCGCCCGCCTCGAGATGGGCCAGCGCGGTCTCGTACTCGAAGCGCATGTGGGGCAGCCGATGGTCCGAATCGTGGAGGAACAGGTCGACGGGGCCGATGCGCTCGAGCAGGTCGGGTAACACCTCCCGCGCATCGCCCCGGTGGAAATGCCAGCGGTCGCGACACCGGTCGGGGATCAGGTGGCCGTACTCGAACGGGCCGGGCGGACCGCCAGGAAGGTCCACCGAGTGAAGCGTTCCGCCGCCGTTTTCGACCATCGCGGCGAGGATGTGCGCGTCGAACGAGCCGTAGAGGACGCCGGTTTCCACGGCGGTCTCGATCCCCAGCGCGCGACAGACGACGTAGAGGGTGACGCCGTCGCGCCAGTGGGTGGTGCCGGTGGCGACTCCCGCGTCGTGGACGTCGGCGACGCGGTCGGCGTAGGTATCGTGAAACCACTCGAGGGACTCGTACTCGCGTTCGTACCCTCGCAGTTCGGCGACCGACGCCGGCAGGATCTCGGCCAGTCTGTCGGCCCGGTCGCGGGTCTCGCGGCCGTAGTCGAGTCGGCGGCGTTCGAGTCCCAGCCGGGCCTTCCGAAACGCGTAGATCGCGTCTCGGACGGCGTTCGTATCCGTCATCGGTACCCAAGCGCCTCGAGGCGAGAGTCGATGTCGTCACTATCGCTCGTATCGGTCTCGTGGATGCCGTCGGGAAGAACGGGGTCGGCGGTTCCCAGATCCTGACCCTTGCGGACCACCCAGGGAACCCGCCGGATTGCAGGGACCGGCGTCCCGGGTGGATGCGACCAGACGCCGAACTCACCGAGGCCGTTCCCGTGATCGCTCGTCATCGCGACGGTACCATCGCAGTTCGTAAGCAGGCGCACCAGATCGTCGAGGACCCACTCGAGGTTGTCCCGGTACGCTCCCCAGACCGCCTCGAACGAGAGGTCGCCGTCGCGGAGGCGCAGCCAGGGATCGTTCGTGGAATCGCCGTCATCCTCCGCTTCGGCTTCGGCGAGCGCCTCGAGTGCTTCGCGTTCTTCGGGCAGGAGATCCTCTATATCGAGGTCGTCGTCGTCGCCGTTACCATCGGCGAACTGGCCCCAGTGTTCGATGTCAGCCGAGCCGAAGAACCACTCCGCTCGCGACCGGAAGGGTGCGTGGGGTTGCATGTAGTGGACGATGACACGGTCGACGCCCAGTGTCTCGCGCTCGTTCCAGATGGCGATCGCAGCGTCGGTCAACGGCTCGGGCGGGATCGTCGAAATGTCGTCGTCGACCCAGTCGTCCCGCCAGGCTTCGTGGAAGACGGCGAAATCGTCGCTCGTCAACGGGAGGACGTCGTCGGAGGTCACGAGAAGGTGATCACAGGGCTGCGATGAAAACGGATTGCCGGTCACGTAGGCGGTCCGCGACATCACCTCGCGATACTGTGGATCGAACGTTCGGTCCATCCACTCGGCGGACTGCGATCCGACAGACCAGAGCGATCCAACCGTCTCGGGATCGGGAAGCGCCTCGTGACCTGCCGTCGCAACCTCCCGCATGAGATCGAGACGGCAGCCGTCGAGCACACAACAGATGTCCCACTCGCGCTCCCAGATTGGCGTCGCTGGAAGGAATCGCGAAAGGGCGGCCCCGAGACGGCCAGTCACTATCTTCCCGGGTAGCGTCACAAAGTCCATCGGCGTCTGTTCCTGTGTGGGTTCTACACGCGGTTCTGTTAGAAGCTTTTGATCCAACAGTTACCTATCACGACCAACGGATACTGACGCGTTCGAACTCTTCGGCTTCGCTGTGCCGTCCGCCGGATTCCGTTGCGAGTAACTCGCAAGTATGCCACACGGTAACAAGGCTTATTACATCGCTGTTCGTAGCGTTGTTTGAGGACCGACGAAACAGGTCCGTGTGACGAAATGAGTTCCTCACCACCGAAAGCAGAAACGTACGAAGTCACGCTCTCTAGAGACGAACAATGGGTCGTCCACCACGTCCTGTCGAACCGCGTCGATGACGCTCTCGACGCCGACGAGGCCCCGCCGGAGTGGGTTCTCGAAGTACTCGAGGCGATCGAGACGGGGGGCGACACGGACAGGATCACCGGCTCGCAGACTGATCACCTCTATGATGCGATGACAGCGTACGTCGACCGTGAGGAGACGCCGGACCGTGACGTCAATGACGGATCGGCCGTTCTCGCTCGACTCGAAGAGATCCGCAGTGGACGGGCCTAGTGGTTGCGGCCGGGCGTAGCATTTCGATTGCGGTGTTGGCGATCGGTACGGTTCTGCGTCGTCTTTCTCGCGTGTTTCTCAGGGCCGCGTCGTCGCCCAGACAGCCGTAATCGCGAGTACGGCGGCGGGGGCCAGCGGCAGGATGAGGAGTGCGAACCGATACCCTTCTGCACCAGGTGGGACGAAGAAGATGGCGGCTGGAACGACGAGAAACGCAAAGACGATCACGGCGACGAGCAGCCACCCGCGCCAGTCGAACTCGCGGTCGGCCGTCTCGGGATGAGGGGACTCACTCCCGGGGTCGCTGTTACCCGGCTCACCGGACTTTTCCGTGCCATCCGTTTCGGCGTCGAATCCCGATGGAGTATGGACGTAGCCGCCGTCGTCGCTCGGACTCACTAGTCGACCGTTTCGGGCGCGCAGTGAAAGCCCTCACGGTTCCACAGCCGGCACTCGTCGACGAAATACAGGGGGCGCTTTCCCGTGGCGATCGGGACGTCGATCCGACGCGGCGATCGGGTACCACAGACCGATTCCCCGGATCGCACGAAGTGACGAAGACCCGCTACAGTTCGCTATCCGGGCGGACGACGACTTTGCCGAACCCTTCTCGATTCTCGATTATCTCGTGGGCGCGCTGGGACTCGCTCATCGGCAGGTCCTCGCGAATCGCCGGCTCGAAGGTGCCGTCCCAGACGAGCTCCATCACATCATCGACCTGATCGGGCGTGGCCATCGTCGAGCCGATGATCTCGAGTTGATTCCAGAAGATACGGGGAATGTCCGTCTCGGGATTGCCGCCGGCGGTGCCGCCGCACGTAACGAGACGGCCACCTTTGGTGAGGCTCGCGAGCGAGTTTTGCCAGGTCGGCGCACCGACGTGTTCGACGACCACGTCGACGCCGCGGCCGTCGGTTTCGGATCGAACCCAGTCCGCGAAGTCCTCTTCCTCGTAGTTACAGACGTGATCCGCACCGTGTTCGCGGGCGTAGTCGAGCTTTTCCTCCGTGCTGCCGGTCGCGTACACTTCCGCGCCTGCGTAATCGGCGATCTGGAGGGCGGCGTGGCCGACCCCGCCACTCGCACCCAGGACGAGGACCGACTCACCAGCTTCGAGGTCTGCGCGTTCGATTAGCATCCGCCAGGCGGTCTGGAAGACGAGACAACTCGAGCCGGCGACCTCCCAATCGACGTCCTCCGGAACCGGAATCAAGTTATCCGCCGGAATCGCAGCGTACTCGGCGTGAATACCCGGAACGTGTTCGCCGATGATGTGATAGTGCGGGTCGAGCGTCGGGTCGTCCTTTCGCAGATCGCCGACGCCAGCCGAGAGCGCGACGCGATCACCTGCTTCGAATCGTGTCACGCCCTCGCCGACTTCCTCCACGATACCCGCACCGTCGCTGCCCGGGATGTGTGGCATCTCGAGGTCGAGCCCCGGCATTCCTCGTCGTGTCCAGATATCCAGGTGATTAAGCGCAGCCGCCTTGATGTCGACCAGAACCTCGTCTCGTCCCACTTCGGGATCGGGATACTCGCCGTACTCCAGGACGTCGGTGTCGCCGTGCTCCGTGACTTTGACTGCTTGCATATGGTGAGCAACGGAAACGCCGTCTATAACAGTTGGGCAATCTACTGACGGTGCTTTTTTCAGCCAGTATTTTATTTGCTGGTCATCGAACACGGTATATGGCCGAATCGGACGCGAACGAGAGCGACGACCCTTCCGAGGGGACGCTCTGTACCGGCGTCGTTACTATCTCGTCGGACCGTGGCCTCGAGGACGATCCCGCCGGATCGGCAATCGCCGATGCGCTCGAGACTGCTGGGAGTGAAATTACGGTGCGTGAACACGTCAACTCGGACTACGACCAGATCCAGTCGATCGTCTCCCGACTCATCGATCGAGACGACGTCGACGTCGTCATCACAGCCGGTGGGACGGGCGTCGAACCGACCGATGATACCATCGAGGCGGTCGAACCGCTACTGGAGAAAGAACTGACCGCCTTCGGGGACCTGATTACTACACTGTCCTACGAGCAGATCGGGACGCGAGTCGTCACCGTCCGAACGCTTTCGGGTGTCGCCGAGGGAACGGCGATATTCTGTCTACCCGGTATCGTCGAAACGGTCGAACTCGCGCTGAACGAAATCATCCTCGTGGAAGGGACGACGATCGTCGAACGCTTGCGGGGCGATGGGCCGAACGCAGCGGCCGATCCGGACGCCGAACCGAACGATGTCGACGCGGCGGACCGGGACCCGTAAGCGCCGCGCGAGTGCGGGTACGGTCGACGACCGTTCTGGCCGGTTCCCGCCCGGTCGGTCCTCGAGTTCGGACTCGTCTGGCGAGCCCATACGACGGGAAGAAACCGTATGGCGGCGAGGCCGGGAGGGCGGTGGCAGTGGTGGACACTCGACGGGAGACGGCGGGAACGAGAAACCGCCGAAAGAGAGGTGAATACCCGCCGCCCATCGCTACCTCGTTAGCCGGGCGCAATGGTATCTCCGCGGGGCCGACAGTAAGCACGGAATCCGCGGGCGCAATGGTATCTCCGCGGGGCCGACAGTAAGCACGGAATCCGCGGCTGCGGTCAGTCACGGGTTCGTCAGTCCATCGCGATGTACGTCTGCGTGTCCTCGATGCCGTCGATAGCTTGTATTCGGGTGGCGGCGATCTCTTTGACTTCCGCGGGCGTTTCGACCCGGGCTTTCGCGATCAGGTCGACATCCCCTGCGACGATGTGGACAGACTGTACGCCCGCGATAGATTCGATGCTGTCTTTGAGTCGATCCGCCTCGCCCGTATTTGCTTTGATCATAACGAATGCCGTGACCATCAGTTGACACCTCCAGTGTCGGTATCCGTGTCGAATTCCGTCGTTACGGAATCGGTGCCCGCGTTTGCGTCCGCTCGACCGGCCGTCTCGCCTACCAGCAACTGGCGTACCTCGCTGAGAACGTCGAAATCCGTGAGGACGACGAGTCGGTCGCCGTCCTCGAGCGTGAGATCGGCGTTTGGAATGCCAAGCGGCTGGTCGCGTTTGCCGAACGCGAGGACGGTCGCGTCGGCGGGCAACTGCAGTTCGCTGATCGTGTACCCGTTGACGGGGGCTGAGTCTGTTATCGTGAGCTCGACGACCTGCAGAGACGGTGCGATGTCTGCGATAGCGCGGATCGTTCCGCCGAGCATAGCGTTTTTCGCGCCGATCGCGCCGAGGCGCTCGGGGTAAACTACCTCGTCGACCTGATCGGCATACTCGCGGTAGATACCTTCGCGATAGGCTTCGTCGATTCGCATTACCGTCCGACAGCCGTAGTGACTGGCTATCATACAGGCCGTGAAGTTAACGTTGAGATCGCCGGTCAACGCCCCGACGGCGTCTGCCTGTGTGACGCCGGCTTCCTCGAGAACGGCTTCGCGAGAGCCGTCTCCTTCGACGACGGTGAATTCCTGATTTCGGGCGCGTCTGATCCTCCTATCGTCACGTTCGATCAGCGACACCTCGTGGCCCTCGTCACGGACGACGCGTGCTGTGCGCAGTCCGACTCGTCCAGCCCCGATAATCACGAACCGCATGGACAGGGATACGCTCGCACGGGTGAATAAGTTTGCCCCAGCGTACCATGGTAAAAGTTCGAACGGCACCGCTCGAGAGACGACGAAGTGGGAGGCCGCCGGGTTACCGGCCGAAGCGGCTGTGACCGGGTAGATTATCCCATCGCAATGTAGGTCTTCGTGTCGGTGACACCGCTGAGTCCTTGCATGCTCGAGGAAACCGTCTGGAGCACATCGTAGACTTCCGGCGCGTTGACCTCCGCGATAATGTCGTAGTTACCAGCGACGATGTGGGCGTCGGCGACCAACTCGAGGTCGCCGATTTCCGCGAGAAGGCCCTCGGATTTTCCGGCGGCCGTTTTCACCATGATGAACGCGTGGACCATCGGCGGTGTGGTACACTCTATCATGACTAAAGCCTTTGCCCGATCCCGGGTCGTGTGACTTCGATTATTCGTTCGCCGGTGTCGATGACGGTTCTCTCATCTCTGAGACGGCTGCCGCCAGTGCATCGGTCACTGCTTCGAGAACCGCGTCCGGCGGCCGGGTTGCGTCGACGCGGACGAATCGGTCGGGATCGCGCTCGATCAACCGCTCGTAGTTGTCGCGAACAGATGCGAGGTATTCGGCCCGCTCGAACTTGTTCGTCGTCCCCCGCACGCGTTGCGGCCGTTTCGGGATCCAGATCGAGGTAAATCGTCAGCGCCGGTTCGATCGAGAACGGCCGGGGGACGTCGACGACATACTCGAGCGGATCAGCGATCCCGTGGCCATCAACCGCCTCGAGGGTCGCGCCCTGATGGCGAACGGGAGTCGGAGTAGCGATCGGAGAGGACGAGGTCGCCGGCAACTACGCCATCATCGCAGAAGTGGATTCGCCGGATATCTACGACGTCCTCGAGACCGTTTCGGCGGACATGCAGAGCCTCGATGGGGCCACGGAGGCGAAGACCTCCATCGCGATGGGATACCTGCGCCGTCCGTACGCGTTCGATTCTCGGCTCACGTCGCTGGTGGTGTGTTCTCGGCTCACGTCGCTGGCGGTGTGTTCTCGGCTCACGTCGCTGGCGGTGTGTTCGCCCAACACTGAGAGCGGCAGCGACGGGGACCGAATCTAAACGTCCCCGATCAACCCGGCGAAGTATTTCGACCAATCGAGGTGGAACGTGACGTGCCAGTGCTGTTCCAGTTTGACGCCGGACCCTCGGCGGCTCTGACTCACCTGAAGGATGTCGTCCGAAATCCACGCCGATAGCGTATCGCCGGGTGTGAGGTCCGCCTCGGTTCTGGTGAAATGACTCTTTTCGGGCCCGTCGGCGTTCTGGTCGAGTATCAGCTCCGCCCCGGCGGGGATCGGTTGTCCGGACTCGTGCGTGATCACAACCGCCCGTTCGTCGTCGGCGATCTCCATTCGCAACTGCGGCGCTTCCTGACGGGCGTCGGCGACCCAGCCGGGTTCCTCGAGGGTCGTCGCACCGATGTTCGAGACCGAAAGCGTCGTCTCGAGGAATCGCTGCCGGTCGCGCATGATTGCATCGAAGGAACCCCCGAACGAATGGATGATACCGTCGTCGTCGACGGTGAGCTCCGTCGAGATGTCATTGACGCGGTAGTCGCCGGGACCGGCCGGGTCCGCGAGGGCATCGCGGTCGGCGGGGGCGTTGGCCGTGAACCGGAATCGGTCCTCGTCGTCGTTCTCGACCGGCGGCCCGTACTCGCCCAGTCGAATGTACACCGCAAGCGCTTCACCGAACGTCAACTGGTTGGGGCCGTACTTGTACGGGACGACCCTGCCAGTAGTTTGTTGCCGTCCGTAATGTGTCGTCCCGTCGTCGATCCGTCGCCACCATTCGTCCGTGCCGTCGAAGTAGAAATCAACGGAGCGGGCGTTTGGTCTGTGGGTTCGTTCGATCGCCGCTCGGTCATCTTCGGCCCGGACTCGCATCGCGTCGTACCTCGCCTCGTCTTCCGAATCCTCGAACTCATACTCGAGCGTGAACGAGCGGTCGGCCAACTCGTTTTGGTGAGTCTGTGAGAGCGTTTCCGAGAGTCCGTCCTCGGAAATTCCCAGCGGATAGTCGGAGTTTCTACTGCTGGCACCGGTCTCCGACCCGGCCCCCTCGTCGGCGGCCGGTCCGTCCTCCCCGTCCTCGTCGAGGCGGAGACACCCGGCCATCATCGCGACGCTGCCGAGTCCGAGAAGCGTTCGTCGCCGCATACGGCCAATGTCTTACTACGCCGATTAAACTCTAATGGCTTGGAGACAGTCGGGATCGAAAATCGAACGCGAGACGCCTCTCAGTCCTCGGTTCGCGAACGCGAGACGCACCTCAGTCCTCGGTTCGGGCGGTCGACACGGCGCGGATCTCCTCGCGAGTGCGTTCGGGATCGTCGAGGTGTTCGAATTCGATAAATCCGAGGCTCCGGTTCGTCCCGGCGGTCAGCAGTCGAATCGTGCCGTAACCGAGAAGCGACTGGACACGACCCTGTGAAAACTCGTGTCCGCGGAGTTTCGCGACGGGAACGACGCGAGACCGGGTTCGGTACAACAGTTCGTACTCTCGACGGAACGTGTCGTCGGTGATCGTGTACGTCGTCCGCGCGAGAACGGCCGCCTTGATCAGCAGCCGAATCGCCACGACCGACGTGAGAACCAGGATTGCGGACCCGATGATATCGGCGATCTGGGCCCCGCCCAACAGAGCGGGGTTGGTCGCGATACTACCAACAATCACTAGACCGCCGATGACGACGGCAGCGAGCGTGAGAAGTACCGGACGGATCGTCGGCGTCGTTTCGTACTGGACGTCGGTTGACGACGATTCCCCGTACGTGAGCGTCGTTCGGTCTGCCCCGTCGCTTTCGGAGCCATCATCGGCAGCTTCGGCTGCCGGTTCGCTATGCGCCCGTTCGATGTTGTCAATCTCGTCACTGTTTTGGGTCATGGTTACAGGAACAGGGTACTCGAGGCGATAACGCCGATCACGTACAGTGCGGGGGAGATCGTCACGAACGCAACGGCGACGAGCGCCTCGAATCGCGTGCATCGGTGCGAGACTCGGGCACCGACGTAGAGGACGTAGAGATAATAGACCGCCGAGAGCAACAGGGCGGTCAACAGGAGTTGATCGAACGTCGTCATCAGTCCGGGAGCGACGGAATCGGGGCGACCGCCGGGGAGTTCGAGGTTCGCTCCCAACTGGTCGATAAAGAAGTAGAAAAACGACGCCTGGAGCGAGACGAGAAGGTCGTCGGCGGCGCGAACGCTCGGCGCGGTCGCAGCGTACCAGACGACGGTGAACATGGTCGCGAGATAGATCCCCGTGCTGTAACTGACGGTTCGAAGCGATCGAACGATGCCGTCGGAACTCCGCGTCAAGACGACGCCCAGATGGAAGGTCCCGAACGTCAGGATCGTCGCGACGAACAGGAACGAACTGTTCTGTACCAGCGCTACCGAAAACTGCCAAAACGCGTCCGGATCGGTAACGAACGGGCCGACGAGCGAGCGTATCCCCTCGGGTGCGGTGCTCGCTTCGCCGGTTCCGATGCCGGCGTACGTCAAGGGAAGCGCGTACAGGAGCAGATTTGAGAAATAGACCACCGACACTTTGGCGCTCGTAGCGATCGCAACGAGGACCCCGGTCGTTTCCGCATCCGAACGCGCGGCGACCAACGCTTCCGGCCGCAGCAGCACGTCGATCGGCCACTGAAAAAGTCCGGTCGTCACGTGTCCTGCTTTACAAACATACTATTTATATCCAATGACCAATTTCTTGACATATTGGTGGCTCGTAACGGTCTGCACTGCTCCGTTTCACGAGACGCAGGCTGGAGGCCACAGAGCGGTAGTTCCTCGGCCCGGGAGCGAAGGTATTCTGCAATCGTCGCGTCCGATCCGACCGTCGATACCAAGTATCCGAGGCGAAAGCGACGAACGAGGAGTACTATCGACCGGTACCCGCCGCGTCGCGCCCGTCAGACCCGGCTAGCGTCCGCTCGAGCGCGTCCGCAACCGCCTCGAGGACGGCGTCGGGATCCTGCGTTGCGTTCACGCGAGCGAACCGATCTGGCTCGCGCTCGAGCAACCGCTCGTAGTTCGCCCGCACGTCGGCGAGGTAGTCGGCGTGTTCGAACTTGTTCGTCGCACCGGCGCGCTCGGCGGCGGTTTCCGGGTCGAGATCGAAGTAGATCGTCAGGTCGGGCGTGATCGAAAAGGGCTCGTGAACGTCGACGACGTACTCGAGTGGATCGGCGAGGTCGTGTCCCTCGGCCGCTGCGAGCGTCGCGCCCTGATAGGCGAAGCGGGAGTCGGAGTATCGATCCGACACGACGAGGTCGCCGCGCTCGAGTGCAGGTTCGATTACGCGGGAGAGATGATCGGCGTGATCGGCCGTGTAGAGAAAGAGTTCGGCGAGCGGATCGGCCTCGTCGTCTTCGATCGACCGGTAGACGGCGTCGCCGTACCACGAATTCGTCGGTTCACGTGTGAACGTGGCGTCCGGATAGCGCTCGTGTAAGGCCTCCCAGACCGTCGTTTTACCGCTGCCATCTAACCCCTCGAGCGTAGCGAGCATGGGTGCACTCGTCGTGACTGCTACTACAATCTGTCGAGAGGGGGTGAGGACGATCCCACCAGTCTGACGGCGTGGCCGCCCATCTATATATCGCCGTACCTGCATGTATCCGGTATGCGAATCCTCGTCGCCGGCGGAACCGGCTTCATCGGCTCGAATCTGTGTACTGAACTGGCCGAGCGCGACCACGAGGTGACGGCGCTGTCGAGACACCCGGACAGCGGCGATTTCCCGGACGGGGTCGATACGGCGATGGGCGACGTCGGGGCGTACGACTCGATCGTCGACACCGTTGCGGAGCACGAGGCTGTCGTCAACCTCGTTTCGCTTTCCCCGCTCTATCAACCCCCCGATGGGAAGACACACGAGGAGGTCCACCTCGGCGGCACGGAAAATCTCGTCCGCGCCGCCGAAGCCGGCGGTGTCGATAGATTCCTGCAAATGAGCGGGCTCGGGGCCGATCCGAACGGCAACACCGCTTTCCTTCGCGCCAAGGGGAAAGCCGAGGCAGTCGTCAGGGAATCGACTCTCGAATGGACGATCTTCCGTCCGTCGGTCGTGTTCGGTGACGGCGCCGAGTTCGTCGACTTTACGAAAACGGTGACGACGCCGTACGTAACGGGGCTCCCGGGCGGCGGGAAGACGCGCTTTCAGCCGATCTGGATCGGCGACCTCGTTCCGCTGCTCGCGGATGCACTCGAGGACGACGATCACGTCGGCGAGACGTACGACGTCGCGGGCCCGCAAATACTCTCCCTCGCGGACGTGACGGAACTCGTCTACGACGCCGAGGGAAGGGACGTCACGATCGTTCCCATTCCGATGGCCGTCGCCAAACTCGGGTTAGCGGCGATCGGCCCGATACCGGTCGTTCCTCTCGGTCCCGATCAGGGTCGATCGCTCGAGATCGACAACACCGTCTCGGACAACGACGTTACCGCATTCGGCCGCGATCCGAGCGAATTGAAGACCTTCGGCGACTATCTCGGCCTCGAATAGACAGTCGTACCGACGGCCGATCGGCACGTTCAGTTCGCTATCGGCCGCACTCCTCTCCCACGGGTAATATAAAGGGCGCGAGTGGCTGGATAAAACGCCCACATCCGAATTACTGTACGTGCCGAAAACCACACTTCCAGGCCAATGAGGCGCAATATTGAATTATTCGTGAAATTCATCTTAGCACAAGACTTATATCCTCCATCGCACTGTTACAAATCCAACGGAGCCCCCTATCAAACAATGAAGCTGGCGATGATCGGATTCGGACAGGCTGGTGGCAAAATCGTCGATCGATTCCTCGATTACGACGATCGGACGAACAGCGGAATCGTCCGCGCGGCGATTGCCGTCAACACCGCGAAAGCGGATCTCATCGGTCTCGACAACATACCACAGGAGAATCGCGTACTCATCGGCCAGGCCCGCGTAAAGGGCCACGGGGTCGGTGCTGATAACGAACTCGGCGCCGAAGTCGCCGAGGAGGACATCGACGAGGTACAGAACGCAATCGATTCGATTCCGACTCACGAGGTCGACGCCTTTCTGATCGTTGCCGGGATGGGAGGCGGGACCGGTTCGGGTGGTGCGCCGGTACTTGCGAAACATCTCAAGCGAATCTACACGATCCCCGTGTACGGGCTCGGCGTTCTACCCGGCACGGACGAGGGGGGCATCTACACGCTCAACGCAGCCCGGTCCTTCCAGACGTTCGTCCGCGAAGTCGATAACCTGCTCGTCTTCGACAACGACTCGTGGCGACAGACAGGCGAGTCCGTCGAGGGGGGCTACGACCAGATCAACGAGGAGATCGTCCGCCGCTTTGGTATCCTCTTCGGGGCGGGCGAGGTAGGCGACGGCCAGGAGGTCGCCGAGAGCGTCGTCGACTCCTCCGAGATCATCAACACGCTCTCCGGCGGTGGTGTCTCCACCGTTGGCTACGCCTCGGAGGAGGTGGAAGTCAATTCGGGTGGCGGCCTCCTTTCGCGGTTTACCGGCGACACAGGTGGTGACGACGATCTGGACGCTGCGAACACAACGAATCGAATCACGAGCCTCGTCCGCAAGGCTGCACTCGGCCGACTCACGTTGCCGTGTGAAATCGAAGGCACCGAGCGCGCACTGCTCGTCCTTTCCGGACCCTCGGAGTACCTGAACCGAAAAGGAATCGAGCGCGGGCGCAAGTGGCTCGAAGAAGAAACCGGGAGCATGGAAGTCCGTGGTGGTGACTTCCCGCGCAGCGAACCGGAAGTCGCCGCGGCGATCTTGCTCTCCGGCGTGACGAACGTCCCGCGGATCAAGCGCCTCCAGCAGGTCGCGATCGAAGCACAGGACAACATCGACGACATCCAACGGGAAAGCGAAGAGAACCTCGAGGAACTCGTCGAGGACGACGAAGACGAACTCGAACCGCTGTTTTAAGCAGCAGGTCGTTCTATTTTCGACGCCACGAGCGGCCAATTTCGCGCCGATGGACGGTTGAATCCGGTCTCGAAATGTCAGACCGTGTGTGGGTTCTCCCCGGATGAGAGCACTCCGATGTCCTTTTGAACGCGCCCGAACTACCGCAATCAGATTCAGATGCGCGTCGTGGTCCCGTACGCCGCCAAGTCGCCGAAGACTCGCCTCGAGCCCGTGCTCACGGCAGCCGAGCGGTCGGTGTTTTCCCGGGCGATGCTCGCGGACGTGCTGCGGACGATCGTCGAAGCGGGTCACGAGCCGGCGGTCGTCACGACCGCACCACTGGACCTCGCCGACCTCGAGTTGCCGGGCGAGGTCGCCACGTCGACGTCTGTCGTGGTCGACGACCGCTCGCTTACAGCGGCGGTCAACGCGCGACTGCCGACGGACGAGAGAAGTGACGCAGGCGGGTCCGAAGACGGAAACGGAGACTCGAACGCTGTCGCCGTCGTTATGGCCGACCTCGCGCTGGCGAGTTCCAGTGCGCTCGAAGCACTCTTCGCTGCCGCGGCCGACGTGGCGATCTCGCCGGGGCGAGCCGGCGGGACGAACGCGCTCGTCGTTCGCCACCCAGCGTTCCGGGTCGACTACCACGGCGCCTCCTATCTCGACCACCGCGTGATCGCAAGCGAGGTCGGAGCTTCTCTCGAAACGATCGATTCGTTTCGGCTCGCCACCGACGTCGACGAGCCGGTAGATCTCGTCGAGGTGCTCGTCCACGGCCGCGAGACCGACCGCGCACCTACCTGCCTCCGGGAATTTGGCTTCGAACTCGACGTGAGGGATGGGCGTGTCGCGGTCTCTCGAGAGGAAAGCGCGGCGACTGAATAATAGGGTACGGACGCCCTCCGTCGCGAAGTGAAGCCCTTATGTTCCACGCGCCAACACAGGGAGGTAATGTTCCCCGGGGCGAGCGAGTACGGCGTCGATATCACGGTCCAGGACCGGGCCGTCGAGAATCTCCTTCAGGTTAGCCCGAACGACGTCGACGCGCCGTCGGCTCTCACCTTCGCACGGAACGTCTTCGTGCCCCTCACGACGGCCTGTCGGTACACCTGCACCTACTGTACGTACTTCGACCCGCCCGGACAGGCCTCCCTGCTGTCGCTCGAGGAAGTCCGCGAAATCTGTCAGCGCGGTGCAGACGCCGGGTGTACGGAGGCGCTGTTTACGTTCGGCGACGATCCCGACGACCGGTACACCGAGATCCACGACCAACTCGCAGATTGGGGGCACGACTCGATTCATACGTATCTGCGCGAGGCCTGCGAGGTCGCCCTCGAGGAGGGACTGCTCCCGCACGCCAATCCGGGCGACCAGACCCGCGAACAGATGGAAACCGTCGCGGATGTCAACGCGAGTATGGGCGTGATGCTCGAGACGACTGCGGAGGTGAGCGCACACGCGGGACCGCGGCGCAAGGTGCCCGGACAGCGGCTCCGGACCCTCGCGAACGCGGGCGAACTGGACGTGGCCTTCACGACCGGCATTCTCGTGGGAATCGGCGAGGACTGGCGCGATCGCGCCGAGAGCCTGCTGGCTATTCGTGAACTACACGACCGCTACGATCACATTCAGGAGGTGATCGTCCAACCCGTCGTGAACAACGAGCGTTGGGCCGAGGGCTCACCGGATCTCGCGACGATGCGTCGCGTGACGTCGATGGCCCGGGTCGCCCTCCCCGAAGAAATCTCGGTGCAGGTTCCGCCGAACCTCGCCCCTGCGAAGGACCTGATCGACTGCGGCGTCGACGATCTTGGCGGTGTCTCGCCCGTCACGGACGACCACATCAATCCCGAATACAAGTGGCCCGCACTCCGCGAACTCGAGGAAATCGCCGACCACGCGGGCGTCCCGCTGGGCGAACGGCTGCCCGTCTACGAACGGTTCCTGCCGCCGGACCTGCGAACGGACGGCTTCGATGGCGTCCTCGCCGACGGCGCGGGGTTCGACGGCTCCAACGCCGAGCGCAACTGGATCTCGCCGACGATCCGGGACGCGCTCGAGGCGGACGATCCGGCCGGCGAGCGCTACCGATCCGTGCTACGGAGGGAAGCGGGGACCGCGACGCGGTGACGAACTGTCACCCGAAGATGCGACGATGATCGGAGATGTGAGGAACCGATCGCGCAGACGGCCGAGTTGCCCGACGTTAAAAGTACTCTTCGTGGACCGCGAGTCCCTCGTCTTCGAGAATTGGCCCGTCCACGGTCGTCGACGCGTCGGCCCGGTCAACGACTTCCGCGCTGGGGATCTCGATCACGCCGTCGTCTCGAATCGACGCGAGTGACTCGACGGAGACGCTGTAGACGACCCGATCGAGTCCCGCGTAGACGATAGCGCTCGTACACATCGGGCACGGTTCCGTGCTGGTATACATCGTACACGCCTCGCGCTCGGCCTGCTCGAGTTCGCTCGCGGCCCATCGAGCCAGTTTGAACTCCGGATGGGCGGCCACGTCGTCGTCGGTCAGGGTTGTGTTCTCGGCCGTCCGGACGACCGTATCGTCGATCACGAGCAGCGACCCGAACGGTGTGTTTCCGTTTTCGACCGCCGCCTTCGACAGATCGACCGCCTGGCGAACGTAGGACTCGTCTGTCTCCATACCCGGACATTTCATCGCCAGCACTGAAACAATTCCTCTCCCGGTGACTCGAGTGGGATCGGCCAGCGACCTCGATCTCGCCGGTCGTCGGTGTGGCTACGAACAGGAGAAACCGCCGTCGATGACCAGGGCCTCGCCGGTGATCCAGTCGGCCTCGTCGCTCGCCAGGAACAACATCGCGTTGGCGATGTCCTCGGGCCGACCGAGTCGCTTGAGGGGATAGTGGCGGGCCATCTCCTCTTTGGTGGCCTCCCACTCCGCGTCGGTCTGGCCCTTCCGCGGCATCGGCGTGTCCGTCACGCCGGGACAGACCGCGTTCGCCCGGATGCCGCTCGGACCGACCTCCGCCGCGACCGTGCGGGTGAAGTTGACGACTGCGCCTTTCGTCAGCGAATACGCGCCGAGCTGTGGTGCACCGATAACGCCGGCCAGCGACGCCGTATTCACGATCGCACCCGACCCCTGCTCCTTGAAGTGCGGAATGACCGCGTGGCAGCCGTTCCAGACGCCCTTCACGTTCACGTCGATGAGCCGATCCCGCTTCGCCTCGTCGATGTCCTCGACCGCGGCGGGGCCGTGGCTGATGCCGGCGTTGTTGATCATGATATCGAGGCCGAATTCGGCGGCCGCCTCGTCGACGGCCGCGTGAACCGCATCGGCGTCCTGAACGTCCAACTCGAGTGCAGTTCCGTCTCGTCCTGCATTTTCGACCTGCTCTATCGTCTCCTCGGCACCCTCGATGTCGATGTCGGCCGCGACGATCGTCGCACCCTCTTTGGCGAACAGTTTCGCAGCTTCTCGACCGAGACCTGATCCGGCACCAGTGATAAACGCTGTCTTGCCTTCGAGTCGCATACTCAAATGCTATTTCGACGCAATATAAACTATTTCACACCGGAACCCGTCCGTTCGTCGCCACGGCCGTCAAAGCCAGTCGTCTGATGGCAAGACGCTGTCCGGCAGTGCTCAGTCGTCTGCAGGAGCAGTCCGTGCCTCGCGCGCATCCTGTTCCTCGCGTGTGAGAAGCGGCGTTCCGTCCGCTTTCGGGCCGAGTTGGGGGCCGAGAGGTGACTCGCCGGGATCGATGACACGGCGGTTCTCGTAGTCGGTCGACCGTTCGACGGGAATGCGGCCGATCGAACTCACGAGGTCGACGTAGTCGGCGAACGAGCGATACTCGCCGAACTCTCCGCCCGCACGCTTGGTGATCTCCTCGGAGAGGATCGTTCCCATGAAGTCGTCAGCGCCGCAGGAGAGCATTTTGAGCCCCTGCTGGTCGCCGTATTTGACCCAGGACGACTGGATGTGATCGATGTTGTCGAGGAAGAGCCGCGAGACGGCGATCATCAATTCGTCCTCGTCGGTGCTCGCACCGCCGGAAACCACGTCGTGTTCGTAAAGCGGCGTATTCTGATGGATGAACGAGAGGGGAACGAACTCCGTGATCGTCCCCGTCCGATCTTGCAGATCGCGAACGCGCTTTAAGTGAATCGCCCGGTGGGCCTCGTTTTCGACGTGACCGTACATGATCGTCGCCGTCATTCCGAGACCGACAGTCGCAGCGGCCTCCATGGCCTCGAGCCAGCCGTCGGTGTCGATTTTCCCGGGACAGATCACGTCCCGGACTTCGTCGACGAGGATCTCGGCGGCCGTTCCGGGGACCGTATCGAGTCCAGCGTCTCGCAACCGTCGGTAGATTTCCTCGTAGGACCAGTCGGTTCCGCGGCGGGCGTGATACGCCTCTTCAGGGGTCATCGAGTGGACGTGAACCCCGTCGACGTCCATCGCCGCCATCTGTTCGGTGTACGTGCCGGGGCTGGTCTCGTAAAGTTCAGGGGATTTGTAGTTGACTTCCTTCGGGTTTGGATGGGCTTCGAGGATCTCCCGGTGGTCGTCGTCGAGCGCGAACGCGGGGTGGAGACCGGAGACAGACGTCACCTCGTATATACCTCGCTCGACGGCGTCGGCGACTATCTCTCGGGATTCATCCGGCGTTTTCGTAAAGCCTGCCGTCTCTATTTCCGTCTCTCGCTCGAAGGTATGTGCAGCATCCTTGAAATTACAGAAGAGACAACCTACGTTGCAGGCGGTCGTGACGTTGTTGTTCAGGTTCGCTATGAAGGTGACCTCTTCGCCGACGGTCTCCGCGCGACGGCGGTCTGCCGCCTCGAGGACGCGTTCCTTTCGCGTCCGGTCGATCCCTCCGCTGTCCGTTCCCGTCGTGAGTAACTCGATTGCGTCGTCGACCGTCAATCGGTCGCCGTCGCGCGCCTTTGCCAGTGCGTTCTCGAAGGACTGGTCGGTCTCGGGAACGTGTTCGAACGTGAGGTCTGCCTCGGTCACCGGTCGATCCATTGAACGAACGATACCAGTACAGTGAGAAAAGCGTGATGGATTTGCGAGTCCGACACCGAGGTATTTGCCAGTCAGCCACACATGAATTTGGCGAACCGACACACAATTGGGAACCGACACACAATTGGGAACCGACACACAAATTTGTGGGTCTGGCGAGGAGATCATTCCGAGCGACAGAAACTGAATCGTCGGGACGACGCCTTTGCTTTCGTTCGAAGTGACGCGCCTCGATCGGAAGATGGCGGTTTCGATGCTTGGTACTCGGACTATTCCGTTCCCGCGGTCGGCCACTCTCGGACGTCAGATTCGACGAGGGCGAGCAACAGTCGTCGTCGCTGGCTCAGGTCCGCGACCGATTCAGTAAACTCTTCGTCGGAAACGGTGGGAACTCCAGCGTCGCGAATCGATTCGAGAGACGGCGCGGGCGGAGATCGATCAGCGGGTTCGATGAACGCTTCGTGGAGCGTCTCGAGATAACTGTGGACGCTCGCCCGTGCGTTTTTCACGATCGTATCGCTTGGCCGGTCGGGTTCGGAAACGCCGAACCGAAGCAGCGCAAGCGCGTCGTCGAGAATCGCGATGCTCGTCACTGGTGCTCGTTCGGGCTGTCCAGTGTGGAAGTAGTGGAGAATCGGATACGCCTTGTGATTCTCCGTGAGTACGTTCAACTGCGTGGTGAGGCTGTTCAGGGGGACGTCGAGGCCGCGAAATTCGTCGCCGTTCCAGCTCGCCCGGAGGATTTCGTCGCTCCGCGTTCCGAGACCGCTTACGCTGCTCGCGAACGACCGTTTCTGCGTCACGGCGTCGAGAACGGAGAGGACGTATGTCACGCTCAGCGTGACAAACAACATCCCGCTGGCCGTCGCGAACGTCGTTGCGAGTTGCCAGATGCCGTCTCGCGGGGCGAAATCACCGTTACCCAGCGTGAATATCGTATACCCGGTGAAGTAGATCCGGTCCAGCCAGGAGATCGGACCGCCGTCGATCGTATCGGTGAGGGGGTATTCGGCGCTCGCGAAGATCAGCGTCCAGCCACCCCACAAGAGGACGATCCAGACGGCGAGGCCGATCACGAGTACAATCGGTCCTGAGAGGGTGAGCAGCGCCGAATTTCGACTTCCGATTCGTCGAATTCCGCGCCACGTCCACGACATCAGCCGCGACGTGAGCGGCCCTGCACCTCCTTCGACCCAGAGCGTCGTCCACACGAGATCCACGACGACGAGAGCGAGAAGCCCCATCCCGAGAGCGAATGCTCCAATACCCATGTTACAACCACCTCGGAACTGTCCGTGTTCCTGGTTCTTCGATGCCGCCGGCCATCGAGTAATCGACCGGAACATGCGTGCCGTTCCGGTCCAAAATCAGTGGACTCACGTCTCCGTATTCGGTCTCGGGCCGGAAAGGTCTCCGTCCGGATCACCGTCGCTCCGGAGACGTCCCGACCGGTACGATCGGTGACTGCTCACGTCACCGACGAGGAATCCCTGGCGGAGTCGTTAGGAGAGGACGCAACGGAACTGCTCGAGGCCGTCGACGACGGCTGAGTGAACGACTCGACGAGCCGGTTTGCGGCCGAGGGAGTCACATCGACGGGCAGCGGGACCAAACTGGATATTGAAACCTTCTTACGGTCCCGCCACGGCAACTGAGGTATGAACTGCGGCGCCGAATTCGTTTCGGGGTGTCTCGCGTGACGAGCGTCAAAGAATTCCGCATCGAAACGGAAGCGACCGCCGAGGACCTCGGTCGCGGCTCGTTCGTCTTCACCGACGATTACTCGGTCTTCGACTGGGGAAAGATGCCCGATCAGATCCCGCAGAAAGGTGCGAGCCTCTGTACGATGGGCGCGTTCAACTTCGAACTGCTCGAAGCTGACGGCGTTCCGACCCATTATCGGGGCATTGTCGAAAACGGGGACGTCGTCGGCCTCGAAGACGCGTCCCATCCGCCGTGGGAGATGGCGATCGACCTCACACAAGTGCCCGACCTGCCCCACGAGGGGCGGGAGTATGACTACGACCACTACCACGACGCGGCCGGCGAAAACTACCTGATTCCACTCGAAATCGTCTTTCGCAACCGCGTCCCCGTGGGCTCGAGTCTGCGACACCGGACCGAACCCGCCGATCACGGCCTCGGGTTCGACGAGTGGCCGGACGAGGCCGTCGATCTGGACGATCCGATCGTCGAATTCTCGACGAAGTACGAGGAAGGCGACCGCTACCTCGAACGCGACGAGGCGGATTTCATCGCGGGTGCGGCCGCCGTCGACGACCTCGCGTCGGTCGCCCGCGAGGTGAATCGGATCGTTACCGAACAGGCGGATTCGGCCGGATTGGTCCACGAGGATGGGAAGATCGAGTGCCTGTACTATGGGGGCGAGATCCGCGTTGCCGACGTCGTCGGTACCTTCGACGAGAACCGATTCAGCTACGAAGGGACCCAGCTCTCGAAGGAAGTGCTCCGCCAGTATCACAAACGAACCCAGCCCGAATGGGTGCAAGCCGTCGAAGCCGCGAAGGCCGAGGCGAAACGGGATAACATCGCCGACTGGAAATCACTCTGCAGTGTCGATCCCGAACCGCTCGAGGAGAATATCCTCGATACCGCCCGCGATATGTACTGCGCCGGGGCAAACGCCTACACTGGTCGGGAGTTTTTCGACGCGCCGCCGCTCTCGAGTGCGATCGGGGCGGTTCGGCGGTTGTAACCGTGATTCGCGGGCACTGGGCGCCGTTCCGCGGCTGCAGTCGGATCGAAGGCGTCGATAGGGTAGCCGGCAATATGCGAATCGCCATCGCCTTCATCTGGTTATTGGTATCGTTTCACAACCCAGCCGGAACAAAGTAACCCTCATATGGCGGGGTAACTCACATTCGAGCGAGCCACAATGACACTCGCTATCGCCAGTGGGATCGCAACTGACGTCGTCCTGTTTACCTTCACTACCGGAATCGCAGCCGTCGCGAGCGGCGTACTCGGGCTTATCGTTCTCGCGATGCTCGGTCTTACCGCCGCATCGGCGTTCTCCCCGGAGTGGTCCGGACAGAGTGACGCGACGGCACCTGCCTCGAGCACTCCCGAACCGAGCGACGACTGAGATTCCCGCCTCGATAGATACGGTTGCGGCCGAAACCCCGATTTCTCGGTCGATATTTGTGTCAGGGCGATCCAGTAGAGACTATGACGACCACGGTCACGGTTTTCGGACCGCTGCGGAGCGCAACGGGTGGGAAGACTATCTCCCTCGAGTGGTCGGGCGGAACGGTCGCCGATGCCATCGCAGCACTCGTCGATGCGTACCCACGAGCAGAGTCGCACCTCTACGCCGACGATGAAATTCGGCCGAGCGTCAGGGTTTCCGTGGATGGCGATCGCGCTGGGTTTGCTGATCGGGTTCCCGAGGACGCGTCACTGATGGTAGTACCCGCGATTCAGGGCGGTTCTGAGGAGTAGGTGGACGGTCGATCAGACTGCAGAATAACTGGAAACCCGTGAGAATCTCACCGTCGGTTTCCGTCACGACCCGTTCCGACGCGCTCCCGGTCACCGCACCGGGTAAATTCGTTCGTCCCGATCCATGATCACAGCTTCTCGTTTTTGAACTCCTCATCGTTCGCTACTCGTTTCCTCGCGTCCCGTACGACGTTGCTACTCGGCATTCCTCGGTTCTGTGGCGCATTTTTATCCGTGCCCGGGGCGGATAGTTTGGAGATGGACCAAACCACGGCGATTACGAATAATACTCCAACCGTCGTCGCACTCGAGACCAAGCGGGACGTATCGTTAGCGAGATTGTACAGGCCGCCAAAGAGAAATAGAATAGAACCCATTACGCAATAGACTGAGAGAGTATACGTCATCGTCTTGTATTGGATCCGGCTCGCGTTGTGTTGGACACTCTTCTCTAGCCCCTCTATCAGGTTGATTCGCCACTGTTCGGTGACTGCGCCCGACTTTATATCGGCAATAAACCCATCGAACTCTTCGTCTTTGAACCCGTCGTAATAGTCGCCGACGTCGCGGGTCAAGACTGCGAGTATAAGTGAGGCCAGTAAACTCACGACGCCGAAAACGATCGCCGGTTCGGATAAAAATGGCTTGTAGTATGCGATAACGTCGGCTCCCGAACTCTGAGAGGGTGGGACGGGGAGGCCAACATACGGGGAAACTACGGCAACGAGCGAGGCGATCCCCGAAGCACCGGTGATGAGTGTGAACAAACTCGCTGCTTTCGCATCGATGTATTCGACGGATTCGATCTGACTCGAGAGTTGCCGCTCTCTCGCTTCCAGCATATGTTCTTGAATTTTTACATCATCTGAGTTGTGTGAATCGCTCATCGCGTGTGGGCCCACCACCCACCGTTGATAATAGCTTTTGGAAAGATATAGCGTCATCGACGTATCATAGTTCCGTTTCGAGCGGGACACTGTCCAATGCGTTCTCTGCCGCAATAGTCGAGTAAATATCGCGGTTCGAGCTACAGATCGTACTGGTCGCACACCAGATGAGCGATGCCGCGGTCCTCGAGGTCGGCTATCGGCGCGAGCATGTCCAGTTGAACGACGCCGGGAAGCCGACCGATCTGTACGCCCCCGGTGAACGTACAGCGGGAGCGGACTTCGCCTTCGCTCATATCGAGCAGTTTGGTCGTACGGTCGAATGCGTTCTGCGTGGCGTCGTTGATGGTCGCGCCCGTGCCGATTACCTGAATCGGCCCCATTTCGTCCTCGACCTCGACGCCGTGTTCGTCGCCGAGTTTACGGCCTGCTTCGCGTTCCTCGTCGCTGTAAGGTTTGCTGATGAACGGGAGATCTTCCGCAGGGGGGAGGAGAATCGGGCCGTCGAGTTCGAGGCCCTCGACGATTTCGACGTCCATCGTGACGGTACCGCTTACGTCGGTCGTATGTAGCGAGAGTTCGCCGTCGCCCTGGTTTGCGTGCAGGTCACCGACGTAGATTCCCGCACCGTCGATCTTGACGGGGCAGATCAGCGTCGCGCCCGGGCGCACCTGCGGAACGTCCATGTGACCGTCAGTTCGAGCATCGAGTTCGGCTTCGCTCTCGAGGCCGTACTCGTGTTCTGCTCCGATAAGGAACTGGCCGAAGTCACCCGCGTTGTGGGAGTCGGGCATCGTAACCGCCGGGGTCGTGCCGACGTTGCCGATAAACGGGCGCAACCGTCCCAGCGTGCCGGGCATTTCGCCAGGTTCGTACAGCAGGATGGGATGTTGTCGGGAGTTGTCCGGAATGTCCATCACTTCGTCGGCGGTTTCGGCGAGTTCGTGTGCACCGTCTTCGTCGAGCGTGATTCCGACGGTGCGGTCCTCATCGAAGGCGACGGTATACCCGTACTCGAAGCCGAACGAGGAGGCGTTTGCGCCGCAATCGGCGCATACGATCGCGTCCTCACCGGTCCCTTCCACAGTCGTCTCGGGCCACTCGGTTCCACACTCCGGACAACGGTGGTCGACGAACGGATCGTCGCCGAACGCGTTCTCTCGCTCGGCCATCGATCCGGTACTCGTCGCGAGGCTCGTCACCTCGACCTCGCGGATGTGGAGTGCGACGGCATCACCGACCGACGCGCCTTCGACGCGGATCGGCCTGGTCACCTCGTGGCCCCCACGGAACTCGGGTGTAATCATCGGTCCCCAGCAGCCCGGCGGCGTATACGTCGTGATCGTCCCACCGTTCGCGACGGTTCCCGCCCATTGTTGATCGGGGCCGACGAGACCGAGCGTGTACTGGTCGACGAATAGCTCCTGTTGAATTCCTTGCTGTGACATGGCATACCAAGATACACCTGCAGCAGCGATAAGCGTACCGTTCGTTTGGTTTCCTAAAAACGGTGTTTCAGACATTTTAACGGGAGAAAACACGGTTTCCCACTCGAGCAGGCTGAGGAGTCCACCCACCGACGGACGATACGGCCGGAAAGTATTCGTTAAAGTAGGTCTCGGTCCACCTGTTACCCGATGACTGACTCGACCGATGAGGACGTATCCGAGTGTCACCAGTGCGGCGATACCGTCGGACCGTCTGCCGATCAGCGTGTCGTGACGACAGTCGAAGACGGAACGGCAGTGTACCAGTACTTCTGTAACGACGAATGTTTCGAAGCCTGGGAGTTGTCGAGTTCCGCTTGAGCGTCGAACTGCGGTCAGAAAGGACGAACCGTAGAACTAACGTGGCGTCTACTGATTGTCGGCGACTGCACTCCCGATGCCGTCGACGGGCCGATCCGGCGTGAATTCTCGGATCTCGGCGGGCAGGCCGAGTTGATAGCTATCGCCGTTCTCGCGGACCGACGTTCGGCCGCGGTGAACCGAAACGTCACCGTTGAGGTGAAGTTGGACGGCCTCGAGCAGGGCATCGGCTTCCAGCGGTTGGCCGCGTCGCTTCATCTCTTCGAGGTCGGCATCGTCGGGGACGTCGAACGCGCGCTGGGTAATAATCGGCCCCTGATCGAGGTCGGTCGTCACATAGTGGGCGGTGACGCCGGCGACGCGGACCCCTTCCTCGACGGCCTGCCGGTACGCCTCCGCACCGGGGAACGCCGGTAACAGCGAGGGGTGAACGTTGATGATGCGGTCCTCGTAGCGGAAGACGACGTTCGGGCTGAGGATGCGCATGTATCGTGCGAGAACGATCAGATCGACGTCGTACTCTGCGAGTAACTCGAGGAGTTGCTCCTCGTTTTGTTGGCCGCCCTCGTCGCCGATGTCGTGAAACGGCACGTCGTAGTGTTCGGCCAGGGGCTGGAGGTCGTCGTGATTTCCGATGACGACGCCGATGTCCGCCCCGAGGTTGTCGTTGGCCCAGGCCTCGAACATCGCTTCGAGGCAGTGACTTTCCTTGGTGACGAGGACGGCGATCTGCTGGGTCTCGCGGTCGGCGGGAAACCTGACCTGAACGTCCAGTCCGAGGTCGTCTCCGAGCTCGTTGAGGTCTTCGCGGAGCGTCGTCTCCGTACAGACCATCTCGGAGGTATCGACGGCCAGATACATCCGAAAAACGTCGTCGCGGACCGCTTGATCGAGGTCTTCGATGTTGACCCCGCGCTCGAACAGAAGGCTAGTCACTCGGGCGACGAGCCCGGTGTCGTCCTCTCCGATCACCGTAATTTCGGTTACGTCGGTCGTCAACGCTGCCACCTCCGCTCGAGCGAATCTCGATTCATCACGACGGACACCAGTTTGCGAGCGGCTAAAAATCCTGCTTTCCAGCGGGAGCCGTGCGAATTGCCCCCACTGGCCGCTTGATCCGATACCACGCCGGATCGAATCTAATCGCAACCCTTCATACGATCGTTCACTCCGGACGTGGCTACGACAGAGTTCCGTCAGCGCGGCCGCCGTCGATCCGGTGACTATTTTCCGGACCCCGTCAGATACGAGTCGACGAATCTTCTTCCGCCCCTGTTCGCTCGCTGCCGGACAGTTCACGTCGCGTAAATCGCTCGTCGGTCATCGGACGTCTGACGTATGACGGACGCTCGCGCGAAACCCCTCCCCCGTCGAGTGAATGGGATTATTTTGTCGTACAATCAAACGTAATTTGTCTGACAGGGTTTTATACCTTCGACTGTGGAACGACTTTTCAGTCACGTACAGTGACAGTCGCCAGCAGAGAGGTAACTACAATGACGGCTACACCACACGATTACGGACGATCGCGAATCGATCGCGAACGGAAGACCGCGTTCGTTTCACACGACTGGACGGGAACTGACTCGCTGACGACGACCATCATATCGACAGTTGCGGAGCTCTCGGGGTCCGACCCGACCGAGGTAGAACGCCTCTACGATCGAATCGATCCCGAAAGCCTCGAAACGCTCTTCGCACCGACGGCTGGAGCTGCGGCCCGAAACATCGGACAGGTGTCGTTCCAGCTGGAAGCGTATACGATCACCGTCCACGCGACGGGCGATATCGTCGTCACACGGGCGGTATGATCGCCGACCGGCCGATTACCACCGAACGCCGATCTGGTGAGCGGCGAACCGGCGTCGAGACTCGAAATTGTATCCATATATGTGTATTGCGGCCCAAAGACGAAAGCGTTTTTGAGCACGAATACGGGGTATTAGACGATGACCGCCTACACCGCGACGGTGACGGTTCGACTCAAACACGGCGTGCTCGACCCGGAGGCCGAGACCACGAAGGGCGCCCTGAAGCGGCTGGGATTCGATCTCGAGGATCTGCGGTCGGCTGACCGCTTCGAGATCGACCTCGAGGCCGACTCCGCAGACGGCGCTCGATATCGCGCGGGCGAAATGGCCGAACGCCTCCTCGCGAATCCGACCATCCACGATTACGACGTGGAGGTCGACGAACGGTAGATGACCGTTTTAATCACATCAATCGATGCCGGCGGTTTCGACACCGTGGGGTGGCGGTTGTGACAGTCTCTATCATCCGCTTCGGTGGCTCGAACTGCGATCGCGACGCAGAGCGCGCCCTCGAGCATCTCGATATCGACGCACGAATCGTCTGGCACGAGGACGGTCTGCCGGCGGAGACGACGGGCATCATCCTCCCGGGTGGGTTCTCCTACGGGGATTATCTCCGCGCCGGTGCGATGGCGGCTCGATCACCGATCATGGCCGAGATCCGCGAGGCTGCAGCCGAGGGCGTTCCAGTCCTCGGAATCTGCAACGGTGCCCAGGTCGGCTGCGAGTCCGGACTCACCGAGGGAGCGTTCACGACGAACGAGAGCGCGCGTTTTCAGTGCGAACACGTCTATCTGCGCGTCGAGCGTGACGACACTCCCTGGACCGTCGCCTACGACGAAGGTGACGTCATCGAAGTCCCAATCGCCCACGGAGAAGGTCGATACGAGATCGACGATGACCGACTGATGGAACTCGAGAACGAAGACCGGATCCTCTTTCGATACTGCGATGAAACCGGCGAGACGGGTCCAGAAGTAAACCCTAATGGGTCCAAACACAACATCGCCGGTGTTCTCGGCGATCGCCACACAGTCGCTGTCTTGATGCCCCATCCCGAACGCGCCAGCCTGCCCGACGTGGGACCGACCGACGGCCAGGGCATCCTCGAGGGCTTCGTTCGCGTTGAAACGTCCATCTAGGGGCCACAAACGGCCGACCACGAGACGGTCGTTCTCCTTCGATATCTGACGACTCACCTCGTGAGTTGAGTCAAACAGTAATAGTGATGCCGTTCCTCATTGTCAGCCGGAGTACAGGGGATGGGTACGACTATCGGACCAAACACTCGCATCGTCAGTGCGGTACCCGACGCGGGTACCACCGTTGAATGCGCTCTCGATGACCTCGGCGTTACGATCGACGCAGTCCAGACTGCAGAGGCCTGTTTGAGGCAGATACCGAGTGCTGATGGGGTCGTGATAGCGGACACGCTCCCCGACACGACGGTCGTCGATTTCTGTGCAGATATTCGATCTCGGAGAGCCGAAATCCCGATCGTCGTCTACCCGGCGAACGGAAGTGAAGCGCTTGCAGGCGCGGTCGTCGCAGCGGGGGCCGATGCATACGTCCCTCGCACGCAGGGAACTGAAACCCTCATCGACCGGCTGCGCGAGTTGGTGGCCGCCGATAGAGTCGACACAACCGATCCAACCGACGCTACTACCGCGATACCGTCGACCACAGTCGACGTCCCATCAGATCGCTTTCAGCAATTTATCGAACGGTTACCACTTGCGGTCATCGAATGGACCCTCGAGGATGAAATACGAACCTGGAACCCGGCGGCGACGGAACTGTTCGGCTACACCGAAGACGAGGCGGTCGGCGAATCGGCCGTAGAACTGCTCGTGCCGGAGCGAGACAGGGACACAGTCTACGAACTACAGGAAGCCATCGTCGAGGACGGTTTCGACGGCGATCCGTTCTGGCAGGTCGATACGAACGTCCGGAAAGACGGGAGGCAGGTCACCTGCGAGTGGATTAACATACCGAAGGCCATCACTTCGGGTCCCGACAACGAGGTCGCCAGTGTTCTCTCCATCGCGCGAGACGTCACCGAGGAACAAAAGCGCGCGAACGCGCTCGAGGAACGCCTGCGGGCGGAGCGAGATCGGTTTATGGCACTGTTCGAGAACGTGCCAGACGCAGTCATTAGTGTCAGCCAACTCGAGGACGGTCCGATCGTCGAGAAGGCAAATCCGGCGTTCGAACGGATTTTCGGCTACGAGGAAGCTGAAATCGTCGGCACTCAGATCGATCAGATCATCGTTCCACGCGATCGGATGACCGACGCGGAAACCCTCAATCGACAGGGCAGCCGTGGTGAAATCGGTACGGCGGAAGTGAAACGACAAACGTCGGACGGTCTACGCGACTTCAGGCTTCGCGTCGTTCCGATGGAAACGGATGGATCGTCGGATCGTGCGTTCGCCCTCTACACCGACATCACCACACAGAAACAGCGACAGAAACGACTCGAGATCCTCAACCGCGTACTGCGTCACGATCTGCGCAACGGAATGAACATCATCGACGGGTGTGCGGAAATGCTCACAGACGGCATCGACGACGAGGACCGCAAATACGCCGATATCATCCAGGAGCGCACGGACGAACTCATCGACCTCGCAGAGAAAACACGCACCGTCGAGCGGATCCTCGACCGCGATGAGATCGTAGACGGACCGATCGACCTCACTGCAGCGATCGAACGGGCAGTCTCGAACCTCGAAAGCGCCCATCCCAGCGTCGACATCACCTGCTCGGTACCGGACCGAAGCTTCGCTCAGGCCGACGAGTACCTCCAGACGGCCATCTACCAGCTCCTCGAAAACGCCGTCGAACACAACGATCGGGCGCGTCCGACCATCGAGGTGACACTGGCGGACAGTCCGGACGACGAGTTCCTCTCGCTTTCGATCTCGGACGACGGTCCCGGGATACCCGACGATGAGCAAGACCTGCTCGAGGGTGACAAGGAGATCACGCAACTCAGACACGCGAGCGGCCTCGGCCTCTGGCTGGTCAATTGGGCCGTTACCCGGACGGGCGGTCACCTAAGCTTCACGGACAACGACCCTCGTGGTACCGTCGTCACCATCGAAGTGCCCCGAGCCAGCGTGGAATCGATCACGGCGGCAAGCGACGGAACGGCAACCGGAGATTAGGCCGAGTGGCTCCTCAGCGCCCCCATTCGTAGAACCACCAGCTTGCGCCGAGCAGCATAAGCCCCGCTCCGAAAGCCGACGTTGCGGGTTCGGGGAAAATGAATAGTACGAAACCGACGGCGATAAGCAGCGTTGGTTCGATTTCGTTCCAGTAATCCAAGACCGATGGGATCGCCATACGATCTGCTACCAGCGGTAGCGTAAAATACCTGCCTCGTTTGATCGACTTCTGAGTCCGTTCGCACCCGCCCGGATCGAGGGTTTCGAGCAGGACTCGACGGAGTGGCCGATCGTCGCCTCGGCGGCCCGCTCACTCGTTTGCTTCGTCCACCTGGACCGGATCGCTCGCGCGTGCCGGTGGGTCCTCGGAGACGGTTCGCTCGTCGATCAAATGACAGGAGACCCGCCGTCCGTTCTCTGCGACGAGGTCCGGACTCGAGTGCTGACAGATCGTCGGCAACTCGGCGTCGAGCAACTTCCGGGCCGCGGCAAAGTCCCCGACCGCCAGCCGTTCGACGGTGCTCGCGAACACCGATTCGATCCGCTCGTCCTCGAGGGGAACGTCGAGTTCGTACTCCGAACGAAGCGCGTCGTCGACGTCGGCCTCGAGGAGTTGGCAGGGACCCTCGCGCTCTTCGGCCAACGCAGGATACACCAGTTCGAACAGTTCGTCGGTTGTCATCCCCGACTCGATCCGTTGCTTGAAATCGAGGATCGCCCGCCAGGTCTCCTGTTCGATGTCGTATTCGTTCGGCGGGATGACCTCCGGACAGCGAGTGTGGAACCGACACCCGCTGGGTGGATTTGCGGGATCGGGGACGTCGCCTTCGAGTCCGACACGTCGTCCCCGTTGAGAGGGGTCGGCCGAGGGAATGGCCGAGACCAGGGCACTTGTATAGGGATGCTTGGGATTCGAGAACAGATCCGCTGCCGGTCCGACTTCCACGAGTTTTCCGAGGTACATAACGCCGACGCGATCGCAGATGTGCCGAACGACCCCGAGATTATGGCTAATGAGAAGGATACTCAGCCCAAACTCCTCCTGAAGGTCAGCCATAAGCTCGAGGATTTCGGCCTGTACTGAGACGTCGAGCGCACTGACTGGTTCGTCCGCAACGAGCAGTCGCGGATTCAAAACGAGCGCCCGGGCGAGTCCGATCCGCTGTTTCTGCCCGCCCGAGAATTCGTGGGGGTATCGGTCGATGTCGTCCGCTTGCAGCCCGACGCGGGCGAGAAGCGACTCGATAATCGACCTGCGGCGTTCGCGATCTTTCATGCCGTGGACGATCAGCGGCTCCGCAAGCGATTCGCCGACGCTCATTCGCGGATCGAGACTCGAATCGGGATCTTGAAAGAGTAGCTGTGCTTCGCGGCGGAACCGCTTCAGCTCCGCTCGATCGTACCCGGTAACGTCCCGTCCATCAAACCGAACGGTCCCGCCAGTCGGCTCCTCGAGACGAAGGATGGTCCGTGCCGCAGTCGATTTCCCGCACCCGGACTCGCCGACGATGCCGAACGTTTCGCCCTCGGCGATCTCGAAGGAGATCCCGTCGACGGCCTGCACGCGCCCAATTTCGTCGTTCAACACCCCTCGAGTCATCGGGAAGTGTTTCTCGAGGGAATCGACCTCGAGCAACGATCGGTCCTCGCTCATTGGCCACCTCCGAGGTGCGGGTTCGCGTCGGGCGTCCCCGCTACGTCGGGAAGGCTATCTGCTCCCTCACACAGGTGGACGCAAGACGCCCGATGACCGTCGCGGAGTTCGGACAACGGTGGCTGCTCACCGGCGTGACACTCCTCGGTCGCGTACTCACACCGTTCGTGGAACCGACACCCGGCCGGCGGGTCGATCGGGCTGGGGAGCGTTCCGGGGATCGGCTCGAGACCTGAGCGGCCGGGAAGGCAGTCGAGTAGTGCTTTCGTGTAGGGATGGGCCGGATTCTCGAAGATATCCTCGACGGAGCCGATTTCCATCACCTTCCCCGCGTACATGACGACGACCGTATCGGCGATCTCGGCGACGATGCCGAGATCGTGGGTAATAAAGATGATACCCATGTCGTATTCCGCCTGCAGCTCCCGGAAGCGTTCGAGTATCTGTGCCTCTATCGTAACGTCCAGGGCCGTCGTCGGCTCGTCCGCGATCAACAGGTCCGGGTCGCAGGCGAGTGCCATCGCGATCACGACGCGCTGTTTCATTCCGCCGGAGAACTCGTGAGGATAGTCGTCGATGCGGGTGGTAGCTTCGGGGATACCGACGTCCTCGAGGAGGTCGATCGCCCGTCGACGGGCCGTCGCCTTCGAAACGTCGCGATGAGCGTCGATCGCTTCCCGGATCTGGTAGCCGACGGTGTAAACGGGATTGAGAGCTCCTTCCGGGTTCTGGAAGACGTGTCCGATCCGGTCGCCGCGGAGCTCCCGTAACCTGGCGTCGGAAGCGGTACCGAGGTCCTCACCGTCGAAAACGACCGAATCCCCGACGAGTTCTGCGGGCGGCATCGGGAGTAGCTTCGTCACCGATTCGCCCGTCACAGTTTTTCCGGATCCGCTCTCACCGACGAGACAGACGGTCTCACCGCGATTCACGTCGAAGCTGACGCCGTCGACCGCCTCGACGACTCCGTCGTCGGTGTGAAAGTGCGTTCGCAGGTTCTGGATCGAGAGTAGTGGTTCGGTAGTCATCGTTGTTCGTGTCGGGGGTCAAGCGCGTCTCGCAACGCATCGCCGAGGAAATTGAAAGCCAGTACCGTCAGGAAGAGGAAGAGTCCGGGAATCGTCGCGACCCACCACGCGTTCTGGAGGTCGTTGCGGCCGACGGAAATCGCCCGCCCCCACGACCAGACGTTCGGGTCACCGAACCCGAGAAACGCCAGGACAGCCTCGTAGAGGATGAGCGACGGGATCGCGAGCGTCGCAGCTGTGATGATCGTGTTCGAGACGTTCGGAACGAGGTGTCGCGTAATGATCCACCACTCGCTCGCGCCGACGTTCTTTGCGGCATCGATGTATTGCTCTTCGGTGCGCTGAAGCGCCTCAGATCGGACGAGCCGTGCGGTCGCCGTCCACGTTGTCAATCCGAGGATGAGAAGGATGGTGAACAGATCGCCGCCGTAGAGGTAGACGACGAATAGAATGAGGAAAAACGTCGGGAACGTGAGCATGATGTCGACGAACCGCATCAACGCCTCGTCGACCAGCCCCCCGAAGTAGGCGGCGGTCGTTCCAACTGCACTGGCGAGAACGATAATCAGCAGACAACCGATGAGACCGACCATCATGCTCACCCGAGCGCCACTGACGACGATCTGAAGGACGTCTTCGCCCGACTGCATCGTTCCGAGCGGATGCTCCCAGGTCCCGCCCTCGAGACCGGGAAGGTAGCGGTAGAACACCGGCGGCTGGTAAGGGCTCGTGATATCAATCTCGGGCCGGCCGACGATGAACGGCCCGAACACGGCCAGCAGAAAGACGAACCCGAGGAAGCCGAGACTCACCACTGCGGCCCTGTTTTTGCTGAACTCCGCCCAGTAGTGGCGGGTCATCCGCGGGTTCTGATACAGGGGGACGATCCCGTAGAAGAACAACACCGCGATGGTGAGGGTAAATAGCCACTCGACGTTCCCCGGGTTCGGAGCGAACTCGAGCGGTCCCACCTCGTACGCGACGAGCGGGTGACGATTTCCGGCGAACAGGGCGTCGAGAACCCAGGCGAATATGATCCCGCCTATCGTGACGAGCGTCGCGATCCGTGTCGGCGTCAGTTCGAACCCGTCTTCGTACTCGTCCCAGTCGATATCTTCGAAGCCGATATCGTCCTGACCGCGGTCGGTTCGTGTGTCCGTATTCATTCGCGATCACCGAAGTCGATACGCGGATCGAGAACCGTATAACAGACGTCCTGAATCAGGTTCCCGAGGATAGCGATTAACACTGGTATGAGCACCGTCGCGAGGACGAGCGGCGTGTCTTGCTGGATGATCGCCTGATAGCTGACCAGCCCGAGCCCGGGGATCTGGAAGATCACCTCGAGGACGTAGCCCCCGGCGAACAACAACCCGAGAACGTCACCGACGAGGATCGTGATCAACGGCACCATCGCCGGCCGAAAGATGTGCCGGAGGGTCACCTCTCCCTCGGAGAGCCCTTTCGCCCGGGCCGTTTTGACGAACTCCGCCTGAACGTACTCGAGCGATTCCGCCCGGGCGTAACGCATCTCGGTGGCGATTGCGGACGTCCCGAGAACGACGATCGGCAGGAGGAGTTGCTTGACGTTCCCGAGAGAGAGGAGGGCGTGTTTGGTGGTGTAGAAGCTCGGCAGCACGTCGAACTGGACGCTGAAAAGCAAGATGAGCATGATCGCGAACCAGAAGTTCGGGAGACTGATGCCGGTGAACGCGACCAGCGTCGCCGCGTAGTCTTCTCTCGTGTGCTGGTGAGTCGCCGAGTACAGCCCGATTCCGAACCCGAGAACGACAGAGAGCACCGTTGCAGGGAACACGTACTGGAACGAGTATATCCAGGAACTCGTGATGACGTCGATCACCGGCTGGTTGTACAGGGTCGACCAGCCCCAGTCGAGGGTCACCAGCCCGATCATGAAATTCGCGTATCGCTCCCAGACGGTGTCTCCGTACCCGAGCTGGTGCTGGTACAGTTCTTTCGCTTCGTTCACGCTCATGCCCGATTGCACCTGCTGATCGACGAACGTGGCCCCGCCGGCGGAGATTGGCGAGAAGTCGATGAGCAGGAACGTGATCGTCACCGTGATCCAGGTCGCGACGACAGTCCACGCAAGTCGCTTCGCGATGTACCGTTTCATTGTTCGATCGTGGTTACTGTTCGGTCTCGAGTTGCCAACGGACGATGTCGTACCCCCACGAGATGCTCGGTTCTTCGGTCGGATCGACGTAGCTGCGGTAGCCGTTGACATCCTTTCCGAAGTAGAGGAAGTTCCAGGGTTGTTCTTCGCTGAGGATACCGAACACCTCGGCGAGAGCCGCTCGTCGCTCGTCAAGGTCAGTCGTTCTGGCCGACTCGGCGAGGCGGTCTGCAATCCCGTGTGGATCGTCGTAGCCGTACGCGTTTGCCGTGTTCCACGGCTCGTCGGTGGCACGCCAGTACGATTCGGTCGCTTCCGGGGCTCGCGGGTACGAGTTGCGACCGATCCCGCCCATCAGGTCCCACTGTCGCGCGTCTCCCGGTGGCGAGTAGAAGTACTCGTCCAGCATGGTATTCCACGGGGTCGGATCGAGTTTCACCGTGAGTCCGAGATTATTCTCGAACTCCTTCTGGATGTATCGGGCCGTCAGCTTCGTCGACTCAGACGAGTCCGAGAACACGTAATTGAGGGTAACCACCTCGCCATCGCCGTCGACGACGCGTCCGTCCACGTAGGTGTACTGACCGGAGAGAGACCGCTCGAGTCGGTCTCGAGCGCCGTCCGGATCGTACTCCCACTCGACGACCTGCGAATCATCGTAGAACTCGGAGTACGCCGGCTGGAGCGTATGCGCGACGTCTGCGTACCCATAGATGATGTTCTCGACGATCGCCGCTCTGTCGACGGCCATGGTTAACGCTTGTCTCACTTCGGCCGTCTCGAGTGGATTCCAGCCGTCAGCTCGCATGTTGTACATCAGGCTGGTACAGTAGACAGTCGGCGTCGGGATGACCTGGACTCCGTTCATCGCCTCGAACTCGTCCGCGCGACGTGCCGGAATGCCCGTGTTGGTGATGTCGCCGGCCTGAATGGCAGACAACCGTGTCGATTCCTCGCGCATGACCTGATAGGTCCACTCTTCGATATTCGGTGCGTCTTCGTACCCCTCGTAGTTTCGCAGGTAGTAGTCGTCGTTTCGGGGTGCGTACATTCGCGACTCGGTCTCGAGTTCGTCGACGGTGAACGCACCGAGATTACCGGTGTAGCTCAGTCCCTGGATTTCTTCGTCTTTGTTCAACCCGTCTCCGTTACGCTCTTTTACGTACGGCTCGGCGAGTTCTTTTGGCACGACTGCCTGAAATCCCCAGAGAACCGGTGCCTTCAGGAATCCCGGGAACGGCTCCGGCGTCCGGACCACGATCTCGTAGTCGCCGGTTTGCTCGACGTTGAACCACGCCTGAGTTCCGTCCGAACCGGCGGTCTCGAATCCCTCCGGTACCTCGTCGACGCCCATTCGCCAATTGTCGGCCATCGAGACTGCGGCCCAGTTGTCCTCGCCCTGGATGATTTCGGTTATCGAATACACCCAATCCTCGGCGGTCATCGAGCCGTAAGGGTCCGACCACTCGCCGTATTCGGTAAGCGTGAACGTCCACTCAGTGAAGTCGTCGTTGGTCTCGTAATCCCTCACGAGACGGGGTACGAAGTCGTCGTTTTCGTCGAAACCGTAGGCCGGGTCCAACACGCGGGAGACGCGATTGCCGGAGGTGGTGTCCGTGATTCGAAAGACGTTGTAATTTGGGGCTTCACTCCCTTGAGCACCGATCCAGTGTTTCTGATTGGAGCCACCGGTGGCCGGCGAATCGGTACAGCCAGACAGAAATGCCGTACTACCGATCGCCATCGATTTCAGGACGGTTCGCCTCCTGTTACCGTTTAATTTTCTACTGGGTGTCACACTAGGTAATAAGTAACCGTTTACATAATACTTTCCGCTATTTTGGAAAATGTATCGCTACTTCTGCTTAGTTATATCATAATCTGGCGAATAGTAATACTATCGCCTATTGATAATACCGATAGTTATCGCGTCTCGAGATGTTCGCGTAAGCTGCCATTACCAGTACGTCACGCCGTCTCGAGACGTCGCTCGAATTGCGGTTCTATCCCGTTCCAGATGCCACTGCGCCCGATGCAATCGAACGTGTTGAGTTACGCTCTATCGACCGGTCCCGTCCGAATCCGATTCGAAATCGAACAGTTGGTTCGCCAGCCCCGACCAATCGGCAGGGTCTCGGTCGAATCGAACCGAACCGCGATACCCACCTGCGTAGCAAAACAGCAGCCGCTTGCACCGTTCTGTAGGTCGGTGGCTTGAAATGGCAACTCGTCGAACTGTCCATACGGCGCCTGTTATCGCGTCAGCGGCTGATTGAAGCTCCGTTCGCGATCTCTGACGGTCTCCCAGGTCAGTTCGCATTCGCACGAAACCTGCTCGAAGACCGCCGGATCCTGCCGCAGGTCGAAATCTTTGATCGCCTTCTGAACGCGGTCGTCACAGTCCCCGCAGTTGTGGGGCCCTCGATCAGAGCCGTGGCCAACTGGATCCGAGACAACGATCGCGTCGACGTCCGCCGTCTCCTCGAGGACGTGGGTAACTGACCAGAGCCACGGCGGCCGGTAGCCGTCGTTGAAGTAGAGTTCGTCGACCATCGTGTAGCGCTGGACGTTACACGGGTTCATCGAGACGGTGTGACAGCCCTCGACGGCTGCACACCGTTCGACCGACGAAATCATGTCCTCGACGGATTCGGATTCGGTGAGGAAGGGCGGCTTCAGCAGGAGGTAGGCCTTGATCCCTGCCGCGGCGTCGCTCTCCGAGTCTGCGGCGGCGGCTTCCGCACAGGCGGCCTCGAAGTCCGCGAAATCGAAGTACTTGTTCACGCAGTCGTGGCGAACGCGGTCTGTCGCCGTCTCGAGGCCGATCGCGACGTCGGTGTCGAGTCCGTGCCGGGCGAAATCACCAATTTTCTCTCGGTCGACGAAATCGGGAAGGGATTCGACAACCATGCGCTCGCGGTCGGCGAAGGTGTCGGCGATCGCACGGCGACTTTCCGCGCCGACCTCGCGTTCGTCGAGGAACGAGCCGGAGGTGTAAATCTTGATCAGGTCGGCTAGCTCGTCTGCGTTGTCGGCTTCGTGCTCGAGACAGACGTCGATCTGGTCCATGAGCGCGTCGTGAGGGACGGAGCCGCCATCGACGCTCTCGGCGACGTAGCCGCACATGGTACAACCGCCGGCGCGTGCCCAGCGACAGCCACCGGTGTTGAGAATGATCGTCAGGCTCTTCTTGACGCCGTCGGGGGTATTGTCCTCGTCGAGCCAGACGCGGGTCGGCTCGTGGGGATCGTAACTGGCCTCCTTGCGCGAGCGAATCTCACGCATCGCCTGGTTGTGGGCGTCCATGCCCTTGCCCTGCTCGTAGACTTCGGGCGTGGGTTTACTCATTAGAGGACGAAAGCGGACCAGCGCGTAAAGCGCCTTCGTCTGCCCTCGACCCTCGCGTTCGCTCTGCTTCCGTCGGTGGTCGATCGATGGCCCGTACAAGAAGAGACGGGTATCGGCTGCCTCGACTCGGCTCGCGCGCTCTGAAAAAAGTATCTTCGAACGTCGAGTTGCGAGCTAGTTTTCGGCTCCGCCGGCAACGCCGTCGCCCTCGGCACTGGCTTCGTCTTCACCACCGCTCTCGTTCATTTCAGATGACGCGTCGTCGCTTCCGATGTCCTCGAGTTCGCTTGCGTCGGCGAGCGTGAGCGTGTCACCGGTTGCGTTCTCGATCGTGATCGACGATGCGGAGAGCGACGAGATGGTCCGATTAGAGCCCGCGTCGCTCTCATTTGCCATCCCGTCGGTCATCGTCGCGTCGTCCTCGCCCATCGTCGTATTTTCGTCGGCGCTATCGAGGTCGTCACCGTCGGTGGTCTCGTTGTTCATTCCGTTGCCATCCGCGTCCATGCCGACGCTCTCAGTGCCTTCTTCGACCGACTCGACGGACATCGATTCGATCGTCACTGTATTGACGTCGAACGCTTGGATCGTGAGGTTCTCGATCTCCCGCGACGCGTTTTCCGCCGACGCGTTTTCGGCTGACGCGTTACTCGCATCCGACATCTCGAGGTCGGTACTCTCGGTCGTCGCGTTCTCGTCGCCGGCCGACTCGAGGTCGTCGCCTCCGGTCATCTCGGTATCGTTCGTCGCCGTATCGTTCGTCGCCGTATCGTTCGTCGACGCGGTTTCGTTGGCCGATGCGGAGTCACCGGCGTTCTCGCCGGCAGTCAACTCCTCGATCGTCATCTCTTCGACAGTCATCCGCTCGATCGTCAGGTTCTGAATCGTGACCTCGCTCGTGTTCTCGTCGAGCAGGCCCTGATCGCCGGCGCTTTCGTTCGCCATAGTGTCGTTTTCGTCGGTGCTGTGGTCGGTTTCCACACCGTTGCCGTCGCCGCCGACGCCGAGATTCGTCTCGTTCTGACTGGCGGATTCGTTCGCGCCTATCTTGGCGGACTGGTTCGCGTCGCCGCGTTCGAGGTCCTCAAGCGTGACGCCTTCGAGCTCGAGAGACTCGAACTGAACGTTCGAGAGCGTTACGTTATCGCTGGCGTTGGATTCGTTTCGGGCGGCGGTTCCGTTATCGCCAGCGGTGGCGGTATCAGCGTCGGTCGCGTTGCTTTCGTTGTCGACGGTAGCGGTACCGCCGAGTTCGTCCTGCAGTTCCTGTACGTCAGCGTCCAACTGCTCGACGTTCAACTCCTCGATCGTCGCGTTTTCGATCGTGATGTTCTCTATCTCGAGTGTCTCGACCTGTACGTTCTCGAGCGTTGTGCCAGAATCTGACTCCGATTCGCCCATGTCTCCGGCGTCGTCCGCGACTACGGTCGCACCGGCGAGGGCGGGACCCCCCGAAAGTGCGACGAGTAGTGCGACGAAGACGGTGCCGACTGTCTGCGGTCGTGAAACCATGCGATTTCGGCTCCCACCGATCACAGACTAAAACGAGGTGACTGTTACGGAATTAGCCTCGAGAAAGTTACTGTTAGAATCTCGCAGCAGGCGCTAACCGCTAGTTCATCGTTTTGCTCTCGATTACTGTTTAGCTATTCGTCAGGAACGATCGATGGACTAATAGGAAGCGCGACTCCGCCGGGACGGGTATTTGGGTTGCAGCTGCCAGTTCCCGACGTAGATCGCCACGAAACGGTCGCCAAGGCGCTCGTAACCGCTTTTCGTGACGAATTTAGCTGGCTTCAGTTAGCCACTCGGCCGAAACCCCGCAAGACTTACGTTGGACACTGCAACAGACGGTCGATGCGCGAGTGCTTCGAACTACGGGACACCGACGCCGGCGGACGGATCGGTGATCTCGCCGTCCCGCGTGCCGGCGTCACCGTCGAAACCCCGGCGCTCCTCCCGGTGATCAACCCGAACCTGGATACTATCAGCCCTCGACGCCTCGCTGACGAATTTGGCGCCGAGATCCTCATCACGAACTCCTATATCATCCACGGCGACGATACCCTCCGCGAACGCGCCATAGAGCAGGGTCTCCACGAGATGCTCGACTTCCCCGGCGCGATCATGACCGACTCGGGTTCGTTCCAGTTATCAGAATACGGTGAAATCGACGTCACGACCGAGGAGATCCTCGCCTTCCAGCGCGAGATTGGCTCCGACATCGCCACCCCCGTCGATATCCCGACGCCGCCGGACGTCTCCCGCGAGCGCGCCGAAGCCGAACTCGAGATGACCCAGGAACGCCTCGAGATCGCCGACGCGGCCGACACGGGAGAGATGCTCATCAGCGCGCCCGTCCAGGGATCGACCTACTCGGACCTCCGCGAGCGTGCCGGCAGCCACGCCGAGGAAACTGACCTCGACGTCTTCCCGATCGGCGCGGTCGTCCCGCTGATGAACGATTACCGATACGACGATATGATCGACGTCGTCGCCGCCGCCAAACGCAGCCTGGGTGCTGACGCCCCTGTCCACCTCTTCGGCGCAGGCCATCCCATGATGTTCGCGCTCGCGGTCGCGATAGGCTGTGACCTGTTCGATTCGGCGGCCTACGCGCTGTACGCCCGCGACGACCGCTACCTGACCGTGCGAGGCACTCGAGCGCTCGAGGATATCGAGTACCTCCCCTGTTCCTGTGCCGTCTGCACCGAACACTCTCCTGACGAGCTCCGGTCGCTCCCCCCGAACGAACGCGAGACGGAGCTCGCAGCCCACAACCTCCACGTCACATTTGCCGAAATCCGTCGGATCAAGCAGGCGATCCGCGCCGGCAATCTGCTCGAACTCGTCGAGCAACGCGCCCGCGCTCACCCGACGATGCTCGACGGGTATCGCGCATTGCTCGACCACGCCGCCCAACTCGAACGCTCTGATCCCGTCTCGAAGGGCTCGTTTTTCTACACGTCCCACGAAAGTGCACGTCGCCCGGAAATCCTGCGTCACCACCAGCGCCTCGAGCGACTCTCCGTTCCCGATTCGCTGTTGCTAACCGTCGATCGGTCCGCACCTGACGACGGGTTCGACGAGGTCTGGCGAGTCCAACCCCCGTTCGGTCCCTTCCCACGGGCCCTCTCGAAGAGCTACCCCCTCACCGCTGAGGTCCCGAAACGAACGGATCGGGCGGCCCTCGAGGCCGCAGCCGCCGGCATCACTCGACTCGTCGAGGCCAATCCGAACGCGTCGGTTACGCTCGCTCATCGAGGATGGCCGACGGGAGTCCTCGAGACGGTCCCCGAGTCGGTCCAACTACTCGACCTCCTGGCTGAATAGGTCACTCATCGTCCGCTCGTTTGTCGCCCCCCTGGTTATCGTTAGTGATGAGTCGACGCGAGGCAAGGGCCGCACCACCGGCCATAACGGCGAGACCGGTGATGGCACCGAGTGGATTCACATCGCCGAAGAAGCTTCCCGTCGATCCCGTTTCGGATGGCGCCCCGGACTGGTTCGCACCACCGCCCGAGTCGTTACCGGAATCGTCAGCCGAACCCTCTGTTTCGTTCGAGTTCCCGCCTGTTCCGTCGGATTCTTTCGAATCGGTTCCGGAATCGCCAGAGCCGTCAGAGTCTTTCGAATCGTCTCCGGAACCGCCCGTCCCGTCGGAATCCTCTGAATCGCCGCCAGAGCCGCCCCTATCGCTCGAGCCGTCTCCGGAACCATCGGACCCGTCGGAGTCTTTCGAACCGTCTCCGGAGTCGTCATCTGAGGTACCGTCGTCGGTGGTGCCGTCGTGTGACGTCTCTCGAATCGCCATCACGGTCTCATCACCGACCAGATAGATCGTTTCCTCGCTAATGGCGAGCTGACTGGTCTGATCCGTGCGATCCATGTCGAACCGCCACTTTTCCGTCCCATCAGTCTTGTCGAGAGCGACTATGGAGTCGGGTTCCGTCTCGGCTCCGGAGTCGGACGATAAATACGTGTAGATCGTCTCGCCGACGATCACAGGCCGTGTTCCGCCCCCTGACCATTGGTGCAGGGTCTCGCAACTCTCGATATCCACTGCTTTCGCGCCGCTCTGGCCGGTGATAACGGCGATATCGTCTCCGAGCGCGAAATGAGTTCCACTGCGATCAAACAGGGCTTCCTTCGTCCGGGAGTCGTAGACGGTAATGTCCGTTTCGCCGAACGCGGTTGATTCGATCGCGATTGCGTTCGAATTCGCCGCGACCGACCGCACGTTACCTGCGGCGTCACCCCCGAACCGATCCACCGTTTCACCCGTCATCGGATCGAGCGCGAAGCACATCTTGATCGCCGCAAAATAGAGGAGTTCGTTGGCTGCCGCCGTTCGGAACGGGGGTTCGTCGCACGACCCCGTGTTGTCCGTCCATTCGTACAGTTCCCGCGTCCACCGGCTCGAACCGTCGTCAGTCTCGAGGGCGTACAGCGTTCCATCCACAGTTACGTAGATAGCACCGTAGGCGACCGTCGGCGCGGAGATGAACTCGGCTCCGAGGTCTCTGTGCCATCGTCTACTCCCGTCGCTCGGGTCGAGAGCGACGATTTCGCCGTCTCCGCCGGCGTAGATCGTTTCATCGGCCACGACCGGATACGAACCGCATACGTCATTCGATTCCCATTTGACCGAGCCGTCGGTGACGGTTCGAGCATGGATGCCGTCACCGGTTCCGATATAGATGGTGTCGTCTGCAACCGCAACCGTATCACTTCCCCTGTCGGCCGTCCATGCGACCTCGAGGGTGTCGCCGTCGAACTCGCCGCCCGTTTCGAAGAAAGACGTATTCGCCTCGTTACCACGATACGACATCCAGCCAGCCGGCCGATCCGTCTCGGGGAGTGCGTTCGGATCCTCGCTCCCATCGGAATCCTCGCACCGTTCTCCTGAGCTGGCGCTGACACTATCGCCGCCGGTGAGTACCCCGCCAGCGATAGTTGCCCCAGCCCCCGTTATCAGGAGGCCGCGCCGGTTGCATCTCGACATATACTGACGATCAGAAACAGCGGTTATTCATACACACAATCTAAGGAGGTTGCACGTCAAGCAACATACGCGGCGGACGGCATTGGAAACGCCTCAGATTGCTGTTTCACCGCTTTTGGGGAAATATCCGGTTTCGGCGACGCCGCCCGCCCGCGACCGCGCAATGATACAATCGCTTGTCTCGACGAAACGGTTCGTTTTCGGTTTTGGCGCTAAATTTCGACGTCAGTCACGATCCACCGATTCGTCGCTGGCGATGAGGCGACGAGCGGCGAGCGCCGCGCCACCGACGGTGCTGGCGAGTCCGCCGACGATGCCGAAGCCGGGTGTTGACTCCGCTTTGTCGGAGTCGTCTTCAGGCTCGTTCGATGGTTCTTCGGCGTCTCCGGAACTGCCGTTGCTTTCGTCGGCGTCAGTTCCGTTCAGTTCGGTACCGGGAGCTGAATCAGTGTCGTTCGAGACGGTATCACCGCTGGTGTCTGTATCGGATGACTCGTCGCTGTCTCCAGCAGTATCACCATCCTCTCCATCAGTGCTCTCAGATTCGCCGTCGTTGTTGGTACCGCCGTCGGGACCACTACCGTCGGACCCGTTAGCGTCGGATTCGGACTCGCGGCGCTGATCGTCATCCTCGTCGCCGTCGTCAGGGGTCGTAGACGTGTTCCGATATGCCGTCAGCCGTCCACCGCCCAGAAGATAGAGCATTTCGGTGCCGACGACGAGTGTCGGTTGGATGTATCCATGATCGAGTTTGGACTCCCACTTTGTTGTCCCATCGTACTTGTCGAAAGCGATGAGTTTCCCTGAACTTCCGTCGTGGAAGTAAACGGTCTCGCCGACGATCACGGGTTGGACACCCCCTTCCGGCACCTCCCATAGCCTGTCGCCGGTCTCGAGATCGACCGCAAACAGTCCGTGCTCCTCGTAATTCTCGTGCATACAGACGGCGACTTGCGTACCGAGAGCCAACGAAGACGATCCGGGAACGGCTGCGATCTCCTCTTGCGTCTCGATGTCGTACAGCCAGGTCGTGTTCGTTCCCGCAACTGCGAGCGTGGTGGAACTCGCAGCGACTCTCGGAGCGGCACTTCCATCGTACGGTAGTTCCCATGCGACGTCTCCCGTCTTCGGATCGAACCCGAAGGCTTGCTCCGACGAGATGAAAACGAGACCGTTGGCCACAGCCGGTGTCCCCCAGAAACTGCGAACGTTCAACTCGTCGGACTGTCGGGACCACCGGAGCGAGCCGTCGTCGGTTTCGAATGCGTACACCGTCTCCCCGCTGATCAGATAGACTGCACCGTGAGCCACTGTCGGGGACGACTGAATCGGTCTGTCGTTCCCGATGTCAACGGTCCACCTGTGACTCCCGTCCGCTCGATCGAGCGCATGGAGCTGGGCCTCTGATTGGGCTCTCACACAATAGACTGTGTCTTCGGTCACAGTGGGATCGCCAAACGCCGTTTCGTTCTTCCACTCGACCGACCCGTCGGCGGTGCTGAGAGCAACCATGCCCTCGCGATGAATGACACTCTTGTCCATCGTCGCCGCACCGGAATACACAGTGCCATCCGCAACGGCGATCCGATCGCCGCCTAAATAGGGATGCCTGCTTCTCGCCTTGTCGTATTCCCAGACAGATTCGAACGTGTTCGCACCGAATTCGGGCCCATCAGCGATGTAGTTCGCGTTTCGCGCGCTACCGTTAGCAGAGATCCAGCCCGCCGGTTTGTCCGTCTTCGGGAGGGAGTTCGAACCGGTACCCGTTGCACCGACACTGGCAGCCCCGCCGGCCGACAGAATCCCACCAGCCATGAGTGCCACACCCATGCTCGTCTCGAGCACATCGCGACGGTTGTAGTCCGACATACAGCCCTCCTGAAGTCGTCACTCTTTACGTATATTCGAGTTAATGTGCCGTGGAAATCGCTCACATTCCATGCTGGCGATATCGGCGCTGTTAGCTCTCTTTCGGCCGTTGTGGCTATTGAGTAAGACACAACGTTTGATAAAGAAAAAACAGAGGCGGTATCGCGGAGTCGGCGCTCAGTCACTCCGGCAGGTCGTCACTCGAGACGAGGCGACGGGCGGCGAGTACTGCGCCACCGACCGTTCCGGCAAGTCCGCCAACGACGCCGAAGCCGGGTGTCTTTTCCGTTTCGTCGTCGGACCCGCTCGAATCGGCCTTCGAGTCGCTCGTCCCCCCGGTACTCTCGTTCGTCTCAGTGGCGTTCGAATCGTCGACAGCAGGGGTTTCAGACTCGAAATCGTCCGACTCGGTACCGTTTCGGGTGTCGGAACTCTCAGATTCGGTGCCGTCGCCAGTGTCCGCCCCTCCAGATTCGGTGCCGTCGCCAGCACCATCGGCACCGTCATTCCCGGTACCGCCACTCTCGCTTCCAGTGGTGTCCGACATGTCCCGCATTGCTACTACACCGTCTCCTACCAGATACATCATGTCGCCGCTCACGACGAGGTCGAGGAAATCCCTCGAGTCGTCGTCCGGGAGAGCTGGTGTATACGTCCACTGTTTCGTCCCATCGTGTTTCGAAAGGGCGATTATTTCTTCGTTTTCATATGTGTAGACGGTATCCCCGACGATGATCGGTTGGGCCGTCACGTTAGAATTCCTCCACAGCTTTTCGCCGCTTTCTATATCAATCGCTGTCAACCCGCCCTTGTAGTGGCGGATGATGGACACGTTTTCACCATGAGCAACTCGATCGCCGTCGATTCCTCTCGTGATCACCTCTTGGGTCTCGATGTCGTAGAGGCCGACGACTGGATCCACACGACGATCCAAGGCGAACGTCGCTGAACTGACGGCCACTGATTCGACAGATCTACTCAGACTGTCCTCCGCCTGAAAGTCCTCGTCTAGTTTCCATTGTATCTCACCCGTCGTCGGATCGAGCGCGAGGAGCTCTCCGACCGCTGATGCATACACCAATCCGTTGGCTGCAGCCGGCGTCGTATCGAAGATCCGATCCTCCGTTGCGTGCTCGATTTGCCATCGAACCGTGCCATCATCGGTCTCGAGTGCATACAGCGAGCCGTTGACCGTCGTGTATACGGCGCCATATGCCACATTTGGGACGCTTGCCTTCCCATACTTGGGTGTCCACCAAAGAAAATTATCTTCTGAAGGGCCCTGATTCTCGTCGAAGGTGACCTCCCAGCTGATCTGTCCGTCCGAGCGATCCAGCGCAACGATCCCGTATGGCTTCCTGACGAAGACCGATTCATCGTCCACCGCTGGATCGGTGCCAGCAACGGTCTCGTTTTTCCACTTGATCGACCCATCGTCGGCATTGAGTGCGGCGACACCCTCGGCGTTACCTGCGGAGTACCCCGTGTACACGGTGGCGTCTGTTGTGGCTATCTGAGAGTTTTTGAAGGTCGGCCTCGTATACGATTGATCGTTCACCCACACTGTTTCGAGTGCATTGCCATCGAATTCATGGCCATTCTCGATGTAACTCGCATTCTTCGAATTCCCCTGGTACGATGTCCACCCCTCGGGTTGACCCGTCTCCGGAAGAGACAGGAAATCGCTGTCCGTCTCAGCGCCAGTGACAGTCCCGCTTCCTACCGCACTCCCACCAGCGATGAGTACTGCACCCGTACTCGTCTTCAGAACGTCGCGCCGCTTGTATTCAGACATACACCGATGTGAAGTAGCGCCCCTCTTTTACTTACGGATGGTATAGTTTTACAATTAACACGCTGTGGGTTGCGATACGTCGTCGGTACCGGTTTCCTCGGAGATAGACGGATTCGTCGCGGCACTTGCATGGTGCCCAACGCTTCGAATTTGGCAAAAATGACAATACGTGCGTCTATTCTCAGTCACGCTCTGTCGGATCGTCACTTCTGCCGAGACGGCGAGTTACACGCACCGCGCCATCGACGGTGCTTGCGAGTCCGACGGCCACCCGAAGCCGGAAGTCTTTCTGCACATTGGTGTCGGATTCCGCTATGCTCGAATCGGTCTCGGGGTCAACCGGGCCGTTCCCGCTCTCGTCAGTATCGGCCCGTTCGAACCGGCGTCAGTGGAGTCTGCAGCACTCGTGTCAGTATCAGAAGGATCGATACTACCGCTTTCACCGTCGGCGTCTCCTTTAGAAGCGCCATCGAAATCGTCGGCATCGGTGCCGCCATCGCCTCCACTATCTTGCGTCGCGCTTATCCGTATCGGATCTGGAATCGGGACTCCATTTGTGGTCTTCATCACAGTTGCAGGCACCATCGCCGTCGGTGTCAGTTTCATCCGGTGCGTTACGTGGCGAAGCAATTCGGCCGTCAGAGCCGATGACATAGATCGCATCGATGCTTGGTACGACTCGAAAGCCGGACAACGAGAGAATATCTGGCAACTCTGGCGTGAACAGTGTCCCTCTCCGTCGATCTACCCACGTCGTGTACGAGGAGTGGGCCGACACCGCTTGCATCGCTTGCCGAATACGGGCCATATTCAGTGCCGTCCGTACCAGCAATGCGGCTGTGGGCTTCTTTTCTGGGTTCTTCGTTCATCCAGCCCGTTCCGAGTGCGTCCGGATCGATATCGAGGCCATCCTTGCTGTGGTTCGCGTTCTTCGGAGCGGCGCGGCCGACGGTCTATCCATCCGGTCGATTCAGATTGGAGGGCGACGTTGAGCGTGCAGTCCCGGCAGTGGCGGTAGCGACACCATTCGTTGATACCTCGTCTCAACCCAACAGTCGCATCCTGGCTTCGCCACGTTCGGCAAGGAGCCCCCAACACGTGGATTCGATATCGAAGCGGAAGCCGATGGTCAGTATCGCAACACCAAAGACCCGGGCGGAACCGATTTCGGTATGGCTGGCCCAGTAGTACTCGGCGCGGGTGGACTTCTGGTCCTCGTAATCGGCTCCGTATTGTTCAAACGGGCTCGCGGCCGAAATCGATCGGCAGGCGAGCGCCGATCGAAGGACCGCCACGAGGCAGCACAGAAACGCGAGCCGCCGGTCGATATCGGCGACACTGTGACGGTCGCCATCAGCGAGTTTACCGACCATCACTCCGGCGAACGACGAGCGGTCGGAAAAGTCGAGGGATTCGTCGTCTTCGTCGAAGACGTTCCCGACGACTGCGAGGTGACCGACCCGATTCGAATCTCGATTCTTTCGTTCAACCGCGGTCACACGTCGGCGACGGCGCGATATCTCGAGGCTGCGTAGACGTGTCGGAACTTACGGAGCCGACGAAACCACACGGATGTGAGGCCGACCCTGCGCGGGGAGTCAGGTAGATCGTGCAGGCCAGTTAGATGGGTGGACCACTCGTCGTATTTTCGCCAGACCTGAACTATAGCAGTCGTTGAAACGATTCACCCACCGCTTGCGCTGGGGCGCCCAGCGAGCGCTCGCTGGCCGGGAATTCGCGAGCGAGATGTGCAATGACGTTCAACGACTACTATAGCGGTCGTGATCGATCGTTTTGTAGCACCATCTTTCTGGGATTCTCGTCGCGGCTGCGATCGGTGCTGGTGGTCCAATCGTCGCCGATGTCGGTTCGACAGCATCCGACCCGTCGCGTTCACCGACGCGGTTTCCGCCGGCCTCTCCCTCGTGGACGAGTACGCACTCGACGAAGCTGACGAACTCCCGCGCGCCCGGGTATTCTGTTCGCAGTATGAGTCCGTCGTCGGTTATTCCGGGGTCGAAACGTTCGTCGAAGATCAGCGCCAGCCGGTCCACGACCAGCGGTTCGGCTATCGGCTCACTATCTACGTCTCGGACTACGGCGACGTCGGAATCGAGCTGACGGACGATGGCTATCCGTTGCCCGAGCGGTCCCCGGATGGACCGACGCAGAAAGGGCGCGGTTCGTCGTTGGTAGCGACGCCCAGACGCCGACCGGGGACACGGTCGTTCCGTTTGCGACCGCGGGGAGGCGACGGCGTTTACCGAGGAGTACGGCGGCACCGTTCAGTCGTGGGAATCCATCCTCGGTCGCTCGTTCGAGCGCGACGACACGGCAGTCGCCCGCGCCCGCGTCGACGACCGCTAGTGACTGGCGGGCGAACGAGTAGAAAACGCGTCGTCACTTTCCGACTGGCCGACGTCGATAGTCGTCGGTGACGGTACGGACACCGTTCAAGAAGCCGTCGACCAGGCGCCGCCGGACACGACTGTTGGGGTTCCCGATGGGACTTCGCGATTATTCTGATCTCAGCGTCAGCCGCCACGAACTGATCGTTCAGATAGGGTGAAAATGAAAAATCGATACCGAGTCGGTTCGTCAGCGCCGACGCCGTTATTCGCGGAGTCGGAGGACGAACGTCGTCAGCAGACCTGCGATCGCCGCGAGTCCAACTCCCATTCCGAAGCCGGGGATGCTGTCGCCGCCGTTTTTGTCGTCCTTGTCATCTCCGTCGTTCGAATCGGTCTTCAGGTAATTTTGCATCTCGTCGGTTTTGACCGGCGGGAATTCCTCGTCCCACTCGCCGGCCGCGTGGACGGTCGTCTTCGAGCCGACCACGTCGAGATGCTCGATGTCCGATTTCGTCGCCGACGCGGTGTCGACGTCGCCCATATCGTCGACGTAGACGTACACCGATGCGCTGCCATCGTTCGTTTCTGACGCGACACCGCTGATGGACATGGAGTTGCTGACGGTATCCGTGAGCTTGCTCATGTCCTTGAATCGTGCGCCGCCTTCGATACGAACGGTTCCGTCACCGAGATTCGCGTCGACGCGAGCGACTTCGAGTTCGGACTCGGCCAGCGCCTGAACGAACTGATCGGCGTCCGAGGACATCGTGGTCGAACTGCTCTGAACCGACTTGGCCCACGCGTTGACCGCCTGCGTTGCCAAGTCTTTGGCCTCGAGATCGAACTGCGCATCGAGCGCGAGTTCGTCCCCGTCCGTTTTCGCGGACATCTCGAACGTGACGTCTTTCGGCGGTTCGACGCCCTCAGATTCGAGTTTATCGATGTAGGCGCCCCAGTTTTCGGTGTTGCTCGAGATCGAGGCGTCGAGTTTCATCTCCTGATTCGACGTCTGTTCGATCGACCCGTCCCACTCGAGTTTCCACGTGAGGTCGGCCGCCTGCTGGGCCTCAATTGCCGTTCTTGCGCTCTCGATGTCCTCCTGCGGTATCTCCCCACTGGCGGAACTCGCTTCTATCATATCGATCATCGCGAGCGACAGTTCATCGTAGTTCGCGATGGCGATGGTCCAATCGGCGTCCATCGATCCACCACTTCCGTCGAGCGTGAACTCGAGCGTCTCGATCTCGAGGTCGGTGACGGTAGACGCGATTTCGGTTGCTTCGGACCGACTCAGATCGGTCGACGGATCGCTCGCGAGTTGGCTCGCGAGTTGCTGTTCGATACCGTTGTCGATTCCGGAGTACTCGACCGTGAACTCGAGTGTGAGCTTGTATTGGCCGTTGGATTGTTCGACGAAGTTGTAGTTGGAAATCGTGACTTCACTCGATCCGCCAAGCCCCGTTGCGACGCTTGCGTACTGCTGCTGGAGGGTCTGCTTGGCTTTTTCACGGGTTTCCCACTGACTGGCGCTCCACTCGGAGACGAGTTGCTCCTGGGTCATGTCCAAGGTGTACCCGCTGTTCGTATCTTCGAGGGAAACGTCCATGTAGGTGCCCGAAGCGGCCGCACCCATCCCACCCTCGACGGAGACGGATCCGCTCGTCTCGAGGCGATCCGGGGTAGCAGTGACGTGGCCGTTCGTGCTGACCGTCCCAGCAGTCGCGGCCTGGCTTTCGAACGTTCCCGTTGCGGACGCATCGAACGTATTCGCCTCGCTGGAAACTTCGCCGGAAACCTCGGCGTTGAGGTCTTTGAGGTCGTCGGGCTTTTGCATGATCATCGAGCCGTCTCCGGAGAGCCCGCTCTGGTCGAGGACCGCGGAGAAGCTCGCTTCCTCGTACTCCGCGTTCTGGTTATCGGTGTCGTCGACGACCAGCATGTGGACGAGTCCTTCGCTGACGTCCACCCCGAGGTCGAATTTGTTGAGGTCGGAACTATCGTCTTTGTAATGGAGAACGGCACTCCCGTCGTCTTTCAGATAGATGTCGTCAGCAGCGCCGAGGCTCGATTCGGCCTGCGAAATGCTGTCGTACGATTCGACGTCTGCGGTCGGCTCTGCAGCTTCTGCAGTCGTCGTCACCCCACCGTAGAGAAGCGGCAATCCCATCGTTGCAACTGCAACGGTAGCTACCAGAAAGACGGCAAGGAACGCCCGTACTCCGTCTTTCGTTCGTATCTTTGTATCTATTTTTGGCACCATGGTTTGTAGTTCAGCTGATAGATTATAAAGTTTTATCTTCATAAATACCTAACGGTAAAAATCAAAAAGATAGCACTAGTAATGGCCAACCACTCCAACGATGGTCGGTAGTCGGTATTCGTTTCGGAAGGTGTCGCTTCCGATCGACAGCCTCTTTCGCTCGCCCCGGTCATATCGAGTATGACCGACTTCTTCGAAGTACACGAGCGCGACGGGGCAGCGCGCGTGGGCGAACTTCGCCTGTCTTCGCCAATTTCGACCCCTGCGCTCGCCGACGGCGTCCTCGAGGACGCGGGCTCGCTCTGGAGCGGCGACCGTGAAATGCCGGCCGGTGACGAGTCACACCTCACCGTGCTCCCTCACCGAGCGTTTCCCGGCGGCACCGCAGACGAAGTTCAGGACTCGTTCGCCGTCGACTACCCCGACGTCGATTATCCCAGCGTCGCCGTCGTCTCGAGCGAGCACGCCGAAGACCACGGCACCGACGCGTACGCACTTTCGGACGTCCAGTCAGTGATGGGCCACGGCGAGGCACTCGTCGAAGCAATCGTAACCGTTCGCGAAGCGATTCCAGCAGACACGGCGTTGCTCCTCTCCGGAGTCGCGACGCCACGAAACGTCGCGCTGTTGGCCTACGCGGGCGTGGACCTGTTCGACGAGACCGCAGCCGTCGTCAGGGGAACGGAAGGCCGGTATCTGACGGCCGACGATGCGTACTTTCTCGAGGATCTCGACGAACTTCCCTGTTCGTGCCCGGCGTGCCAGCAGCCCCGCGACGAGTTTACCCGCGAGGACTGCGCCGACCACAACACCAACGCCCTCGCAGCAGAACTGGCGATCGTCCGTCGGCGCATTCGCGACGGCCGCCTTCGGGATTACGTCGAAGGACAGACCCGCCACGACCAGTGGCTCACCGCTGCAATGCGAGAGCTCGATTCCCAGTGGGGCTACCTCGAGGAACGGACGCCCATCCTTCGCGATGCCGAAATCAGCGCCGCGACCGAGGACACCCTCCGCCGAGTGGAAATACAGCGCTTTGCCGACCGGGTGACGACGCGCTACCGAAACCGGTTCAAGAACCCGCTCGTGCTGGTCCCCTGTTCTGCGGCCAAACCCTACAGCGAGTCCCAGAGCCACCGCCAGTTCCACGACGCCATTCAGTGGCGCGCCCACCTCGTCTCCATGACCAGCCCCATCGGCGTCGTTCCCCAGGAACTCGAGACGACCTACCCCGCTCAACACTACGATACGGTGGTGACGGGCCGCTGGTCCGAAGACGAGAAGCAATTCGTAAGCGAGGTGCTGCAACGCTACCTCGAGCGCAACGAGTACCCGGACGTAATCGCACACGTCCCCGACGAGGGCTACCGAGACATCGTCGAACGCGTCGAAGAACGACTCGAACTCGAAATCACGTACACGGTTCCCGAGGGTGGACATCCGACCGACGACACGTCGCTTGCGAACCTCGCCGAGTCCCTCTCGGGCGAATTGCAGTACTCCAAGCGGGAACGAGAGCACAATACGGTCCGTGCCATCGCGGACTACCTGCTCGGCGACGGCGCCGGCGACGCCCTCTTCGAGGATATCAAGACGACCAGCCGGTATCCAAAGATCCAGGTCCGTGACGACGCGGATACCCAACTCGCGACGATGGTTCCTCAATACGGGACCCTTTCGTTCACTCTCGCGGGTGCTCGACGGTGGCTCGAGAGTGATGCGCCGGTCAAACGCGTCGAGATCGATGGGTTCGTTCCTCACGGTAGCGTCCTCGCGCCGGGCGTCGTCGATGCCGACGAGGAAATCCGCGTCGGCGACGAGGTCGTCGTCGAGGGACCGAACGCCTTCGCAGTCGGACGTGCAGAGATGTTCGGCCGGGAAATGTCCGAGAGTACGCGCGGTATCGCCTGTGAGATCCGCCATGTGGAGGAGCGGTAGGAACACGGAAACCGACGACCGACGGAGACGCTACCGCGACGGCTGTACTGCTTCGCGGCCGTCGACGACGCGTTCTCGACAGGACGGACACCGGGAACCGTTTACGAATCGATTGACGAATCGTTCACACTCGGGACACTGAAAGAGACAGGACTTCGAGGGGGACATCTTGTTTCGTCGCCATTTCGAGGAGCCGAATAGGTGTTTTCCCGTGCTTCACTGCGGGAAAACGGACCCGGTCGCGAACCGGTGAGCCGATGCGTGGGGGGTCGGTGCTGTGCGTTCATCCTCGTCACCGCTGTGCGATCATCCTTATCACCATTACGAAAGCCGTTGAGACGCGAATTCGACGAACCTGATGACTATCGCGGCGGATCGAAGCGAGACTCGAAGATCGCGAGCCCGAATATCGCGGCGAGGAAGTCGGAGAGTTCCGATTGGTCGGTACTGATCAGCGTCGGTCGTAAACGTGGACGGCCCGGTCGTGTCGCTTCGAGAGACCGTTTGGATTTCGTCGGTTCGACCGATCGGCGTACCGGGCGCGAAGGCCGTCCAAAAACCCTCGAGCGGCGTTTCTGACGACGTCCGTGCCGTCGGATACCCAGCCCGTCGGCGTCGCGTCCCCTGACGCCAGTTGACAGGCGCCAGCAGCACCGTCGTGTACCGCGTTCTTGGCGGTTCGGGTGAGGACGCGCGGCCGCGGCCCGTAGTTCTTCGCGAGTCGGTACGTCATCGATCGGTAGGTCACACCCCAGTCGGGGTCGGCTCGACCACCGTCGGTGCCGAATTCACAGCGGGCAGCCATCGCTGCGTTCCACGAGACGTCGAAGCCGAGTGCTGCCACGCGGTGAGCACAGTCCCGCTCGCTTTCCTGGCCAATGTACTCGTCGAACCCGTCCAGTGCCTCGAGAACTGGCCGCTCGAAAGCGACGTTGTCGCCGTGAAAATGCGTTATCCGCTGACCTCCCTTCTCGCGTGGCTGCTTGAGTTCGGAGACGGCGGGGCTGCCGGTGACGGGTCCGGTGACGACGTTCGTTTCGTCGTCGATTTGGTCGTCGATGGCCTCATACCAGCTCTGGTCGATCGCGTACTCGCCGTCGAGAAAGGCAACGACGTCGCCCGTCGCCTGCTCCAGTCCGGCATTTCGAGAGACGCTTTCGTTCCGTTCGGAGATCTCGACGAGGACGTCCACGTCGTCGCGTTCGCGGACAGCACCGGTCGTCCCATCCGATGACGGGCCGTTGACGACGATTATCTCCGTCGATGGTGGCGTCCGTTCCGCGAGGGCGTCGAGACTCGATAGCAGCCGCTCCCGGTCGTTCAGCGTCGACACGACTACCGAGAGCTCCATAACGCCCGATAGGGGCTCCTGATAGTAAATAGATGGGATTCCAGTCAGCACGGTCAGCGAACCTGGGCGTTCCAGTACGACACCGACGCGAGGTGATCCACGATCTGTCGGCCTCCGATCGCTTCGTCGAGCGCTCGCAACGGCGACGCGAGTGCGTTCGGAATCGCTCGGTAGAGCCCGTACGGAAGGAGAAAGTCGTCCTCGACGTCGAGGAGCGTCAGATCCGTTTTCGCGAGCAGAACGGCGACTTCGCTCTTCGAGTACAACCGCGACCCCATCGGAAGCGCCCAGTTGTAGACACTTCGGGCGGAAAATCGGTTGAAAGTGTCGAAAACGATCTGATCACGGGAAACCCGCCGCATTTCCTGCAGAAATGCCTCCGGATCGTCCGCAAGGTGGAAAAATCGCATCGCGATTACGGTATCGAAGTGATCATCCGGAAACGGCAACCGACCCGCGTCCCCGCGGAGGAACTCGAGTGTGCCCGAAATATCGGTGTTCCGGGTTTTCTGGCGCCCCTGTTGTAACATCGCCGCAGAGATGTCGAGTCCGACGACGTCCGCCCCTTGATGGGCGAGCATGAGCGTAAATCGCCCGGTACCACAGGCGATCTCGAGTATATTCCGATCCTCGACAGGCATGATGGCTTCGAGGACGGCTTCTTTTTCCCGGCGGTCGATCAGTTGTCCACCCCGAGAAAACCGCTTATCGTCGTATTCCTTGGCAACATCGTCAGCCTGGTACCACTCCTGTCCTTTCACACTGGGCGAAGCTACTATCGTGCTGGGATAAAACGATACTGGAGTCCGTCGGCGACTCGTCGCCCAAGTCAATCGTGATTCGTCTGGGTTGCCAGCTGGACGACGTCGAAATAGGAATTTCACCGCCCTGTGATAATAGGTCATTTAGATGCATTATACAAACTGGATTATTCGTATCTGAATATAGGGAAGCTTTACCATCGTTGATTCCGCTCTCGTAGATATGAGCACAAGTACAGTCGAGGACCCGGATGCCATTGCTGAGGAACCGTTGTCGGAGGAGGAATACCGCAACCGACTCCGCGAGTTGCCGCCGAGCGCGAAGCTCGTTGCAAAAGTGTTAGAGATCGACTCGCCGCTCTCACAGGGACAACTCACCGAAGAATCGCTGCTCCCCGATCGCACCGTCCGCTACGCGCTCAATCGACTCGAAGAGGTCGGCCTGGTCGGCTCCCGGTACAGTTTCAGAGATGCTCGCAAGCAAGTGTACTTTCTCAAGCACTGATTCGGCGCTACGACGAGTGCGTCTTTCGTGATGCGACGACGGCGGTCGCGAGATCGCCAGGTGCCGATATACACTTTTCCGGCCGGTGTCTGTTTGTCGTATGGACATCGTTTCGCGATCCGTTCCGGTCCCTACGCGAGCGCCGAGCGGTACCACCAACACCTATCTGCTCGGCACCGATCCGGCGATTCTCGTCGACCCAGCGACACGATCCGACGAACTCGATCACCTGGTCCGTAACCGACGTGTCGAGCACATCCTCGTCACTCACACCCACCCCGATCACGTCGGGGCCGTCGATTCCTACGCCGACCGCACCGACGCGACGGTCTGGGCGCGAAACGGACGAATCGACAGGTTTCGGGACGCCACAGGTTGCAAACCTGATCGCACGTTCACGTCGGGCACGACGATTCACAGTGGTGACAAGCGCGTTCGGGTCCTCAGCGCACCGGGGCACGCACCGGACCACGTCGCCCTCGAGGCTGGCCGCGGCGGTCCCATCCTCTGTGGCGACTGTGCCGTCCGCGAGGGGAGCGTCGTCGTCGGCGCACCGGAAGGTGACATGCGCGCATACGTAACGACGTTACGACGACTCTGGGCGATCGACCCGCCAGCGCTTCATCCCGGTCACGGTCCCGTGATCGACGCCCCTCGCGAAACGCTCGAGCGCCTGCTTTCCCATCGAACCGAGCGCGAACAGCGCGTGCTCGAAGCTGTCGCCGACGGCGCTCGGTCGCTCGATGAAATCCTCGGTGGGGCCTACGAAAAGGATCTGTCCGGCGTCCGTGACCTCGCGCGGGCGACCGTGGCTGCCCACCTCGAGAAACTCGCCGTCGAGAGACGACTGTCGTGGGACGGTGAACGAGCGAGGACGCTCGATGGCGACTGACTTTTCCGCCTCGACGGTTTCCGTTCGACTGTGCGATCACTCGAAGCCGAACTTGAGCAAGCCCGTTCCCTCGCTGTCGACGACCTCGCAGATGCAATCGAATCTATCGGCTTCGAGTGTACGCGTTGTGGTGCCTGCTGTACGGGCCACGGCGAAGACGAACACACGGCGACGGTCTTCCCCGACGAAGTGCGCGAACTGCGAGATGCGACGACAAACCGTGAGGACGACCGGGACTGGCGCGACGTCGCTCGGCCGATGCCCTACGGCCTCTCCGAAACCGACGACGGCGACCTCGAGGGCGAAACCTTCGAGTGGGCGCTTCAGACCGACGACTGCGGTAACTGTACGTTCTACGAGGAAGACGACGATGGAGTCGGCGCGTGCGTCGCCCACGAGGACCGGCCGCTCATCTGTCAGACCTATCCGTTCAGCGTTGCACTCGCGGGCACCAGCCAGCCGATGGGGGAGGCCGTCGACGAGGAAGGCGTCGTTCGCGCCCACGAATGCGAGGGACTGGGCCGCGACATCTCACGGGCGGACGCCGAAGAATTGGCTCGAGCGCTGAAGGAACGAGCCGTTCGAGAACTCGAGGAAGCTATCGCTGTCCGAGACACCTACCGTCCCGCCGACCCCGATCCGGGCGAGATAGTCGTTTACGATTCCGAAGGGGCGAAACGGGCAGACGGAACGCCACTCGAGGACTAAAACTGGTTTCCCCATTCTCTCGGGCTGTCGCGGACGTCCAAGAGACGCCCGTACGTCTCTGCGGGCAGCGCCCGGCGGAGTGAGTACAGTCGAGAGTCACCAGCGACGCCAGGAGGATAACGAATGGTGGGAACGGATTCGCTAGCGACTCTGTATGCGGCGACTGGACAGCGCGCTTTGGGCGCCGTTTCACCGAGTACGCCACAGGGACATTCGACGGCGGCCGTTCGAGATTGGTGCGCCCAGTGGTTCGCACGCCCTGTGAACTGAGCGCTGACGGGCTCTTCTTAGAATGTCTCTTCGATGATCTCGCCGACGGCGAAGTTCGACTTGACTTCGGTGACCTCGATTTTGACGCGTTCGCCGACGTCGGCGCCGGGGACGATGATAACGTAACCTCGTTCGACGCGTGCGATGCCGTCTCCCTGTTTGCCGATATCCTCGATCTCGACGTAGCGCGTTTCGCCGACGTCGACAGGTGGTTGCGGTTCGGACGGCGGAGTCTGGGGTTGGGTGGTGACCGAACTGTCGTCGCCACCAACCCCCTCCTCGCGCGAGATCAATGCGACGCGGTAGACCTCCCCAGGGTCGATGTCTCCGGTTTCGACCTCCTGTTTCGGTACTTCGATGATGTATCGATCCTCCTCTTCCGAAACGTCCGTACTGAACAGACACAGCAATTTTTCAGATATTTCCACAGGTAGACCCTCTATTTCACCTCTGATCCCCATCCATAATAGAACTACCGACACCAAACCGTCAATTGATGGCCGAATCGTCCCGATCGCGACTACCGCGATGAACGATCGTCGATCGTGAGACCCCAGTACCGTCGACCGTTTGTAACCGGGTCACAACGCAGGAGTCGGCCTTAGTCGGCGCGTTCGAGCGCTCGAGCCGTCATGAACCGTGAGAGGTCGAAGGTTGTCCCGAGCGACGCTTCCTGGACCGATTCGTACGGGCGGTTGACGATGATATCGCCCGCTGTACTGTCGCCGACGCCGGGAATGGCGGTGAGTTCGTCCATCGATGCCGCGTTGATGTCGAGCGGGTAGGGAACGCCGGTTACGGACCGATACCCGTGATCGACGACCGCGACGTCGACGGTTCGCCCGAGGGTGCGCTCACCCGGAATCCCGACCAGCAACGGGTACGTGCCGAGTTGGCGGCCGAAGGTCTTCCCGTCCTGGTGATATTCGAGGTGAACGTTCGGTAGAACGGTGCCTGTTGGCGCGACGCGCTCGAGCATCGGGTTGTCGATCTCCTCGCGAACCTGCCGTTTGTACCGTTTGAAAAGCTTCTTGTGGTCGTTTGCGATCTCCGCACCGGTGTCTGACATGTCGGTGCCGTCGAAGGCCATTACCTGCCGAATGTTGATGCGCCGGAGCATGTAGCCCTCGTCGTAGACGCGCTGCAGGAACTCGCGGTTGAGTCGATATGTCTCCTCGCGTTCGCCTTTGAGGCCGTGGAGCAGGTTGATGCCGGGCAGCAGTTTCGGTAGTCGTCGGGGACCGCCCCCGCCGACTGTCCGAGCGTCTTCGGACGCTTCTCCGCAGTTCTTTCCCGCGTTCTCGCCGGGTCTCCATCCCGCTTCCTCGTTGACGACCTTCACCGCTTCGAAACATTCCTCGGCGGTGACGTTCAGGTTGTTTTCCTCCTGGACGACCGGGTCCGCCGATTCGAGGCCGAACGCTGCCGTATCGCCTGGCGTGTTGTGTTCGGCGATAATCCGAATGCCCTCCCGGCTCGCTTCGGGCCACTCGACGATCGTGATCGGGTTCATGTTATCGAGGTGCAACGTCTCGAGATCAGGGGCGACCTCACGTATTCCACCGTACAGTTGGCGAAGAGCGTCGGGATTGGGTGCTTCGCCGTCGCCGCCGTAGGCGAGGATATCAGCCTGCCGGCCGATTCGGAAGTGTCTGACGCCGTGGTCGGCCAGCGCGTCGACTTCGCCGACGACGGTCGGCGGTGGCCGGAACGTCGGGTTCCCGTAGAGCGGTTCCGTACAGAACGAACATCGGTACGCACAGCCCCGCGAGGTCTCGAGTTCGGCGATGAGGTGGTCCGGGTGATTGGGATGTGCTTCGACCACGAATGCGCCTTGTCTGGCCCAACGCGATACTTCGTCGACGTCTCGCATCCGATCGTTGAACCCTTCGAGGCCGCTCTCGACGAGGTCGTAGACGGCGGCCTCTACGTCGCCCTTGGCGACGAAGTCGAAGTCCAGATCCTGCCGTTCGGTCTCGGTCGCGCCCGCGTTTTCGTCGCCGACGCCGAACTTGACGGGGCCGCCCATCAGACTCGTCCCAGTGGCAGTCCAGGCGAGTTTCCGAACTTCGTCCGGTTCGGCCGGCGTGCCGCCGACGTACTTTCCCGGAACGGTCATTCCGCCGAGGTAGACCAAGAGGTCCGCCTCGTCGACGTCCTGCCATCTGTCCGGTTCGTCGCGTAGGCCGTCGATCGTGTGATAGGTGATCAACTCGCGCGGGACGCCCGCGTCGACGAGCGCACCCGCTGCGTATCGCGGATACGTCGAGATGTACGGCGGCACCCCGAAGTGTGCTGGTTCGTCGACGTAGCCGTCGACGATCGTCACCGACAGCGTCTCGGGGTCGATCATAGCGTTCGATAGCCCCTCGATGGGTAAAACGATGACTACACGTACCGCTCCGATTCGCTGGGCTCGGAATCCAACGATCGGTCCGGTCCTGATTTCCGAGTTCTGTTATTGATGTCATAGCTGATACGATTGCTGACGAGACAATTGGGCGAGATGACACGCCGGTAGTACAGTAGTCGTTGAAACGGGTTACTCATCGCCCGCCATCCGGCGGCCAGCGAGCATCCGCTGACCGGGGATTCGCTACCGGGGTGTGGAATGACTATCAACGTCTACTACGACCTGTGGTGCCGCAACCCCGACGTTGATAGTCGTCGTGCTGTTACTGTCGTCTATGCCACGAACGGAGGAAATCGTCTGTACCGATGAAGACTGTTATCTCGATATGTTCGAGAACCACTACACCTACGACGTGCCGAGTGACTCCGACATTTCGGACCTTGCGTGTCCAGTTTGTGGCGGCACCGACTGTCTCGAGCAGATCGAACTCTGATCGGTGAATTCGGTTCCGAACGGGCTGCTCCGATCGACTGCGACGGGCTAGAACTCGTCAGACATTTCTTTTGTTTCCATCAAAAGGGATATCAATGCGGCTGTCATAGCCATTCGTACAGTCGCCTCTCCCATGTACCGCCAACCCCTTCTCTCGGTCCCTCCGACCGCTGTCAGTGATGGACGCCCCGATCGAGGTGACGGGCCATGACGCTCAAAGACCTCGGGAAATCGGTCGGCAGTGCGTTGTATCGGCAGGTCGGCCGCGCGAACGGTCGCGTCCAGAATCACCGATCGCTTCCCGTCGACATCCTGGAAAACGACACCGCCTATCGAGTCGTTTTCGATGCGCCGGGGGCAGAACCGGACGACGTTCAGGTCCGCTATCTCGAGGGCAACGTCAAGATCCGAGTCGACCGATTCAGGCAATTCCACGAAGGGTACGAGATGCGTTTTCCCGGACGCGGAATGGATCTAAACGGCGAAGCCGAGTTACCATCCGACGCGGTCGTCGATGCGGATGCCGGAACAGCGAGGCTATCCGAAACAGGAACGCTGAGCGTCGTCATTCCGAAGGATTCGGCGATCGATGACGTCGACGAAGCGGACGGCACAGCCGACTTCGAAGATCCCAGCGAGGCGGACGAAACGACCGACCTCGAAAGACCTGGCGAAGCCGTCACCGATTCGGACTCGAACACCGAATCGGAACCGGTCACCATCGACGACTGATTCAGTTCGGATCGAGCGCCAGTCCCTCCAGGACGTCGAATCCCTCGTCACCGTCGAATCGGGTCGGGTCGAAAGCGCCGATCCCTGCCCCTCCGAGCATTTCTTCTGCGAGGCGCCGTCCGATGGCCGGTGCGCGCATGAAGCCGTGACCCTGGAACCCGGTCGCCACGTACAGCCCGTCACGAACGTCACCGACCAGCGGATCACGATCGGGTGTCGCGGTACAGAGACCGGCCCACGCGCGATCGAACCCGCGTTTTCCGGTGTCGTCGATCGCCGGAACGCGGTGAGCGACCCGCTCTCCGAGATCCGTTGCAAACGTCGAGTCGGCGTCGCGGTCGTAGGCATCCGGATCGGCTTCTCGGTTTTCCGTGCCGTCGCCAGCGAGAAGGCCGTCTGCGTGCGGTCGCAGGTAGAAGCCGCCGGTCGCGTCGTAACACATCGGCTCGGCGAAATCCGCGCCCGCGACGAGAGCCTGGACGCGGTAGGGTTTCATCGCCAGGGAGACGCCCGCGTCCGCGAGCAGGTTCGCCGTTCGGGCGCCGGCGGCTACCAGCACCGCATCGAACTCGCGGGCGTCGCCGTCGGTACGGATCACCCGCGCGGGATCGACTCGAACCTCGACCGGCGTCTCGGTCTCGAGGGTGGCTCCGGAATCGGCCGCCGTGGTCGCGAGAGAGACCGCGTACTCGGTCGGATCGGCGTACCCCGATGCGCCCGCGACCCCCGCGACTTCGATATCTTCGGTTCGCAGCGCGGGAAATCGGTCGGCGAGCGCGTCGCCGTCCATCTCGAGAGCGACGACCCCGTTGTCCTGCATACGTCGGACCTGTTCTCGAATGGCGTCGGCCCGTTCCGTGTCTCCATCGCGAGCGAACCAGACGTACGGACATTCGACGAACGGGAAGGTGTCGTCGCCCGACAGCGCACGGAATCGCTCGATCGATTCGCTCGCGATTGCAGCGTCGAGACCGCCTGCAAAGGCGTCGTAACAGATACCCGCTGCTCGCCCGGTTGCGCCGCTCGCCACATCGCCGCGGTCGTAAAGCGTGACGTTTGCACCTTCGCGGGTAAGGTCGTACGCTACTGTCGCGCCGACCGCGCCTGCACCGACGATTGCGATTTCGAGGTCTGCGCCCCGCTGGGCGAGCGCGTCTGAGCCGACGGTCGATTCTGTCCGGCCCGAACCGGTCATGGCTTGCCACCCACCGGACGGGATCGGTCGAAATGCGTCGAAACACGACCGCCGGTTGATTTCTCGCGTTCGGGGTCGGCGTTCATAGAACCCATTGTGAGAGCGACCCACTTACGTCTGGGTGGTCGGTACGCGGGTCTTCCACATCGCGATCCGAGCCGTGGGACTTGCTACTCGGTCGAATACGAAAACCCGAGAGGCGCGCGTGTGAAAACGAGAGACGACGAGAGACCAGCGATGACGGGAGACCAGCGATGACGGGAGACCAGCGATGACGGGAGACCAGCGATGACGGGAGACCAGCGACGACGAGAGACCAGCGACGACGAGAGACCAGCGACGACGAGAGACCAGCGACGACGGGAGGCCAGCGATGACGGGAGACTAGCCCGAAGGGCCCGCTCAAGTGACGTACAGCGAGTACGCGATCACGATAAACCCGGCGAGGACCAGCAAGCTTTCGAGCAAGACGCCTCTCATAAGCGGGACGGAAAGCAGTTCGTACAGCATGCCGGCCAGTACGAGCCCGAGCGTCACGAGGCCGAAACCGAGCGCGAGATACCCCAGTGCCGGCTGTCGCGTTCGCCGATATGCCTTGTACGCGAAGAAGGTGATGATGCCGCCGACGGTGAGGACGAGCGTTTTGACGATCGCAAGCGCGATCGCGGTCGGCATAGCCGCGGCGTAGAACGACATGTCTGTTCTCACTCCGATATTCAAGACCTGTACCAAGAACCTTGCCGTTCCTGAAAGCCGTGGTCCGTGCCAGCCACTCCCACAGTCCGGCGTCGATCAACCCGGTCAGTGTCGCGAACCGTTTTGGTCGTGGCGACCGGAGACGAATTCGATGACTCGACTTGTCGAACTCGATGCGACGGGACCGCGAAAACTCGAGGCGTCCGATATCGACGACGTGAATGGCGACATCGCAGTCTGCCGGTGTGGGCTCTCGAACTCGTTTCCCTTTTGCGACGGGAGCCATCGGCAGACCCGCGACGAAGACGACGAAACGACCTACGTCTACGAGGAGGGACGGCGATGTGAAGTCGAGCGGGTCGTGACGACCGACGACGGCGGCGATGCGTGAACAATCTCAATATCGGACGACCTACACCAATACCGGATGACGTACGAGATTGGGATTTTCTGGCCTTGTTGAAACCCTCAGCCGGTGATAGGTTTCGGCGATTCTGCTGAATACACAGAGCGTGTCGGCTATTGACATACTCAATAGATGCGCGGATAGTAGTGGGAACGTATGATTCTCTCTCGGACGAGGACGGTGGCTCCTCATTCCGGCCGAAATAACACGGCCCACTGCAAGTTTTATCTCGTTCGGGAGTGCGAAACCATGTGATGAGCTCACAAGACACATCCGTTGAGAATTACGACATTGATCTTGGGAAGCTCGGCGCTAAACTAGAGATTGCCCGGACCGAAAACGAGGCGAACGTCGCTATTGTCGAACATACGCTTCCGCCGCACACGCTCGCCGCCCCACTACACCGACATAGCCGTGAGGACGAAATTTCCTACGTGCTAGAGGGTGAGATGACCGTTCTTGCTGGCGACGAGATCTGGACTGTCCCTGCGGACGAGGCTACCGTCAAGGGCCGGAACACCTGGCATACCTTCTGGAACGCGAGTGACGAACCACTTCGTTTCCTCGAGATTATCGCGCCGGGCGAGTTCTCGGAGTTCTTTGAGGAGATTTCGCATGTTTATCCAGTCGAACCTGCGGACGAAGAGGCACTCGCTCGCTTCGAGGAAATCTGCGAGCGGTACAGCTTCGAGGCCGACCTCGAGAGCATTCCGAAGCTCTGCGAGGAACACGACCTCCAAATATAGGAGGACCTATCGACCGATTGACTTCCACTATCTCCTTGCTGTAGCTATCGTTACATTTCTCACTCCCCAATCACCGGTTGTGATGAATACAACCGCTGTAGTCAGCAGTTCGTTCCTCTCAGAATTACGGATGTTCACACTCATCGTTTGAAACAGCGAGGCTTCGTTCCAAATTGTGAACGATGCATTTGATCACGAGTTCTCGGAACTGCTTCCACCAACGGCGTGAGCGAACGAACGCGCCGAGTTTCTATTTGATTGTCGCATTGACCATCTCGTTCAAGGTTCTGCGATGGTCGAGGTCGCTGTCCAGCCGTGCATTCTACGCTTTGTGGAGTGGGGTGAATTCCCGATGCTTGAGGAGCGGGCGAATATCTTGGTCACGGGCGATCTGCCGGCGTTTCTGGTCGTTCCTATGTTATGTTGTTCGCGCCTGCACGCGACAGAGGCGAAGTGAACACCGGGACGCGGTCGGAACACCGATACGAAGCGGGTGGAATTCCGGTACTGATCGAGACGAGGGGACTGCGAAAGTGAGGCGACGGGTTGGACCGGCTGCCGTCACATCGATCGCGCCGAGTTACAGACGACGAGCGCGCTACTCGCGGCCATCGCGACGGCAGCAAAGAGTGGATTCAGGAGACCGGCGACTGCGAGCGGAATCGCGACCGCGTTGTAAGCGAACGCCCAGCCGAGATTCTGTCGGATCCGCCTGTGGGCGCTCGAGGCGACGGCGAACGTCTCGGCGACGGCCTCCAAGTCGTCACCGACGATCACCGCGTCGGCCGCGTCGGTTGCGAGTTTCGTGCCGCCGCCCATCGCGATCCCGACGTCGGCAGCGGCCAGTGCAGGCGCGTCGTTGCTTCCATCACCAACCATCGCAACCGTCCCGCGGGCGCGAAGTCGGTCGACGGTCTCGGCTTTCGCCTCGGGCGGGACGCCGGCGAAGACCTCGTCGACGGCGTCGATCGCGCGGAACTGGTCGGCCGCCGGTCCCTCGTCGCCGGTGAGGACGACGATCTCACGACCGTCGGAGAGCGTCGAAAGTGCCGACTCCAGTTCCTCGCGCGGTTCGTCGCCGACGACGATAGTACCGCGGACCCGTCCCTTCCAGCCGACGGCGACGGGGACGTCGCCCGCCGCTCGAGCGTCGTCGATCGTCGACTCGAGGGAGTTCGGTATCGCCTGTCCCTGCTCGCGGAGGAAATCGGGGTGACCGACGAGGATGCGCTCGTCGTCGACGATTCCGCTCACCCCGCGGTCGGCCCGCTCGAACCTGTCGACGGTACTCGCGGCACCCTCGGTGGCGGAATCCGGTGCCGAGTCGGCGATAGCTGTCGCGATCGGATGGTCGGACAGGGCTTCGACTGCGCCGGCGCGGCGGAGCAAATCGTCGGCCGCCGAGTCGACGACCTGGGCGTCGTTGGCACCGGTGTCGTCGCCCGCGACGTGTAGCTCTTCGACGGTCATCCGTCCGGTCGTGAGCGTTCCCGTCTTGTCGAGGACGACGACGTCGACGTCCGGAGCGTCTTCGAATATCGTCTCCGCAGCGACAACGATTCCCCGTTGTGCAGCGTTCTGGACGCCTGCGGCGATCGCAAGCGGCGTTGCGAGTCCGAGCGCACACGGACAGGAGACGATCACGACCGTCAATCCGACCAGGAGAGCCGTCGACGCACTCGAGCCAGTTGCTAGCAGAACTGTGGCTGTTCCAACGGCGAGAACGACCACGAGCGGGACGAAGACGGTCGCGAGCTTGTCGGCGAGTCGCTGGACGCCGGGTCGGGCGCTCTGGATCGACCAGAGCAGGGAGACGAGCCGGTCGTGGGTGCTCTCTGCCTCGTCGCCGACCGCGAGGACGATCGGTGCATCGGTGACGACGGTCCCGCCGCGAACGTAATCGCCCGGCGCTTTTCTGACGGGGAGCGATTCACCGGTGACGAGCGACTCGTCGACCGCAGCACTTCCCGTTTCGACTTCGCCGTCGAGGGGAACTCGCTCGCCGGGGCGTACGAGCAGGTGGTCGCCTGGCTTGACGGCCTCGACCGGGACCGTCTCGCCGCTCTCGAGGCGTGCCTCGTCGACTTGCTGTTCGGTCAGCTCCGAGAGCAATCCGGTGGCGCGACGCTTGACTGACTTCTCGTAGGCGGTCCCTGCGGTGACGACGAGGACGATCGCGACGGTGACGTCGAAGTACAGGTGGCTTTGCCCGAGGACGATCGCGACGGTACTGTAGCTGTACGATCCCATTGCGGCCGTCGCGACCAGCAGGTCCATGTTCGGCCGTCGGGCCCGGAGGCTGACGTACGCACCGCGGAGGATCGGATAGCCCGTATAAAAGAGGATAAACGACGTGAACACCCAGATGTTCGCCGCCAAAAAGCTGCTCTCGTAGCCGCCGAAGTCGGCGACGGGCTCGAGTCCGAAGTAGGTCGGGTACAGAAACAGGACGTACCACACCATGACCATCATTCCGAAGAAGCCACCGAGCAGGAGCGGCGCGAGTCCGTCGTCGGACTCCGCGGTACCGTCAGCGGCCGATCGATCGGCGGCGGTGTAGCCGTACCCGGAAACGATGTCCGGGAGGTCGTCGGCCGCGAGCCGATCGGAGTCGTAGACGATTCGGATCGTATCCGTCGCGTAGCTGGCCGTCGCACCCAGAATGCCCGCTTCTCGCTCGGTGTTCGTCTCGAGAAACGCCTCGCACGTCGAACAGTGCATGCCGTCGACTGCGAGATAGGCATCCTCACCGTCGAGGTCGTCGAGGTCGGTGCCCTCGTCCGCCCGTGTCATCCGAGAGCGGAGTTCCGACTCGTCGGGTGCGTCGTCTGCTTGTTCCAGCGTCCGACTGACCTCGAGACAGCCCCGACAGCAAAACGTGCCGTCCACATCCGGCTCGGTGATCGGGTCCGGTGGCGTTGGCAGGTCACAGAGGTCACAGGTCTCGGTGTCGGGGTCGGGGTCGGGGTCGGCCGCCGGTACTCCCGCAGTGTCCGCTGTCGGTTCGGTTCCGGTCTCGGTGCCAGCCGACTGCCTCGCGTTCCGAGTGTCATCCTCCGATGACGATTCGTGCGGTCGCGCGGGTGGGTGTGATTCGTTGCTCATCGTTAGAACGGGGTGGCAAAGGGGAGCGGGATATGCGGCAGGTGAATACCGTACAGCATCAGTCCGTGTGATAGGGGGATGTATCCGAGAACGAGAAACGCTGCGCCCAGTCCACGGTGGAGACGAACGCGCGTTTTCGGCGCGATCGATGTCAAGACGGTGCCGTACGCGAACAGCGTCGGGATGGTCCCGAGCCCGAGAACGGCCAGCGAGAGCGCCCCTCGAGTCGGTGATCCGACCGCGAACGCGTACAGGTAGGCCGGATAGATGATCGGACACGGCATGAATCCGTGGACCGCACCGAGTGCGACGATCCCCGGCGTCGTCGCGAGTCGATCGATTCGACTCGAGAGCAACTCCGAAAGGCGCCGGAACAGCGCGCCGACGACGGGAAGGTCGTGGCCGGGAACCGCGGTCCGCCCGCGGACGTAGTAGAGCCCGCTCGCGACGATCGCGATCCCGACGAGGATTCCCGTCGCGCCGCGGACACCGTTGCCGATTTCCGCGACGGCCTCGCTCGAGGCGACCGTGATCGCACCGAGCAGGCCGAACAGGCCGCCGATGGTCGCGTAGCTGGCCGTTCGTCCGAGGTTGAACAGTGCGTGCTGGCGCACCTCGTACCCGGTGAGCGTGTCGTCGCGGCGTTTGTCACTCGCCGCCCCGATCCGATCGGCGTACGTCGTCACCAGCGGGCCGCACATCCCCAGGCAGTGTGCACCGGCCAGCAACCCGACGACGAAGAGGACGAGTAGATTCACGCGCTCGGAACCGAGGGTTGGCCCCGCAGACGACAGCAACACAGCGGCGACCGACTGCCGACCGAGTTCGAATACCGCGGCGGTCGAGAGAGGGACTGGTGCGAGCACCACGGGGACTAACTGGCGGTGCCGTTTCCGTGGTGGTCGTCGTGCGATTCATCGATCGGCGCCATCGCGATGTAGAGCGAGCCGATAATGATCGCGACGTTGACCGCGCTGACGACGCCGGCGACGACCGAGTTGGTCAGTCCGTAGACGAGTACGGGAAGGATCGCGAGCAGTCCCGCGCCCGCCGCGAACCGCGGCCCAACTGTCTCAAGGTTCATGTTGTCTACTGAGCACGAGGGCTGCTTAATACTACAACTTCTTCCCATCGAACGGGAACCAGGGTTGATGGTAAGTCGCGCCCATTCCCTACTCATCCGTATGAGTCCCAGGACAGAACAACGGGAGCCCGATCAGGTTCGTGAACTCGGGCACGATGAGTACGATCCGATCGGAACGGCGATCCTGATCGGCATCTACTTCCTGATACTGGTGTTGCTGTGGATATTCATGTACTTCGTCGAGTTCCTCGGCAACGGGCCGACCGTCGTCGGGGCGCTCCTGACGGTGGTGGGACTGGCATGAATATTCACACCTACGAGAAAGCGTGGCTCGTCGCGTCGATGTTACTGATCGTCGGCTTCATCGCGACGATTACGTACGGTGCCGTCGGCCCCGGCATCGCGATGATCGACGACGACGGTGGTTCGATCAACCCGGACGACATAAACGACCACGAAAAGTTCAGTGAACCCGGCGTCACGCACGTCGGCGGAAACGAGTACGAAGTCGCCGTCGTCGCCCAGGCGTGGGCGTACATGCCTAGTGAAATCGAGGTCCCGGCGAACAGCGAAGTAACGTTCTACGTGACGAGTCGTGACGTGACGCACAGCTTCACCGTGGTCGGGACGAACATGAACACGATGGTCATCCCCGGTCAGGTGTCGCAGATGACCGTCGAATTCGACGAATCCGGCGAGTACGGCATCCTCTGTAACGAGTATTGCGGCGAGTACCACCACACGATGGAAGGGAAACTGAACGTCGTCCCCGAAGACGAGTTCGACATGACCGAACTGTCGGTCGACGCCCCCCGAGAGGTTCAGGCGGGCAACGAGACGACGATAACCGCGACTGTGACCGACGGCATGCAGACTGACCTCGAGACGACCGCCACCCTCGAGATCGGCGACCGAACGATCGAACGAGACGTCACGATCTCCGGCGCCGGCAGCGAGGACGTCGAGTTCGCGGTCGACACTGCAGAACTCGGCGCGGGCGATCACGACTGGACGGTGACGGTCGACGACCACGAGGAAAGCGGGACGCTTTCGGTCGTCAACGCGACCGACGGAGGTGACGGCGATGCGTAACGCCTACATCGATCAGTTCCCCGACGAAGCGGCCGTGATCAAGGCGGCGTTCTGGAGTTCTTTTATCGCGCTGGCGATCGGTGGCACGCTCGGCCTCGTGCAGGCGCTTCACCGGACGGACGTCTTCCGGTTCATCCAGTCGCCCGATTACTACACCGTCCTCACCGCACACGGCGTATTGCTGGCGATCACGTTTACGATCTTCTTCCTCGTCGGCCTGTTCACCTGGGCGGTGACCACCGGCCTCGATCGCGGCGTCGTGGACATCCGCTTCACCTGGGCCTGGTACGCACTGATGGTAGTCGGTGCAACGCTGGAAACTGTGACGATATTCGCCGGCTTCCTCGAGCAAGCACCGACGGTGCTCGGCTCGGAGCTATACGCAGACGTGCTCTTTACGTTCTACGCACCGCTGCAGGCTCATCCCCTCTTCTACCTGGGTCTGGTGCTGTTCGTCGTCGGCTCCTGGCTCGCCGGCGTCGACTGGTTCCGGACCTGGTGGGCCTGGCGCAAAGAGAACCCCGACGAGCGAATACCGCTGCCGGCGTTCATGGTGTTGACGACGACGCTGTTCTGGTACATCTGTACGCTCGGCGTCGCGATAGCGATTCTCGTGTTCCTGCTGCCGTGGTCGCTTGGAATCACTGACTCGGTGAACCCGCTGCTGACTCGGACCCTGTTCTGGTACTTCGGCCACGCCGTCGTCTACTTCTGGCTGATGCCGGCGTACGTGATGTGGTATCTCATGCTGCCGAAGTTCTCCGGCGGAAAGCTGTTCAGCGATCCGCTCGCTCGCGTCGTTTTCGTGTTATTCCTGCTGCTCTCGACGCCGCTTGGCATCCACCACCAGTATCTGGATCCCGGCATCGCGGAAGGCTTCAAGTTCATCGCGATGACGAACACGATGTTCCTCCTGCTGCCGAGCCTGCTCACCGCCTTTACTGTCGTCGCGAGTATGGAACACGGTGCTCGTCAGCGCGGCGGGACGGGCTATCTCGGGTGGCTCAAGGCCCTTCCGTGGCGCGACCCGGTCTTTACCGGGATGGCGCTCGCGGGCCTGATGTTCGCCGCGGCCGGATTCTCCGGCATGATCAACGCGGGGATGAACATCAACTACCTCGTCCACAACACCTGGTGGGTCGTCGGCCACTTCCACCTCACCGTCGGTACCGCCGTCGCGTTGACGTTCATGGCCTCGTCGTACTGGTTCATCCCGCAGATGACCGGCAAAGCGCTCTGGAACCGCTCGCTCGCACTGGCCCAGGTCCTGATCTGGTTCGTCGGGATGACGTTCATGTCGAACGCGATGCACCGGTCCGGGCTGTTCGGCATGCCTCGCCGGACCGCCGAACCGCAGTACCAGGGCTTCGACTTCGAACCCGCCGTCGGCACCGTCGGCGAGATCAACGCACAGGTCGCCCTCGGGGCAGTGTTGCTGACCCTCTCGCTTGCCCTGTTCCTCCTGATCATGGTCATGACCTCGTTCAACGGCACTAGTGACTCGCTTCCGGACAACGGGTACGCCGGCACGCTCTCCGGGCCCGAGGACTCGCCCGCGATCCTCGACAACCTCAAGGTCTGGACCGCGATCGCCATCGTCCTCGTGATATTCGCGTACACGCTCCCACTTGCGAGCATCATCGACTCCGGCGGCCTCTTCGGCAAGGGTATCGAGGGCGTCCAGCTCTCGATCGGCGCCGATCCCGGACTGGTCCTCGAGTCGCTCCGGGAGGTGATTCGGTAGATGCGCATCTCTGGCGGTGCACTCCTCGTTGTCCTGGCTATGCTCATCCCGTTCGTGGTCGAACTCCGGACGGCGCTTTCGTGGTTCGGCGTCGAGTTGACCCTCCTCGAAACGAGCGTGATCGGCTCGGCGGCCGCCCTCGCGATCATCGCCTGGGCAGTGTGGCCCCCGAACGATGACGCCAACGGGAAGTCGTCCGGACTCAGCTAATTAGTTCGACCCACCCGATCGCCCGTTCCGGTTGACCGCACCGACTCGAGCGACCCACCCGATTCTCGAGGCATAAGCTTTCAAAACTCTCGAGGCTCGAGCCGTCAAAACGCGTTGTGCTCCCGAAGTCGCTCGACGATCGTTCGGATTCGCTGTGACGCTCCGCGAGGGCCGACGAGGATTCGGTCGTCGAATGCCACAACGAGTAACTCTTCGACCTCGAGCAGTGAAACGTGCGCGTCGGGGGCGGCGACGACGTTGTCCGCCGCATCGATCGACAGCACGTCCCCGGCGACGACCTCGTTTTCGCCGTCGTTCCCGTCGAGTACCCGGCCGACAGCGTCCCACGTCCCCAGGTCGTCCCAGCCGACCGACAGCGGCGTCACGTACGCGTCGGCCGTCTGTTCCATGATCGCGTAGTCCACGCTCACGGCGTCGATCGCCTCGAACCCTTGGTCAGGATTCCCCTCCTCGAGGGCGTCGACCAGCGGGGCGAGCGGGGACTCCGCCGCCTCGCGGAGGAGGGCACTCGGCGTCCAGGCGAAGATACCCGCGTTCCAGTATGCGCCGGACTCGATGAGTCGCGTCGCGGTCTCGCGCCGAGGTTTTTCCGTGAACCGATCGATCGCGGCGTAATCGTCAGTTTCGGTACCGCCGCTGAGAGCGGAGTCAGTCCCGGTATCACCGTCGTCTCCGGCGGGTGAGATGTAACCGTATCCCGTCGCCGGCCGCGTCGGCTCGACGCCCATCGTTACGAGCCCGTCGGTCTCGACTGCGATTTCCGCCGCGCGCTCGAGTCGACGGGAAAAGACCGCGTCGTCCGCGACGTAGTGGTCGCTGGGGAGACAGACCAGTACCGGTTCCACTTCGAACCGGTGGCGAAGCCGCCAGGCTGCATAGACCAGCGCCGGACCGGTATCCTTGCCGGCCGGTTCGACCAGTACACCCGCCTCTGGGGCATGTTCGTGAATTGCTTCGGCGAACGAGTCGCGCGTCAGGACGTACCGTTCGTCGGCAAACGCCGTCCGATCCATCGTCCGGGCGAGTAACGATCTCCCGCCGACGAACGAGAGGAATTGCTTGGGCCGATCGGACCGGCTCGCGGGATAGAGTCGACTGCCGGTGCCCCCAGCGAGGACGCACGCGACGATGGGCCGATCCATGTCACCAGGTCTCGATGCGCCCCTTTCGGACGTCTTCTGCACACCCCTCGCAGTCGGGATGGCCGTCTTCGTAACACGCCGGCCGATACATATCGTCGAGTTTCGCTGCCCGCTGTTGGGCGTGGCGTCGACAGACGATCTTCGCTCGCCCCTCTTCGTCCGACGGGAGGCGACGGGCGTTCTTCGCCACTTCGTACGAGCCGCGAGCCTCCTCGAGTTGGTCGTCGGTCGATCTGCGGAGCGCTTCGAACTGCTCGCCCGCATCCTGCAGTGTCGAGCGCAGGAACTGCTCCAGTTGACGCCGGTCCGCCATTGCGCCGTCGTTCGAGCGCCGGGCACATAGGTTCGTCGCCGGTGGAATACCGGCGACCGAGCGACGGCTATCCGACCGGCGCTTCTCTCGATCCGATGGCAACGACTTTAGAGAAATGACCGCACAACTGAACATGGATAGCAGCACTGCGCTTCGTGGAATAACCTGTCCGACTGTCACCCCGTTCGACGACGGATCGATAGATGTCGATGCGCTCGGCGATCTGCTCGAGCACCTCCACGACGGCGGTATCGATGCCGTTTTTCCTTGCGGGACGACCGGCGAGTTCCCGAGCCTGACGGCCGACGAGCGACAGCGCGTCATCGAGACGACCGTCGACCACGCCGACGTCCCAGTCGTCGCCGGGGCCGCCGCGACGAGCATCGTCGAGACGATCACGGCTATCGACCGCGCCGCCGCCGCGGGAGCCGACGCCGCCGCGATCGTCACTCCCTACTTCACCACTGCGAACGACCCGTCCGGCAACCGGCGGTTCCTCGAGGCAGTCCTGAACGACGCCTCGATTCCCGTCTTGCTGTATAACATTCCGCAGTGTACGGGCCATCGTATCGAACCGGAGACCGTTGCCACCATCGCAGGCCACGACCGTGCGATCGGGATCAAGGACTCGAGCGGCGATCTGGCGTATTTCCTGTCCGTTCTCCGGCAGACGCCGGACGAGTTCCTGTGTCTGCAGGGGTACGACGCCCTGCTGGTCCCCGCGTTACGGATGGGTGCGGACGGCGGTATCAACGCGCTGTCGAACGTCGTCCCCCGCGCGCTATGCGAGGCGTTCGACCGAGCGACCGACGAGTGCGGCCGAGAACTCCAGGAACATGTGATAACGCCGCTGTTCGAGGCGTGTACGACCCACGATTTCGCCCCAGCGACGAAATCGGCGCTGGCCCACCGCGGTATCATTCCGTCCGACGACGTTCGCCCGCCACTGGTCGCCGTCGACGACGCTGGCGCGGCGGCGATCGGTGACACTGTCGATGCCGCCGTCAGTTCGGACTCGTTCTGAATGGTCGTCGGGCTGAGCCGATGACGGCGATCGCCACCCTCGAGATCGGTGCACACGATCGGTCGCGTTCAGTCACCGGCAGGTATAGTAGACGGTGAACGTCATTGCACACCCCGCTCGAGAATTCGCGGCCAGCGAGTACTCGCTGGCCGCCCCAGCGCAAGCGGTGGGTACAACGTTTCAACGACTACTATAACGATCGCCCAAACGAAACGACCCTCCCCGCAGAGTCGTACGGTTTTGCTGCCGACGTTCACTTTCACTCCGGCGGCGGCAGTTTAAATAGTACGGGGCGCGAACGAGGGTATGCCTCCCAGTGAAACCAAGGAGGAGGCGTGACACAATGAGCGACGTACGACAACACGCGGACGACATACACGAGCAGTTTTCGGACCACCTCGACGTAAGCGTCGAGGACGTCGAAGAGCGCCTCACTACGCTCGTCGATGAATACAAGGTCCCGATCGACGAAGCGAGACGGAGCGTCACCAACCACTACCTCGAGGAGGCTGGCCTCGACCGCGAGGACATCGCGAGCGGCGGCAGCGAGGCAGCCAACGTCGAAGACGTTGACGAACCCGAGGAATGGATAGATCTGACAGCCAAAGTTATCGAACTCTGGGATCCCCGCAGTGATTCGGTCGCACAGGTCGGGCTACTCGGCGACCCGACGGGGACGATCAAATTTACCAAGTGGGCCAAATCGGAACTTCCGACGCTCAAGGAAGGCGGCGTCTACGAATTTCGCAACCTCGTCACCGACGAGTACCAGGGACGGTACTCGGTCAAACTCAATTCGACGACCGTCATCGAGGAACTCGAGGAGGACCTCGAAGTCGGTGACGACACCAGCGAGATCGAGGGCGCTCTGGTCGACATGCAAAGCGGAAGCGGCCTTATCAAGCGTTGCCCGAAGGAAGATTGTACGCGCGTCCTCCAGAACGGCCGCTGTAACGAACACGGCGACGTCGAAGGGGAGTTCGACCTCCGCATCAAGGCCGTCGTCGACGACGGTATCGATGCCCACGAAGTCATCTTCGACAAGGACGCCACCGAGGAATTGACTGGCCTCACCCTCGAAGAAGCGAAGGAAATGGCGATGGACGCACTGGACACGACCATCGTCGCCGACGAGATCGCGGACGATATCGTCGGCACCTACTACCGAATCGAGGGGCCGACCTTCGGTCGCTACGTCCTGGCCGACGACGTCGAAGAACTCGACGGGCCAGTGGATGTAGAACAGGTGCTGATCAAAGCGAGGTCGATGTGACATGAGTCAGGCAGAACTCACTCGCGAAGTCGCCCGTCGCGTCTTCGCGTCTGAATTCAACGACTCGACGTACACGTTCAAAGAAAGCGACGACGAGCGCGCGCCCAACTACGCCTTGCTCCCGACGGGCGATCGCGCGAACCGCGTGTTCGTCGCCGGCACCCTCACCGAAACCGAGGACGTCGGCGATGACAGCGAGTACTGGCGCGGGCGGGTCGTCGACCCGACGGGGACGTTCTTCGTCTACGCCGGTCAGTACCAGCCCGAGGCGGCCTCGGTGCTGCGAGATACGGAACCGCCGGCCTACGTTTCCATCGTCGGCAAACCCCGCACCTACGAAACCGACGACGGAACGGTCAACGTCTCCCTGCGACCCGAGTCTATCTCGATCGTCGACGACGATACCCGCGATCGCTGGGTCGTCGAAACCGCCGAACGCACCATAGACCGCATCGAAGCCTTCGAGGAGTGGGAGCGCGAACAGGAAGCACCAGAAGGTGCATCCACCGCACCGACGAACGAGTACGCCCAGATGGCTCGCGAGCAGTACGATTCACCCGTCGTTAACTACCGCAACGACGTGATTCAGGCCCTCGAGAGCCTCGAGACCGTCGACGACGCGGAACCGACCGTCTGAGGCGTCGCCACCGTCATCGGACACCGAAAGCACCGTTTCCATTCTTCGTTTTCAGCCCGCTGGTGGCCGCGTCGTCGAATCGAGGGCTCGTTCGACGATCGGATCGCGGTCGCTGTGGGACGCGTCCGTGTCGCGTCCGATTAGGAGAACGGCCCAGGAGCACCGGTACCCGGCACGCCGTCGTCAGCAGTCGACAGCCCGTCATCGCCGGAGCTACGGGCTCCACTCGAGCGACGATTTCTGTCGATTCACTTTCTTTCCGGTCGGCCAATCCTGCTTGTCTGACAAATGGTTAAGTGTCGTGAACGAAGACTAGGGGTATCGATGGGGAACAAGAACAAGACGATCTCGTTTCGTGTCAACGAGGATGCGTTTACGGCGCTCCAGGAAATCGCCGAGGAACGGGACATCTCGCTTTCGGCGGTCTTCCGAGACTACGTCGACCAACTGGTCGAACACGACGGGCAGGTCGAGGTCGTCCCCGAAGGTGACCGCAAGAAGCGCGCCGACGATACCGACGAAGACATCTCGTTCCCGCCGACCGTCGAAGTTCCGAAGCGCTTCATCCGCGAACACGAGCGACTTGAGCTCGAGGCCGAACACCTCCGCGAACAACTCGACGAGTACAAAAGGTACGTCAACGATCTGCAGGACCGACTCGAAGACGAGGAAGACGAGGTCCTCCTCCTCGACGAGTTAGACGACGGAGAAGAATCGTACCAGTTGCGATAAGCGAGCCGATTTGTCCCGACGTCGAGCGGGACGACGACGTTATCGAGACAGATCCTGTTTCGCCTGGCGAATTTCGTCGTACTTCTCGTCGGCGCCATCGACGCGAGCGAGCCCTTCGGCCGCCTCGAGCGTTCGGACGGCGTCGTCGAGAAACGACAACACGTCACCGGAGTACGCATACACCATATAGTCGTCAGTCATTACGTCGACGATCGCGTCAGGGCCCAGGCCCTGGGCGCGCAACTCGAGTAGATACTCGATGAACTTCCGTTCCGGACAGCCACAATAGGGGTTTGTGTCACAGCCACAATCGAGGAAATCCTGTGCGAAATCGAGGATTCGATCCCGAGTCGCGTCGTCGAGTTTCTCGAGACCCGTGCCCTGAAAGAGCACGTCGAGGGTCGCACCCTTGAACGCTCCCTTGGGGATGTTCGTCTCGAGCTGGGAGCTGAGCTGTCGGTGATTTTTGACGTAGATCTTGTCGGTTATAGCCACGCGTTGGCGGTTCTACCGGCTCTGGGCCGAAAAACGTCTCGGTCGCGATCGACTGCCTCGAGCCGCGGTCACCGCGATTCAGCTTCGCCGTCCGAAATCGCGCGGTACGGAGTCGCACACCCCGAACGCGGAGTCGTAACGTATTTCAGGCCGACCGCGTGTAGGATTACGTGTAAGCGTGTCCGGGTTGGGGTAGTGGTTATCCTTCAGCCTTGTGGAGGCTGAGACGCGGGTTCGATTCTCGCACCCGGACTTTTTCACGACGACCATCGAGAGGAGTGGAAAAGCCGGAAGGCGAGATCGAACCCTGCCAGTCGCAGCGGCCGAACGGAGTGTGGCCGGTCGTCTGGCCCCGGTTCGATTCTCGCACCGGATTTCTAATTCCTACCGTATTCTCGAAGAGATTTGATCATCTATGCTTACTTTATATCTGTTACATGTGGATGTAGAAGAATAGTTTTCGATCCTAATCATATATTCACTCAACCGAAGTCAGTCAATCCACGCTTTTCGACTGTCTTAATCCTTTCATCTAACTATTTCCCGTTTCATTTATTCAAAGTCACTCAGATCGACCGAATCGGGGGTTGCCTCACGGATGTTTCGGTCGGACATTCCGTCAGACCCCTTCGGAACCTTTGGTACGTCGGTTGATTCGGCGTCCTGCTCGAAAGCTACCACCTCGAACACCCCATTCTCAACGCGCTCGTTCAACGCTTCGTAAATCATAAAATAAGGGCACAGTTCCTGAAAGTTCCCGATACGGTCGGTGGAGTACTGGTACAGTTCCCGCGTCGGTAACCCGACGATCCCCGCGGTGATGATTCCGCTGAGGAATCCGACCATAATCCGGTTGAGACTCCGGTGAGACGACGAGATGTTCCCGGTCTCCCACTCGAACACGGCGATGTGGCGCTCCCCGTTGATCTCCAGTTCCGCCATCGCGTCGAACCACGAGCTGTTGACGAACGCCTCCGGGTCGTCCATATACTCGCCGAGCATCTCGACGGCATCATCGAGCATCGCCATCTCGCTGAGGAGGCTCTTGAAGTGTTTACGGCCGGTCTCCTTCCACAGTGGTTTGTTGTCGATGTTGTGCTCGAAAATCTTGGTTGCGGGCTTCACACCGTTCGCTTCGGATTCGGGGTAGACGGTGAACTTACCCGTACCGGGCGGCCAGTCAACCTCCCGTACCGCGTCCATCGCCTGACTCCGTGCCGTTTGCCATTCGTCTGTCTGCGAGAAGCCGCCCTGGTCGACAATTTTTTCCTCGCGATCGATTTGCACACCACTCGTTGGGAATTTGGATGTGATGAATCCACTGATAGTCGGCCCTCAGAACGCCCTGATAACAGGCGAGTCAGGTCACACACGTTTAAAACGGAAGACGGACATCAGAGTAACCAGAAGATGAACCCCAACGGAGATGATCTCGAATGACCGGCCTTCTCTTCCGATCTGCTGGTGACGTCGTCAGCCGAATCCGGCGCGAACGCGGCCTCACGGACAACGAACTGGCGAAGGACGCCGGCCTCCGCGTCGGCAATCTCCGCGACATCGAATCTGGAGTCCCGCCCACCGACGAGCAGCTCGAGGCCCTCGCCGACGCCTTTGACATCCGGCCCGAAGCCCTCCGACTCGCCGCCGGCGAGTTCCCCGAACCGCTCCAAGACCAACTCGTCGAGGATCCTAACCGTGCCCTCAACGCGCTCACGGACGCGTTCGACCTCGACCTCGGTGACACCGAGACAAGCGACGATGGAGGACTTCCGGAACCCGAGTTCACGACCGGACTGGGCACGCTCTACAACGCGGACTGTCGGGACGTCCTCCCCCAACTCGAGGACGAGTCGTTCGACCTGATATTCGCGGATCCGCCGTTCAACCTTGACAAGGACTACGGGGAGAAGAACGGTGACGATCTCGCCGAGGATGAGTACCTCCGCTGGTCGACCGAATGGATCGACGAGGCCATCGACCTGCTGAAGCCCGGCGGTGCGTTCTTCCTCTATAACCTCCCGAAGTGGAACGTCCACTTCGCCCACTACATCAACCGACGGCTGACCCTCAAACACTGGATCGCGGTCGACATCAAATTTGGACTTCCCATCCCCAACCGCCTCTACCCGTCGCACTACTCCCTTCTTTACTTCATCAAGGGCCACCAACCCAACACGTTCGAACCGGATCGCCTCCCCATCGATACGTGCCCGCACTGCGGCGGCGAGCAGAACGACTATGGCGGTTATAAGTCGAAAATGAACCCCGAGGGCGTCAACCTGACCGACATCTGGGACGATATCCCCCCCGTCCGCCACTCGAAGTACCTCAACCGCGACGCGAACCAGCTCTCGCTGCGACTCCTCCATCGTGTCATCGGAATGGCGACCAAGGAGGGCGACCGCGTGCTGGATCCGTTCGGTGGAGCCGGGACGACGTTTGCCGCGGCAGAACTTATGAATCGTGAGTGGGTAGGGACAGAAATTCACGACTGCTCGCCGATCATCGATCGATTCGAAGACGGTCTCGATGACGACCGAGAGAACATCGAGGAGATCGAGCACGAACTGAACGTTCTCTTCACCGAGGATGCCCTCGAAAAGCGGATGCGGTACCGCGACGAGTTCAACTTCAATTTCGACGACTACGATCTGAGCGAGAGTATGGCCGGATCCGTCCAACAGAGCCTCGACTCGTGGGAATGAACGAGGACGGCTTCCCCTGGAACCGCGTCTGTGGCTCCATCACCTCGGTCGTCAGGTCGGCGACGAGAAACTCCTTATCGTCATTATAGACCGAGCACGGGCTTTCGGAGCGCGTTTCACACCGTCGATCGACATACCGCTGTAGGCCGGACGTAATCGATAGCATCTGGCTATTTCCCCAAACTATATCCGATACGTTGATAAAATTACAAGACAATACTTAATACAATTAGCTCAAATCGAATTAACAGTCATGTCGTCTGTCCACGATACCACGCAGACAGGTCAGTACGTCCCGACAGTCAACGTACCCAAGGTCGCTGGGATCGCGACTGCGCTCGTCGCCGTCAACATCCTGTTGATGCTGGTGGGGAGTTATACGCCGCTTGCCGATCTCGGGCTCATCCTCTTTTCGAACTACGTCATCGGGATCGGCACCTTCGTCGTCACCATCGGGGGCGGATTCTGGATCTCGAACAGGGGTATCGAACAGGACGCCCTTCCGATGGCGGGCGCCGGCGTCGCGCTGATTCAGTTCGGATATACGCTGCTCGGCGCAGCGATCCTCGGTGGGTTCGCACCGCCCGCACTTCGAATTCCGGCCCTCGGTATTACGTTGGTCCTTACGGGACTTCTCACGGCCGGTGTCGTGGTCCTCGTCTACCGGACCGATCGGTCGTTCGAGAGTTGGCAGACCTACTCCAGAGGACTGTTCGTCGCCGGGTTCGTTGCGGGTGGGATCGGATTCTTCGTCGCTCCGGTTCTCATGATCGGCGCCTCCGTCCTGTTTTTCCTCGGATTCGTCGCGGACCTCACGTACGAAATCTGGGCCGTAAAGGAGAGCAAGTACGCGAACCCACTTCGGAACGCGATCGGGATCTACATTGCCGTGATGGGCGTCTTCGTCCACATCCTGCAGCTGGTGTTACGCGTGCTCTCCGTTCTTGACAACTGATAGAAACGGCGTTCCGACCGACGACGATCGTTCAGTCGAGTACACGTCCGATCTGCCCGCGGCGCCGTCGAACGTCTCGAATCAGGACGGCCGGGTCAGGACGGCCGGGACCCGCTGTGGATAATACGTATCGACGGAACTGGCCACGATCATTTCGGTACGCCGGTGAGTCCGCTTTTCGCATCGCGTTGCCCCTCGACACGACCGCGTGTCTCGGTCCCGGGCCGATTACGGTGCGCTCTCGGAGAAATATGCAGAACGGTTCCCGACGCTTCGGATGTGACGGACACGACGTCACTCGAGATCTGTCGGGCAGCGAGTTTGTGATACGTTCGTACTCAGTTCTAACGGATCGGGAATATAGAGAGCGTTGGTAGTATTTGGAGGGAAATACGTGATTATCGCGTGGCCTGCAACGCGCGACACTGTCCCGTTCGTCGCACACCCACCCGCCATTTCCCGTCCCCTGTTTCGTCCGGCCGGCTGAGATTCCTGATCGACCGAACGCAGCGTTTCGGTGTGCGTTAGAGCGGTCTGGGAGTACGGTGATTATGACGCCGTTGAATGCTATTTTCCGCGAACGGCGCGGATTCTGATCGGCGAGAGAGCGGTTAACTCGAGGCCGAGAGCGGTCGTATCGTATTCGCTCATCGCGTCCGTCCCTCACGGGACCGCCGGGGAACGATCGACACCGAACGCGGGTACCGGTTACTCCGAGAGCGCCGGCGCCGACTGCGGAGGGCGCCTCGTATCGGCCGTCGCTTCGAACGCGGACGCCAGTCCGAGCAGATTCCGTTCGGCGTACGGTGCTCCGAGCAGTTCGACGCCGACCGGTAACCCGTCGTCGGTGAAGCCGGCCGGAATCGAGATCGCCGGGCACGACGATTGGGACGCGATGACCGTGTTGGTCCGATAGACGACCCCGTCGGACAGGTGGTCGATCGCTGGCGGGGGAACCTGAACGCTCGGAAATACCATCGCATCTAGATCCTCGGCGGCGAAGACGTGGAGGATCGCCCGACGAAGCGCTCCCTGGGCAGCGACTCGGTGCCAGTATTCGGGATCGTCTGTGGGATCGGCGGGTCCGTCGGCGAGTTGTTCGAAGAGTTGCAGGTCGTCGTGGTACGCGCCGGACTCGTACACCTCGTCGATGGAGTCGACGGGAGCGGTATCGCGACGTGCGAGGAACTCGTCTATGTTGGCCCTCGCCTGGTGGGCGAACAGCGCCGAATCCGATAGCTGCGAGTGCAATTCCGGAATCTCGATCGGATCGATCAGTTTCGCTCCGGCGGCGTCCATCGTCTCGAGCGCTGCGTCGACCACGTCGTTGACCGGTTCGGCCTCGGGCATCTCCCCGAACGACGAGCGGAGAACGCCGAGGCGCGCTCCCTCGAGCGCGGTCTGATCCAGCGCCGTCGTATAAGACGCGTCGACGTCCGCGAGCGCTTCGACCCCGGTCCATTCGTCATCGGGGTCGAAGCCGACGAGGACGTCGAGGAGTCTGGCCAAATCCTCGACGGTCCGGGTCATTGGGCCGGCGGTGTCCTGCCGGTCGACCAGCGGTGCGATGCCGCGTCGGCTGATCAACCCGGTCGTCACCCGCAGCCCGTAGAGGTTACAGCAGGACGCCGGAATCCGGATCGAACCGCCCGTATCCCCGCCGATACCGATCGTCCCGAGGTTGGCGGCAGTCGCCGCCCCGGTGCCGGCGCTCGAGCCACCCGGATCGTGAGCCGGTGCGTACGGATTTTTCGTCTGTCCACGGACCGAAGAGTGGCCGAACCAGGACGCTCCCCAGTCCGGGAGGTTCGTCTTCGCCAGGACGATCGCTCCCGCGTCCCTGAGTTTCCGAACGATCGTGGCGTCCGTCGACGGAACGTAGTCGGCGAACGCCGCGGAACCGAACGTCGTCCTCGTCCCCGCAGTCTCCACCTGGTCCTTGACGAGCACCGGGATGCCGTGCAGAGGTCCGACCGTCCTGTGCTCGTTGAACGCTTCGTCTAATTCCGCGGCGCGCTCGAGTGCGCCGTCGGCGACAGTCACGATCGACGACAGCTCCGGCCCGTCGCGATCGTACGCGTCGATTCGCTCGAGGTACTCGGCGACGAGGTCGCGACACGTCAGTTCGCCGGCGGCCATCGCGTCGTGAATCTCGGCGACCGTCGCTTCGATACAGCTGAATCCTTCGGACACGTTCACGACGAGCGTGCCGCGGTCACATAAATAGCTGAGATCGGCACCGACGCGCACCGATCGGAATCGGGATTCGAAGGCCCCCGAGAACTGGAAGTGACGGCGAATCGTTCGCGGTAGCCGGCCGCAAGCACCCGCGGGCGACGGAGTGCGCGACGGACAGGGTTATTTAACGACACCGCCTTGGCGGTGTCGTATGAGCGATCTGTATTACGAGGACTTCGCCGTCGGAGAACGGCACGAATTCGACGGCGTTCGGCTCGGCAAGGAGGAGATAGTCGAGTTCGGGGAACGATACGATCCGCTTCCGTTTCACACCGAAGACGAAGCCGCGGCGGAGACGCCGTTCGACGGCATCATCGCCAGCGGGCTGCAAACGTTCGTGATGTCACAGCAACAGGTCGTCGATAACCTCTACGGAAACGCCCGTATCCTGGGGAGCGTCGGCTTCGATGAGGTCCTCTTTCCCAACCCTGTTCGCCCGGGAGATACGCTTTCAACGTCCCTCGAGGTCCTCGAGAAGCGACCGTCCGAAAGCGATCCATCCCGGGGACTCGTAACGCTCGAGCGAACGGTCGTCGATCAACACGACGCGGTCGTTCTCAAGGCGGTCAACAACGTCCTTTTCGAACGGCGACCGGAAGAGTGACTTCCGGGTACTGACTCCTAGACGACCTCTTCGTCGCGCTCGACGAGTTCGATGTTCACGCCGTTGCCGGCCTGCTGTTCGAGAAATGCGACTTTCGCCCCGCCAGCGCCCGTCCGTGGGGTCGAATCGCGGAGTTCGACGTCGGCCCGCTTGAGGTCGCGGAGCACCGTCTCGATATCCTCGACGCGGAACGCGATGTGATGGAGGAATCCCGGCTGATCGTGCGCCGCTAAGAGTCCGGCGAACTCGTTGTCCGCCGAGAGCGGTTCGACCAGCTCGATCAGTTCGGCGCCGGTGCTCATGAACGCGATCTCGACGTCGAACTCCGTCACGCGTTCGGTTTTCACCAGTTCGATGCCGAGTCGTTCGTATATCCTCCGAGACGATTCGATGTCCTCGACGAGCACGCCGATGTGATCGATCCTTTCAACCATGGATTTCGAAGTATATCGTTCCGTTTTGTCGTTCGACGAACCGTACTTCGTCACCCGGCTCCGGGTCCTCGCGGTCCGTGAGGCGGGCCGTCACCCGAACGGGCTCGTCAGTACCGACGTCGACGATGCAGACCTCGTACGGTGCGTCGCCTTCGAACTTCGCGCTCGGGACGCGGATCGTCGTCGTCGCGTACACGGTCCCTCGCCCGGATATCGGATGAGATTCCATCTCGTCGGCGTGACACTCGCGGCAGACGCTCACGCGGTGGCCGTAGACGGTTCCACAGTTCGCGCATCTGGTTGCTGGGAATCGACTCATTCTATCGTCTCCCGAGGACGCTGACGGTACAGACCGCGCCGCTCCCACCCAGGTTGTGGGTGAGGCCGATCCGTGCATCCTCGACTTGATTTTCGTGTTCGCCGTCCAACTGAAGACAGGTCTCGTAGATCTGTCCGAGGCCGGTCGCACCGACCGGATGCCCCTTCGAGAGGAGCCCACCGCTGGGGTTGATCGCGACCTCGCCGTTGACGTCCGTTTTGCCGGCTACGACGGCATCGGCCCCGTCGCCTTTCGGGAAGAATCCGAGATCCTCCGAGTCGCCGACTTCGGCGGAACTAAAGCAGTCGTGGAGTTCGACCACGTCGACGTCGCTCGGCGTTACGTCCGCTTGGTCATACGCTTGCTCCGCCGCGGACCGCGTCGCCTCGAACGTCGTGAGGTCCTCGTAGCGGTACGCACCGCTCCGTCCGGTCGTGTGGGCCGACGCCAACACCTGAATCGGATCTTGCGTGATCGACGGTGCCACGTCGTTCGCCGCCAGGACGACGGCCGTCGCTCCGTCGGCTGCCGGACAACAATCGTACAACCTGAGCGGATCGGCGATCGGCTCCGATTCCATCACGTCGTCGATCGTGATCGGGTCGCGAAATCGCGCTCGCGGATTGTCCGCCGCGTTTCGTCGGTTCTTCACCGCTACCCTCGAGATGTCCGTCCGATCGGCGTCGTACTCGGTGAGATACCGATCGGTGAAGAGCCCGTAAAATCCGGGGAAGGTCAGCCCCGCCGGTTGCTCCGTGGTCGCGTCTGCGGCGGCCGAGAGGGCCTGTGTGAACTGCTCCGTCGGTACGCCGGTCATCTTTTCGACGCCGGCGACGACGATGACATCGTAAACCCCCGCGGCGATCAACTGGCGCGCCTGGTTGAACGCGATTCCGGAACTCGCACAGGCGCCTTCCGTTTTCGTAGCGGGAACCCCATCGAGGCCGACAGCGTCCGCGACCAGCGCCGCGAGCGCTTCCTGTCCCTCGAGCATTCCGGACGTGAAGTTCCCGAGGTACAGTGCCTCGATCTCTTCGGTCTCGAGTCCGGACGAGGCGAGCGCTCGCGTCACCGCGGTCGTCGCGAGTTCCTTGACGCCGGCGTCGTGGACGCCGAATGGAGTGGTGCCACGGCCGACGATGGCGACATCTCTCACACCGATACCTCCCACTCGCTCATCTTCGCTTCGCGGTCCCAGCCGTGCTCGTCTCGCTCGGCTTCCTCGTCTGCGAGCTGGACGCGTTTGATGCGTTCGCTCGGCGTTCGAGGGAAGCTATCGACGAATTCGACGTATCGCGGAACCTTGTAACTCGCCAACTGTCCGGCGACCTGCGAGACGACCGCTTCCGGTTCCAGATCGTCTGCGTTTCGTTTGACGAGCGCCTTCACTTCCTCGCCGCGAAGGTCGTCCGGAACGGGAACGATCGCCGATTCCTCGACGTCCGGGTGCTCGTCGATCACGTTCTCGATCTCCTGAGCGGAGATGTTCTCCCCGCTTCGTCGGACCATGAACTTCTTTCGGTCGACGTAGTAGTAATAGCCCTCGTCGTCGCTTCGAACGATGTCGCCCGAGTAGATGACCCCGTCGCGGAGCGTCTCTTCGGTTTTTTCGGGCATGTTCCAGTACTCGATCATGGCACCGGGGTCCGTTCGAATCAGTTCGCCTTTCTCGTTCGGACCCACCGCGTTCCCGTCGTCGTCGAGCAGCGTCACTTCGTGCCCGAGGTCGGGGAACATCGGCTTGCCGATCGCGCCCACTTCGATTTCGTCCTTGTTGGGGTGGTTGAGGATGAGCGTGGGGCTTTCGGTCTGCGAATAGAGCTGCACGACGGTGAGGTCGAACTTCTCCTCGAAGTGTTCCCATAACTCAGTCGAGATCGGCCCGATCGCTATCTGGAGGTCGTTGTCCGGGATATCATCCTCGTCGTAGGCGGAGTCGAGAATCTTGGGCGTCCCGCCGAGGACGTTTATCGACGTGACGTCGTATCTGGCGATTTCATCCATGAACTTGCTCGCGCTGAACCGGTCGGAGAGAACGTACTCTCGCCCGGCGATCAGCGGACTGAGCATCGAGTAGTACTGGTTGTTCGCGTGAAAGAGCGGGAAGCTGTTGTAGTTGACGTCGTCTTCCGGCAGCGGTGCGCCGAGGAAACTCTTCGCGCCGAGCAAGAACGACCGGTTCGAGAGGACGGCTGGCTTGGGAAGGCCGGTGGTGCCGGAGGTCGACAGTATCGCGGTCGGATCGTCGTACCCGACCTCGACGTCCGGATTCGATTCTGACACCGTCTTCGTCAGGTCGCCAAGAAGGTACGTGTCGACTCCCTCGAGGGCTTCGATCCGGGAGTACGCCTCCTCGTCTATCGCGACGACCCGTTCCACCGAATCGTGATCGGCCGCCACCTCGGTGACGTTCTGCATGATCAGTTCGTCCGATTGGGCGACGATCGTCGATACGCCGGCGGAATCGAGCGTGTGTTCGACCTCCCGTGCGCGATACTCCCAGCTGATCGGGGTTTCGATCGCTCCGAGCTTCGCACACCCGAGGATGCTCGTGATGTACTCGGGTCGGTTTTTCAGATAGAGGCCGACCCGGTCGCCGAACTGCACGCCGATCTCCGCGAGGGAGTTTGCGACGAGGTTCGCTCGTCGGTTCATCTCCGCGAATGTGGCCGTCTCGCCGGTCGGCGCATAGGTGAAGTATCGCCGTTCGGGCCACAGTTCGGCGGCAGTTTCGACGACGCCTTTGATCGACTCTTGCTCCCGGATTTGGGGGTGAAGCGTTTCCTGTACGGTCTCGTAGTCGTAATCGTCCATCATTCGTGTCAGTTTGATCGTACTCGGTATCGATGTGCAATCCGCTGGTGTCGCTGTTAGTCGTCAGATACCTCTCCCGCTTCCGGCCGGTCGGTGATCTCCCTGCTGACGGACGAGCGCTTCCTGTAGAAGATGTCGTCGAGGAAGCTTTCGTCGAGCGTCTGCGTGGTCGCGAGGCTCAGGAGCGGACACAGGACGAAGCTGACGACGATTCCCAGTGCGGAACCGCGCCACGGAACCGTCCAGAGCGTCATTCCGAGCGTCTGGCCGAGGCCGAAGTAACCGATCGTGTGAATCGAGAACCCCACGATAGCGCTCACCTTCGCGGCGGTCGGCGTGACGCCGTCCCAGATGGATCCCCACAGGAGGATCGGGACGAACGCAGCCGCGAACGCGCCGATGCCGATCCACATCAATCCGGTGAGGAAATTCGGCGGGTTGAACGCGATGATCAGCGCGACGATGGCCATGATGAGGATCATCAACCGCGTTCCGATGTTGGTCTGTCGATCGAGCGTGCTGTCGTCGACGTTCCATCCGAGTAGCGGAACGAGGGTGTCCTTGTACAGGTCGTTCGAGACGGCGATTGCACAGGTGAGGAACAACCCTGCAGTCGTCGACATGATAGCCGCGAAGATCGCCACTCCGACGAACGCGTACACGACGTCGGGCATGGCGTTAGAGACGAGTATGAGCGTCGCAACGTCCGGCGTCTCGAGGCCCGGCGCGACGGCGCGTCCGGCCAGTCCACCCACGAGCATCAGCCCGTACATCACCGTCATGAAGATCAGCGAGACCAGAAGCGTCCACTTCACGTTTTTCTCGTCGTCGAGTGCCATCCAGAGTCGGGACAGCTGCGGGGTGAGGGCGAACAGTCCCAACGCGAGGAAGATGGCGGGTCCGTTAAACGTACTGAAGTGGGGTGCCCCGAACATCGAGTTCGCTCCGAGACTCGGGTTTTGCGCGACGACAGCCGCGTTCATCTCGCCGATTCCGCCGACGGACATGAATCCGGCAGCGATCACGATAACGCCCAGAATGAGCATGAACGCTCCCTGGATTGCGCTATTGAGGATCTCGGCGTGTGCGCCACCGATCATCACGTACAGGACGATGATTCCAGCACCGATCAGAATCCCGTTCGTGTACGTAAGCGGTGTCATCTCGGTGATCGCGAGACTCGCGCCTGCGAACTGACCGGCGATGTAGAACGCCAGGAAGAGCGTGACGATCGCCGAAAACGCACGGAGGAACGGACTCTGGAACCGCTTTCCGAAGAAGTCAGGCAGCGAGTTCGCGCCCAGATCCCGGCTGAACCGATTCAGTTGATACGCCGAAACGGCCCATGCGATGACCATCAGCCCGTATCCGTACCCATACCACATCCCGGACCAGCCGTAACTGTACACCAGCCCGGGATTTCCGAGCGTCGCAGCGGCGCTACAGGCGGTTGCACCGACTGCGAGTCCGACCCAGACCGGCCCATAGCTCGTCGGAGCGACGAGGAAGTCGCGCAGGCCCTCCGTTCGCTTGGTCGCGATGTACGTCAATACGAAGAGCAGTCCCAGAAAGAAGACCCCGAAGAGGGCCGTCCAGCCGTAAAGGCTCATCATGCCGAATCACCACTGGTGAAATCCAGGGTATCCTCGTATCCGGACGTGGTCACCCACCGGATGTATATCCCCAGTACTATCCAGGTCGCCACCATCACTCCCACGGTAAGGTATAACATCAACATAGTGTGCGTAATCCAGTTGTATAGACCACCACAATAGGTCCTGTCACGATAAGTAATGATATATATCGGCGTTTATGTACTGAACGCGAAACGGCGAGTTTGATGCTCCTGACAGCGGGGATCCCGACGTTGCAAAATAGGGTCAAGTTGCAGACACGAGGACTATGACCTGATCGAGTGAGGGGATACGCGATTCGATTGTTCGGGTCGACGATACGGGTTCGGCTACTCGAGCGGGCCACGTTTCGGCCTCACAACGGTGACTCGTCGGAAGACCTCTGGTCCGAAGCGCTATCTCGCGCATCTCGAGAACCGGACACCCATTCGGCAGAGACCAGCGTTCGCAATCTCCGAGTTTCGTCAGACTGTTGCAGGCTCGTGGAAGCCATTTCCGTCGGTGGCCGACGACGGGTACCCGTGGTTCGGGTTGGAATTCCCCGACGTTCGATGGGAGTGCATTTCTATCGAGGATGCGAGTGTGGCCCCGCTCGTTATTCGTGTTTTCGTTCTTCGGTCCGTTCGCCGAACAGGACTGCAAGCAAGTTATACTGCGCCTTTCGCAATTTCGTGCTGAGGGTCGACTGGCTGATATCGAGGCGCTTGGCCACGTCTTCGCTGGTCGCCGTCTGCGGAACCGCGTAGTATCCCATTCGGAACGAAGTCTCCAGTGCGTTCAACTGGTCTTCCGTCAGCTTTCCGCGAACGGTGTACTTCAGTCGGTCCGAACCGAGCGGGTAGGTGAGGGTGTCGACCTGCGTCGTTCCGACGAGCTCGAAGGAACCGTACGCCGCTTCGATCTCGTCGGCAAACCCCTTGAGATGGTCCCAATCGCGGACCGAGGCGATCGCTTTGAGCCGCCCCTGCTCGACGTATATCCGGTGTGGCACGGCGCCGTTCGTGACGATCGTCTCCAGGATGAACCGTTTCGGTTCGTCTACCAGCAAGAGCACGTACCAGACACGCGACGTTCTGGTCAATCTCGACGAATCGAGGACCTCTACCGCAGAGAGGGCGGAGAGTTCGGACCCGAGGTCGACGTCCGACTCGGTCGTCATCGTGAGAAACTCGAGCCAGGAATCGTTACCCGCGTAAATCGCGTTATCCAATTCGATTCGAGACAGATCCGTGATTTCCGCTTCGAGTCGTTTCAATTCCCCCGACGCACGCATCTGGAATTCAATACGTAAAATCGTGATCACCCCTTTGACGCAACCGATCACCAGTACGGTTTCCGAAGCGACTTTTTGTCTATCTTCCCGTACGGCGTCTCCGGCAGTTTTCCGACGGTGTCCATCGTTCGGGGAATCTGGTGGTCGTCGAGCCCCTCGTCCCGGCAGAATTCCTGGATCGACTCGAGTGGCACGTCCGTCTCTACGACAACGACCGCTTTGACGATCTGTTCGACGTTCAGCCGATCCCTAGTCACGACGTCGAGTGCATCCCTGTCGTTGGGAATCCCGATTATCGCGACCTGTTGGACGTCTGGATGGCGCTGCACGACGTTTTCCACTTCGCTCGAGAACACGAGTTGGCCGTCCGAAATGATTACGTCCTGGATGCGATCGAGTACGTACAGCCGCCCGTCGTCTCCGATGCGACCGAGATCGCCGGTGTGAATCCGGTCCGGCTGTTCGCTGACGAGCGCGTCCCGCTTTCGGTACCCTTTCATCGCGTAAGGGGACGTGACGACGATCTCCCCGATGTCGCCGTCCCACCTGTCCTCTCGGTCGACGATCGAGACGTCCGCGAGCTGGACCGGGTAGCCGGTCGATAGCAACACGTCCTCGCGGTCCGGATCGTGATCTGACTTCGAGAGCACCGAAACGAGGTTCGGGACCTCGGTGAGCCCGTACAACTGGATGAACACCTGCCCGAGGGTCTCGATTCCCCGCTTGAGGACGGCGGATGGGATCGACGACGCGCCGTAGACGAGCGTCTGCAACGAACTCGTGTCCGCCTCCTCGAACTCCGGTGCGTCGAGCAGTTCGGAGACCATCGTCGGCACGAGAAACGACCAGGTGATCCGTTCCGCTGCGATCGTTTGCAGGAACTGCGCGGGTTCGAACTCCCGTTCGAGGACGATCGTCCCACCCTGCGTCAGTATCGCTCGAGCGATGAACCCTGCCGAGTGACCGAGCGGCGTCGTGAGAAGCGCCCGCTCCTGTTTGCAAATCTCGAGTTCGGCGATGTGGGAGTACGTGTTCAGGATTAGCCCTCGATGAGTGTGCATCACGCCTTTCGGCTCGCCCGTCGTTCCGCCGGTATAGTAGATCGCTGCGACGTCTTCCGGGGACGGATTCATCGCCGGAACATCGGTGTCAGCTTTCGACAGGAGTTCGTCGAAACTGTGGAACCCGATCGGAAACTCCGTTTCCCCCTCGATTCCGATGACGTAGTCGATGTCGAACGAAGCGTCCCGCTGGAGATCCCGCCCGGTCGAAAAGAACGATGGACCGATAACGAGGGTGCGTGCGTCGGCGTCATCCAGAATAGACCGAATCGAGTCCTCGTCCAATTTGCTGTTCAGCGGGATTACGGTTGCGCCTGCCCGGATCGCACCGATTTCCGTGATCAGGTACTCGGGCCGATTCTCCACCATGATCGCGATGCAGTCGCCCGCTTTGATACCCATCGAGCGAAAAGCGGACGCGAGTCGTGCGGTTCGCTCCTCGATCGTCGCGTACGATAGCGTTTCATCGCGGAATGCGACTGCGATATCGTTTTCGTGACGGCGAAGTAGTGTATCGTAAAATTCGGGAAGTGAAGGCATCCGGTTGTTCATCTATGTACACCAGAGCGGGGGTTCTTTGGCCGTACTGGGCAGACTCAATCGATTTACTTAAACCACTCGTTCAAGCTGCCAGCCCTCGATCGAATGCGACGGCGGGACGATCAGCCGGTTGTCGTCTGTCTCCGCGCGATTCGCGACTGCCGAGGAGAATCGTCCCAGATTCGTTCTTTCCTGAGTACCGGGCGCCGTCGTCGACGTCGTGATAGCACGATCCGACCGGCCGAGCGCATCACGTAGCAGCGAGCCGTTCCGTCGGCGTAGTGTCTCCCCCGGAGCGTCCACCTGTCGCCTTCACGCACGCGAGCGACTCGCTCGAGGACTTCATGATCGTCGAGTCCTGCCAGATCCGGATTCCGAACGGCGTCGAGAACTCACACTCTCGAGGTCGAACCGTTTGAGGGGACGTCTCGAGGTCCAACCGTTGTGAGGGGACGTTCCGATGCGGAATCTGTTGGTGGCGGTGAGCTGAAAAGCGGACGTTCGGGTCCGCTGTTAATCACCGGTCATCGCGATCGACTTTCTGGCCCCAGAAGCCCGCGTGTTTCCGAACGACGAGGTCGTCTTCGATCGGCAGTTGACACGATAACCGGAGTCCCGAGTCGGGACTGTGCGGTGGCAGTTTGAGTCGACGCCGCTCTTTGTCCGACGGGTCGCTGACGTCGCCGCGCACAATTTCGACGGCACACGTGCCACAGATTCCGTTTCCGTGACAGTTCGTGTACTGCGCCGCTCCGTTGTGCGGAGTGAGCCCCGCATCGAGCAGCGTTTGCCGAAGATTGTCACCGATGTCGGCTTCGATCGTTTCACCCTCGTATTCGACGGTGGGCATGTGTCACGCTGCCACGTCTACGCACAAATACGTTCGACCACCTCGTCGGTTCTCTTCGGCACGTCGTTCTCGAGCGGGGCTACTATACCGTCGTGATCGAGTCGTCTTTCGTCGCGATCGAGCGGACTATCCAGTTCCGACTCCTCCACGATGGAGCGATGGCACCCGAAGAAATCAGCAGCAGCCACCACCGGCTCTACCAGCGAGGAGCGGCGGCTGGATTGGACGACGATCGATTCGGCGAGGAACTCGCGGAACTGTGGAACCAGAACCGAACGAAAACGTACTATCGACTTGGGATCGCAACCGAGAAACAGGCCGAGGTGATGCACCAACTCGCGACCAGCTTCCACCACCATCTCGTTTCGACGAGCCGGGTCAAACACGAGTCCATTTGTGAGTAATGAAAGTGCACCGAACTGCCATTCCTGGGGTAGAATGCTGAAATATTTCATGTTTGACTGTAGACGCTCGTCTCGTGGGTGGATGCTACCGCGTATCCGACAAACAGCCGACCGTCAGTTACCCCGCCGCCGGATGTACAACAGGACGCCGAGCATCGCGACGACTACGGGTACCCCCACGAAGAGAGCACCGACGATCGCTAACTGACCGACTGTCGATCGTTCCGCCCGTTCGCCGAGCCAGAACCAGTAGAGGCTGCCCTGATACCGGACGGTAATCCGGTCGTGGAGAATGAGTTCCGTCGTCTCGTTCAGGTGACGGGCGCGCGTTTCGGGGATGACTGTGCTACTGTCGTCACTGCCGTCGTACAGTTCGTCGAACGCTTCCCGAGCGTCGGCAGAGAGGTTCCCGTAGTCGGTGATGGTGGTGCTGTTCGGGCCTGCGTCGTCGCCATCCTGTTCGGGAAAAAAGTCGTCGTTTTCCAGCATGTGGATGGACATCGTGTAGTCGTAACTGTTGGCCTCGACAGCGGACGCGAATGTGAGCCCACCGATGCCGGCACCACAGAGACCACCGACGACGAGGATGGCCGCAAGCACTCGCCAGGGATCGAGAGCGGACACGTCAGTTGGTTACTTTTCCTTGTCTATAATATTTTCTCTGTAAGCCATCGGAACTGTCCTCCTGGGATAGCGCCAGCGGGCCGAACAGTGTCCCTGGGTCCCGAACCCGTCGACACGCTCACGCAGGTGATCATCAGGTTTCAGCAGTCACTGACTGGAGAATCTCTGGGTCGCTTCAAGTACGTCAACCACCGCGTCAGCGCTGGAATCACCATCGAGCGAATTCCGGCAGGCCGTCACTGCCACCACCGACCCGCGTACCGTCTGAGAATTGGGGCACCATCGGACAACCGATCGTGGAGTCGCGTTCGATACAACTCACACGGCTGTCCCGTCACCACTATGTCGTCATGCTCTCACTGTTATCCACCGATTCTAATGACAAAGCCGATCGAAGGCGAGACGAGAACGTTCGAGCGAACATTTACGGTCGAAGATGTACAGCGGTTTGCGGAACTCTCCGGTGACGACCAACCTCGTCATACTGAGCCGGCTGAAGACGGGCGAGTGATGGTACAGGGGTTGTTGACCGCGACTCTCCCGACGAAACTGGGGAGCGATAACGAAGTGTTGGCCAGTACGATGGAATTTGACTTCCATCAGCCGGTCTACACTGGCGAACCGATCACGTGCCGATCGACGTTCGACACAGTCGTGGAACGAGATGACCGCTACGAATTCGTGTCGGATGTCGTTTGTGAGAACGCGGACGGTGAAACTGTGTTGACCTCGGCGACTGAGGGTATTATCTGGAAAGACGAGTAACTCGATCACCGAGACGTACACTCGGTAGTGTGAGTTTTGCGAGTCCGAGAATTCTCGGACAACCACCACAGTACAGTCTTGGTATGGTACAGACTAGTTGTCCGTCTCACGTTCCGTTACTACCGTCGCCGGATTACCCTGTACGACGACATCGTCGGGCACATCATTCGTTACGACAGATCCAGCTGCAACAACAGCGTTGTCACCGACCGTCACACCAGGATTGAGAACTGCTTGGCCACCGATCCAGACGTTATCGCCGACCGTAACGGGCTTGCCGTACTCTGGCCCTTTGACTCGCTCGTTCGCGTCAAGCGGGTGGGTTGCGGTATAGATGTGGACGCCCGGGCCGATCTGGCAGTTCTGGCCAATATCCACCCGGCACACGTCTACAATGACGCAGTCGAAATTCGCATAGAAGTCCTAACCCACGTGGATATTGTATCCGTAGTCACAGCGAAACGGCGGCTCTCCATGACACTAATCGCCACGTGATCCGAGTAATTCTCCCAGCAGCTCTCGACGTTTCTCGTTATTGTCTGGTGCCGTCCGGTTGTAGCGTCTCGTGAGGTCACGCGCATACTCTACGGTCGGCCACGAGTTCGGGATCATCGGCGTCATACAGCTCTCCGTTCACAATCTTCTCTTTTTCACTACCCATAGCTTCGGGTGCCCAGCTAAATCGAATACGTATTCCGGACTCTGTCCCAGGCAATACACACTGTACGTAGCGCGGTATTCAGAGGATATCTCTTGAACGAAGTCCGACTATGGAAACGGAGTCGGACACACCGATGTGGTTTTTTCTATCCTGATATCTTGTAGAGTGTATCAAGCAGATACCCTCCAACCGCTGGTGTAGTCCGATCAATTCGATGGCCGGTCCCCGTTCGTGGGTGGATTTTGGCCGTGTTCTCCAAAACTCCCGCCCTGTGTTTTGATAAAGTCCATCTCAGACACCAGTAGTCAAATCGGTTTAAGAGCGATATGATTAACAGGCAGGGATTCGTGGGATAGTCAAATGCCGACTCGAGAACTTCCGGAAGCGGCACCCGGACACTATCGCGAGTCTCATCCTCATCCATACTACATTCCGAACAAGCTCCCTCTCTCGACACGGATCGATGTCGACGACGAACTCACGGAGCTTATCGCCGATGCGTCATTTCAGCTCGGCCGAATAGATGGTATCAGTCCTACCGTCGATTTCTCACCGGTTCTCTATACATCCCTCGTTCGGCTCGAGGCTGTCGAGACAGCCGAAATAGAAGGGGCCGATGTCGACGTGGACGAGGTATACGCCCATCACACGCGGACCAGCGGAGACGAGACCGTCGATCTGAGTCGGGACTTGCAGGAGGTACTGAATGCCGAGCGCGCCCTTCAAAAGGGATTCAACGCGATCAAACAGGGCGAGCCGATAACGATCGACCTCCTCCAGTCGCTTCACGAATTGCTCCTCGAAAACGTTCGAAACGAAGGTGAGGTCGTGGGAGAATGGCGGACGACTGATGTCCACCTCCCCTCTCCGTCCGCCAGTCAACCTCCGTTCGTTCCGCCACCGCATCAATCGGTTCCCGAGCTTATGGACTCTCTGGAGACGTATATCCAGATGGGCGGCCACTATCATCCGCTCGTCGATCTCGCGATTACGCATTATCAGTTCGAGACGGTTCATCCCGAGGACGGGAATGGCCGACTTGGCCGCATTCTCATCGTCTTACAGCTCTGCGCCGACGGATATCTGAGCGAGCCGTATCTCTATCCGAGCGCCTACTTCAACCGCAACAAGCAGGAATACGTCGAGAAGATGCGCGCTGTAAGCGAAACCGGGGACTGGCGCGACTGGCTCACGTTCTTCATCGAAGGGATCGAAGTACAGGCGCGGGACTCGTACGAGCGGACACAGCGACTGCTGGACCTCCGGCGCGACTACGAGCAACGGTATCCACAGGAGAAAACGAGTCATCGCCTTGCGCGGGGCGTCTTCGACATGCCGTACTTCACTGCGACCGATGTCCAAGCGGAGTTCGATGTTAGTCGACAAACCGCGTATAACGTCATCGAGGAGTTAGTTTCTGACGGTATTCTCGTCGAGACGACTGGCAAACAACGGAACCGAGAGTACAAAGCGATCGATATCTTCGACATCCTCGAGAGAAGACCGGACCACTAACTCGGAGGTAGTCGGTTCATTGCCCACTCCGTCGTCGATACTGACGCCGGGACGATGCTGCGCGTGTGGCACGGGAAAGGCGACAAGTTCCGCGAGATGCCAGCCCTGCGAGATCTCACGACGACCATCCGGACGGTCGACGACGTCCGCGACGCACCGACCAGCTCGTCGCTTGTCGAGATCACAAGTACCCGATCACTCCGACGGTGGATTCGATCGGCTGCTGATCAACTGTACGACGAGACGGGAGATGCCGGCTGGGAACACCTCGGCTTCCACGATCTCCGACGGACCTGGGCGACCGCGCTCGCCTCAGTTGACGTCGATCCGCTCTTGGTGTGTGACTGGGTCGGGTGGAACGATCTCGAGCCCTTCTTGGAGCACTATCGGGGGAGCTACAGCCCTGAGGCGCAGCAACGTGAGCGCAGTAAAGTCAACTGGCTGTAGAGATCTTCTTCAGTTTGAATCAAGCCTATCAGGATATTTCTCTAGATCTTGCTCTACACTGTCGTTGGATAAATCACTCAAAACGGGTCTGATGAGCTATAGACAGTTTCGAACTGAACCGTCACAAGGAGGGAAGTTGATGCGAGAACGGGCTGATGGTTCATGTTAAAGTTTTTATACTTCACTGCGAAGGCAACCGCGTTGGTTAAAAGTGCTGTTGGTGGGTGAGGCGAATCCACCACCCTGCAGGGCGGTGAATTCGCCGGCTACGCCATCGTTTCGCTGCATTGTATCGGAAGTTCCGTGGAATCGTTCTGATGTGTGCTGTCGATAATATCAAACGTACTGTAAACCGGTGTAATCCACTGCAGTATGTCGATTCCACACGGTCCGTATGGGAAATTTCGATTCGACCGACCCGAACTTGTCGTTATGTGGTCATAAGTAATCTATTTAGAGTGGACGTATGAGCGACGACCTCGAGCCGATCTCGCCGCGAGAGGCGGTCGACCTCTACATCTCGCACCGCGAACTCGAGGTGAGCGCGAAGATGCTGCAGAATCACAAGTACCGGCTCAACGTCTTCGTCGAGTGGTGTGACGAGGTCAGGATCGACAACTTGAACGACCTCACCGGTCGGTATCTCCACCGCTACCGAGTGTGGCGACAGCAAGACGTGAACATCGTCACGCTCCGCAGACAGCTCGCAACGCTGTGAGTGTTCCTCGAGTTCTGTGCATCCATCGACGCCGTCGAGCCTGGGATGCGCGAGCGGGTGAAATTGCCGGACGTCGACCGCGGTGACGAGGCTCGCGACGAGATGGTCGACACTGATCGGGCCCGAAAGAGCATCGTTCGGGAAACGAATCGAAAACCAACGAATGTGAAGACAGGTTTCGAAATAGAGATTGCTAAAATAAAGTTGCGTTTGGAAAGTGAGTACGGGCTCCGATAGCCCGACCGGAGCCTCTGATTCGCCACCTCGAACGGTCGGTCCTGACCATCGGGGCGAACAGCCCGACTCCACCAGCATATTGCTGGCTCCCCAAATTCGGGGCGGTATCCCACCAAAGAGGTCGACTTCCCTAACCATACGCCCAGCCACCACCCCGACCGTGCTTCGAGGGCCGTCGTCGCCCATCTCTATCGACTATTCTGGTTTGGATTACTGTTGACTACAAGCGTCCACGAAGTCGAGACAGGCGTTCTTGAACCGCTCCCGATCTTCCTTTTCGACGAGAGCATCAATCGGGAGACGTTTCTTATCACTCGTAAATCGATCCACATCTGCTTTCGGATGCGAAATCGTCGCCAAATCCTCATACCACGCTATGAGTGTTTCATGTGACCAATCACTTTCATCTGGGTCATGGATATTTGCGGGTTGCCAAAACACCACTTTCCCCGTCGAATTGAGCGTAAACATCCCCGCGCTCCCACCCAATACAGACCACCGAGCTGTTACCGAGACGTTCGCTGTCCCGCCAAAGTCGTGGTCGTCCGCTTCGCCGCGGATGAACTCATAGAGGTCACGGAGGGCAGTTGCCTTGCTCGCTGTGAGTTTACCCTCACTCTCCTTGGTCGCAACGTCATCGAGGAAGTCATCCTCGTCGTGGTCAGGACGCGTAGTCGCTTGTTTGGACTGGCGGGCTTCCTCAGTTTGGCCGTACAAACGCGGGACGTACGCCGTCTTCTCGCCACTGGTGTATTGGGTGACTTCGACAGCCAGCACTTCGGCGGTCGACATTTGTTCGTTGAGGAACTCGACGATTCGTTTGAGCTCGCTGGGGATGTCATCCGCGACAAAGAGGAGCCGAACGTTTCCCGAACGAAGGTTTGCTTCGATTCGGTCCCAGAAATCGTCGATCGCTTCTTCATCGTCCCCAAGAAGCTCGGCAAGCTCCTGTTCTGGGAGGACTTCCTCGGCTTCACAGGTTTCCTCGAACGTCTTGCGAAGATCGTCCGCTTCCCAGTAGAGCGTCGCATGGGAGACGTAGTCGAGCATCTGTCCCGCAACTTCGCGTCGACGGCGGGTGTCTTCGCTCCGCTTGACTTCGACGATGGTTGGGATTGCATCCTGGTCGACAAACAGGTGGTCAGCCGACCACCGCTCATTGCCACCCTGTTTGTCCGGGACGGAAGCCTCCCGAGCGACGAGTGCCCATCGACGAGGTTCCGCTGTGTCCATTTGGTCGCCCGCGAGTAACTTCGGGAAGTCAGCAAGGTCGCGTTGTAACAGTACTTCCCGGTCGTATAGGTCCTCAGTCATCTCGATGAGGTCGCCGCCGTTGTCGAAATAAATTCCACCATCCATGCAACCTTCCGCTCAACCGATATATAAGAAACCCATACAATCTGGTTCGGTAAATCACGGTTGATGGCAGCCAGCTCCCCCTTTCTCTCTGTTCAGAGTTTCACGACTACGAAGATCTGCTCCAGCGACAGTCGGAGTTCAGGGAGGAAATTGAAGCCAGAGAGCAGAAACTCTGGTCACACTATGATTCTTCCCACGTCGTTCGAAGCTCGAACTCAGAGACGCACTCTCTCGGCCCGCTGATGACGATGGCGAATCTAAAGAAAGAACGTTTGGCTAACCGATGGCAATACGTTGATCTCGGTGACGGTAAGGTTGCCGCCAGAAACACCGAACACGAGTGGTCGTTCTTACTCCCACCGAGCCTCGAAGGGGCAGAGAGTGTTGTCGCTCTCGATGGAACACCGGTGATCGAGATGTGGAGCCTCGTTATGGGTGCGGAAATCAAGCAGCTTCCTCTGCTCGCTGAGAGCAGGAAACAAGAGTATCTTGATGAGGTTCTCTCGCTTGAGCTTGTGCAGACTACGGAGAATTGGAACGCTTATCAGGGGGTGACGGAGTTGCACCAACGGTCGATATTCCCATCATAGAGAAGATAGAACGGCTTAGAGGTGAGAAACCAGGGGTGATCTCCTCCAAGGAAGGACTCGACCAATACGGAGCATATGGTCTTGGTCCGCTGGCGAAGATGACGGAGAACTACGGGAATCTAAAAGGAAGCAACGAGTATCTCAACGGTTGGCAGGGTGGACGCGGTAATGCGCTTCACTTCTCGAACAACCGCCTTGAAGAAGCTCCGAAGTACGGCCATGTTGAGTTCGCTGAGTAGTTTCGGAAGGGAGAGTATAGTTTGGTATCGGGAAAGTTCCGAAACAGGGACTCGATTCATAGAGTCGGTCGGGTCAATAAGGTTGGAACAGAGTAGTAACCCCGATCTATGCTGGTATATCCTCGATTCGATCACGCTGACTTCACCAGCCAAACGCGATAGTGTCCATGGAGGCAGTTCTCCTGGGCCAGCGCGGGACGATTTTCGGCGGCTGAGGCAAGTGGTGAACTTCAGTCCTGTGCTGGTGGGAGCGTAAACGAAAACGTCGTTCCCTCACCAGGTACCGAATCAACCCAGATTCTGCCACCGTGACGTTCGACGATCCGCTGACAGAGCGCCAGTCCGATTCCGGTCCCGGAATGCTCCTCACGACTATGGAGCCGTTGGAATACCTTGAAGACGCGGTCTTGATCGTCGGGATCGATTCCAATTCCCTCGTCATGAACCGAAATCAGGTGCTTTCGCCTGTTCTGTTCCGCTTCAATATGGATCTGTGGCGGCTCGTCACCGCTGTATTCGATCGCGTTCGAGATCAGGTTCTGGAACACTTGCTGGATTTGGCTTGCGTCAGCGTGTACTCGAGGGAGTTGTTCCGCCGTGATCTCGGCGTCGTTCTCCTCGATCTTCATTTGCAGATTATCCCGTGTTTCGTCCAGTATCTCGTTCAGATCGATCGGCTCGAACGGATCGCCTTGGGTATCGACGCGGGAGTACTCGAGTAGTCCATCGATCATCTCGCGCATCCGATCGGCACCGTCAACAGCGAATTCGAGGAATTCTTCGGCATCGTCATCGAGTTCATCGCTATACCGGCTCTCAATAAGCGAGAGATAACTCGATATCATTCGTAACGGCTCCTGTAGATCGTGCGAGGCTGCGTATGCGAACTGTTCGAGGCGCTCGTTGGACTCCTCGAGCATCCGACGGTACTCCATGCGTTCAGTGATGTCCTGAATAACGAGCATTCCCGCGTAGATCTCATCATCAGCGTCTCGAACGGGAAGCGTATGTGCCAATAGCTGACGGCTATCGAGTTCAATTTCGAACGTATTCGATTCGCCATCGAAGACGGCGGTGAAGTGTGGACGGATTTCGTCGACAAGTTCGTCGGGATAGCGACCGTAGATCGTTGTGCCGACAACATCCTCTGCGGAGAATCCAAGCTCCTCGAGGAATTCCCCACCTGCAACAGTGTACGTGAGATCCTCGTCAAAGAGGCCAACCGCACCGTTCGGGAAGTTCTCGACGAGGGTCCTGTATCGGCGCTCGGACTCCTCCAATGCCCGTTCGCGTTCCTTGCGCTCGGTGATGTCCTCTGCAATACCGACAATGCGACGTGTATTTCGATCCTCGTGATGAACCGAGTATGCCCGCGTGTTGAGCCATCTAATCTGACCGTCGGGTTGAACGATACGATATTCCTCATCAAATGTTTCGTTCGGGAGGGCATCATACGACTCCTCAACGCGCTGGCAGTCGTTCGGATGAACTGCCTCGAAGAACGTCTGAGGATCGTCGAGCAGCGCCTCCTGGTCGCGTCTGAAGATCGACTCGTAAGCGGGATTGATATAGAGGATGGCTCGTGTTTCGGGATCTTCTAACCAGACCATCTCCTCGAGATTCTCGGCGAGCAGTCGGAACTTCGCCTCACTCTCCTCGAGAGCCTGTTCGTACTCTTTCCGCTCAGTGATGTCTTGGGCGATGGTCATTCCGCCGAAGACAGTTCCGTGATCATCACTGATCGGAACCACGTGGACGACCCACTCCCGATCGAGATACTCGACTTCGACCACCTGCTTCTCGCCTTCAAGTGCAGCCCGGAATGCTGGTTGGAGCGTCTCAGCGGCGTGATCGGGCCATACGTCTCGCACTTGTTGCCCTTCTGCATCTGCTGCTGACACGGGAAATTCGTCGAACGCGTTACCCGCCGCGAGGGTGTATCGAAGATCCTCGTCGAACATCGTGACGATTCCGTTGGGGAAGTTCTCGGCGAGCGTACGATACCGCTGTTCCGACTCTATGAGTTTCTGCTCTCGCTCTTTACGCTCGGTAATGTCGCGGAAGTAGATTGATAGACCGGACTTCGAGGGATAGGCGTGGACTTCGAACCAAATTCCGAGCGGTGGATAATACTCCTCGAACGAAGTCGGCTCTTGGGTTTCCATCGCCTTCCGATACTCCTCCTCGAAGGTCGTTCCGAGCGCCGGCTCGAACGGGTCCCAGAAGTTCTCGCCGATCAGTCCCTCTCCTTCGGGATCGAGCAATTCCGCCCCATGATCGTTGATATACGTAATATTCCAATTCCGGTCGAGGCCGATGAACGCATCTGTGATTCGGTCGAACGTCTCCTCGAGTTCGCTCTCTCGCTTGCGGAGTTGCCGTTTCGTTTCTGTCTTCCCTATGGCTGCTGCGAGAACGTTTGCGACGCTCTGGACGAAGTTTGCGTCATGTTTCGTAAACTCTCGTCCCTCGCTCGTATGCGTTCCCAAGACACCCCACGGATTTTCGACCGGCCCGATTATGACACTGATTCCGCTCATGACATCGTGACTGGTGAGCAGTTCAGGGCCGGAGAATCGTTCCTCAGTGCGGAGATCGTCAACGATGATCGGCTGCTCGGACCGGAGCGTGTATCCCGCTTGCGAGTCCATATCGGTCGGCACTGTGGCGTCCCCGACGAGGCCATCACGCCACCCAATTCCCTGTCGAAGAAAGACCTCGTCATCGTCGGGGAGCAACTCGAGAACCTTCGCGTACTCGTTATCGAGCGTCTCAGCGACGGCCACTGCAGCTTCGTGCATCAACTGGTCAAGGTCATCAGTCTCGAGCGCTTGCTGCCCGAGTTCCGCAACGACTTCCTGCTGGCGGATGCGGGTAAGCGTTTCCGAGTCTACATCCGCGTGAGGAGACGAAGTCATTCACTATCAATATCAGATGATGGGATATAAGGGCTTCTGAGATTGCGGGTCAAACCTTCTTGAGCGTGACAATCCCAGAGAAACAACTGTGCTGAAGACGTTACAGTTGGATTTTTCTCCTTGCGTTTTCTGGCGTATGTATGGCTTCGGCAAACGAGGTGAGCGATGATGATATTGGGGAGGCGATCGACATCTTACTGGTCGAGCCGAATTCTGGCGATACTCGCCTTGTTACCGAGAATGTCCGAGATGCTAAGCTCATGAATACGATCTATGCCGTCTCTGACGGTGACGAAGCACTCGATTTCGTCTATCAACGGAATGGCTATGAAGATGCTTCTCGGCCTGATCTCATCTTACTCGAGCCACAGTCCCCTGGAAAGAGTGGTATGGAGTTTCTCTCCGAACTAAACGACGAACCAGCGCTGAAAGATGTCTTGGTCATCGTCCTCACGAGTTCAGAGCCAGGAGAAGACATTGTGAAATCGCACGACATTGAAGCGAATGAGTACGTTTGAAGCCGGTTGAGACTGAAGATTTCATTGAGTTCGTACTGGAGGTTGAGGATTTCTGGTTTGCAATCGTTAAAAGTGAGAACGGAAGTCCTTCTGACTAATTGGGGCGACCCAGTAACCGTACAGGGAAAATCCTGACTCTCACCCGGAAATTTCGCTGACCGGGTTATCAAATACGCGCTCGAGTGCTCGGCCGAATGTTCTAACCCATCGTGGATCATTTCATAGACCGTTCTGGTTCTCTGCCGCTCTATGGGTGAAACCACTCAGTTTCACCGCCCGTCGTGGAGATCGGGGATGAGGCTCTTGGTGGTTCGTTCCATCGGTCGTTAGCCCAGTGTCGCTGATACTGTCCCGACTCTATGTCTCTGATCAGTCTCCCTGATCCACTCATTCTCTGCCACTTTGGTTACTTCTAAATTCATCTATTGTCGAAAACTGGGTAAGGACAAAGGGGAATGAGGGGACAGTGGAAGGCTACAAGGGACTTCTGAAGCCCTTAAACTCGGACAGAATTTCCACTAATCAACAAGTAGTTATATAAGAAAGTCACGCTGTACGTATATTGTTCACAGCGCGGTCGCTGATGGACTCGCCGGGATTGTGAACGCCGGGGGCCAAACCCGAGTGTGCTGCGCAGTGAGCGGGCTGATCAGGCATGACGGAAAACATCAGTCCCGCCGACGCAGTCGAACAGTACATCCAATCACGACACGACGCACTTGCGTCTACTCAGGACAACCACCGGTATCGGCTCGACCACTTCCTCGTGTGGGCGGACGAGCACGGCGTGTCTCAGATGAGCGAACTCGACGGCTTCGATCTGGAGCGGTACAAGAACTGGCGAATGAGCGAGGAGTCACCATCAGACTGCAACCTCGTTACGCTGGAACAACACCTGCACACGCTTCGGGTGTTCATCCGATGGTGCGAATCTGCCGACATCGTGACGGAAGGGCTCTCCGACAAGGTGCTGATTCCCAACGTCTCATCATCCGAAAAAAGCCGAGACAAGGCGATCTCTCACGAACGTGCCCAAGACATCATCGACTACCTCTCGACGTATCATTTTGCTTCGACCATGCACCTGTCCTTCCACGTCTCATACCACGCAGGGTGTAGAAGGTCGGGGCTCCACAGTCTTGATGTTCAAGACTGGCACTCGGACGAGCGATTCCTGTCGTTCCGGAATCGTCCCGAGGAGGGAACGCGACTGAAACTCGGTGACGAAGGAGAACGGAACGTCACTGTCTCAGACGACACGCTGGCCCGAGCGTTGGATGCGTACGTCGAGGAACGTCGTCCCGATGTAACCGATGAACACGGACGGGAGCCGTTGTTAGCATCGAATCAGGGGCGTCACCACTACCAGACGATCAACAAGCACGTCTACAAGGTGACGAGGCCGTGTATCGTCGGTGCAGAGTGTCCACACGACCGGGAACCTGAGGAGTGCGAAGCAACTCAGTATTCAGGATACTCGAAGTGTCCGTCTTCGGTGTCGAGTCACCCCATCAGACGGTCCGCGATCACTCATCACCTGTCCGAAGATGTGCCGAAGGAGATCGTTTCGGAGCGGATGTCCGTAAGCACCGACGTCCTCGATCTGCACTACGACGCTCGGACGAAGGAGGAGAAGCGACAGAACCGAGCCAAGTATCTGGACGAGGTATAGCCCCGGCGTTCATTTTCGATTAACAACGAGAGAACACGCGGTTCTTCACACTTCCCGATCCTCCTTGAGTGTGAAGTTCACCAAATCGTATGGGGTGACGATACCGAGGAACTCCCCCTCGTCCTCCACCAGCATTGCCCTGTATTCACCGTTCAGGTGCTCCTGAATCGTCTCGACGTCGAGATAGGGTGGAACAGTAGTGAACCCTTCGCGGTGTACTAACGGTCGGATAGGCGAGTCGCTGTCCTCTCCGGCCAATCTCTCAGTAGTGATCCAACCGATGTGGTCACCTTCTTCCCTCACTGGGAACTGGGTGTATGCCATTTCCATCGCCCGTTTACCTACTTCCCCGACTGTCTCATCCGGGTATACCCATTCGATTTCAGGCACCATGACTTCCTCAGCGGTCACTGTGTCTTCGGCTTCTTGTTTGAGTACCTTCCACATCCGATAGATTTTCTCGTAACTCGCCTCGCGCTCGCCGTTTAGACTCCGACTGACGTGCGAGGGATCTATGCTTGTCTTTTCTGCCAGTTGCTTCTGAGTGAGTCCCTGTTCATCGAGCAGGCTACGCAGTTGATCGATCACTCGTTCGTACTCGTGAAGTATGATGCTTCCCGGCATGATTGACTCTAAGGCAATTTCTTGCTGAAATCATTTACCTTCCGGCAATCTGTAGTCCAAAACGGTGATCATGAGTACGCAAAACCACACTTCGGCAGACGAAGGACCGTTCACAGACGAATGGCGACAGGCGTTCAGTACGACGGAAGATCATGCCTCACGGAAACGGCAGGGCAGGCTCGAAACAGACAAAGGAGAATGGGACTTCGTGCCCGCTTTTCCTGCTATGAGTCCGGCAAGAACTACGTTTCATGTCGTTGACCTCGATGACATAGATGAGGAGGATGAGAGACGCTGGAACCGTCTGTGGTGTCTACAACACAACCGTGGGCACACGTGGGACGAGAATGCGAAGACGACTGTTCGGACTGAGGCGACATACCGCCGTTGCGCGACGATACTACAGCAGTGTGAGGTTCCAGGCCGCAGTGAGAACGTAGCCACCTCTCGTGTGATCAGCGAGGATCTGACTGGCTTCAGTCGGCACTATGCTGGTGCTGATGGGGCATGTATCGGCTTCGCCCTGCTCGAACTGTATGAAACTCCAGATGAGGCGCGAGACTCGCTCTTCGCAGAACGAGCATCCGATGTGATACCCGGTCTGGACTCCGACGGTGTAGATGGGTTGGTTGACTACGTGTTCCGGAAGTACGGGGGTACTTCGTGATGTCAGAAACGACCGACCCGCAGGGACAACACAGTTGGTGGTGTTCGATCCCCGAGCCCCTTCGCACCCGGTCGCAGTGGGTCGTGACTCGGGACAAGAAGCCGATAAAGCCGGAAACCGGATGGAACGACTCTGGCAATCAGTTCTCGTTCCAACATGCACGACGTCTCGCAGAGGAGTATGGTGGTGAACCTGCCTACACACTGCATGCCGATGACCCATACGTCGTGATCGACTTGGACGACGTCGGACCGGACGAACCGACGAAGGTATCCGAAGAAGTCGGTGAAATCGTACAACCCCTCGGTACTTACACCGAGGCAAGCCGGTCAGGGACAGGGCTACATCTGGTCTGTGAAGGAACACAGTTGCCCGACCGATCTGTGAAGGGGAACCTATCTGATCGAGGCACTATCGAGGTGTACGATGTGGGCCAGTATGTCATACTGACAGGCAATCAGATCGGGCCCTACGACACGGTCAGAGACGGTCATCGAGCCAGAGATGACGTCGATGACGTGCTGAGTGATCTCCAGCGGGAGTACCTACCGACACGGTCAGGTTCAGTCAAGACAGTGACGGAGCAGTCACAGTTCGATTTAACGTCGGTTTCGCGTGACTCTGTCAGTGTCCGAGTCGAAGATGTCCGTCGGACTCTGGAGGAGTATGCGAAGGACAACCATCCGGATGCACAACGCACACTGGATCGGTGGGACTCACTTGCTGGCTCCGACTGCGGATTCCCCTCGGCATCGGAGGCAGACATCGCACTGGTAGCAGATCTCGCATTCTGGTGTCGGGAAGATGCGCAGTTGATCGACGACTGTTTCCGCGCTTCGAACCGGATGCGAGAGAAGTGGGATGAGGCCCACTACGCCGACGGACGGACGTACGGGGACGGAACCATCCAGACAGCAGTCCGGACGAACTACGATACGTTCTCGTGCCACTACGTCCAGCACCGATGACTTGGGTATACTCACCGCCGAGGGTCGAAGTGGTCGAGTACAGCATCTACTCGAACGGCGATCCGGAGTCTGCAACGGTGAAAACGAAGACGGTGGAGACGGAACAAGCGAAACTGGCCGACTTCATCGATGGCGATACCGAGTCAGAGGTGTACATCCCACCCTGCTTAAAAAAGCCGTCAGATTCGGAGTCCGAGTAGTAGGAAAACGCCGTATCAGGCCCTCTACTGTCCGAACCACGATGTGTATACTTGATAACTGGAAGGCCCCGTGGGGGACCCACCGGAACGCCTCAATCCGGCCCGAACCGAAGGCGGGTGTGTGGCGGAACAGGTCGGTTCGGTCCGAGTCCAACTACTTGAAGAACAATAAGAACGGATTCATTTCAACCCCACCCGTGTTGTCTCGCTGAATGGTCGGTCCTGATGTCTCGCTTTTTCATCAGTCACTCCGGGGTGTAATGCATCTTAAACATCAGCTATTTCTGCATGTGATTCAGTATCAGAGTCCATGAGCAGCGAAAGCGGGTCTGAGTGGCCTTCTGAATTAGTGAATAAACTCCACTCAGATGTTGATGATGACGAAATAATTCAGTTCATCGAGGACGTCGTACCTGATGATGAGGCACATATTTTCGACAATAAGAGAGAAGCGTATGTGTCCGCCTCAGACGATGATAAGACGGAAAAACGGCGGGCAGGATTGGCGAAGAGTTTCGCCGGTCTCGCAAACGTTCATCACCGGTCCGCCCACAGATTCATGTTTGTGGGTTTTGATGACGCTGCACAATTCCAAGGAATCCAATATTTAGGGGCAGAAGGAGGTGATCACGTCTACGACGTTGATGATCAGGAAATACAGAACATACTTAGAGACCACCTTGAGCCCCCGCCCTCAGTCGAAAAACACCGTCTTGAGGCCGATGATGATCGAGGGTTGGTTTTCGTAATAGAACGTGCTACTTCACCACCGATAGTGATCACAGAGACGGTGAATGCCGAAGGAGACCGGATTACGACTCAAGGGATTGCCCCAACCAGACGGAGTTCGGAAACTACGCATATGCGTCATTCCGACTTTCGTGATATCGTTGAACACCGTGAAGAGGTACTCACGGATGTTCTGGAACATTGGGTGGACGATTTGGGGAGAGTGGTGGGAGCACCAGCAGAGGATATCGAAGAACACGAGTTTTCGATAACATCCGACCCGAACGCTCCCGCAGTCCGGAACGTAGTGGTTCCTCAAGAAGCAAGGGATTTGAATGAAGATCTGAGTGCCAAAGCGATTAGTTGGTTAACTGACGACGATCTTCCCGGATCAGTAGAAGTCATGTATAAATTCTACAATAGGAGAGACCTGATTGACGGAACAGAGGATGAATACTATCAAAATCAGATGGACTTTCTGTTCAATGCATCTCTGGCTCACTATTTGCCGGGTGCTGAATGGTTATCGACGTTCGATGGTGATTGGGATGATCTATTCTCACAAGTGATTAATACCGATTATAATCACTGGTCGATTCTGATGTTAGAGAAGATTCTCTTTGTCTTAGGATGGAATGAAATGCTTCAGGATATTGCTGACAATGAGGGCTTCAACTACCGCGATAGCGAGGCCGAAACCTACGCCGATATGTGCGAATTGCCGACCTTGGAACGGATAGAGGAGTGCATAGGAACGCGGATCTATTTCGATGGTGACTCATATTCCGTGTCTGACTTGTACTCAGATGAGGAGGCGCTGGAAGACTTGTTTGATGAAGTTGCAGAACACTGCCATACGAACGAGCCCGAGAAAGGTGCGCTGAGAAGCATCGAACTCATTCGATTGTCGAAAGTAGGTAGCGACCGTCTTTATAGTGGCTAAGTGTTCTTCATAATCAGCCTGATCCGTGTATCCCCGAGGCTGGTTAGAATTGGCAGAAGTGAACAAATTAGAGGTTAGAGGCCCAGAATCCGGCGTATTATCTTTCCATGGGATTGCTTGCGAGATACACTTCTGAGACGAATTCATCGGAGACTCGCTGCTTCACGGTCTAATTTCGTAACCAGAGAGAGAGAGGGTTTTGCTGTTCAAACAACCACGAATTTTCTCGCAACACCCGTCTTGTGCTTCCGAGTTGGTGGAGTCTGCTGTATAAAAAACGGTCACTTTGATTAGGCCATGACAAGAAGGACTGGCTATCTCACGAATGTCTATGGAAGGGACCCAAACCGAATTCGACTTTTCTGAGTTCGAGACAGAAGTTACGGAAGCCGACGAAAACCGGATCATCGAGACAATTGCGGACAGCATCGGGCGACTACGAGATCAAATTGATGACGACTTTCTCCACGGGATGTTTCAGCATGAGTCTGGCCGGTATATTTTAAAATCACAACATACAACGGATCAACTTGATCCGGAACCTCTGACGAAGAGCCGAGTGATCGAACCACTCCTCGATACGCTCGGATACAATGACTATGGATATGAAGCCGGAAGTTTTGCTGAAGAAAGGGGTGAACAAGCCGACTACGCAGTTTCTCTTCGAGACATCGTTACCGTAGATTCAACCCGATTATTGATTGAAGCAGAGCCAGTCAACAAACCTCTACAAGACCGCGGTCACGGGCTTGATCAAGTCGAGAGTTGGCTGAGTCAGCGAGAGTTCGAGTCTGATTTCGGATTTGCGACTGATGGTGTTAGGTGGATATTCGTCCGGTACGATCCCGATTCATACACTCACAACATCATCGGTGAAGTAGATCTTCGTCCTGTTTTCCTCACTCTTTTCGAGAACGCTACCGCGGTCAACCCGGACGCACCCACATCTGTTGTACCCGAGGATCAGCGAGAACTCATTTCGACTCTACTCCGCACCTTCAACTACGAGAACTTCGTTTCGATTATTGGCGATGCGTCAACAGTTCTCAGTGAGAAGAAGGAAGCAATCACACAGGAGTTCTACGACGACTATATCCAGATTGTATTCGGGGTTTCAGAAGAAGACGAGGAGCGACGTGCTCGAAGCCTTATAGGGGAAGGCGGTATCGAATCGCCGGAAGAAGCAAATGGGGATGACGTCCGACTGTTCGCCGTCGAGTTGATGAACCGGTTGATTTTCGTCAAGTTCCTCGAAGACAAGCGCATTGTGCGACCAGACTTGCTCGACACGTTGGTAGAAACCTACGAGCAAGGTATCTATCCCCAGTCGTTCTACAAAACCTTCCTTGACCCCCTGTTCTATGACGTCTTCAATGAGAAGCCCGAACGTGACCCGCAAATCAAAGACATCGATGTATTCTCCGATATTCCTTACCTCAACGGTGGACTATTCCGGCCAGAACTGAATGGTTCCTCTACAATAAACGAGCGAGACTTTGACGTGAGTGATAGCGTTCTCGAATCAATTATTGACTTACTCGAACGGTATCGCTTTTCCGCTGATGGTGGTCCAACTGACATCGATCCAAGTGTACTGGGAAGTGTCTTCGAGAAAACAATAAACTATTTGACAACTGAATCGGGGGACCAGAACAAGGAACTCGGAGCATATTACACTCCGAGTGAAATCACGCGGTTCTGTGCCGAGGAAACTGTTCGGCCTGCCCTTTTAGAACGGTTCAAAACCGTGCTCGCTGAGGAGAGAGACTGGCCCGAAGCCGAACTTCAGCAGTACGATACTCTCTATGGATTGATTGACGGAGTACCGGGTTCAGGAGATCTTATAACTTCGCTACTTTCCGAAATTGACGAGTTCTACATTATTGACCCGAGTATGGGGAGCGGGCACTTCCTGACGTCTGTGGTGGAGGAGATCGTGACTGTCCGGCAGTCACTCTACGCACGGCAAGAGCAGGAGGACTATCCGAGCCGTCATCGGCTCAAGAAGACGACTATTCAGAACAATATCTACGGCGTGGACATCATGGAACCGGCGGTTGAGATCGGAAAACTTCGGCTCTGGCTGTCAATAATTTCAGAACTCCATGAGGATGATGTAGAAAATCTGGATATGGAAGATATTGCTCTGCCAAATATTGGTTTTAACATTCAGAAAGGGAATAGTCTAATTGGTTATGTAGATTTTCCTGAACAGACCACTGATGGAGATCAAACCTTTGAGAATTGGAATAAAAATAGTGTCAGGGACCGTTATGAAGAGATCATTGAACAAATTAATCTCTACGAGGAAAGCGTTGCCTTCCCAGAAAAAGCCGAACAACACCGTCAGAAAGCAAAACAGCTGAAAAAGAAGCACAGAGAGACGCTGAACCGCGATTTTCTTGATATATTTCAGGAGGCCGTTGAAGACGCAACGGAGGAAGATCTTGCCGGTCAAGATCCTTTCCACTGGATGCTTGAATTCCCAGAGGTGTACGCACGGGGTGGATTTGATGTTATAGTTGGGAATCCGCCTTGGGATATGCTTCAACCGCGTCGAGACGAATTTTTCTGCCGATATGAACCCGAGTTCCGGTCATTCACTCCCGATAAAAAAGACGAGGTCCAAGAGAAGTTATTAGAAAATCATAATCTCCGGGAAAAGTGGGAAGAGTACAAACAAAACTTCCAGATGAGGTCCTCATTTTTTACTGATGGGACCGACTACTCGCTGCAATGGGGTGAGATAGGTGGAAGGACCCGGACTGGCCGTAACGACCTATCCATGTTGTTCTTGGAGCGTGTATTCGAGCTGGCAGACACGGAGGGATACGTAACGCAAGTACTTCCCGGAAAGATATTCAGTAATGGTTCCTGTAAGAATTTGCGACTTCATCTTCTTAACGAAACCTCACTAAAATCGGTTGTTGGCTTCGAAAACAAGGGTATATTTGCAGGCATCCATGCTCAGCAAATGTTCGGAATACTCACTTTCAAGAATTCCGGAAGTACAGAGAATTTTTCGGCTATATTCCATCAACGAGACACTGGTATCCTACGAGAATTTGAGGAACATGGATTTGATATGTCTCGTGACATTATGGAAAAGTATTCGCCGGAAGGCATTACCTTTCCTTCTGTCCGGTCAGCGACAGAGGTCAGAGCCTTAGACGATATACTTGAACATCCGCCAATTTCACAAGAAAATTGTGACAAATGGTATGCTGATGGACATATAGAAATATATACGAGAGATTCGGACTATTTCTCTGAAGAAAAAGAAAAGGCCGATTATCCGGTCATCGGTGGGAGCAATATGTATCAATTCTCTCATGATAATAGGTTTTTTGAGGATCTTGAAGAGCCGAAGTACTGGAGTGTGGAAGAAGATGCAAATCCGAGCAAGAGTGCAAAACGGCGAGTCAGAGAGAAGAATACATCACATCTAAAAAATGCCATTTATTCAGAATTTGGCGGAGAGAATACAAATAAGAGCAAGAAGGCGTTTGTGAACGATTTGTTAAAAAAGAAACGGGGAGAAGCACTACAAGCAGAGGATGTGAAACTTGACTGCACCGAATATCGTATCGTATTCCGGAATGTTACAAAATCTACAAATGAACGTACATTTGTTGCCTCAGTCATTCCTCCGGGGATTATCTGTTATCACGCTCTGACGACCATCCGTCCCTATCAAATCAACCCGTCTAAAGAGGACCTAACCCGATCTCCACTGCATGACGTCTATGAGCGTATCTTCACCGATGAAGAGTTGTTTGCCGTACTTGGCCTGTTGAATAGTATCCCGTATGACTTTCTTATGAGAACGAAAGTAGAAACGAATATTTCAAGGTATAAATTTGAGGAATCTACTGTCCCCCGACTGTCTGAAGGAGACGAGTGGTTCGAATACATTTGGAAGCGGGCTGCCCGTCTTAATTGCTATGGCGAGGAGTTCGAGACAATGCGGGACCGCCTCGGTGGAATTGAACCAGCGACTAACTCAGACAAACGGGGAGAGATTCAGTCAGAACTTGATGCTGTGTCCTTCCATGCATATGGGCTGACTCGAGAGAAGACTGAGTTCATTTTGAGTGATTTTCATCGTGTACGGACCCCTCGTCAGATGACTGATGATTACTTTGATATGGTTTTGGAAAAGTACGATGAACTCAATGATTAGACACTGTTAGGTGTTATTCTGCCAATATTCTTATAGAATATCATCAGTCGTTTCTGCTTGCTTGAATCGACCCAACTCGGTGTAGCGTAGTGAGTAGGGCACCCGGCTTTCGTAGTCTATCGGATTTTCTAACTCGTATAAGGTCCCTGGCTCAAACACCACTACCTGCTTGTTTTCATCGAACTCTGCTTGATCACCTACATAGGACTCCAGCGTGCGAGCGAGAGTGGCTTCCGTGGAAGGAACGATCTCTTTCACGCGGGCCACGTACCGCACCTGCTGAACATCATCAGAGATGTACATCGCCACGTACTCCGGTTGCTGGTCGATATGAACGAACCCCCAAGCATTGTTCTCTTTCAGGAACTCGACGCCGGACGTCTGTGATGGAAACACCGCTACCGTCGTATCATCTTCACCTTCGAGTTCGTCCCGAGATATGGGTCCTTGTACAGCGTTTCCACCGGTCTGTGGACCGTCCCATTCCGTTGTGGTTGTACCTCCTCCACCTGTGGGACCGCCATCTCCACCGCTGTCGTCCTCACGGAACTCGATGACGTCTTGAATTAACCCAACCAGTTGCCCAACGTCAACTGCGTTGATGGGCAGCAGGACATCGACTACCTGATCATGCCGTAGCCCCGAGTCCTCCTGAATTGCGAGTAGGTCCAGAAGTCGCTGTGCGGTTATGACTCGCATCCGATCCCGGTATTGAGAACCGAAAACAGTCTGTGCGACTGTCTCGACGTCTCCCTCACCAATTACGTATAGTCCGTAGACTTGCGACCGATCAACGTCTTCCTCCCTCGTGAGTTCGACCATGTAATCGCCAGCCTGTCCAGGATCGATTGAATAGGCCGTCGTCTTCTTCGTCTCCACGACGAGGTGGGTGTCGTCTTCAGTCGCCGTCGAGATCCAGTGGCCGTCGTATCCGATAGTATTGTTTCGGCCCTGATAGACGCCATATTCCACCTCAAACCCGAGACGTCGTCCGATGTTGTTGACAAGATCCTGCAAGGCACGATTATGGTACTGATCGGTACCTTCCATTGCTTCAAGCAGGTAAGCCTCAATCTCCTCGGTCGTTGTCTGTTCGTCCCCGATTATTTCCCGGAACTGCTCACTCGCACGAGAATCGTCGTTCCAATCGCCTGCGAGGCTGACAATCCGATCCAGTGTAAGTTCGACCATTTGAGCACCGATTCTCAGGACACTCATATATGTCTGGTTCCGCGATCTTTCCCTCAACTGTGTTTTCTGGCGTGTATTCCGGGCACACTCAGAGTCTTTGCGTCTAACCACGGCAGGGGCGCGGACGACTCGGAGGTTGTGAGAGATAGCTGTCGCCCGCACAACGAGAAACGCTTGTTCGTTGTCAGTGTATTTTCGAGGTGCGCATGGCAGTGTGTTCCCTACTGATTGGCTGCCACGAAAATGCTGTTATCGGGCAGTACAAGGACTGATACGCCGGGAAAAGGTTTTAGTGGCTACCATTCACATTTAGACTTGTCCGCTCACACTCGCAGTCCGCTTCGGGCCCACTCACACTGGACGGACGACAAGGGCGATATAGAACAAATCGGCTTGCCGTCTGTCGATTCCTACCCGAGTGGGAAAATCATGGACTCGCCGGGATTTGAACCCGGGGCCTCTCCCATGCCAAGGGAGTGATCTACCTCTGATCTACGAGCCCTCGAGCGCAACCGTCAATTCCCGTCGGGAATAGATAAACCCCTCGAATTCCCTCAGACCCCGTCACGGTCCCTCATTCTCGGTGGTCGAAGGAATCGATCCTGAGCCACCACGCCTGTTTCCCGGGCCTTCCGTTCGCCGACAAACGCGTTCATACAAGCCGAGTTCCAATAGTTATAAGGTATCCTACGGACACGATCTGAATGGAAGTTACGCTTCCGAATACGGGGGCGTACGTGAAATGCCCCGGGTGTTGGTGCACCCGAAGCGTGGCTTCCAAGCCTACCACGGCTTTGCAAGCCATGTTCCACTTGCTTCTACCGAGACATAAACGTCTCGCACGACGGAAGTATCGGTATACGAAACAGAAGCGCCGCCGCGATCACCGGTGGAAACCCCGCTCAGCGGACGGAGGCTCGAGATGACCGACGACGATCCGGATTCGAGCACCGCCGACTCCACGGAGAGCGTTCTCGAGGGTGTCACACTAACGCCGCCGATGAGCCTGACGCTGTGTCCGAGCTGTGGCGAGCCGGTCGGGTCGGTCACCTCCCGAGGGCCGCTGGATCACACTGCGGGGCCCTGTGGCTGTAGTCTCACGCCCGGGGAAGTCAGGCGGCTCTGAGGCATCGCTGCAGAATCGACGGCTGCTCGCCTCCGACACACAGCCAGCGACCACGCGGTCGGCGAGGGTGCGAATTCTTTTTGCGCATTCCCCGATGACTCCCGACGATGGCCGAGGACCAGGGTCGGGACCGGAATCGGACTCGAGATTCGAGCCAAAACAGTACCGACGAGCACGCGAGCCGCGCCGACGTTCGCGACACCTACGATCGGATCGCGAGCCATTTCGCGTCCACGCGGGAGTACGCCTGGCCCGAAGTCGAGTCCTTCGTGGAAACGCAGACGGCCGACTCCGAACACGCGAAACCCGACGGCGTCGGCCTCGATCTCGGCTGTGGCAACTGTCGCCACGCCGAACTCCTCGCCCCCAAACTCGAGTCGGTCGTCGGCCTGGACGTCAGCCGCGGGTTGCTCGAGACGGGCCGAACCCGAGCGACGGAGCGGGGGTTCGACGTCAATCTGGTTCAGGGAGACGCTGCGGCGCTCCCGCTCGCGACCGATTCGGTCGACCTCGCAGTCTACGTCGCGACGCTACACCACCTGCCGACGCGACGAACTCGTCGAGACTCTCTCGACGAACTTGCGCGAGTGCTCGCCCCCGACGGTCGGGCCCTGGTGAGCGCGTGGTCGACCGCCCACGATCGGTTCGACGAAACCGAGGGCTTCGATACGACGGTCGAGTGGACCCTCCCCGGCGGTGAGCCGGTCGACCGATTCTATCACATCTACGCGCCCGAAGAGTTCGAAGCCGACCTCGCCGACAGCGCGCTCGACCTCCGTGAGTGGGAACTCTCGAGCGGGAACTGCTACGCGACTGTAGCGGGGTCCCCGTGAGGAGGGACGCGAGAGGCCGGGCTCGAGTCGGGGTGGGCCAATCGCTAGCAGGGACTGCAGGAGACAACGCGAAACGGAAGCGCCTTAAACGTGGAACGAAAATCCGGAGATGCGCGCGGATGGTCTAGTGGTAGGACCTGAGCCTTCCAAGCTCATGGCCCGGGTTCAAATCCCGGTCCGCGCATTCCTGCGGCGAACAACTTCGTGAGCCACAGGAATCGGTACGAGGGATTTGAAGCACGCGAGTCGCAGCGACCGAACGGAGTGAGGACGACTGTCTCGCAGTCGGGGTCAAGTCCCGGTCCACACGGCTCCGTTCTACGCATCTGTACCGCCGGTTCGAGCGAATACCATCTCAGTGAGGGCGCCAGCGACCTGCGATACCAGTAGTTGCTAATACGATTTCTTTATTCAGCCTGTGGCGTGATTTTTCTCCGGTCCCTGTGTTTCACGCGCATCTTGATTGGGTCAAGTGGCCGGGTGGTGATGCTTACTGAGAGGTCAATGTCTGTATCGGAAATGAGTTCAAGATGGTAGCGCTGGGCGAGCGTTGCAAGGATAAGCTTGCCTTCGACAATGGCGAACTGCTGGCCGATACAGCGGCGCGGGCCGCCACCGAACGGGAAGTACGCGAACTGCGGACGGGTATCTTCGCCAGCAAATCGCTCTGGGCGGAACTCCTGTGGAGACTCCCAGAGATCCCCATCGCGGTGGACCGTCCACTGGCACGCGACAACCGTGGCCCCCGCCGGGAGTGAGTATCCGCCCAGTTCGATCTGCTCGGTTGTGTCCCGAGGAATTTGTGGGACTGGAGGGTAGAGTCTCATTGCCTCGCGGAGTATCTGCTCGGTGTAGGTCAGGTCGGACAAGTCCTCGAACGTCGGGGGTTTGCCGTTCAAGACCTCGTTGAGTTCCGTGACCAGCTTCTGCTCTACGTCGGGATGCTGGGCCAGCAAAAACCATGTGAACGTGAGTGCGGTCGCCGTCGTCTCGTGCCCAGCAAGCAGGAACGTCATCAACTCGTCCCTGACTAATTTCTCAGACATCGATTCGCCGTCTTCGTCCCTGGCCGCCAGCAACAGTGAGAGGAGGTCATCGTGGTCGTCAGTCCCACTTCGGCGGGCTTCGATAAACTCCGCAACGATGTCTTCCATCTCGTCGATTCCCTGCTTGTAGCGACGCCACATCGGAATCGGAACCCACTTTGGAACCATCCGAGCAATCGGCTGTTTCGCCGGCTGACCGGGCTCCTGGAGCTTGTTCACTGTCTCGCGGATGCCTCGCTCTGCATAATTGATATCTGAACCGAAAATGGACTTGATGAGGATCCGTAAGGTCAGTGCTTTCATCTCGTCTTCGATGTTCACAGTCGGCGTATCACTCCACGCATCGGCTGCTGCGAGGGTTTCTTCTGCCATCGTATCGGCATAGTCGGCGATTCGGTTCATGTAGAACGCTGGTTGAATTCGTTGGCGCTGGCGCTCCCAGAGGTCGCCCTCGCTGAGGACCAGCCCCTGCCCGAGCAGATCGCTGAGGTCTTCCTGGCTCAAAGTAGACTTCCGGAACCGATCGGTGTCAGTGAGCACCTCCGCAACCAGTTCGGGCGCGTTCGCGAGATACATGTCGCCCATACCGAGGATTTTGAGTTGGACAAGGTCACCGTGTTCGGCAGCAGCCTCGTACAGTCCGCCCTGCTCTCTGATGAGTTGGTGAGTATTGCCGATCAACGGGAGCCCATCGTGGGTCGGCGGCTCGATCTCATGCATGGGAACGGATTCTGTGAGATTATTTCCGGCCATATACGATTCTATCTGTTGCTCTGATGTAATTATCCGGGATGTTTTACCAGCCATAATACCTGCTTAAAATTCATCCGACAACGGGAAAGAGAAATCGTACGAACCGGGGAAGTGACCCGATGAAAAATCACGCCGCAAACTGAATAAAGACATTGTAGTTGCAACAACTGATAAGCAGTTACGCAAAATGGGGCGAGATACGGATCGTGGCTTCCAGGTTTCCTCACGGAGACTGCACATTTATCCCAAGATGCTGTCATCTGTCGGCCAGTACCGGCGGTTGAGAAGGGTGACAGCGGCTACGCTGACTGGGCAGTTGGTTCGATTCACTGCCTCCGAGAGAACCTGAGCCAGCCATACCGCCGGTTGCTCGACATTCTGCACGAGATGACCAGAATCGCTGCTAAACTCGGGCCAGGGCGCATATTCAGCACACTCTGGCGTGCAGCCAGAGAACATAGGATTGGATAGTGCGGGCTCTACACGGCGAATAAAATATCGGGGGTATCCTGGATGGAATGTATACGTCTCGTTACAACCGTCTGCAGAAAACGATTATATGACTGGTCGCTGTACTTCTCTTCCCCTCAGGGGGAAGAGTCGATCATGAGTGACCCCGAAACTGTACTTGACCATCACCTGGACGCGTTCGCCAACCAAGAGTTAGCGGAGGTCATGACCGACTACGTCGAAGATTCGGTCATCGTCACGAATCTCGGTGTGTTCCGCGGACGCGACGAGATCGAGGGGTTATTTGCGGACTTTTTCGAGGAATTCTCTCAGGATGGTGCGACCATTGAGGTGGACGACACCATCGTCGAGGACGACTTTGCCTATCTCCTGTGGCACGCTGACACGCCGGACAACGTATACGAATTCTGCACCGACACGTTCTACATCCCCGAGGAGACGATCGACGTCCAGACGTTCGCTGGGTATGTCGAACCGAAAGACTGAGAGGAGTAGAGACGGGTGATCTCAGTCCATATTTTGTAATTTATATACTGGTGCTGACCAGAGCATCTGTATCTCGCACGGTATTTCTATCATAATATCGGTAGTTCGTTGAGCCGCTGCAAGATACAGGGCGCATAGCTAAAACAACGGTACTTCTAAGGAATCAATCATTAGCCGGGAGCTCTTCAGTCTCCATGGTTCGACGGGTATCGGTACCATTACGTGCCTCTCCTGACTCTCCCGAAGACTTTCGCAATTCAACGATGACCCGTGTCCCCGTCGGGTCGTTATCCTCGATCCAGATGTCACCTCCACTCAGCGTTACAACTGTTTCCGCTAGATACAGACCCAGGCCCTCTCCGAGACTGTCTTGACCGTGTTCTCCTCGCCTGAAATATGCGGTTTTGCGGTCATCGGGAATGCCTGGTCCATTATCAGCTACAGTCACGCGGACGGTCGAGTCGGTCTCGTCGACATCGAGTCGTACTTTGGCTATCTCTGAATCGTTATGTCTGACGGCGTTCTCGAGGAGGTTTTCGAAGACCAGACCTGCGAGCGGTGTCCCTCGAACGGTAATACCAGCCGGGATTGAGGCCTCGTATTCGGCCGTGGGAAAGGAATGCCTGGCAGATTGAAGCGTCTCTTCGAGTGTCGCTGAGAGTTCGATATTTTGTTCAGATATTTCGCCAGAAAGAGTGTGTACGACAGAGCGGATATCCTCGACGTAGTCGGCCATTTGTTTCCCTCTCATTTCAATGGTGTCGAGCGAGCGCTCGCTATCATTTTCGTCCTCCAAACGGAGGTTTTCGACCTCTACGAGGATGACATTCAGACCGTTGAGCACGTGATGTCGAAGAATTCGATTGAGGAAGAGGAGACTTTGTTCGTGCTGTTTCGAAAGTTCGGCCCTCGTTTCGGCTCGTTCCGCTTGCCGCGCAACCTGACGGACACGGATCTGCTGCCACCCGAACAGCAAACCTGCTAACGCACCCCCATTTGCGGCAAGCAGATAGGTGAAGGTACTATCGGAGAGTGAAGCCAACTCTATCGATACCCCAGGCGAGAGACTGGAATCGAGTAGGTATAACCCATACAGTGTGAGCGCAGTAGCCATTCCCAGTCCTCCTCCGACAGCGGTTCTCCAGAAATCCTTCTCTCGGACGAAGTCCGAACGCCGCCAATAAAGAAACGCCAGCATTGCCGATGGAAATCCAATTAAGATGACAATTTCGAATATAGACTGGCTGAAATCACCTAAGTGAGTATGCCGAGAGAGGTGTAAAAGTCCGATTCCAAAGTGGAGGAGAATCCCGCCATAAAGAATATACTGTCCTCGTATCCAGTCAGAAGACACGATTTTGCCCGTTATATCTCTCATATCTGATAGCCTTTGAATCGTGATATTGTCATATGGTAATCTGAAAATCACTACAAATTTTAAAACCGCCGATATGAGTGAAGGTTATATTGGTTGAGGGGAATCCCAATACGGTGGGTCATTTCGGTGAATCCTCCCTCAGTAGTCAGCAGTCCGTTTCTGACAGCAGTTCGTAGTTCATCGTCTCTCCGTGAGGTACAAAGCGCGAATGTCGCACAAGTTGAAGGGCCGATCAAATCACGCCGAACGGTTTCTCACCCCAAGCTTCTTGGTAGCAATTCACAAAGTTACTGTATGGAACGGAGACGCTTCCTCGCGGCGTCTGCAACCATCACCGCCGTTGTTTTTGCTGGGTGTGGCAGTCCTAACGACGATGATGATGACGGTGGCGGCGACGGATACAGCCTCGATGAACCGACGGAGATCACACCTCCGGACAACGACGTGATCGCGAGGTGACAGCCATCGCGACGGGTTTGCAACCAGACCTCGATGAGGAGAACTCCGACACCGATAGTATCTGACCGACACTGATCTTTCTTCTTATATGTTCAAACTCGTAGAACGAACTGGAACGGTCGGCTGAATCCATCCTCTCTATTCAGCATCGCCAAACCGTCTTAGTTTTGAATAGTTTCTCTGGGAACCGCACACATCGCTGACTCTACTGACACAGCAAAAGTCCGAGTCATCAAGAACGCGGGTGTTGTACGAGGTCTGGAGGGACTCACAGATGGAGAAGAGGCAAGACGGAAGCCAAATCAGTTCGTTTGACGATAGGTTTCAGTCAGTCATCGTCGCCCAGTAGAAGACGACGACACCGACGGACAGGAGCACTAAGACGTACCCGCCTGCGGCGAGAAGATCGTTGAGGACGCCTCCGGATGTGAACGCGGCATCCATGAGTGCGTTCGTCGCAAAGTGGCCAGGGAGGACCGTCGTCCAGGTCGGTGACTCTGTTGCGAGTGGGTTCTGGAACATGAGGATGTCGACCATCGGTGCAAAGAGCATGACGTAAACTCCCGGAAGACGGTCGAGGACGATTCCAATGATGACGCCCAAGATACCGTAGGTCATCCCCACGAGGACTGCTGCTCCAGCGAACGCAGCCACGTTTTCAGGAGTTAATACGACGAGTGCAACGGTCAGTGACGCACCGGACACAATGACGCTTCCAGCAGTCAGCAGTCCGACCCGGGCGGTGACCAGTTCCCGGGCGCGATAGCCTGCAAGTCGTAAGCGACTATCGGCCATTTTCGAGGTCTGCATGAGGAACAGTCCGACAATCCCGGAGAGAACGGCCACGGTCACTGGCGTCATGAACGCTGCTGCGAACGCCGACATCTCGGCAGTCACCGTTGCTCCATCGACCGTGAGAGGGATGGTCGAATCAGGAACGAGCCAGACGAACACGCCGATCATGTACACGGGGAGAAATGCCAGCAGTGCAATCAAGATCGGTGTTCGGGCGAATTCGCGCACACTCATCTCGATCGCGGTCATAGTACGTCGCTCCATCAGGTGTCGCCCCCGTTGATAGTGTAGGCGTACGCCGCAACGCTCAACAGCCCGAACGTAACGATGAACGCGATTGCTGGCAGCACATGGGCTGTTCCGAGGCCCTCCTCAACGACGGCGTGAGAGACAAGCTCGTGCGGGTGAGAGAGCGGTGCGAACTGAGTGATACTCTCATCGATGTTGAACAGGCCACTCGCGAATACGTTGTCCATGTCCGCGACAATCACGAGGAGAAGTGATCCCTCGAGTTCTCGCGGGAGAATTGTCCCGACAAGCATTCCCAAGAGCCCGTAGATGATGCCTGCAAGTGCGAGGCTGCTGAACACGATAAGAGGGGCGCCAATGGTGTCGGAAAGCAACCAGGCGAGCGTGGCTGTTGAGATTGCGCTGATGGCAAGGCTGACGACGAGGAGGGTCGCGAATCGCGAGACGACCAGCTCGCTCGGATGAAATCCAGCAATGACGAGCCGGCGGTCAGCGTTCCGTGCACTGATCATTTGGAAGAGGCCGAGGACGCCTGCGAGCGCTCCCGTCGCGAAGACGGCGCCTGTGATCCGCCCGGTCGTCGTAAGCGACTCCGAGGTGGCGAACATGCCGATGTCCGGAAATTGACTGAGGCTTACGCCGTAAATTTGGATGGACAATGCGGGCAGTAGCAACAACAGCGCGACGTTGAGCGGTTCCCGGAAGAACGATAGCGTGCTGGCACGGATGCCCGCGGGGACTCGTCGATTCGCACTCATCTACGTTCCCTCCGTGTTTACGGCGCACTGGCCGGCACCGGCCGCTTCGTCCCGGTCGAGGAACGCTGCCGTGCGTTCACAGGAGATACCATCAGCCGTCGGTGCCGGGTTCACAGCTACGTCTTCACCGACCTCCTGTCGGTGAAGGTGGCCATCGTGGAGTTCGTAAATGACGTCGAACCGGTCGCGTTCGTTGATGATGTGTGAAATGATTGCGACCCCGACGCCGCGCTCACGCAGTTCTTCAGTGAGATCCCAGAATGCGAGGAACGTCTCCCAGTCGAACCCGGTGTACGGCTCGTCTAGCAGAAGGAGATCGGGCTGGTGCATAAGTGCGACTGAGAGATTCATCTTCTGACGGTTCCCACCGCTTAGGTTGCGTATTTGCCGGTCGTGGAACTTCTCGAAGTCGAGCACGTCGGTCAGCCAGCCGCGTGCATCTTCAATCTCGGTGTCGGCCATCCCGTAGGCGCGCCCGAAAAGCTCGAAGGTTTCGTCGACGGTCAGTCGGTCGTAGAGACGTGGTTCTTGTGGGCACCAGCCAACGGTTCCGCCGCGGGTAACATCGCCAGCGTCGTGCTCGAGGACCCCCGCGAGGATTTGCATGAGCGTCGACTTGCCACTCCCGTTTTCGCCCATGATGCCGACGATCTCTCCACACTTCACCTCGAGAGTTGCGTTGTCTAGGACGTCGACGGAGTTTGTGAACGGGATCCGTGAGTCGTAGGTCTTTGCGACACCAGTTGCGCTTACTGCAATATCAGTGTCTTGCTGTTGGGCCTGACGTAGAGACGCATCGGCAGCCAATGTTGCCATCGTGTCTAGGAATACGAACACATGTTTCATTGCTATTTTGCTTAACTTCCTCTGCATATCCCTGCCCCAGAATTTGGATACCGAGGTATGAAGACGGTTCAATTTGGGACTCGAAGTGGGTTGATCATGCTGCCTGAGCTCGTGAGGGTAGTCGACGCTGTACTCCCGGCGACGCGATCCGTTTACAGCCCACCCTGGTACTTCGTGAGAGCCCAGCGTCATGAGGACGTCGTACAACGCTCGATGGGGCAGTATCTTCCTCTGCTGTAGATCGAAACACCTGCACAGGTAGCAATTCCACCGAACTGATGATGCACCCACTTCGGCCTGAATAAAACGTGGCCCACATGCTGCACTCACCCTTTGAATCCAGTACACAGGTTCTAACAACTGTTTGGGAGGGCAGTAGCGACCGTGCTGAATAGAAGGCGCGAATGTAACACAGGTTTGGCCCCACTCCGAATGTCGTCCAAACGCTCAGTGCAGGTGACACACACCGCTCGAGAAAGAGAATTCGGACAGCCCGTCCGGGCGTATGGTAGGCAGTGACACTATTTTAGGGAGAGAGACGTAGTACGAATATGGTCCGGAGAGTGGTAGCTGGTCTGCAGAATGTCCTCGCTTTCGTGTGGTTGCCGCCGCGGCTCGTCGACTGGTCGATCTTCGCAATCGTCTGTTTCGAGGCCGCTTCGGGGCTTCTTTCCTTCACTGTCGGATCGGTTGTTTGGTGGCCGCTGTTCTGGGCTCACCGGATCGCCGGGCTGACGCTTATCGTCTTGCTCGTCTTCAAACTCGCTCGCGTTCGGTACCGTCTCGCGAACAGTAGGCAGTGGCAACCGTCCACCCTTCTGTCGGTAGTCACTCTGCTCTCGGTCTTCGGTGTACTGGCGACCGGCATCAGCTGGGTGTTCGGCATGGATGTTCGCCTCTCCAATTGGACTCTCCTGAGCGTTCACGTCGGATTCGGACTCGTACTCATTCCGCTCATGCTATGGCACCTCACGACCCGATTTCGCCTTCCGAGACGACGCGACTTCGACCGACGTCGGACACTCCTACAGTACACTGTATTACTCGTCGGCGGTGCAGTGGCATATCGTGGACAGGAGTTCGCAAATCAGTTCCTGAACGGGCCTGGCGGAGACCGGCGATTCACGGGATCGCAGCCGCGAGACGGAGCGGGCAACGAGAGTTTTCCGATCACCGCGTGGGTCGCCGATGACCCCGACCCTGTCGATCTCTCAGACTGGACACTCACCGTCCGCGGAGCGGTGGAGACGCCGCTGGAACTCGACTACCAAGATCTGTCCTCTAACACTGAACGACGAGCGGTATTAGACTGCACGAGCGGGTGGTACACGGTACAACAGTGGCGTGGTCTCCGCGTCGGGGACGTGATCGATGCGGCCGGTGTGGACGAGGAAGGCCGGTTCGTTCGTTTCGTCTCGGTCACCGGCTACCGCTGGAGTCTCCCGATCCACGAGGCGCGGAATGCACTCCTGGCGACCCATGTCGGCGGCGAGCGCCTCAGCCACGGCCACGGAGCCCCGCTGCGACTCGTCGCCCCTGGCCGACGGGGGTTTCAGTGGGTCAAGTGGGTCGAACGAGTGGATGTCCGACAACGCGGCGATACGGCGCAGTGGGTTGTAACCCTGGTCAGCGGATTCGAGTGACGTCGCCAGCGAGTCGGTAGTCATAGTAGTCGTTGAACGTCATTGCACACCCCGCTCGCGAGTTCGCGGCCAGCGAGCACTCGCTGGCCGCAGCAATGCGAGCGGTAGGTAAATCGTTTCAACGACTACGTCGGCGTCATCCACGCCGCCCCGCTGGAGAACTGCCACGTCTCACCGACCCACTCGTCGGGCTTCCCGACCTGCCACTTCCAGCGCTGTTCGCTCGTTTTGGCGTCGAATGCGAGGAGGTACGTCCAGGCCGCCTTATCCGAGGACTGGCTGATGAATACCGTCCCGTCGTTGACCATCGGCTCCTGCGTGATGAACAGGCCGACAATGACACCGAGGACGATTCCATGGGCGACGTGACTCACCCAGTCGAGGGAATCGATGGGTCGGCGGCCGTAGATAGCGTGGATCGCGGACGTCACGACGCCCGGGTCGATCAGTACCATGACGCCCCCGAACGCGATTGCACCGCCGAACGAGTCGCCGACGATCCATCCGGTCTTGCTACTCAGCCCGACGCGGCCGCTGTGTGTGATTCGCCAACTATCGCTGCACCGGTACCACGAACGGTTCCAAACGTGTTATCAGGTATTTTACAGCAGCCTCACGGCGGCGTCTCCGTCCGGATACCGCACATTGTTGTGGAGCGGGCGCCAAGCGTCTGCATGGAGTACGAACTGCTCGGCTGGCCCCCTGACGGACCGAAACTCCGCCTCGACCACGAGCGGTTCAGCTACGCCGGCAAGTTCGTGATGACGAACACCGGCAAAGCGGTGGCTCGAGCCGACGACGGGTCGATCGTCGCGGCGATCGCCTTCAATCCCGACCGCACGGACGACGCCACGTTGTGGCTGCGCTACGTGACTGTCGCCGGTGACCGTCGCGGCGAGGGGATCGGCCCCGCGCTCGTCCGCCTGGTCCGCGATCGGGCCGTAGAGCGCGGCTATGACCGGCTCCGGATCGCTGTCAACAACCCCTACGCCTACGAGGCGCTCTACCGGTCCGGCTTCGCCTACACCGGCGCGACGACGGGCATCGCCGAACTCGTGCTCGAGTTCCCGCGGCCGACCGAGGACGGGGGCTGGAACGAACGCGAGCGCTATCAGGCGGGACTCGATGAATTCCGCGGACGTGATCTCACCGCCGACGAGGATACGTTTCTCGAATCGCGACGTGACAGCGGGCCGCCCGAAGTCGAGTCGCGGGCGGGATGAGCCAGGGTCCGATCGTCACGCTCGTGATCGTCGTCGTCGCGGCGTGGGTCCGCTCGGTGCCGGCGGGTCCGTTCCGGGCGGAACGGTCACGGCGATTCGCTGCTCTGAGGGGGCGCTTCGCTCCGGGCCGAGGGTTGCGACGTCGCCGTTGCCCCCGACCCATAAACCTACAACCTCCCATTATCCAACAGAGTCCATATGGCGGACGACATCGATCTGGGTGGGCGAGACGAGCCGTTGCGGGGTGGAGACGATCACGCCGAACTGCTGTCCGAACTGGACTCGCACGACCTTGCGGTGGCGACCGATGTCGACCCAGAAATCGACACCAGCCGGTTCGAACACGACCGCGACGCGGATCCGAATGCAGTGTTTCCCCAGTCGGTGGCCAGCGGTGGGCCGACCTCGTCCGGGGTAATCCTCTGGACGCGACTCGAGCCGGCGGTCTTCGACCCGGATGAGCCCCTGGCCGTGCGCGTTGCGAACGACCCGGACTTCGACGACGTTGTCTACGAGGGGGTAGTCACCGATGCCGAGCAGATTCGGTCCCACGACTACACGGTCAAAGTCGACCTCGACGGGCATCTGGACTCGGACCGCGAGTATCACTACCGATTTTACTACCGGGAGACGGCATCACGGATCGGTCGGTGCCAGACGCTTCCCGGGTCGGATGCGTCCCCCGAAAGCCTGCGTCTTGCAGTGCTCGCGTGTCAGAACTACCTCAACGGGTACTATCCGGCGTATCACTATGTCGCCCGTGAGGACGTCGATTTTCTCGTCCACGTCGGCGACTTCATCTACGAGTCGGACGACGGCGACTTCAAGGGCCTCGGCTCGTACGACTACCCCGGGCGCGAAAAGGAACTCCCGAGCGGCAACGGTCGCGTGTGGGGTCTCGAGGACTACCGGTACCTGTACCGGACGTATCGAAGCGACCGATTCCTCACGGAAGCGCTGGAAGCGCACACCGTGATCGCCGGATGGGACGATCACGAGATGGTCAACGATCTGTACTGGGACAAACGGGCGGATGCGCCCGCGGGCGACCACCCGCGAGGCGACGACCCAGCGTTTATGACCGATCTCATTGCGGACGCGATGCACGCGTGGTGGGAGTACATGCCCGCTCGCGTCCACTACGATCCGCGCGGCGACAGTCTTCAGGACCGGTTCCAGCTCTGGCGAGAGTTCGAATTCGGCGATCTCGTGACGCTCGCGATGACCGACGAGCGACTGTTCCGTGATCCTCCTCGCGAAGCGATACCGACGCCCGACAACGTCGGCCCGCACCGCGAACCGCCCGGACGGACGATGCTCGGCGGAGCCCAACGCGAGTGGCTCATCGACACGATCACCGGCTCGGATGCGACGTGGACGGTATGGGCCGACGAGGTCCTGACCGTCCCCCTTCGCGTCGGGTCCGGCCCGCTCTCGCTCTACCCCGTCCAGGGCGGCTGGGACGGGTATACGAGAGAGCGGATGCAAATCAGCGAGTCGATCGCAGAGGCCGACGTCGACAACTTCGTGACCCTGACCGGCGACATGCACTGTTATATCGCCGCATATTCGAAATCGTCGTACCCGGGTCGGGTTACGGGCGGGGAGGGCGTCGCGCAAGGCGAACGGATCGGCGTCGAGTTCATGACGCCCGCAGTCACCTCACTCAACGTCGCGGAGGCCCTGCATCTGACTCGCGGCTGGCGGCGAACGCTTACGGAACCGCTGTTGTCGTGGCTGGTCCCGGCGATGAATCCGCACATCGAATTCTTCGACAGCCACCACTGGGGGTATTCGGTGGTCGAATTTACGCGAGATGCGTGTACGTACATCGGGTACGCAGTCGACAAAACGACGAACGCGCCGGACGCTGATCGGTCCGTCGTGGCGGCGTATCGCGTACCGGACGGCGAAGTCTCGCTCGAGGACGTGACCGACCGGTATCGGGCACTGGAGGGCGACTCGAGCGACCGAAGCGGAACGTCCCGTCGGTGGATTTGACGGTGGCGGCCTCGAACCAGTCGTCAATCGCATCCACAAGACGGGACCGATGCGAACGAAAACGCAAACGCCGTCCCCGTTTTCGTTTCCGTCCGCTGCAGGTGGTCGCTACCGACGTGGAGAAACGGACGGCAAAACGAGTTCCACGCATCTCCGGGGACCGCCTCGAGACGAGTCTGCTGCTACAGTCGAATCAAACGATTCGATGGGCTGCAAGTACCGGAGTCGATAGATGAATCAATCGCTCGCGATGGCGGCGGACGATGCCGATTTGGATTTGGACTTCGGCTTCGTCATTTCGATTTCTATCTCTCCGCCGGTGACGGAGACGAGCACGTCGTCGAAGCTCTTGTGGTACTCGGTGGCGTGCTTGCCGGAGGTGTTGATTCGGACCTGTTCTTCCACCAGGTCGGCTTCGGTCAACAGTTCCACCTTCCGGTACGCCGTCGACATTGGGATGTCACATCGCTCGGAAAGTTCCGTCGCCGTGAGCGACTCCTCGTTCGTTGCCTCGAGAATGGATCGACAGGCAGCATCGTCGAGTGCCGTAAGCACTGCCTGGGGATCGACCTGTTCCGTGTGCTGCCATCCTCGCGTCCGGGTCTCGCGTGCGTCGGGGTTCGGGGGAGCCATCTGTTACGCTTTCTAGTTCCGACCGGAGCCCCTCCAATTGAGACCCACTAAATACAGGGGGCTTTATATGGGGAGTGGTCGTGCCACCGACGGCGCCGTTCTCGAATGCGATCGCCAGGTGAGCAACTGGGAGGACTATCTCAAAAGACGATGCCCGACGAGGGACAAATTCGAGCGGTCACGGCCGATCGTTCCTCACACAGGTGCGCAGGGTTTAGGGAGTCGGCCCACCCAACTGATTGCAATGGCTTCGGGAATCCGAGCGGAGGTGAAGATCGAGGATCCGCCAGACTGTGTCGTCGCTCAGGCCTCGGCCGAGACAGACGGGCGGATTCACTCCGTCTCCAAGAGTAACAACCCGTCAGCGCCCGAGCGCGTAACCGAGGAGTTCATGCTCGAAGCAGAACGCCATCCCGACGAGTTCGACACCGATGCTGATCTGTCACGGATTTTCTCGTATAGTTCGAGTTCGGTCTATCGGTTCGAGCGCAAACTCGGCCGTGGATGTCCCTGTGAATCCGTCGAGAAGCACGATTGTCCTGTCGTCGACGTCCGCACCCAGGGTTCGATGTTGTATCTGACATTTCATGCGCCGGACATGCATGGGCTACAGGCAGTCATCGGCGAATTACGGGACCGATATGCGAGCCTCGACGTCCAGCGGTTGCTCCAGTCCCAGCAAGACCACGACGAACGAAACCTCGTTTTCGTCGACCGTAGTACGCTGACCGACCGTCAGTTCGAGGTCCTCGAGACTGCCCATCGGATGGGGTACTTCGAACACCCAAAGCGAGCAAACGCCGGCGAAGTTGCCGAGGAGCTCGGAATCACCAGCACGACCCTGACCGAGCACCTCGCAGCAGCACAGTCGAAGCTGTTGGACGCTATTCTCGATTACGAATAACCGAGCGAACTCGACGATTCGATAGCGGAGTCACGCACGTGTTTCGAACGGTTCGTCGACTGACCTTCGTCCGTCAGTCGTCACTGCATTCCGGACGGAAGGGTGACACGCAACTCGTTGTCGACCTCGTAAAAATACCCCCGCTCGATCAAGCGTGTAATCGCATGATCGGCGTCCTCCGGCTCGAGCGCCAGTTCGTCCGCCGAACGGAGGATTTCGATCGCGCGTTCACGTTCGATAGAGGGAACGGTGTACTCTCTCTTCTCGGAATCCGTATCCGTTGTGTAATCCGAAAGGATGGCGTAGGCGTCCGTGATCCACTCGGGGAGCGGGGGTCGTGGATCGCCGGTCGAGGGCATCTATCAGCTCACCCGTATGTGAACTGTTCATCGGCATGCCGCTTAACTGTATCCCACGTGAAAAAAGGAACTATCGGTCGGCCGAAACAGTATCGACACGGGAAGCGAGCTAGAGGCCGTCTCTCTCTCTCTCCCTACCCGTGCAAGTTACCGAGATCTCGACTCGTCTCGAACAGTAACGGACGGAGACGGAAGACAGTCCAATCCGTACGGCTGGTGGATCGACCGGCGATTCGCCGACGACCTCTGACGCGCAGTGTTTCGACGTGCAAACACGAGGGAACGGCTGTCACTGTGGCCTCTGTCGAAGACGTGTCCGAATCGAATTCGGCCGAAGCCGGACGACCGTTCGACGGACGTGTCGATCCGATGCGCGCCGGAAAACCGTCGGAACGCCGAGTGCCCCATCGTGAAAGACTCACAGGTTTACGCCGTGGAAGCGCCACACGAGTCGGTTCGAAACTCGAGACTCATGAACGTATCGGGACCTACAGGCAAACGGTATCGAACCGCAACGATATATATATTGGACCCACAGCAATACGTACACAACCGAGGTTTCACATCACCGCTCCGCTATGAGTCGATATCAGTTTACGTGCCCCGAGTGCGGGCAGGAGATCGAAGTCAACGAATCGATGCGGGAAGCCACGCTTACACACGGCTGTCCTGTCTGTGCGACGTCGGTGACGCCATCGGACTTCGGTGCGGAGCAACAGAGTGAAAACTGACGTTCGCTCGTGTACGCTTCGATTCTCGTTTCCCAGCGAAACGGCGTATTATGCCTCGCGATCGACGTCGGTTCGTCGCCCGTTGAGTGTCGTCGGCTCGAGGCGATAGAGTTCGATATTCAGCGATTTCTTTCCCTCGGCCCAGATTTCGAATAACGGCCGTTTCGCATCCCCGTACTGGGCGATTTCCCCCGGTGTGAGGTCGGGCGGATCGATGTTCTCTAGTTTTCCCGTGGCGATGATGCTCCGGTACGTCGACCCAGACTCGTCGTAGACGACGAGTCGAGCCTGGGGAGAGGATTCTAGAAACTGACGCTTTTCGCTTTCGGGCGTCGACACCAGGCGCATATAGAACTCACGCTCATCGTGGTCGTAACCGTACGAAATAGGGATTGCATAGGGTTCGTTGGTACGTGCAAGCGATAGCACCCCCGTCTCGCGACGACTGAGAAAGTCGTCGATCTCACCGTCGGTCATCTCGGTCTCCTGATCGATGGCCATCGTCTCAGTGCTTTGCCAATGGGGGAACACTATCTTTATGGTTGCCATCGAATCCGAGGCGTATCGTCGACGGGATATCGGACGAGCGCCACTGCTGCATACCGTCGATTCATCCGGCTTCACTCATCCGGTTCGGATGCCGTCCCGACGCGTCCGATAACCACTGGGTCGCGAATCTCGAGTGCCGTTTCGAACTCGGATTCGCGATCCGTCCGCCGACCGATCGATAACAACTGTTCTTCGTGGGTGCGACGGACGGCTGCCAGTTCGCGATCGGTCACGTCGAGTGCGTTTCCGATCTCGTTCCAGTGGCCGCGGTCGACGAGAAAAATCTCGAGGGTTTCGTCCGAGAATAGGCGTTCGTAGTCCCGTCGGTACCGGTCGAGTTCCGGCTCCAGCAGCGTCTGTACGCGGTCGATCAGAGAGGGAAGCGCGGATCCCGGCACGCTGGCTTTCGCGGCCGTTAGCAAGAGTACCTGCCCGGCGATCGGTTCGCCCGACATTCATCCACCCGCGCGCATCGCCTTCTGTGCGAACCGTTCGACGAGCGACTCGAGGGTGTCTTCTTCGCCCTCGAAGATGACTGTCACTTCGGTCAGCGACAAGGACGGCCCGATTTCGACCGTTTCCGAGGAGAGCGTCGCCGTCCAGTCGTCGCCCTCGACGGTGTGCTCGTCGATCCGTCGTCCGCCAAGGTTCGTCAAATAGCGGACCGCGAGCCGTTCGGAGATACCGCGAAAGGAGCGCTCCAGACGCGTTGCCATACACTTCGTTCGACGGCTGGACGGATATACTGTCGGGCAGCGGTCGGTGTCAGACGTCTTCGAAACGGGCGCTACAACGCGCGTACGAATCGCCCACGGCTGCTGGAGTTCAAAATTAATTCGTTCTCGCCTTTGCGGTGCGATCACACACCATAACGGAGGAGTGCCACGGCGATAATTCCTGCAGCGAGTCCGTACAACGGGCCGGTTGTGATAGCCAGGGCACTCGCGAGCAACACGAATACGATGCCGATGAACAGGCATATTTGCTGACTCGTCGTCCGAGTTTCATCGCGGTCGACGACCCTGTCGAACCCGAGATGAACTACCAATTCAGCAATTTCCTCGATCAGACATTACTGCCTATACTCCGCGGGAAAAAGGCTGTCATGGCGGCGAACTTCGATTTTCGGTTACACGTTATCCGCCGGCGACCGGCGGGAACACCGAGACCACGTCACCGTCTCTCAGCGTCGTTTCGACGCCAGCCATATGAACCACGTTGCGCCCGTTTTTCAACACGCTCAACTGGGGCCGAATCGTCCCGCTCTCGAGCAATCGCCCTTCGAGGTCGTCGTACTCGGCTTCGAGTGCGGCGAGGACCTCGCCGACGGTCGCGTCGTCGTCGACCGTGCGCGTTCGTTCCTTTTCCCCAACGGCTTCCCGGAAGGTAGCGAAGAACCGGAGATCGATTTCCATACTCGAGAGACGTGCGCGGATGCCATAAGTCCGGGCGCAAACCCATCGGTGCTGGCGAGGGGGTACTCCTGCTTCGACCGCGATCCGACGAACGAACGTCGCGATACCTGTGTCCTCCGTCGATTCCGGCCTTGCGGATGCGTGAGTGATGATTCGGGGCTTCTCCCGACGGTCGACTGACGGTCGCCGTCCGTGTTCAGGCCGCCGTCGTTTCCGGTGAGGACGTATAGGAGACGGAGTCGAGTTCGGCCCGCTCGAGCGCGTCGTCGATCCGACGTGTGCCACGGTCCGCTGCGACGTCCGCCTCGTCGGCCTCCACGGTCACTGTCACCGAAAACGTGAGCGTGATCGTATACGGATCGAACGGTGCGGTCGGGTGTTCGTACACCTCTGCGTCGCGAACGGCCCACTCGGTTATCTTCCCATCGGTTGCGAGGGCTCCGAGAGCGTCGTCGAGTTCCGCCGTCGCGTCGTCACGAGCGGTCGTATCGGATCCTCCATGAAGAGTAATGAGCGTCGTCCCGTCGCGGGACACAGCGAACTCCATACGACCGTTAGCCAGGCCGAGAATTTGAAGGCTTGGGACGAGGGGGTCGGTGTGAGCAGGGCGTGTGTGCTCTCCAGGCCCGTTCGCAGGCTGCTATTCGATCCGAAAGGAGACGTCGTGGTCCGACAGTAGCGATCGCATTCGTTCGACGCCGCTGTGAACGTCCCAGCCCTCGCGGGTGTAGTGCTTGTACGGATGTCGAAGCCAGGAGTACTCTCGGTGAGCAAATACGTCGACGGCACCGGTACTTCCGCCGGTCCGAAATAGCGCGACATGTAGCTGCCACGTCGCCAACGACGATTCGCGTCGAACCCAGCTTCCAGCCGAGAGCCTGCCGTCGTCGTGGACTTTCAGGGAGGCGATCGGTTCTGGATCGAAATCCATCCCGTCGAGCGTGGACCGAACTCCACTGAGGGGCCGCCTGACGGTTCCGACGTACTCGTCCGGATGCTGTCTACAGATAGCGTAGCCACCGAGTGGCTCTTTGATCCGATGAAGCGCGGGGAGAATCCGACGACGAACGCGCGTCGTCAGATCGATCCCACCAGCAATGTCCGAAGCAGTTTCGTCGGTTGTCGTCGCCACGGGTGCTTCTCTCGAGTGTGACTACAAAATCGTTACTGTTCAAGAGTTTGTGTATTTGTCCCGACTTATTTCCGAGAGGGGCGAAAACGGACCGGTAGGCCCCCGTGTGGACGTTTGTCTACGTATTACACAGTTGGTATAAGCTGGTGTAATCACCAGCCGTCGAGCGGGAAGCGACCGTCACAGGTCGCGCAGTCGAATACCGTCTTCTACCAACCTCGCGTTTCGTTCGCGATCGAGTTGATCGCCGAGGTCGTCATGGTCGTGAAGCTGGGCGATTACGTCCGCGTAGAGAGTTCGCCACGCAATCGCGTAGATGGGGGACTGCCCCCAGGCTCGCAACTCGGGGACCATGTCGTCGTACGTCTCGTAGCGCTCCTCGAATCGATCGATTACCTCGAGAACGCGGCTGACGGCTTCTCGCTCGTCGTCGGCTTCCTCGAGTATCCCGTTCAGTTGCCGTTCCCATCCTGCGACTGCCTCTTGCATGTCCGCCGCTGCGTTCTCGTCGTCGGCCGGTAGTCGCTCCAGGATCGGTTTCGGAACGCCGAGTGTAATCTCCTCCATGCACGCGTGTATGCGATCCGCTGACAAGAAGATGGGCCCCTGGTCTGCCGGCGCCGAGGCGAAGCCCGCGGTGAGTAGACGGATTCCGATCTGCGGACGACGTATCGCTCGATCGACGCAGATCTCACGGCACCGATGAGGGACCGATTCCAAACGAACCGTGCGGTTCTCCGCCATCGACAGGACGTAGTACTGAACGGTCGGGAGGGTCCGATCCGGAACGTTTACTTTCCGCGTCGACAGTCATCGCATCGAATGGGATCGGCTTCCAACGACAGGATCGGTACTGACGACGAGGTTGACACGGTACTTACATTTAGCCTCGATAGCTCTCGATACTGCATCAGCGCCGGATCTGTAGTCTCCGTTCTCGGCATCGCAGACGACTCGACGCTCGCGGATGCCGACGATCCGTGGAACGCGGGGACGATAACCGTTACCGACGAGAGAATCAGCGTCGTCGATCTCCCGCGCGTCTTTGGATCGACCTTCCGAACGTCTGTCCGGGTCGATAACCCGGAACTACTCGTTCTCGATGTCACGGACGACGATGGCTACTACTACGGCTGGCTTGTGGACGACGTCGACGGCCCTCGAACCGTTCGGCCTGAGTCGCTCGAGCCATCGCATATGAACACGACCCACGTCAAGGGTAGAGTCCAGATCGATGGCACGAAGACAGTTTGGCTCAACGAGCAAGCGATTCATCGCTGATGGATGAACGATGACCGGTCGAACTCGATCGAAGACCGTTCGACGGTGATTGCCTTACCGGAGCCCCGGGGGTGGTCCGCTGTCTGAATCGTCGTTGACGTCGACACCGTACTTCTCGCGTTGTTCCTGTAACTGTTTGACCTGACGGTAATAGTAGCCAATCCCGATACCGCCGAACAGAACAGCCACTCCAATGAGACCGAGGAACAGCGGGATATCTCGGACCAGATAGTATCGAAGCGAGATCGTCCTGTCTGCTTCGATTTCGTCCCAGGTGAGTCGCTCCTGCCCTCCGACGATTTCGCGCTCGTATCCGCCCGGAGTGACGTCTCCGAACAGGAAATTCGTCGTTCGATGTTTGTCCGGAATCGTCACCTGGTAGGACCCACTAACGTAGGTCGGTAATCTGATCGTCTTGCGGCCAGCCTCGCCGGAGAACGCGAGCGTGCCGTTTTCGTCCGGAACCTCGACGGTCGTTGCTGATCGTCCCTGTTCGATATCGAGTTCGGAGCCAGTCAGCTCGGTGCCGTTTGGATACCAGTAGCGGACGCTGTGTATCTGTAAGGGCTCTTCGCGATAGATCGTCGATCTGTAAAGAGACAGTTCGTTCGTGGCGCTGAGGTTATAGACTGCTCGGAACTCGCCGCTTCGTATCAGGTTCCCGTCTTCGATGTCGATCCTGACGTCTGCGTCGCTTCCACGGAGGTCGCTGTAATTTTGCTCTCGATCGAGCTGTTCATCCGAAACGCCGTTGAAAATCGCTGCACAACCCGCTCCCATCGTAAGCAAGGCAACCGCGATCACTGCATATACGAGTCGCCGATTCATGCTATGGCACGACACAACGAAGTTCCGCCGGGAGGTACTCGCCGATGCTCGCCAGCAATCCCGGTGGATCGGTGTTCTCGGTGCAGAGTACGCTTTGTTCGAGTAATCCGAGCCGTTCGACGGTGACGTAATCCTGTGCGTGACCCGCCCGGTTGAGCGTCGCTCGCACTTCCGCTCGAGTCGCGCTATTGACGTTGAGACGGCCGGTGCCTCGAGTCCACTCGTAGAGGCGATCACATTCGGCGTCGGCGAGCCGGTGTGGTTCGCCGTCCGCGTCATCCTCGCTGCCGTATACGAACTGCATCGGCATGTGCTGGACGAGCCCGTATCTGTCGCGGATCTGCGCCGGTGATCCGGGCCCGAGTCCGAGTTCGTCGGTCTGTATCCGAACCGCCTGTCCGGCGTCGAGGACGATTCCCGCTTCGTCCCAGGATTCCAGCGTCCCGACGTAGGTTTCCCCCACCTCGAGATCGGGGACGATCTCGCCGAATTCCTCTCGGAGGACGTTACGGGCGACGATAGCGTCTTCACCCTCGATGGTCACCGACGGGAAGTCGTCGTGGCGAACGCCAAGTTCGAACGCCACGTCGAGGTCCCCGATCTCGTTGTCGACCAGCGAACGAAGCGAGTCCAGCGCTCGTTCGCGGGCGCCCCCCTCGACGTATATCTTGGTTGCGAGTACGACCATCAGGCGTCCGCGTCGATGTTGAGTTCGTCCTCGAGTGCGTCGAGGCGGTCGTCCATCGCGGTGACCAGTCGATTATTGTCCATCGATTCGAGCGGCGAGCCACACTCCGGACACTCGAAGCCGAAGTCCATTGCCTCGCCGAACTCGAATCGGATAGAGCAGATCTCACAGAGGTAGAACTCGTGGTTTCGCTCGTACTCGCGTCGGTCCTCGAGGGCCTCGTGGAGCCGATACATCTCCTCTTCGAGATTCTCAGGAATGTTGTCGTACTCGAACGTCCAGAGGTAAGTCAGCCACCCGGAGTCTTCGTCGCGCAACCGGCGATAGCTGGCGAGATCGTTCTCGTACAGAATAAACAGCGCTCGGCGCACGTCGTTTAACTCGAGATCGAGTTCCTCCGCGAGTTCCTCGTCGGTCACCTCTCCGTCAGGGGGTGCCGCCGCGACGGGCATCCCCTTTGGACCGACCAGCTCGTGCAAATATTTCTGGATCACCGGGTCCTCGAGCAGGTCCTCAAAAGCCATTACCAACGTATAACGGCATGAAGCCATTAAGTCTTATCAACTACTCGCCGACAGTGGCTCGCGGTGCGGGCGTGAATTCGGCCGTCGTCTCGAATGGCGACGGTGAGGACTCGATTTGGGCTATCGACTGACGGTTCGACAGCCGATCCCGAACCCGAAATCTGTCGGACGGATACGGCGAACCGACTCTGTCCGATTTCCGGGACGGACGAAAGAATCCGGAGCGACCATTCAACGGGCCGCTCGGTCGGTCACTGCGCCGAATCGGGCATGTGACCCACCCTCGGTTCGGCCATCGTTCGCACGCAGAGGTCCCATATCTGGTACGAACGCGTCGAGAGCGGTGCCGGCCCCGTGACGATCGTGAGCTACCGATCCGAAGCGCGTTCACGGCGAAAACAGCGCGAACGCACACGACTTCGGTCGTAGAAGAAGTCAGCCCGCGTCTTCGAGTTTGTACTTCTGTACCTTTCCGGACGTCGTCCGTGGGAGCTCGTCGATGAATTCGATCTCGCGTGGGTGTTTGTAGCCAGCGACTTCATCGAGACAGAATTCTTTGATATCTTCGGCCGTAACGTCCGCGCCGGGCTCGATATCGGATGCAGGGACGACGAAGGCCTTTGGTACCTCGTTTCGGCGCTCGTCGGGAACCCCGACGACGGCGGCGTCCGCGACGGCGTCGTGATCGAGCAGGAGGTTCTCGAGTTCGCTGGGGTAGACGTTGTAGCCGGCGGTGACGATGACGTGCTTCTTTCGGTCGACGATCTCGTAGTAATTATTTCCGTTGCGTCGGGCGATGTCGCCAGTTCGGAAGTAGCCGGTTTCGGTGAAGGCGGCGTCGGTCGCTTCGGGCAGCTCGTGGTAGCCTTTCATCACCTGTGGCCCACGAACGAGGAGTTCTCCTTCGTCGCCCGATGGGACTTCCTCACCCGAATCGTCGACGATTTTGCAGTCGGTCATCCGGAGCGGCTGGCCGATCGTGCCGTGTTCCAGGCCGAACGTCGACCCCATCTGGGTGTGGGTTGCACCGTGGGTTTCGGTTAGCCCGTACCCCTCCGAGATGTCGACGCCAGCGGTTTCTTCGAACCGTTCCTGAACCGCGGTCGAAAGCTTCGCGCCGCCTTCGGAGGCAGACTCGAGGCTGCTGAGGTCGTATTCGCCGAAGTCGTCGGCGTCGACCATGTCCGCGTACATCGTCGTTACGCCGACGAAGTGGGTGATCTCTTCGTCCTCGATGAGTTGCATACACTCCGCGGCGTCCCACTCGAGCGCGCTGCGAAAGTAGAGCCGCCCGCCACCGACGAGCGGCTGGAGGGCGGTGTGGGTAAAGCCGGTGATGTGATACAGCGGGAGCCAGGTGAGGCTGCGAACGTCGTCGGGTTCGACGTCGACGTTAGATGCGGTCAGGGGCCACAGCAACTGCGCTCGCGTGTTGTCGTGGGTAAGCTGGACGCCTTTCGGATCGCCGGTCGTTCCGGAGGTGTACGGCAGCAGGGCCACGTCGTTGCCGTCGCGCTCGACCAGCGTCGATTCGCCGCGAAGTTCCTCGAACGCCTGATCGTCCGGGTCGCGATCCCAATCCTCACTCCGTATGGTGATCACGTCGGGTTCCATTCCGGCGTCTTCGGTCGCCTGATCGACGATCGGACGAAGCGCCGGATGGGTGACGATCGCGCTCGCGTCCGTATCCTCGAGCTGATACGCCACTTCGCGACGCTTGTACTGTGGATTGACTGGAGAGATCACGACCCCTGCTTTGAACGCGCCGATCGAAGCGATCAGGTACTGCGGACAGTTCGGCAGAAAAAGGAGCATCCGATCGCCCGGCTCGAGGCCGAGATCGTGCAGGCCGCCGGCGAACGCAGCGGTCCAGTCGCGTACCTCCTCGTGCGTCCACCGCCGGCCGTGGTGTTCCATCGCTTGCGCGCCACCGTGGTGGGCTGCCGTCTGATCGAAGAGCTTCGCGACGTTTCCGTCTCGCGCAGAGAGTTCGACCGCTTCCAGATTCATGAACTGTGGTACCGAAGGTCATGATATAAAAGTATCTCTTCTTACATTCGGCGGACGAAAGCAGGTGATCAGGCTCGAGCACGTCGACACGATCACCATGGTTCGTACCGATGCATCTCCTTGTAAAAATACGGACACTGTCTCTGGTAACGAATTCGCGAACGGATCGAGGTGAGTGACGTCGCTGCCGTGGTCGTTCTCGCCGGTATTCTCTCCCGGATCGGACTCGAGCGCACCGAAACTGCGACGAACTTGCTGCTGTTCGTTTTCGTCCAGTCCGCCGTCGATGTCGTCTCCGGTCCAACCGGTATCGATGTCACCATCGATCCGGGAATCGCCGAAGTCGCCTTCTGTTCGATCGTCGTTACCAGGGGCATCGTTCAGGTGCGGGACGGCGGCTGGGGAGGCGGTTGGGTGCCCGCCTCGATCGGCTGCTGGCTCTGTCGTGACGGCGTCGACGAATGGCGAACGGAGAGTGGCGGTGGACCACCGTCGACGAAGTGGAGTCGACGGGAGCGGAGGTCCAACTCACCGGGTGAGTACTCGAAATTTTCCGCGAGGCCGACCGTCCGCTTACCGCTGGGGAGAGCTGTGACCGACCCGTACTCATCAGCGTTATTGAAAGTCACACTGAGAAACGTGACGTTTGAGTAGCGAGTGATGATGGATGGCCCTTCGAAATCACCGTTCCTCGGGTTCGTTGCACGTACGATAGCGTTGGCTCGCCGTGCGGGTGTTCAGTTCTCATTACGCTAATCACGGAAGCCGTTCACGCTCCGCCAGGGATGCTGTCTCCGGAACTGGCGAGTATTCTCCAACTTCTAGCTCTCAGTTCGATTTGAACGACAGTTACACTTTTAACTGATCTCCGGACATCATCTCCTATGGGAGAAATATACCGAGAACTGGGGTTCGATGCACTCCTTGCTATCGCAAGCGGACTCACACTCGCGGCATACATGTTGGGAGTCATCTTAGACCCGCTACCTGCAGCAACTGTCGGTTTCTTTCTCGTTGTGGTGGGAGTGATGACGCTGGTCCCGCGCCAGGCACGTGCAACGGCAGTAGCACTCGGATCTGTAGCTGTTGGATTCGCAGGGATCGTCATTCCACGCGCGGTCACCTCACTCGTCACAGCTCCTGTCGCCAATGACCTCGTGGTCACGCTCATCGGGAGTGGCCTGGTATTGCTTCTCGCTTTCGCGCTTCTGCGGCTGACAGCATTTCACCCTCAGAACGAAAACCCAGCGTAAGCTGCGATTGAGGGTTTCAACAAGGCCGACTCCTCGAATCGGATTTTGTCCGTCTCCACGAGATTCTCCGGCCGTCTGGTTCGATAGAACGGGGTGGAAACGGATACGTATTCGACGAAGACGAACGAGAGACGGCAGCGATCGATCGGATGATCTGTCGTCGGTTGATTCGTCCGGGCCGCCTCTTTCGACCGCTGCCCTGATCCGTCCGCTCCGGCTCTTTCAGCCGACTGGCTGAGCCGACCGCCCACGAGTACTCCGTGGGCGCTATTCTTCGTCGTCTACCGACTCGACGCGCTTGCCCGTTTCCATCGGGGTCACGCGCCGATCAGCGTCAACCCATTCTTGCTCGAGTTCCCGACCCTCGAATAGCCGGTCGAGGAAAACGGCGAGACCGGCCACTTCTGAGTGGGGCTGGTTGGTGACGCCGACGTTCCAGTCGGCTTCTTCGTAGACGTCGAACGACACTTTTTCCGAGCCGACGACGAGCAAGAGTGCGTCGCCCGCGGATTCGTGGGCCGCCCGGATGTCCGCTTCGACGTCCTGGACGCGCTCGCCGTACATCGTGAGGTGGACGACTCGGCCCTCCCAATCGCGGATGTCGCCGAGCGGGGAGTCGGTGAGCTCGGCCGCGAAGGGGCCGCCGAACCGGTCGGTGATGTCCGCGACCGTCTCGAGCGACTGGCCGGCGTTGTCGGGAAAGAGAACGCGGTCGGCACCCAGCGCTCGAGCGGTCAACCCGACGTGGGTCGTCATCCGATCGTCCCGACCGGGGCGGTGGCCGAGTCGGAGAACGGCGACCTCGCTATCCTCGTGCATGCCCTGTTCCACTCTCTGACGAGGTTAGGTGGTTTCGTTTTCGGCGTGTTGTTCTCGGAACGCACCCGTCGGGAGCACAGCCACTCGCAGCGACCTACCGCGTTATCGCACGCGTCTCCCCTTCGCTTCCGGGCCTGACAGAAACCATTTGAGCACCGTCGCCTGCCCGCGACGGAGAATCGTACTCGCGGTCGACTTGTCGACGTCGACTGTGTCGGCGAGGTCCGCGAGCGTACACTCCCGCGGAACTTCGAAGTAGCCCTCGCGTATGGCGGCTTCGAGGACCTCCCGCTGGCGATCGGTCAACAGCGATTCCGTCTCCGTCGTGGTGATCACCGACTGCAGTTCGTACGCGACGTCCGCCGTCTCCAGTACCGTCTGGAGGCGCTCGAGTTCCTCGCGCGTTCCGGTCAGGTCGAATGTAAACCAGCCGTTCCGGGCGACGATTGGGAACTCGATGGGGAGCGACGAGGTATCGACGAACTCGTACAGGTTCGTATCTGACACCTCGTACTTGCCGAGCGCGCGTCTGCCGGCCGATTCGAGCAATTCGAAACGGGCGATCGCCGGATGAGCGCGCATCGCGTCGACGCAGGCGTCGGCTTCGTCGGCGACGATTTCGCCGAGTTCGATCGCTTTCCCCTCCAACCGATAGCCGGCCAGGAGTTTGAAGCTCGCATCGGGAAACGCCTCCGAAACCTCCCTCACCCACACGCCGTCCGGCAGACGGATACGAAACTGCGCGCGGATCATCGTCGATCCTCGATGACGGTCGGCAGTCGGTCTACGGTCGGCTCGTACCGGTCTGCGACGACCGGATATCGGACGGCGGGAGTCGACACCAACATGTTGGGGCAATCGGCAAGCAGGAACGCCACGAGTATGAGTGTGATGACGGAACGGGACGACGCTACTGAGGACGTGATCGAACGGAGAGTCACCGCCGAACGCGACGAGGAGTTCGTCGTCTTCCACATCGGAATGCGAATTAACGCGTTCTGGAAGGTTCATCGATGGCTCCCGCTGCTGTTGCTCGCTCCTCGGCTGGTTCGTGAGTTGCTCGGTGATACGGAATCCGGCCTCCTCGAGAGTCGAACGGTGGTGGGCCCCGGCATCAGGAACGTCGCCTTCGTCCAGTACTGGGAATCGTTCGATGCCCTCCGGGCGTATGCCCACGACGGCGACCGGTTACACGTCCCCGCCTGGCAGAAGTACTACGAGAACGGAACCAAAGAGGACCCCGCCGTCGGCATCTGGCACGAAACCTATCTCGTGGACGCCGACGGATACGAGACCGTGTACAATAATATGCCAGCACAGGGACTCGCGGCGTGTGACGGGACGGAGGTGGTGCCGGCGACGGACGGTCGAGAGACCGCGGCCGACCGACTGGAACGCGCTGGCGAGGCAGATACGTCCGTCGACGCGGTATCCGACACCGAACAATAAACAACCGGCGCGAGTGAGAGGCGGTATGGAAAAGGTAAACGAGTCGACCGTCGACTGGAAAGCGTACGACCGCGAGGAAACTGTCTTCCGGCGAAAGGAACTTTCGAGCGCCGTCGATGCCTCGGACCTCGGTTGCAGCCTGTACGAACTCCCGGCGGGAATGCGGTCGTGGCCGTACCACTATCACACGGCAAACGAGGAGGCGATCTACGTACTGGAAGGTGACGGACAGCTGAAAACTGCTGACGGCCTCGAGTCGCTGACGGCCGGCGACTTCGTGACCCTGCCGGCAGACGAAAGCGGCGGTCATCGGATCATCAACGACGGCGACGAGCCGCTCCGGTATCTGATGATGTCGACGATGAACGAGCCGGACGTCACCATCTATCCCGAGATGAACAAGTTCGGCGTCTACGTCGGCTCACCCCCGGGTGGTCGCGACGAACGGACGTTCGAGGGATACTACCGGATCGACGACGAGACGGAATACTGGGACGAGTAAGCGGACGAGGACGGACTCGAACGATCCCTCCGACAAGCTTTTTCGAAACCCTGCGGAACAGTCTCACCATGGTCGACTCCGGGAGCCGGGTGACGGTTCGATGACGGGGCTTCGCGAGTGGCTCGAGACCGCCCGCGAGGAACGGTGGGGGATTCTGACCGATCTGGCGTTCGCTGTCGTCTGGGTGACAGCGGTCGATCTCGTCTTCCGGGTCCTCGACGGGCCGACGTGGGCGTACTACATGTTCATGCTCGCGGGAATCGCGGCCTATTTCGGCCTGATCTGGAGTTTCAAACTCGCGACCGGTCAACAGGATCGGTAGCGCTCGGTCGTCCGTCGACCGGGCCGGTGTGGACGGTTTCACAACCGGAAAAATGCCGTCGTCTCCGCAATCCGCTAGTCGGTATCCTCGACGTCGACGACGAGGACCGGAACGTGCGTCGATCGAAGCGTCCGTTCGGTGACGCTGCCGAGCAATGCTCGTCTGATCCCCGAGCGACCGTGCGACCCCATGACGACGAGGTCGACGTCCTGATCGTCGATGTAATTCGCGATCAGCGAGTGCGGTTTCCCCGCCGAAACGTGCTCGACGGTCTCGAGGCCGCGGTCTCGAGCGCGGTCGGCGACGTAGCCGGTCGCTCGATCGGCCCGCTCGCGGACCTCCTCCATCTCGCCGTACCGGCCCTGTTCGATGCGGTCGAGTTGTTCGCCGCCGAGGCTGAGGCTCATCGAATCGGTGTCGACGACGTACAGGGCGTGTACGGTCGCCCCGTACTGCTCGGCGAGATCGAGCGCGTGTTCGACGGCCGCTTCGGCCGTATCGCTGCCGTCCGTGGGAACGAGTATCTGGTCGTACATTGTTAGTCTCCCGAAGGGGTCTCGCCCCCGTCGGTGACGACGTCTTCGGCGGTTTGCTGGCGAGTCATGGGTTCGGGGCTGTGACACTGGCGGACGATCTTTTTCGTCTCCATATCCGGCTCGTCGGTCGCCATCGACACGACGATAGTGACGGCGAACACGACCGGGACCGCGATTAGTGCGGAGCCGATCGCGGGTACCCATTGGGCGAGCACCGGAACGTACGGGCCTTCGGCACCAGTGTACGTCGGCATCACTTCGTTTATCATCGGAATCGTCCAGATGGTCAGTCCGGTGAGCATGCCGGCGAGCGCGCCCTGCCGATTGGTGTTTTCCCACCACATTCCGAGGAAGAACATCGGGAAGAGCACGGAACCGGCAAGCGAGAACGCATAGGACACCAGCGCAGCGATGGGTGCCGCCGGGTTGAGCGCGGCCACCGTCGTCAGCACGCCCAGTGCGACGATGCTCAGACGCCCGACCAGCACCTGCTGGCGCTGGGTCGCGTCGGGGTTGATGATATTCGTGTAGATGTCGTGAGATATCGCCGACGAACCGGCGATGAACAGCCCGGCGACCGTCGCGATCGCCGCGGCGATACCGCCAGCGGCGACGAGGCCGACGAACCACTGTGGAAGTTCCGCCAACTGCGCCGCGAGGACGACGATGACGTCACCGGCGGCGCTGCTCATCCCGGGATCGCCGTAGACCGCACCGACGTTCTCCGAAAAGAGATCGGTGCCGAACGCGGCGAACGCGGGGGCGCTCCAGTACAGCAGGCAGATGAAGAACAGCCCCCAGACCGTCGACCAACGGGCGGTCCGCTCGCTCTCGACCGTGTAGAACCGAACCAGCACGTGCGGGAGTCCGCACGTGCCGACGATCAACGAGAAACACGTCGCGATCCACAGATAGTAGCTCCCGCTCGTGAAGGGTTCGCTGAACTCGTTGCCGAGTTGGCTGATCAGCGCTCCGTACTCGAGTTGCGGAAGCACCGTCGAGTACCCCTGCGTGAAGCCGACGACGTAGAGGCCGACGATGAACGCGGTGATGAGGATGACGTACTGGACGGCCATGTTCTTCGTCGCGCCCAGCATCCCCGAGATAGTGAGGTACCCGACCGTGATTGCCATCATGAACACGACCATCGACTGGTAGCCGGATAACCCGGGTAGCCCGATGTCGCCGAAGATGTAGAGGCCGACCAGACCCATGCCTCGAGCCTGTCCGATCGAGTAGACGAACCCGATGAGGAAGGTGGTAACCGCGGCGATCGCACGTGCAGCGTCAGAATTGAAGCGGTCGCCGACGAAATCCGGTGCGGTGTACTTCCCGAACCGGCGTAGCTGTGCGGCCAGAAAGATTAACAAAATGAAATAGCCCGTCGTCCAACCGACGACGAACGCCAGGCCATAGAAGCCAGACAGTGCGATCAGCGCCGCCATCCCGAGGTAGGATGCGGCGGACATCCAGTTTGCGCCGATCGCCATTCCGTTCTCGACGTTTCCGATGGATCGGCCGGCGACCCACATGTCCTCGGTATCGGCAACGCGGAAGACGAAACCGATCGCGAGGAACAGGAGCAACATCGAAAGGACCAGGATGGCTGGGCCGATCTTGAACGAAACGTTCAGTCCCTCCGGGAGGAGCCCGCTCTGCAAGACGACGCTTGCAGCCCCGGTCATTCGTCGTCACCTCCTCCAGTCTGGTGCCCGCCGTCGGTCACCGCAGCTTCGCCACCGCGGCCGGTTTCCTCGGTGGTCGAGTGCTCGATACCGTACTTCCGGTCGAGCGCATCTCGCTTCCGTGCGTACCAAAACGAGAGGATCAGTGCGCCGGTCGGCGCACCGATTGCGACGAGGAAATAGTGCAGCGGAAAGCCGAATCCCGGAACCTGGCTCGTCATGACGCCGGGTGCGAATCGCGTCAGCGTCACCGGACCGAAGACGATGACGAACCAGATCGCGAAGCCGGTCCAGACCACGCGGAGATGGTCGCGCATGAACAGCGTACTCGGCTTCAGCAGGTTTACCTCCGCGTTGAGATAGTCGGTGTTTCGGTGGGCCTGGCCGGGTTTTCCGGCAACGCCACCGTCAGTTGCGGCTCGTTCGGCAGTCGAATCATGGTTGTTATTGTCTGGCATATGATCGTAAATTGCGTGTTATGGTGCGTGTGTCCTCGAAAATCGGATGTTTGTCAGTCGCTCGATACCTGCTCTGCAATATCGTCGACGACGTCGGGGTTGCGCAGCGTCGACGTGTTACCGAGGTCGTTCCCGCTCGCGATATCCTCGAGCAGGCGGCGCATGATCTTGCCCGAGCGGGTCTTGGGGAGCTCGGGCGTGAATATCACTTCCTCGGGTTTGGCGATCGGCCCGATGGAGTCGAGGACGCCGTCGATGACACGCTCTTCGAGATCGTCGTTCGGCTCGTAGCCGTCTTCGGAAATAGCATAGACGTAGACGGCTTCGCCTTTCACCTCGTGTTCGCCACCGACGACCGCGGCTTCGGCAATACCTTCGACGCCAACGACCGCCGATTCGATCTCCATCGTTCCGAGGCGGTGGCCGGAGACGTTTATCACGTCGTCGACCCGTCCGAGGATGGTGATGTAGCCGTCGTCGTCGATCTTCGCACCGTCTTCGGGGAAGTAGACCCACTCGTCGGCCTCCTCGTCGGAGTACTCCTGCCAGTACTCGTCTATGAACCGCTCGTCGTTGTTGTACAGCGTCCGGAGCATGCCGGGCCAGGGATTGTCGACCGTGACGTACCCTGCCTGGCCGGCGTCGACTTCCTCACCCTGTGCGTCGACGACCCGGGCGTCGATCCCCGGCAGCGGTGGACCGGCTGAACCGGGCTTCATGATATTGATCCCCGGCAGCGTCGTGATCATCATGCCACCGGTCTCGGTCTGCCACCAGGTGTCGACGATCGGGCACTCTTCGTCGCCGATGTGTTTGTAGTACCACTTCCACGCGCGCGGATTGATCGGTTCGCCGACGGTGCCGAGCAAGCGCAGACTCGAGAGGTCGTGCTTGTCGGGGTACTCCGATCCCCACTTCATGAACGCGCGGATGGCCGTCGGTGCCGTGTAGAAGATGTCGACCTCGTTTTTCTCGACGATTTCCCACAGTCGGTCTTTGTCGGGATAGTCGGGCGTCCCTTCGTACATCACGGTCGTCGTTCCGAGCGCCATCGGTCCGTACACGATGTACGAGTGGCCGGTGATCCAGCCGATGTCGGCCGAACACCAGTAGGTGTCCTCGGCCTCGATGTCGAGGACGGCGTGGCTCGTCCACGCGGTGTACGCCAGATACCCACCGGTCGTGTGCTTTACACCCTTCGGTTGACCGGTCGTCCCCGACGTGTACATCAGGAACAGCATATCCTCGGCGTCCCGCGAAACGGGCTCGACCGACGAGCCCTCGTGGTCGGCCACCAGGTCGTCGTAATCGTGCTGGTTGTCCGTGAGGTCGTGCTCTCCGTCGTCGCCCAGCCGATCGACGACGACGACGTCCGATACTCCGTGATCGACTCCCTCGAGGCCCTCGTTCGTCTTCGAGAGATGATCCAGCGCGTCGCCCCGTCGATAGTACCCGTCACAGGTGACCAGATACTCGCTTTCGGCCGAGTTCATGCGGGTCGCGAGCGCATCGGCCGAGAAGCCGGCGAAGACGACGCTGTGAGGCGCCCCGATGCGAGCGCAGGCGAGCATCGCGATCGGCAGCTCCGGTATCATCGGCATGTACAGCGTGACGACGTCGTCCTCTTCGACGCCCAGGTCACGCAGCGTCGCGGCGAAATCTTCGACTTCGTCCAGCAATTCCGCGTAGCTGTAGGTGCGCGTTTCCCCGAGTTCGCCCTCCCACTCGATCGCCGTGCTGTCGCCGGCTCCGTCTTCTACGTGACGATCGAGACAGTTGTACGACGCGTTGAGTTTGCCGCCGGTAAACCACTCGTAGAAGGGGGCATCTCCGTCCTCGAGGACGGTATCGTACGCTTCCTCCCACGAGAGAAGGTCGGCAGCACGTTCCCAACTCGCCGGCCAGTTCTCCTCGAACTCGTCGTAGATCCCCGGATCCGTGATGTTTGCTTGCTCGACGAACGACTCCGGAGGCTCGAAGGCCTCCTGTTCTTCGAGTCGCGCCTCGAGACTGGCATCATCCTGTGACATGGTACACTCCCTCAATCAACAACGATCATAGTAAAGGCGGCCTCTAGCTGTGCAAAATCGACCCGCTATTTGTGGATCCGCGTTGGAGTTACTGACTACGATCCGACCTGAACGAGGTTCGTTTCACCGGGAAAATACAGAACACAATCGCCCATCATCGTTCGGTACTGATCGGTCCGTGTCGGATCGGAATTCTCACGGGGAACAGAATGGCTGTCTAGAGATTTAGGATCGAATCGTTCATCCGAAGGCACCGATCGGCTCCTGATTGCCCGCCGTCACCCAGTGGTCGCGAGTTACCTGTTCAATTCCTGCCTGTGGTCGCGAGTTACCTGTTCAATTCCTGCCTGTGGTCGCGAGTTACCTGTTCAATTCCTGCCTGTGGTCGCGAGTTACCTGTTCAATTCCTGCCTGTGGTCGCGAGTTACCTGTCCGGTTCGTCGAAGAACGTCCGAAGCAATTCGTGCTGGCCTTTCCGCAGGTGGTTGTGCAACGTCGGCGAGGAAACGCCCATCGCGTCGGCAACTTCCTCGGCGGTGCTTTCACGGGGCCAATCGTAGTACCCTCCGAAGTAGGCCGCCCGGAGCGCCGCCTCCTGACGATCCGTCAGCCGATCTTCGAGGCCCTCCCGGAACTCGCGAGCCGTCTGGACGGTTCGTTCGACTTCGCGTTTCCCGACCAGTTTCGAGTCGGGAAACGCTGCGCGGAGGCCATCGACGATCGTTCGGAGATCTGCGTCGGCCGCGCAGTCACCGGTGATCGTCGCCGCCCCACCCTCGAAAACCGCTCCGTGAACGGTAACGCCGTACTCGCTCAAGGTGACGACCGGACAGGAGCCATCGACGATGAACTCGACGCGCCAGCCGTCCTCGTGCGTCTCGACGAGACGGCAGTCCTCGATCCCCGGATCGGCCTCGGCGAGTACGAAGACGTCCGCCGGCGATGCCCCCTCGAGGCGAACGTAATAGAGCCGCGTCGATTCCCCGATCGGGACCAGCGAATCGAGCTCGAATCGGCAGTCGAATTGCCCCGAGGCGTCGACGAGGAACGATCGGTCGTCGCGACACGTAACCTCGAGTTCGGTCACCCGATCCGATAACAGAAGGTTTCGCCGACGAATGGCGGCGATCGCGTAGCCGATCTGGTGGCCGATCGTCTCGAGCCAGCCTCGCTCGTCGTCTTCGAACGCAGCCTGACGCTCGGTCGCGACCGAAAGCGTCCCGTAAACGGTATCGCCGTAGGCCAGGGATACCCGTGCGACGGCTCCCTCGAACGACTCGCCGTCGATCGTCGCCGTGACGTCGTCCGCAACGATGACCGATCGGTCTTCTGTGCCGACGGGATCAGACGGCCGCAGGTCATCGCCGACGGACGATTCGTCCTCGCGCCATTTGTCGGGTACGACCTGCTCGACCACGTCCGGCTCGATCCCGCCTGACGCGCGCCATTCTCGACGGTGGTCCGCCACTGTCGCCCGGTCGATCCAGGCGAAGTCGTAGGCACGACCGTCGGCGAGCGCCGCACACGTCGTCGTCTCGACTTCCTCGTGATCGGTCGACTCGAGCAGCGCGTGGGTGACGTCTCGATGGCACCGAGCGACCGCGTACAGTTCTGCGAGTTCGGCACGGCGCTCGCGCGCAGCCTCGAGTTCGTCGTGGGCGGCCGTGACGTCGCGCACGAAGACGGCAAAGCCCCTGTGGCGTCCCCGGTCGTCTCGAAGCGGCGAGACGACTTCGGTCGCGCGAAACAGCGAACCGTCCTTGTGGACGCGCCAGCCGTCGGTTTCCATGCCTGACTCCTCGAGAGCCGTCGAGAGGGTCCGTTCGGGTTCACTCTTCTCGACGGCGTCGTCGGGATAAAAAGCCGAAACGTGCGTCCCGACGATCTCTCCGGCTCTGTAGCCGAACATTGCGGCCGCGCTACGGTTCCAGCGTTCGACGTAGCCGTCCTCGTCGAGACGAACCAGCCCGTACCGGTCGCTCGCGGCGAGCAACAGTCGGACGACGCTGTCGTCACTCACCGCGGGACCGGACTGTGGGATACCAGATCGGGGGCCGGACGGCCGCTCGACGGCGTCGAACGCGTCGACTATCTCGGCGTCCGACGGTTCCGGCAGATAGGGCTCGAGAGCTTCGAAACTCTGCCAGCCGCCCGCCGTCTTGACAACACGGGGGTTGACGTCGTGTTCGATCAGGGCCGTGTGGGCGAAATACTGTCGGAGGTCGCTCGTAGAGACGTCCGCAAGGTTCGGATCTCCGATCAGTTCGCTCGCGCGTTCGGCGACGTCCGAGACGAGCATCTGGAGCCGGCGGGCCGTAACGGTGAAAATCCGATCGTCGCGCGTGAGGTCGTTACTGCGGGCGTACCGCCGCAGCTCGCGTTCGACGCGAGTCGGAAGGTACGCGGTTCGGTCGCGCCCGGCATCATCGTCCGGCACCCGCACCAGATATCGGGGCGGATCGATCCGCACCTGTTCGATGTCGTCGATCGTGAGTCGCGTCAGCTCTGCCGGTCGGAGCCCCACGTCACCACAGAGACGAAGCACCAGCGCCTCGCGGTAGGTCCCGGCGGCATCGAGGAACGTTTCGAACTCCTGTCGCGTCAGCACCGACGCCTCGGGCTCCTCGAGACTCATGGTTCGCTCGTTCTGGAGACGCGAACATAACTGTATCGTCTGTGGCCGCGTTCTATGGCGAATAAGTAGGTTGGCCGCATCTCCACCCCTAACGTCCGTTTCGCGATAGTAGGAAAAGCGAAATCATGGCGTTCGTTCGCTGCCGTCGTCTTCGATTTCGGCCTGTATCTCGCCGACGATCTCGGGATTGCGCAGCGCGCTCGTATCGCCCAGTTCTTCGCCGTTGGCGACGTCCTCGAGCAGACGGCGCATGATCTTGCCCGATCGCGTCTTGGGGAGTTCCGGCGTGAAGACCACGGCCGTCGGTCTGGCGATCGGCCCGATCGAAGACTCGATATTTTCGAAAATCGCCTGTCGGACGGCTGTGTTCGGATCGCGGCCGCGCTCCGTGCTCACGTACGCGTAGATTTCGGTGTCACCAGTCTCGCTCGAGCGGCCGACGACAGCGGCCTCGGCGACGCCATCGACGTCGGCGATTGCGCTTTCGATTTCCATGGTGCCCAGTCGGTGGCCGGAGACGGAGATCACGTCGTCGACCCGGCCGAGGACGGAGATGTAGCCGTCATCGTCGATGCGGGCCGTGTCACCGCTGAAGTAGCGCCACTCGTCGGCATCGGGGTCGGAGAACCGCTGCCAGTACTCGGCGACGAATCGCTCGTCGTTGTCGTACAGCGTTCTGGCCATCCCCGGCCACGGACGGGTAATCGTGAGGTAGCCGGCCTCACCCGGCGTGACCTCGTCTCCGCTCTGGTCGACGATCTCGACGTCGATTCCCGGGAGCGCCGGACCGGCGGAGCCGGGTTTCATCTCGTCGATTCCCGGCAGCGTCGAAATCGCCACGGCACCGGTTTCGGTCTGCCACCAGGTGTCGACCACTGGACAGTCGCCGCCGCCGACGTGTTCGCGGTACCAGTTCCACGGGCGGGGGCTGATCGGCTCACCGACGGTACCGAGCAAGCGCAGGCTCGAGAGGTCGTATCCGCCCGGATACTCGGCACCCCATTTCATGAACGCACGAATGGCCGTCGGCGCCGTGTAAAAGACGTCGACGGCGTTGCGGTCGACGATCTTCCAGAGCCGATCGCGATCCGGATAATCGGGAGTTCCCTCGTACATCACCGTCGTCGTCCCCAGCGCGAGCGGGCCGTACACGATGTACGAGTGGCCGGTGATCCAGCCGATGTCGGCCGCACACCAGTAGGTGTCGGCAGGTTTTACGTCGAGAACGGCGTGACTCGTCCACGCCACGTGGGCGAGATAACCCCCGGTTGCGTGGACGACGCCCTTCGGCTCGCCGGTCGTCCCCGACGTGTACATGAGAAACAGCATGTCCGTCGCCTTCCGGGAGACCGGCTCGACAGTTTCGCCAGCGAACTCCTCACGGAGCTCGTGATAGTCCCACTCGTCGTCGCCGAGTACGTGTGGTAAATCGTCTCCGAGCCGGTCGACGACGACTGTTCGGACGTCTTGCTCGCATCCGATACGGGCGTTGTCGGCCTTACTCTTCTGGTTGAAGGCATCTCCGCGGCGGTAGTATCCGTCACAGGTGACGAGGTACTCGCTGTCAGCAGCCGCCATTCGCGTCGCGAGTGCATCCGCCGAGAGCCCCGCAAAGACGACGCTGTGTGGTGCGCCGATCCGAGCGCAGGCCAGCATCGCGATCGGCAGTTCCGGGATCATCGGCAGGTAGATCGTGACGACGTCATCCTCTTCGACGCCGAGGTTCCGCAGGGCCGCCGCGAATTCGTTGACCTCGACGTACAGATCCCGATAGGTGTAGGTCCGTCGCTCCCCTTGCTTTCCCTCCCAGCGGATCGCCGCGTGGTTCTTTCGCCCCGCCTCGAGGTGTCGGTCGAGGCAGTTGTAGGCGGCGTTGAGCCGACCGTCCGGAAACCACCGATAAAAGGGCGCATCCGTTTCATCGAGAACGGTCTCGTATTCGTCGTCCCACGAAAGGAGGTCTGCCGCTCGCTCCCAGCACGCCGGCCAGTTCTCTGCGAACGCCTCGTAGATGCCCGGGTCCGAGACGTTCGCCTGTTCGACGAACGACTGCGGCGGGCTGTGGGTGGCCCCCGTCAACGCGGCGGCGTCTCGGTTCCACCCGTTCCGATCGTCCATATTTCGTGCGAATCGTAGTCGGACAGCGGAATAAACGTTCCTCCGAATCGCCGTCCAGCGTGCGATTTGTGACCCCCGACTGCGGTGTGCGATCCGTGAAATTCAGGGTGGGCGCTTTCACAGATCGTATTCGGCAATCGTCTCCCCCGTTGCTGTCCAGCCGGTTGCATTCGCCGTCAAAGGCCGTTCTGGGTCGAATCGATATCGGCCATGTCGTCCGGATCGGCGTCGCTGTCGGGTTCGCGAACCACGTAGACGTCGTAGCGCTGATCGTTTGCGACGGGGCTCCCGACGCTGGACTGGGGTGCGATGACCGAGCCGGCGTTCTCGGAGCCGATGAAGACGACCGAGGCCTCGATTTCGCCGGCGATCCGCCGAATTTCGCGAACGACGTTCGTCGTCGACGTCGCAGTTGGCTCGTCGGAACTCACCCGTTCGATTCGAACGGTCGCTGCCGGTGCAACCTCGGTGGCGCGACGGTTCATCCCTTCGGCGATCGCTTCCGGATCGAACGGTTCGCCCTCCGTAATCCACCCTCGATCCCGAGCATATCCGGCATCGTCCGGAATGACCGTCACCACGATGACCTCCTCGTCGAGCAGGTCGCCGAACGTCGACGCGCGCTCGAGCGCTTTCGTCGCTAACTCCGATCCGTCGAACGGAACGAGCAGTGACATACGGCTACGTCACACAACCGCGAAGGTAAGTGTTCTCCCTCCATCACTCGGGGTGGCATCCATACTGTCGGTTCCTGCCGGGCTCACCCTGTCGTTCGTACTCAGGCCGACCCGGTAGAAGACGCACTCGAGTTCCCGACGACCAGTACCGTCCGATCTGCGACCCTGACGACTCTGTCCACGGTGCTTCCGAGCAATGCACCTTTGAAGGAAGACCGGCCGCGCGCTCCGACCACGACCACATCGATATCCGTCGCTGTCGCGTACTGGAGGATCTCTTCGTGGGGAACACCGGTTCGAACCGTTGTCTCGACGGCCACGCCGGCATTCGCCGCCCGCGCTTCGAGTTCCTCGAGCCAGCCCGCAGCCCGCTCTCGAAGGTGTTGTTCGGCCTCTTCAGGGTCGATTATACCCGTGTCGTATGCAGTTCGGTCGTCGACGACGGCGATTCCGTACAGCGATGCGTCGAATCGCTCGGCGAGTTCGACTGCGTGGTCGACGGCGGTCGACGCGGTCTCGCTTCCGTCGGTCGCGACCAGTATGGAATCGTACATGCGTACCGATAGGGGTTGCTGTGAGATAGTACTGTGGCTCTCGGGATGGCGAACTGACCCTGATCCAATTCCGCACGGTGCTGCGAGCAGGGGTAGAGACGGTGAACGCGACAACAGTGTGCTTCGAGACTAGATCAAGGGGCCCCGCAAACCGGGCCCAGCCTGATCCATCGGCTTTCGAGTCGCGCAAACGGACAGCGAGCGTCACGGAGTGCTGTGTCGACTGTTACTCCGGACGGTCAGCCGCCCTCGCCTCGTCGCCTCGACTCCTCGGTCGCGACCCCTCGTGCAGCCGTCGCCTTCACAGAGGCGACGACTGACCGACCGGACTCCAGTCCGAGTGCCTCGACGCTCCGACGCGTGACGAGCGCCACGAGCTCGGGGAGCTCGTCGCCGGCTGTCGGTTCGTTTTCGAGTTCGATTCCTACTCGAGCGACGGCGTTGCCGGTCTCGAGCCACGAGACAGTTCCCGGAAAGCGGTTGCGGACGCTGGTTCCGTCGGCCGGCGGTGCGTCGCTCGGAGCGTGAAGGCTGACCGCGTCAGATCGAATCGACACGGCAACGGATGGGGTGTCCGCGGGAACGACCGCGAGGACCGTCCCCGCACCCGTCTCGACGGTTGCGAGTTCTCCGTCGCGTTCGACCACTGTTCCCGAAAGCACCGACTCGTCGACGCGAGCGACGCCCTCGTAGGCCGCGACCAGCCGGTCGAATCGCTCGAGGAGACTCCGGGCCGCCTCCGTCAACGAACTGCCGCCCCCATCGGCCCCACCGCGAGTGCGCTGTACCAGAGGCCCGACCGAGTCCTCGAGCGCGACGACCCGTTGTTGGAGGCGCGGATACGACCGCTCGAGTGCGTCGGCCGCGCCGGACAGCGAACCACAGTCGTCGATGGCGCGCAGCATCTCGACGTCGGTGCGATCGACGGTCACGTCGTCGATTCGCAGGTAGGGATCGAACTCCTTTTCCATGGTCATCGGTGGATCACACGGCGGGTCCGGCACCTCGAGTGAGGAACCGCTCGAATTCGGATTCGTGTTCGGATGGTAAGTTCGTTTGCATCGAATCCACCGAGCGCGACAACCACAGAACGCGGATCGATTGCCGAGTCCTCACTCGAAGATTCGGTTCGACCTGCATGCAAAGGTATTTGTGGAGCCTTTCCATCGATGTTCCCATGGCGATACAACGACGACGGTTCGTCGCAGCTGTGGGGACAGGTGCGCTCGCCGGACTCGCGGGCTGCTCGGGGTTGACCGGGAAAACGGACGATGGGAATCCGACCGTCGCCGGCGAGACGCTGACGTTGACGACGACGACGAGTACGTACGATACAGGCTTACTTGGCGAACTCAACGTGCCATTTCAGGACATGTACGGTGTAACGGTCGACTCCGTCGCAAAGGGGACCGGGGCAGCCCTCGAGACGGCACGGAACGGTGATTCGGACGTCGTGATGGTACACGCCCGATCGCTGGAGGACGAATTCATGCGCGAGGGATACGGCGTGAACCGTCGCGACCTCATGTTCAACGACTTCGTCATCGTCGGACCGGAGTCCGATCCAGCCGGCATCCAGGGCACGAGTTCGGCGGCCGACGCGTTCGCAACGATCGCGGATTCACAGGCGGCGTTCGTCTCTCGAGGGGACAACTCCGGAACGCACACCAAGGAACTCATCGTCTGGGACCAGGCCGGCGTCGAACCGGGCGGTGACTGGTATCAGGAAACCGGTCAGGGAATGGGCGAGGTGTTGAATATTGCCAACCAACAGAGCGCGTACACTCTCTCGGACCGGGGAACCTTCCTCTCGCAGCGATCCGAGATCGACCTCACGATCCTCGTTCAGGGACCGATCGAGGGCGGTCCGGAACTCCTCGCCAATCCGTACGGGGTCATCGCGGTCAATCCGGCAGTTCACGAGAACGTCAATTACGACCTGGCGATGGCCTACATCGGGTATCTCACGAGTCCGCAGGCACAGGACCTCATCGAAAATTACGAAGCGAACGGGGAGCAGTTGTTCTTCCCCCGTGCCCTCTCCGAGGAACCGAACTTCCAGCAGTACGTTCCGGAAGGCTGGAGTGGGACTAACTCAGACAGGTAACCGTGCTTGTCGGTACGCTCACACCCGTCGCGACGCCGTTCCTCGTGGACATCCCTTTCGATACGGTGTACGTTCGGAGCATCATCGTCGTCTCGTTGTACGTCAGCGTTATCGCCGTCCTGTTGAGCGCCGCCGTGAGCCTGCCAATCGCGCTGATCGTGGGATTTTCCAGGTTCCCGGGAAAGCGGTTTCTCACGTCGGTCATCAACACGGGAATGGGCTTCCCGAGCGTGGTCGTCGGGTTACTGGTCCTGTTTCTCGTCTCGAATCAGGGTCCGCTCGGCGAGTTCGAACTCGTGTTCACGAAGCGGGCGATGATCATGTCGCAGTTCGTCCTCGCGACGCCGCCGATAACCGCCATCAGCCTCGCAGCGATTGCCGGCGTCGATCAGAACGTTCGCGACGCCGCCCACGCTCTCGGGGGGACTCGCGTTGACGTCGCGCTCGTGACAATCAAGGAAGCTCGCTACGGGATCGCGACGGCGGTGCTTGCCGGATTCGGACGTGCGATCAGCGAAGTCGGCTCCGTTCTCATCGTCGGCGGGAACATCGCCGGGGCGGATGGCGTCTCGAAAACCCGAACGCTGACGACCGCCATCTCGCTCGAGGCCCGTCAGGGCCGATACGAGACGGCGATGGTTCTCGGCGGGATACTGTTTATCCTCGTCTTGCTCGTCAACGCGGTGGTCGTTCGCCTCGGCGACCAAGGGGTGCAACGGTGATGACCCGTTCGGCAGTGATCCGAGCTGCGGACGTCTCGCTTTCGTACGGAACCGAACAGGTGCTGCGGGACGTGTCGCTCTCGGTCGACCCCGGCGAGGTAGTCGCCGTTATCGGCCCCTCGGGCGTCGGGAAAACGACGTTACTTCGCATTTTAGCCCTTTCTCTCGAACCCGAGGAGGGGACCGTCGAACTCGACGGAACAGACGCGTGGGCCGTCGACGACGCCGAGCGACTCTCGATGCGGCGGCGAATCGGAATGGTGTTTCAGGATGCGAGCCTGTTCGACGCATCGGTCGAACGAAACGTGGAATACGGGCTCCGAGTGCGTCGATCGTGGTCGACGCGACTCCGCGACAGTCTCCGATCCGCCGTTCGCTCCAATGGCACGGCCGACGCCGTTCGGGAGTCACTCGAAGTCGTTGGGCTTGCGAACGACCTCGAGCAGCAGACGTCGTCGCTGTCGGGCGGGGAAGCCCAGCGCGTGTCGTTCGCTCGAGCCCTGGCGTACGAACCGGACGTGCTCCTCCTCGATGAGCCGACGTCTGACCTGGACCCGAGAAACACGGCGGTCATCGAGGACGCGATAGGCGAGGCGCGCGAGCGGGGAATCGGAATCGTCATCGCGACCCACGATATGCACCAGGCAGAGCGCGTAGCCGATCGCGTTGCAGTGTTACTCGACCACCGTCTCACCGAAGTCGGGCCGACGGAGCAGATCTTCGAGAATCCGTCCGAAGACCGAACGCGGAAATTCATCTCCGGCGAACTTATCTACTGACTGCTTCGGTCTTCGGGATCGCACCAGCTCCGTCTCGTTCCGGCCGGCCACAGGCGCGTCTCGAGCGAGTCAGGTCGTCGAGAGGGACCAACGTTCGCCTTGCCGGGCAGAACTGGAGATCTATCCGTTGTGTCCGCCTTCTGGATCGAGGACGTCCTCGTCGACACGGGCGAAGAGTCGATACCGGCTGACGACCGGTCGAGGAGACCGACCGTTGTCGAGACAATACACGGTGAGCTGTATCGGACGAATGCGAAAAAGACGAATTCATCCGGAAACCAATGCACGAATTGTCGCTGAAGTGTCGGAGAACTACCGGATACAATAACACTCACCCTACAAAAATTCGAAATGCTCAAAGAAACCGTTCGGTACGAGTGCGAAGATTGCGACTACGAAGTCGAGCGGAAATACGTCGATACGGACGGTGATGACCTCGTGTGTCCCGAGTGTGGAAGCAAGCGGGTACACCTGGATGACTAACGGACGACTCCGAGAAGTGGGTGCATGAGTAAGGGTGCCACTGGCGATTCACTTTTGAATCGAAAGTCTACTTGCACCTATGGGAAGTAATCGAAAGGGCAAACCGATTGAATAAGCGGTCCGTATATACACGTAATGAGTCAGCGCCGAAGTCACGTCGACATCCAGGGGATGAGTTGCGCGAACTGCTCGCAGACTATCGCCGACGGCGTCGAGTCCCTCGAGGGGGTCTCGGAGGCGAACATCAACTTCGCGACCGACGAGGGGAGCGTGGAGTACGACCCGGACGAGGTCTCGTTGGACCAGATATACGGCGCAATCGAAGACGCCGGATACTCGCCGGTCACGGACTCGGTGACGATAGGCATCACCGATATGTCGTGTGCGAACTGTTCCGAAACGGTCCAGGAGGCGCTCGAAGAAACGTCGGGCGTCGTCCGGGCCGACGTCAACTTTGCGACTGACGAAGCACAGGTTTCGTACAATCCGGCCGAAGCAACGGTCACGGACTTCTACGACGCCATCGAGGATGCGGGCTATGCGCCCGTCCGTGAGGCCGGCGATTCAGAGGGGGCGTCGGAGGACGACGCTCGCGAGGCCGCCCGCCAAGAAGAGATCCAGCGACAACTGCGACTGACCCTGTTCGGTGCGGCGCTCTCGGCACCGCTCCTGTTCTTCCTCGTCGAGAAGTTGCTGCTTGGCGGCGGCATCGTCCCGGAGACGGTGTTCGGCGTCGAGTTCGGGTGGGTCGAGTTCCTGCTTGCGACGCCCGTCCAGTTCGTCCTCGGGTGGCCGTTCTACAAGAACTCCTACAAGGCGCTCGTCACGAACGGCCGCGCCAACATGGACGTCCTCATTGCGCTTGGATCGACCACCGCGTACGTCTATTCCGTTACGGTGCTCTCGGGGCTGATCGCCGGCGGCATGTACTTCGACACGGCGGCGCTGATCCTCGTGTTCATCACGCTCGGAAACTACCTCGAGGCCCGCTCGAAAGGACAGGCCGGCGAGGCGCTCCGGAAGCTCCTCGAAATGGAAGCCGAGACGGCCACCGTCGTCGACGAGGACGGCAACGAAGAGACCGTTCCGCTCGAGGACGTCCGAACCGGCGACCGGATGAAGGTTCGCCCCGGCGAAAAGATTCCGACCGACGGGGTCGTCGTGGAGGGCCAAAGCGCAGTCGACGAGTCGATGGTCACCGGCGAGTCCGTCCCCGTCGAGAAAGGAGAAGGCGACGAGGTAGTCGGCTCGACGATAAACGAGAACGGCGTCCTCGTCGTCGAAGCGACGAAAGTCGGAGAGGACACTGCCCTCCAGCAGATCGTCCAGACGGTCAAGGAGGCCCAGTCCCGTCAACCGGACATCCAGAATCTCGCGGATCGCATTTCGGCGTACTTCGTCCCGGCCGTCATCGCGAACGCCCTTCTCTGGGGGACCGCCTGGTTCCTGTTCCCCCAGGCACTCGCTGGATTCGTCGACTGGCTCCCGCTCTGGGGGCTCGTCGCGGGTGGTCCCGGTGTCGCCGGCGGCGCGGTTTCGGTGTTCGAATTTGCCGTCATCGTCTTCGCGTCGTCGGTGCTGATCGCGTGCCCCTGCGCACTGGGATTGGCGACGCCGGCCGCGACCATGGTCGGGACTACCATCGGCGCACAGAACGGCGTACTGTTCAAGGGCGGCGACGTGCTCGAACGCGCGAAGGATGTCGATACGGTCGTCTTCGATAAAACGGGAACGCTCACGAAAGGCGAGATGGAGTTGACCGACGTCGTCGTGTTCGACGACGGACAGCCGGTCGCCGACGGCGGTTCCGCGAGCGAAGCGACCGGGTCCCCGTCGGACGAGCGACCCGACGGCGGCGCAGTGACCATCCGTGACCGCCTCAGCGAAGACGACGTCCTTCGGCTGGCTGCGACGGCCGAAAGCGGTAGCGAACACCCGCTCGCGCGAGCCATCGTCGACGGCGCAAAAGACCGCGGCATCGACGTGACGGACCCCGGTGACTTCGAAAACGTCCCCGGACACGGTATCCGCGCCACGGTCGAGGGGAGCGAGGTGCTCGTCGGGAACCGCAAGTTGCTCCGTGACAACGACATCGATCCCTCGCCCGCCGCAGAAACGATGGAACGCCTCGAGAACGAAGGCAAAACCGCCATGCTCGTCGCTCGCGTGCCGGCCGACTCCACCGAGGGGGAACTCATCGGCGTCGTCGCCGACGCCGACACGGTCAAAGAGAGCGCCAAAGATGCGGTGAGGGATCTACAGACGCGCGGGGTCGACGTGATGATGATAACGGGCGACAACGAGCGGACCGCTCGCTCCGTCGCTGAACAGGTCGGTATCGACCCCGAGAACGTCCGCGCCGAGGTCCTGCCCGAAGACAAATCGGACGCCGTCGAAGCGATCCAGAACGACGGCCGTCAGGCGATGATGGTCGGCGACGGCGTCAACGACGCACCCGCGCTCGCCGTCGCGTACGTTGGCACGGCCATCGGATCGGGGACGGACGTCGCCATCGAGGCGGCAGACGTCACCCTGATGCGTGATGACCCGCTGGACGTGGTCAAGGCCATCCGCATCTCGGACGCGACGCTCGCCAAAATCAAGCAGAACCTCGTGTGGGCGCTCGGATACAATACGGCGATGATCCCACTCGCGTCGCTCGGTCTGCTCCAGCCCGTGCTGGCAGCCGGTGCGATGGCGTTCTCCTCGGTCTCGGTGCTTACGAACAGTCTCCTATTCAGGCGGTACACCCCCGATCGAGACTACAAACTGCTCGGCCGGCTGCGTTGATCGCTGGTCGACGATCGCTGTCACCTCGCGGCGAATGCGTCGTCGAACCCCAGCGTTAAGCCTCTCCGCGAAATAGTGGATTGCATGGATTATACAATACAACAGTCCGTGTCCGGTAGCTTCGAAGACGTCGTCGACGCGACAGTCGCTGCGCTCGACGAGGAGGGGTTCGGCGTCCTCTGCGATATCGACGTGCAGGCGACGCTCGAGAAGAAACTCGGCGAGGAGTTTCGCAAGTACAGAATTCTCGGCGCGTGTAACCCGGGTCTTGCACACGAGGGACTCTCGGAAGAGATCGAACTCGGTGCTCTTCTCCCCTGTAACGTCATCGTTTACGAAACTGACGACGGCACCGTCGTGGTCAGCGCAGTCGACCCGAATCGGCTCGTCGGCGTCGCGGACAACGCCGAACTCGACTCGATCGCAACCGAAGTCCGCGACCGGTTCGATCGCGCGCTTTCGGCCGTCGCAGACGAAATCGATGCCGCATCCGCGGACTGATTCGCGACGGCTCCGCCGGCAACTCGACACTGCTATTACCGTTTTCTGCTCGTCAGGACAGTCGCCGCCACACGGTACTCACGAGAGGATAGATTCGGTGCCACAGAGGGTGGCGCAATAGGCGGGACACGAACTGTAGACGCTCGAAGCGACCTCACCGACGAGGCGGACGACGTTCATCGGAACGCCCTCGTGCAGTCTCCATACCACGTCGAGCACGCAGCGATGGGCCAGCCCGTGGACTCGGAGAGCCGATTCCGTTTCGTGTGGTCACTCGTCACTGCCGAAGAGCAGCGTTTGAATCGAAGCTTCGGGCCCTCCGCAGGTTATGGTTTTGGGTACGAATGTAGATACGACCCAACACCGTGGACTCGATCGTGGCCCAGATACTCCTCTTCACCCAGGAAACGTGCGGTGCGTGTGCGATGCAACGGGAGAAAAGCGACGGCTTCGAGGAAGCAATCGAAGACCCAACTCAGCAGTCGACCGGGCCCACCCAGCGGCTCGTCGACATCGTGCGCGGATGAAGCTACGCCCTCCGAGTGAGCAGGACCCGGGACGATCGGCGGCAGTTCGTCGGGCGGTTCGGGGTCCCCACAGTTGCGACGCGGGACTCGTGCGGCCAGCGGCCGCGGACGAACCGCCCGTCGTCAGCATGCGGACTCACACCGTCGACTCGTTCGGGCTTGCCGTCGATCCATACTGGTCCCTGATCCGACCGGTCCTCCGTCGAATCTCGCGCGAGTCCGTCCGGAGATTGCCTTTTTGTGCGTAGACGCTACCAGACAATAGTGATGCGCTATGTCCACGGAACGCACCACAGACGGGTGGCCTCGACTCGTCCTGATCGTTCTGGCCGTGATCGTCCTCTTCCCGCTGGTGATGCTGATCGTCGCAATACCGATGATGGGACTGATGGGCTGGTGGTGGAGCGGTAGCATGACCGGTGGATTATCACTGATCTGGGCTATCGGGATGCTGCTCGTCTGGCTTCTCGTCCTCCTCGGCATCGGGTACCTTCTCTATCGCGGCCTCGCCGGCGGTGCCGGGCCATCGCCGACCAGCGATCGAGCACTCGAGGAACTCCGCGTCGCGTACGCCCGCGGTGATCTCTCCGAAGCGGAGTTCGAAGAGCGTCGTGCGAAACTCGAGCGCGAGGAATCGCAATAATGTACGGTCCTCTCCTCGAGGGGACAGCGGTGTGTGCTCCTCGCGACAGTCGCCGCCGCCATCACACGTATCTCGGGTGCGGTTACCGGGGATCACCAGGGTAGTTTGGAGACCGCCCTGTCTTCTCGATGAGTTGAATTTGTGCCCGACGCAGTCGTTCAGACACCGTGGGTGGAGACATATCGGTTCTGGGCACCCTCCTCGAATAATGCCTACTGCGGACTGTCGAAATAACCTCGTTCGTGGGCTATCCGGTGTGCCTCGGGCTGGCTGTCGGTAAGTCCATTCCCGGGGTTCTCGACTCTCTATCACGCGTGAGGCGGATGCTATACCCAGCTAGCGCTTCCACCACAGACACAGCGTCGGTCGGGTACCTGCGTTCATTCCAAACCCATCGCTATGCCGTCACGGCATATTGATTGCGCACAAGCAACTTCTCGGCTCGAAATCGATGGTGCAACAGCGCGTGCAACAGTGAATCGGCCTGATTACGACGCGGTCCCAACCGATGCCCTATGGTGTCAGATATCCGCACTGTTGAATCGGTAGTATCCGACAACAAACGGGACGACGAGCCAGAAGAGGAGTACAATGAGACCGACTGCTGGAGTCACGTAGAACGGGTCGGCGTCAGCGGGCGTTATTTCGACACCGCCGCCGGTCTGGGCCGGAGCAGCACCGACTGTGTCCGCGAGATCAGGCAAGAGTGCAACGATCGACGTAAAGTACGCTGCGGACGGCGAGAGCTGGGTAACGAGAAACATCCAATCGGGTATTTCGGTCGGGAGCGTAAAGCCTTCGACGATGTAGAGTATCCCCATCGGGACAACATCCCAGAATAACTCGAAGATTACGAAAAAGCCGAGCGCGAGCGTCGTCGCCCGTGACGTGGAACCTGTCGTCGCCGAAAGTCCCACCATGATACCCGCATACACGGCCGCGAACGACAATGTAACGAGGACGAACACCAGCATAGCCAGCGCATTGATCTCGCCGAGCAACATCGATCCGAATCCGAGTCCGAGTACGATCCCGACACTCAGACCGAACGAGAGCACTGCTGCTCGGCCAACGACTTTGCCAACGAAAACGTGCAATCGGGTAGTCGGTAACGAGAGCAGAAGTTTGATACTCCCAATCTCACGTTCTCCAGCGAGCGACTTGTAACAGACGACGATGGCTGCAAGCGGGACGAACAACCCGATGAGACCGACGCTAAAAAAGAGCAGGCCGCCGAACGTCGCTCCCGCTGGTTCGCCGAACATCTCGGGGACCTCGACGTACGCGTACGACGATATCACCGATAGCAGGACGAATACCGTAACGAGCGCCCACAATGCCCGCGACTGCACGGCGTCTCGGAAGTCCTTTTTTGCAACAGTCATCCAGGTCATATTTCAGCCCCTGGTTCGTCGGCAGTATAGCGGACGAACAGATCCTCGAGCGAGGATTCAACGACCGAGAAATCTTGGATGGGCACCACGTCGGCGTCGATTGCACGCAACACGTCGAACTTCGAGACGCCATCAACGATAACCCGAAGCCGTCCATCAGCGGCTGTTGCACGTCCGACACCGTCGAGTTCAGATACGTGCGCCACGATCTCGTCGGTGAGGTCAGCGACGGAGACATACAGGGTTTCCCCCGTTTCCGTGGCGTCACGGAGGCCGTCGATCGTATCGACGGCGACGAGTTCCCCCCGATTTATGATCGCCACGCGATCGCAGACCGCCTCAACTTGCTCCATGACGTGACTGGAGAAAAAGACCGTCGTCCCGCGATCGTTCTCCGCTCGAATTATCTCGCGCATCTCACGGGCCCCGTTTGGATCCAATCCTGTCGATGGTTCGTCGAGGATGAGGAGGTCCGGATCACCGATGAGTGCCATCGCAAGAACGAGTCGCTGACGCATCCCCTTCGAGTAGCCACCTGCTTTTCGGTATGCGGCATCGGCAATTCGCACCCGCTCGAGAAGCGCTATCGGATCTTCGTCCACACCCTTCATCTCCAGTGCGAACTCGAGGTGTTGGAGACCGGTGAGCCGATCGTATACGTGGTAAGCGTCCGGGAGAACACCCGTTCGTTGCCGGACGGCTTTTCCTTCTGTCTGTGCATTGTGACCGAGAACGGTCACTATCCCCTCGGTCGGCCTGATAAAGTCCAATAAGATATCGATCGTTGTGGACTTGCCAGCACCGTTCGGCCCGAGAAACCCGAAGATTTCGCCCTCCTCGATCCGGAGGTCGAGATCATCGACTGCAACGACGTCACCGAATTGTTTCGTCAACCCGTCGATTTCAATCGCGCCCATCGTGCCACCTCGAAAACATCACAGTGCCGCGTCCGGTTACCCTGACAAACGTCATTGGTGATTGTTTTCATCGAAATAGCATAAGTATTGTTGTTTAGTTTACATATTGACAATAGATTTACTCAAAGATGTTTGAGAGCGCTCTCGCATCCTCGTAGCTTCTACCCGCAGAATAAGGATGGGATTCCACACGAGTGGTCATCTAGGTAGTGGATATAGTGTCATCGGGCTGTCCGAGTGAGACCGTCGTCGTATCATCCATCGTGAAAGAAAGACTTTCATCGGCCAGTGTAATTTCGAACGAAGCGACAAACGGGTCATCGGAGACGATATCAGTCACGATGACACCCGCTGTGAGATACTCGAAAAATTCCCACAGTGGCACGTCCAGTAGGGAAATATCGTGTTTCCAAAACAGATAGCGGACTGCTGGGTGAAACGCGACCGCGACTTCGATCGGTAGCGAAATTCTGTGCCGACATTCCCGACACGAGTTGACGTGGAGATAGATCGATTTTCCATCGTACTCGTACACGTCAACATCTGTATCGATAGGACCGAAGCACTCCGGACAAATGCCCCCTCGGAGTTGAACGTACATACTCCAGATTCGATACCCGAAACTTTCGATGATTTCTGCCGACGTTCGACCTCGAGTTTGACTCTGTGGAAAGAAATCGGTTACGAGAATCGCCTCACACGACGTGCAGCGAATACGAAATTGTTCGGCGTCGAGCGTCGCTAGAAGTGACGCTTCTTCACAGGACAAACAAACGCCGGCGACGTCTCTATCATCGAACGTCGACGTGCTCTCGTACAGATCAGAGAGGATCGCACGAACGATTTTGTGACCGCTATACGTGAGCCGGTATCCGTCGGGCGTTTCGCGAACGAACTGGCCGTCGAGACGATCGAGGTGATACGAAAACTGGGACGAACTATCGACGTTTACTGCGTTGTACAGTTCAGTAAAGCTCATTGTGTGCCACGGCTTTTGATGCTCTTGATCCACCTTATCCAATGCCAGTAGTATTTCCAGCCGATGGGCGTTCCCGAGCGAACTGATCGCATCGACCACTTCCTGCTCGATTTCGTAGCTTTGGTCAACTCCCATGTTTCGTCGCTACTATCCTTCTCAACTCCAGTCGAGTTAAGCGCGCGTACCTCCTGCGAATGAGAAGCGACAGCGTTAATCCCCGCCGGTCAAGTTCTCCCTGCCCAAGACATCAGACGTCGACCCGGATCAGGCAGACAGATAGATCCCAGCGTACGGCAACGGTCTGAGAACGATCGGTTCGCCTACCAGCACGAACGGCCCACCTCGACGAGACGAATCAATGGTCAACGGCTGAACGCAACTTCTAACCACTTTACCGAATACGCCACGTGGAGCTAATCAGTCGGTATGAACACGAGCAGGAACTCCAGCGCATTCTCGGTTGAATTTCCGACGAGTTCGCAGAACGTGTCGGATACGACCGCGACGAACTGTTAGAAGAATCTCCGATCCTCATCAGCGATGAGGGGATGAACTACCCGGGCCTACTCGCCGGTTTCGGTGACTCCTTGAGGCCGAGGCTTCCGTTCCTTTCGGGCGTGCTTCCTGCTTCGACGAGACGTGTGTGCATTGTGGCTTACGTATTTTCGATCACGTGCCCATCTGCGTGCGCGACTGCACAGCCAACTGTGGCTCACCTAGCTACTTCTGTACCTGTGGGTGTCTGTCGGCGAACATCGACGAGAACGAACTGCCCTGCAGCGACGCTTGTGAGTGGTCACCGGAGTACCGTTACTCTGTCAAACCACCTTCTCTGTACACCTCTGTCCTGATTTTGGGGACGAGATTTCCAGAAGGCTTATCTGAAGAGTTGTTCATACATTCATCTATGAGTCAGCAGTCAGAACGACTTGAGCGGCTGATAACGGATCAAGAAGGCGAATGCTGTGCCGACGATATCGACGCCCACATCGAGACGCTCGAACGGCACGTTACGGACCTCCCATCAGATACTGCACGGGACCAAGCGGCACTCAAGACCCTCAGTAACGATACTCGATACACAATCGTTCGACTTCTCGCCGCTGCTGGGCGGGAACTGTGCGTCTGCGAAATTACGCCCGTCGTCGATGTTAGTGACAGTGCGGTGAGCCACGCGCTCTCCGACCTCTCCGACGCTGGCCTCGTGACCCGACGCAAAGATGGCACCTGGCGCTACTACGAAGCGACCGACCGAGCAACTGGACTCCTTACGGCGCTCGATCAAACCCGGGAGGCATCCAAATGAATTCGCCTGCCGTTCGCGTGGCGTTTACGTGCGTACAGAACGCTGGCCGCAGTCAGATGGCAACCGCGTTTGCCGAGCAAGAACGGCGAGACAGAGGTCTTGATGACGAGGTAGAGATTCTAACTGGTGGAACGCACCCGGCAGATCACGTCCACGACATCGCCGTTGAAGTGATGGAAGGAGACGGGTTCGACCTGTCTGACCGAACGCCACGTGAGATCACGACAGCTGAACTGAACTCTTGTGATTACGTGGCGACGATGGGTTGCTCGACGCTCGACCTTGAGACAGACGACCCGACGGTCGATGTTCGAGACTGGGCACTTGATGACCCCGATGGAAAGGATCTCGACGAGGTTCGTGAAATCCGTGAGGAGATCCGACAGCGAATTCGAGACCTCTTCGACGAGGTCGAACAGGAGGTGAACGAAGATGTCTGATTCAGCGCAGGCGAAGTCCGACGAGCCCCTTGATCCGGCGACACAACGGCGTGTTGTTCGTGATCGATACGCCAGGATTGCGACGGAAACCGAGGCAAAGGAACGTGGTTGCAGCACCTCGGACGGGTGTTGCACCGAGGATGCTTCTGGTACGGGAGATACTGCCGAGACGGCAACGCAACTCGGCTACTCGACAGCTGACGTCGAGAGCATCGACGGCGAGGCGAATCTCGGGCTCGGCTGTGGTAACCCACAAGCGCTCGCGTCGCTCACCGAGGGTGAGACTGTCGTGGATCTCGGATCTGGGGCTGGCTTCGACTGCTTTCTCACAGCGCAGGAAGTCGGTGAAGCAGGTCAGGTAATCGGGGTCGATATGACGCCGGAAATGGTCGAGAAAGCCCGCGCGAACGCTACTAAGAACGAAAGTGAGAACGTCGAATTTCGGCTGGGGGAGATCGAGCACCTGCCAGTCGCCGACGACAGTATCGACGTCATCATCTCGAATTGCGTGGTGAACCTCTCCCCGAACAAACCACAGGTTTTCCGAGAGGCCTTCCGCATCCTTCGACCGGGCGGACGACTCGCTATCTCGGATGTCGTCATGACCGCCGACGTATCACGGGACATCCGTGCCGATCCGGACTCTGTTGCCTCCTGTGTCGCAGGCGCATCAACTATCGACCGACTGAATGAGATGCTTACTGACGCCGGGTTCGAGCAAATCGACATCTCTCCGAAAGATGATAGCGACCAGTTCATCCGCGAGTGGGACGACGAATACGACGTGAGCGAATTCCTCGTTTCTGCGAGCATCACTGGTCGGAAACCGGAATGACCACTGATGAGTAACAGTGTCGCCCACGAACACGGACCGAACTGTGATTGCAAAAGCTGTGGTGACCCTCGGTCGATGAATTTTCTCGACAAGTATCTCACCGTCTGGATCTTCGGTGCGATGGCCGTCGGTGTTGGACTTGGGTTCGTCGCCCCGTCGGTGACACAGCCGATTCAGGATCTTCACCTCGTCGAGGTCGGACTGATTCTGATGATGTACCCGCCGCTTGCGAAGGCAGACTACTCCCAGCTCCCGACCGTGTTTCGCAACTGGCGCGTCCTCGGATTGAGTCTCGTCCAGAACTGGCTCATCGGGCCGACCCTAATGTTTGGACTGGCAGTGGTCTTTTTCAGCGGGCTCGTTCCCGGATTGCCCGCTCGTCCCGAGTACTTCCTCGGCCTCGTGTTCATCGGGATGGCCCGGTGCATTGCGATGGTGCTCGTCTGGAACGAACTCGCAGAGGGCTCGACCGAGTACGTCACCGGGCTGGTCGCGTTCAACAGCCTCTTCCAGATTCTGACCTACGGTGTGTACGTCTGGTTCTTCGGGCTATTCCTCCCACCGCTGCTCGGGATGGAGAGCCTCGTCGCCGGAATCGAGACGTTCAACATCACGTCGATGCAGGTTTTCCAGGCGATTGTGATCTTCCTCGGAATTCCGTTCGCCGGGGGGTTCCTGACTCGCTACGTCGGAACCCGGGTGAAGAGTGAGGATTGGTACGATGACGTGCTCGTTCCGAAAATCGATCCGTTGACACTCGTCGCACTGTTGTTCACTGTGATCGTAATGTTCGCCACACAGGGTGAGAACATCGTCGCGTCACCTGGAGACGTGCTCCTGATTGCCGTACCGTTGACGATCTACTTCGTAGTGATGTTCCTGGTGAGCTTCGGTATGGGGAGGGGGATCGGCGCAGACTACTCGACAACGACCGCCATCGGCTTCACTGCCGCTTCGAACAACTTCGAGTTGGCAATCGCCGTCGCGGTCGCAGTCTTCGGTGTCGGGTCGGGTATTGCCTTCACGACCGTAGTTGGCCCGCTGATCGAGGTGCCGGTGTTGCTTGCGTTGGTCAACGTTGCGCTGTACTTCCAGCGCCAATTGGATTGGGGAGGGACAACTACGAAGAGCCGTTCTACACCCGCACCAAGGTCCGCTTCCAAGGAGGATTGACGTCACCGCACTGACGACCCCTTACTTTATGACACGACTCTCAAAACAGCGGGTTCAGCACAACCAGGTCGCGTTGTACGCCCTCGCCGTGCTTCTCGCAATCGGTACTGGCCTCGGACGACCGAGCGCGAGTACGATTCTCGAAACACTCATCAATCCCGTTCTGGCGGTACTATTGTACGTCACGTTCCTGGAAATTCCGTTCGTTCGGATTCGGCGTGCGTTCCGGAACGGCCGGTTTATACTGGCTGCCCTCGGAATGAATTTCGTCGTCGTCCCGGTCGTCGTGTTCGGCCTCACGCGGTTTCTACCGCAGGAGCCAGTGATTCTCGTTGGGGTGTTTATGGTGTTGTTGACGCCGTGTGTCGACTACGTCATCACGTTCACGGAACTTGCCGGCGGTGACTCAGAGCAAATTACTGCCGTGACGCCGGCGCTGATGCTCATCCAGTTGCTGGTACTTCCGCTGTACCTGTGGTTATTTCTGGGTCAGCAGGTAGCCGGGTTCATCGAGGCTGGACCGTTCATCGAGGCATTCGTCGTGATTATCGCACTGCCGCTGACGCTCGCGTGGGTCACCGAATATTGGGCTGAACACTCCAATCGCGGTAAGGAGTGGCAGAACACGATGGGATGGTTACCGGTGCCGATGATGGGTGTGACGCTGTTCGTCGTCGTCGCTTCCCAGTTGCCTCGCGTTCAGGATTCGATCGATCAAATTGCTGCTGTCGTCCCGATCTACGTTGCCTTTCTGCTGATCATGCCACTGCTCGGGCGGCTCACGGCTGGCTTGCTCGGCATGGAGGTCGGAGAGAGCCGTGCGCTCGTGTTCACGTCCGTCACGCGAAACTCGCTGGTAATCCTTCCCTTGGCACTCGCGTTGCCGTCGGAGTACGCGCTCGCACCGGCGGTCGTCGTGACCCAAACGCTCGTCGAACTATCGGGGATGGTCGTTCTCACTCGGGTCGTCCCGAGTTGGCTCGTGCCCGACACCTCCCAACGGTTCCTCAGTCTCGATATCGGGCGAAGCGACTGATCGGTGGGCCACTTTCGCCGTGCTCAAAATAGTGATCCTCTCTTGACGACCGTGAGGACGGAATTATATCGGTCCCTCGCTCGCACGTCGCGAGAGTGCCTGAGATTCGCGCATCGACAGACTCTTTCTTCGAGTCTCTGATTCGTTTGTCGACCCCATAGCCGCTCAGAGTACATCGACTCTCAATCTGCTCGGAAATATAGGTATTCTTCGAGTGTCCTTGGGCCCGATCGACTGTTCATGACTGGGTTCACAAGGCTGACTTACAGCCCACTTCCTGTCGCAGTCCGGATCACGTCGCGGTTGACGAGACGGTGATCCGACTCGGCGATGACCTGTATTGGCTGTACGCTGCTGTCGATCCGGAGTCAACCGAATTACTCCATACTAAGCTTGAACCGACTAGAACCAAAGTCATCGTCCGTTCCTTCTTCACGGAATTGTGCGAGAAACACGACGTCAATGACGCCGTGTTTCTCGTCGATGGCGATAAGGCGCTGAACTATGCTTGTCAACGGCATGGCCTCGATTTCAGATGCGAACGACATGGAAATCGGAACAGTGTCGAACGTGTCTTTCGTGAGATAAAGCGTAGAACCTCCTCTTTCTCAAACTGCTTTAGCAACGCTCATGCAGAAACTGCTGATCAGTGGCTCAAATCATTCGCCTTCGCATGGAATCAGCGTATCTGAACACGATGACTGGCGGAGGCTGAAGATAGATAGGGGTAGACGCATTACTAGTTGAGTCTGGCTTGAACCGGAAACGATAGCTGTCAAGAATGGTGTCGCTCGGCTGTTCGATGTACGCTCGGATACTTCTGCTATGCAGCGTGTCCGATTGTGTGTTGAATGACACCCGCAGAACTTCGTCGTTTTCGTACTCGTACCGATAATACTCTGATTGACCGTTTTGCTGTTCAATTGGTGCTTCGAGAACCGTCTCATCCGCAAAAGCCGTGCAATTAGCGAGTGAAGTCCCAGCTAACCCCGCCATTACGGCCAGATATTGTTGTCGATCACGTTTTGCAAAACAACTGACTGAACAGACAGTAAAGCTTCTAGAGGGCTAAATCGGAGTTATGGTCGACGAGAGAGAGTCTAGAACAGGGTTTGACTGTAGTAGCTATATACGATTGTTTAGACTATCGGAGAAAGACCACTGGCCCTTAGACGTCTCTCTAGAATGACTGTAAACGTTTCTGAGGGAAATGAATGAAAGCTTCCGAACGCTCCCGAGTGATCATCACCGTGTAGAATCTGCCAGGAATTATGTATCAGACCAATAAAATTCTCCGGTGAGGGTAGCGCGTTCCAGATCTCGCCATGTTCCGAACACACATTGAACGACACCGGATTCCGGCCTTCCTCCTCGTCGTGTTCGGTTGGACGTGGGTATGGGACGTGGTGTACTATGCGTTCGGCTGGTGGGACTCATTGCCGGTCTACATCAACTCGTTCCCCCGACAGTGGGGCCTCCCGATCGGTGCGGTACTCGTCGTCTGGGCGAGCGATGTCCCGCTTCGGGAGTGGCTCGGCCGGGTGTTCCAGTGGCGGTTCCCTCTGTGGTTGTACTTCGGTGCGGTGTTCCTTCCAGTACTCATCGGGGAAATCCAGCCGGCGATCGCCGCTCTCAGCGGCGGATCGGTGCGCTACTCGCCGCCGGCCCCGCTTCACCTGCTATTCGGATTCTTCCTGCTCAATATCTTTCTCTTTGGTGGCGTCGAGGAGTTCGGGTGGCGTGGATTCCTCCAACCGCAGTTCCAAGAGCGGATGTCGGTCCTGACAGCGAGCCTTGCGGTCGGGGTTCTGTGGTGGACCTGGCACCTTCCCCTGTTTCTCGGGCATCCGAATTTCACCCTCGACCCGCTGTTCCTCGTGTATTATACGACGTTTGTCCTCGGCGTGTCTACCGTCCTCGGTTCGCTCGCCAATGTCACGGACGGCGCAGTGATCCCGGCAGTGGTTATGCACGCCGCGATCAACGTCGGGAGCGTTCTAGAGGGCTCCGGTGGTGTGCTGGAGGGAATACTGCCGGTCGCACTCGTCATCGGCGCTGGGGCATGGTGGCTGATCGCCGCCATTCTCGTCGGGTTGTACGGGCGCTCGATGACGCCTGGCTCCGCGATCGAGCCGCTGTCGTAGCCGCCGATCAGTCCAGCAATCCCTCCCGTGTCCTCGAAAATTGAGTCCCACCGTGTGAACATTTTTGCTAAGGCCGTCTAATTGAGGTTCGAAATATTTGAGGCCAGCAACGGCGCCATGGAAAAACAGGGGACGTTGGTCCACTTTCCCGCTCCTCGTAGTACAAATCGGCCAGTTTAACTGAAATAAGACCCTCCGGTAGAAGATGTCCGTGTTGTAGCACCGACGACGGACGGTCTGGAATGTGTAGCCCTCGCCAGCGTCTGGGTTCTTTTCCAGGTGCAGCATCCACTTCACCAGCCGTGTGCGATGGTCCTCGTAGTCAACCAACTGCCGGTCGGATAGTTGATCTCGTGTCGGGCCAGGTATGATTGGGAGGTCGTCGATTGGTCCATCAGTCATAAGAAGCCCGATATCTCCAGGGAATCGCATGGCTGCGTGGCGATGCTCGGATTAGGCGAGTTGCGGTAGACGTGCCCATGGTCAGGTCGTTGATGTGAAGACACGAAAACCGCAAGACAGCGATGGCGATGCAGGCTTGCGTTCACCTGACGAACGAATCGGCCTTTGAGACGCGAGGCGGCCATCTCACGTTCTCCGTTCCTGATAACTAGCGAGCCAGTCTGTACTTGCCGTATCTGCTGTGTAGGATACAATGCCTGTGTCTCGCAATTCGAGGCTATGGCCTATCGCCAAAACAACTAATTTGATTGTCTTTGTGCAGGTCGTATGGGTCGAGATATTAGACGACAGTGGAAAGTGCTCGAACGGTGGTGCCCGATGGTGTTCCTCTTCGCCGGCACACTGTTAGTTGGGTACGCCACGTTCAATGGAATTCACGCGTTTACCGGAATCGAGTACGAGAGCGCCGAAAACGTGTTCGGCCCGGGTGGGTTCGCCCTCGGATTCCTCGGACTGCTCGGCTTGTATCCAGCACTCCGTGATCGAAGTCCGAAACTAGCGCGTGTGGGTGCGATCTGTGCTGTCCTCGGGGCAGTGGCGTTTTCCGTATTCGTCGTTGCAAACCTGGGTGAGATTGCGGGGCTGATCTCGCCCGACCCGCCCGCATGGGCCGTTGTCTTCCTCGCAATGGCTGCCATCGGGATGATTTCGGGATACCTCACGTTCGCAGTGGCGGTCGTGCGGTCCGACGTCCATTCGCGGATGCTCGGCCTGCTGTTACTTGTCCCACTCGCCATATTCGCCACCATGCTTACCACGTCGAGGGTGGGATTCTTCCCTCAGGAGCTGGCCTTCGCCATCAGCTCCGGACAGGCCCTGGCTTACCTGGCCATCGGGTACATCCTCCGAACAGGGCGAACCCGTACCGAACGTGAAATCCCGTCTAACGACGTGATCGTGAGTTAACGATCAATGACGGACACCGAGTCCGAGGCGTTCCCGCTAGACGCAGCCGTTGAGGTAGCGAACGCTCAAACCACCGAGGCCTTCGCCCTCCTCGGCGACAACACACGATTGGCAATCCTGCTCGCACTCTGGGAGGAGTACGATCCACACGCCAACGACAACGCGGTGCCGTTCTCCACGCTGTTCGAGCGAGTCGAATACGACAACCCGGGGAACTTCAACTATCATCTCGATCAACTCACGGGCCAGTTCATTCAGCAGCGAGCAAAGCGCGGGGGCTACGAACTTCGGGTGCCGGGCCTGAAGCTCGTCCAGGCCATTGTCTCCGGCGCGGGCATACAGGACTCGACGTACGAGGCGACAGAGATCGACAAGTCGTGTCCGCTCTGTGGCGCGCCGACGGCGATCCACTACGAGGAGGGGCTTCTCTTCCAGTCCTGCACCGAATGTGACGGTCCGACGCCCGGCCGCACGAACGTCGATGGATTTCTGAACGCGGTGAAATTCGAGCCGGCGGGTCTGGCCGACCGAACCGCCGAGGAGATACGCGCTGCAAGTCTCATCACGTCGTTACGGACGTTACAGTCCATGTTCGACGGGGTCTGCCCGACTTGCTCTGGACCGGTCGAGAGTTGGCTCGAGTGCTGTCCGGACCACGATCGAGCAGAAGTCTGTGAGAACTGCGGATCGAAATTCGCTGCCTGGGCTCGATTCCGGTGTCGGGTCTGCAAGGACCACGGCAATGCGTCACCCAAAGAACTCGCGTTGTTCCATCCGGCGGTGATCGCCTTCTACGACAATCACGACATTTCGACGAGGTTCCATACGAACGATCCTGAGAGCCTGAGACAAGGGTTTGATCTCGTACATGCCCACGAGATGGAACTCGTTTCGACGGACCCGGCTGAGGTGATCATCACCGCTTCTCTCGAAGACGACGAGGTCCAACTGACGTTCGACGAGACGGCCAACGTCGTCGATGTAGCCCGATAGTTCTAGGTTTCGCGTCTGGTCCAGGTAAACAGCGCCGGCCGAGAACCAGTTCATGTCAGCCATCCAATTATAATGTCATACAAATTATATTTATCGTCCCCCGTTTCCTCGGTCGTCCTGCGTTCATGACACACGATGTCGCCGAACGGCGGACCGTATCGTCCAGAGAACTCCTCCTCGAAACTGAAGCGAGTCTCAGAGGTGACGCGCAATGACCGAACCCGAGGGAGCATTTAAATCGCTCGATGGAAAGAGTTCGACGTTGTTCCTCCTTGGCGGTGGTCTACTAGTCGTCTTCGCAGCGAACACGGCCCTCAGGACGTTCGTCGGGACATCATTCCCGCCGGTGCAAGGTCTCATCGGTCCCGCCGGATTCTTCTTCGGCGGGGTTGGTCTGCTCGGGTTGTATCCCGCCCTCGCCAACCGGACATCTCAATTAGCACGAGCCGCTGTGGTCGTGGCTGTGATTCCTGTCGTGGGGTGGCCCGTGATTATTCTACGAGGCATCGCTACTCAAGTTATAGGGATAACCCTGCCCGAGGTACTTGCAGCGCTTCCAATGGTGGTCATCGCGTCGATGCTCCTGGCGTTCGCTTCGTTCGGCATCGCTAGCCTTCAGGCAGGCATCCACTCGCGGATCACCGGCGTTCTCCTGTTGATACCGGCCACGGGATTCCTCCTCCTGATAACGAACGCCGCACCCCACTTCGTTATCGACATCGGGCACGCCGTCGGCTACCTCGGGGTCGGGTTTACTCTCCAGAGTACGGGCATCCCTACCGATAGCACAGAAACGGCGGTCGACCCGACTCCGTAAACGTGTCTCAACCCGCTAATCCAGGCCGGATCAAGACGATTCATCTTCAGATTCGGTGGGAGCAAGGGCTCGAATACAAGCCTTCAAATCCCTATCTTCGGCTTTCAGAATGGGCAGGGGGGTCCGAATCGTGACCCAATTGGGCCATGGAACTCTCGGCCGCCGTGAAGCGCTCGCAGTCGGAGCAACCAGTCTCGTTGGAGGCATCGCCGGTTGCTCGTGGCAGTCCTCGTTCCCAAACGCCGACGTGGTTGCAGGGCCAGATGGACAGCTCGTCTTTGAGCCCGAGGACCTGACCGTATCGGTTGGTGAAACCGTAACGTGGGGCTTTCCGACGAGCGGGCACAACGTCTGCTGCCGATCGGACGATAGTGACAAGGTGAGGCTACCGGATGACGCAGAACCGTTCGCCAGCTACGACCCAGGCGAGTCACCACAAGGGACGGTCGTCCCGCTGGGAGAGACCTACGAGCACACCTTCGAGGTGCCGGGTGAGTACGTCTACGTCTGCATTCCTCACGTTGGCCAGGGCATGGTGGGGACAGTCCTGGTTACGTGACTGAATTCCTGAATTTCTCCTGTGCACCGAGTTCCTGCATCAACGAAGTCAATTCTCTGTTGGATATATCCGCGATAGTCAGCATTCCCATCCGGTTCCACACGAATTCTACGTCAATCAGCGATTGATTTTCTTCGTTCTGGCCAGTTTGACTGTACGCAAATCCCGGTGGAAGCCACTCCCGATTTCAACCATCGAACGAAAGCAACGGCGCTGCGCTCGATAAATGGATTGCACCGTCGCTGTCGGGCGATGACACACCTCAAAACATGGGCGCTGCAGGGGTTGAGTGTACGAGTCGTATCTGTCTGCTTGCTTCCAGTTTTCATAGGAATCACTTATTGATTATTTTCCAGCGTCGCGCTGCTCGCTCGCGCCGGCTAGCACGGTCGTAATGCTTGTCGAGAATCTCTTCCGAGGCGTCGAGGCGATCGGAAACGACACCTCGTGGTACCCCGTCATTTCTGTACTTCGTCACCCTCGCCTTTCGGACGTCGTGGGGTGACCGGCTCGAGGGGCACTTGCTCATGTGCGTATGGTCGATCGCTTCACAGGTGTCGGTATCACGATCGTGAGGACACTCCTCGCCACGATGGCACGGTCGCGTCCACCTGTAGACCGTATCTCGAACGCAGCTGCGGCTCACCCGCCCTTGCTTCGTTGTAATGAGGGGGTCCCGCCCATGCCCATCCCTCACGTCCGATCGCGGTCCATCGATAAAATCTTGGACCATCCGCGCGGTTTCTTCGGTGATCCGGTTGTAGCGCTCACCCTGCTCGTTGTTCTTCAGTGGTGTCTTGCTCTCTGGCCGGTGAACGAAGTCGATTCCCGGCGTTCGCCCCTCGAGTTCGCAATCCTGTAGATCGATGGCACGGATTCCACCGAGGCGAGCTCCGGATTCCCAGATCAACGTCCAGATGACGTGATCCCGACTTGCGTACTCATAGCGCGACAAATACTCGAGAATCGGTGGAACTCGTTCAGGCACGATCTTGCTATCGCTCACTTCGTCACCGAGCGATAGATCCGGCAACGGTACTTTGAGGTACAGATCCTCCGGCACGGCTTCGATGTCGCTACAGAATTGAAGGAATGCGCGAACGGTGGTGAGATTCGAGTGCAGTGTCTTTTTGGCGATCTCTTCGTCTTGCCCGTTCGAGTAGCCGCCCTCGCGTCTCCAGACGCGGAACTGGTAGAGATGACGTCCATTCAGTTCGTTCATGTTGTCGATGCCACCCTCTTGCCGGCACCACTCGACGAACGCCCGAAGATCGCTCTTGTGGCTCGTCTGCGTCCATTCAGCGGAGCCGTCCTTCATCGCGTCGAGGTGCAATTCGACAGCGTCTGATGGTGCGATCGCCTGGAGATCGTCGCTCATGCCCGACCCCCTCCGCATTTCGACCAACCACATTCCGGGCAGAACGGACACCCGCCGGACGGGTGGACACGGCCGCTGCCGCAATCTGGGCATTTCATCGGCTTGCCCTCTGTTCTGTGTGATTACGCTCGCTCGCCTGATCGTATTCGGCCGCGATCTCCGACGCGCAACTCGAGCAGACGTACCCCTCTGGTGTGATCGTCTCGGCGTCATCCTCACACAGCGGAGTGTCGCATTCACCGATTCGAGCAAGCTCGAGGCTCATCGTCCCACCTCGAGAGCATAATTCCAGTTACAATATTCGGCACATTTACCGTTGTAGCGTCTCTTTTTGATCATGGTCTCACTGTTGTGGGACCGCGGACTCACCGCGCGCGCTGCCTGGTGGAACAAGGAGCGCGTGCGGTCGCTGTCCGTCAGTCGATTGTAACGGCTGTTCTCTCCCTTCTTAGTGGTTGGAAGCCGAATTCCGATACTTCCAAAAAGGGTGTATTCCGGTGACTGACACGCTCTCGTGAATGTTGCGCCGGGTTTCAGCGTCCTTCCGATACTTCCAAAATCGGTATCCGAAGGGACCATGGGCTTTGGGCCGTGAACTATGCTATCCGTTCTATCGGGGACTTTATCCCCCGTAGCTTCGTGCGATTGCATGCTTCCGTACCATTGATACGGAAGCCAGGCGGCCGGTGCCATCTACACCGGCTCCGCTTTCTCTTGAGAACCCAACTGAGCAGCAGCGGGTTCGTCTGGCTTCCGTTGCGCTCACACAGACACAGGGGCTACTTAATACTACCTCACGACTTCGTCATCTATAGAGCATGGAAACGTGTTATTTTATCCCCGACCGAACAGGTAATACGGGATATGTGCAATTATAGAAACGAATGTACCGGCGGGTGGACTGGATGAAAGCAGCAGATCAAGCGATCCTTCAGCTACTGGGTCCACCAAAGTCTCTCGAATTAACACCAAATAATATTGCCCGCAATACTGGCCTCAGCCGTGGATATACCAGTAAGCGACTTAGTGCTCTCGTCGAGCATGGACTCGTTAATGTGGATGAGGAATCGGGATCTCACCCATTCTATAGTTTGTCCGACCGTGGAGAGCAATTTCTTGAAGGTAAACTCAGTGTAGATGATCTTTCTCATACCGATCATGACTAATTCTCAATCCTGATAATTAGCAGTGATTAGATAACAGTTGGTGTGAATACGGCCTATCTATTCACAGAAGATTTGAATCTGGCAGGGTTACTTTCCCACCAATCTTGGTGGGATTATCTTACTCCTCAGGAGTTATAATATTCTGAATATATCGGCGTTTCCGGGGCAGTGGAGTATCCCCGTCTAACGGTCAACTGGACGGTTGACTGCTGGCCACCACGAATCGGTGAAAAAGACTAATTGATATGACTGTATGGATGCACTCATGACAGGTGATGAGGAGGACTCTAATAGCCCAGCGTCCCCGGTCAAACCCCACTCTCTCAAGAATTTCGTGAAGGAACAGTCCGACATGCGGGCGGGATCGGACGCCGTGGACGAACTCCACCACCACCTCGATTTCATCGCCGAACGCATCTGGCTGGAGGCGGCCAAAGAGGCCGAGGACGACGATAGGAAGACCGTCAAGCAACGCGACGTGCAGGAGGCAATCGACTCCGTGACCCAGCCCCACGATCTCATCAAGGAGACCTCCCGCCACCTCAGCTACATGCAGAACATGATCGACGGACAGGTGGAGAAGTCCCCGCTCTACGCGGAGAACCGGTATGACGACTGATCGCTTCCTGTTCAGGGATGGATACTCCATCGACGAGAAGATCAGACGCATCCCCACCCCGAACATCTCTCCCGAGACTCCCGAGATCAACAGACGTCTCAGCGAACTAGATCTCTCCGAGCAAGACCTGAAACGTATCGGGAAGAGGGACTTCTTTGAGGAAGCCGAGGAGAAGCTCGATACGTCCGAATACCACCGATTCGTCTCCACGCTTTTCGACAGCTACGGCACCGAGGGCGACAAGTTCAATATGCAGCTGTTCGTCGCGGAGGAGTCGATTTCCCACGACGAACTTTCACGGCGGGCCGAACACTACCGCGGAGATCGAATCGACTCCGACTTCGACTCGCTCGTCGAACCCATCGTCCTGACCGATAGCGACAGCGACTCAGACTCCGTGGACATGCAGTACCGAACGACTGCGAGGCTAGAGGACATCAACCCGGACGAGAAGATCCCGATTCAGATCATCAACAAGGAGTCCGGCCAGACAGTCGAGCAGTACGGCGAAAACTACAAGATTAAGGCTCCGGCTCGGTACCGAGTCGAGGCGAGGGTGTACACGGAGACCGGCCTCGTCGCTGTCTCCAACTACTCGAAAATCGCCGACGGACTGAAGACTGATATTGCGAAGACCGTCACCGAGATGGGACGGTCGGGGCCGTCGACGGGCGTCGGCGAGACAAGCCTCCTTGACCTGAACGAGACGGAACTGCTCTTCCTCCTACAGGAGATGGAGGGAGAAATCTCCGGTCTGGGGTACACCATCGAGATCGCCGGCGTAGACACCGCCGACTATACCGGTCAGCACGACGAGGACATCTTCGACACCGAACTCGTCCGCGCCGCCGACGACGCGGGACAAATCAGGAAGGTCAAGTTCTACGTCGATCATCCCCATGCCGACGCCGGCGACGAGGAGGACGTGATGCTCCGCATCTTCGACGACGGTCACCTGACCACCTCAAAGCCCGTCCCGGCAGACCTCCTCGACGCTATCGTAGAGGAAATCCACACCATCCGGGGGTACAAGGAGTTCCTCACCCCATTCGTCGAACTCATCCGCTCCTACGCCGGCGTGAAGTTTCGGGGGCGGTCGTCTACCATGCTCAACAGCCACGTCAGCGACACCAACCGCGCTCTCGATACCCTCATCGAGACCTACTTCGGCGAGCAGGACACGCAGACGGAGGAACTCCGGCTCTACAAGTCCATGATCGCCAACATCGGAATCAAGCTCTGCGACGATGGAGTCCCGGCTGTTGAGGACGTGGACGGTGTGACCGAGGTTGACGACTTCTACGAGTACGACGGCAAGATAGAGGCGTTCTTCAACGACTACGCTAGCCACAGACTCGATAGACCCGACATCGACTTCGACGCCCTTTCCAACCACCTCCACCATCTCCTCATTCAGGACTGGGACAGTCCGGCCGACGTCATCGAGTACGCCACCGAGAAGTATGATCTTAGCCGATGAGGCCGACGTACTAGAAGAAGCCTTCTACCGGGCCGAGGTGAGCGATGTCTCCACCCTCGAGTACCGCGGTGAGCAACTGCACCAGTACGCAGACTACCTCGGCATCGAGCGCGACATCGTCCCCTCCCTCAACTCATACTTCTCAGTCTCGGCGGAACGACGCTGCGAGAAGCACAGCATCCCGGTCTCGTCCTGCGGGTGCCACGAGGAAAGGGAGGCCGAGACCACCATCTACAATCTCGAACCCGAGGCACTCGTGGAGGACTGGGTCAGGACCCTGCGCGACGGAGACGTGTTTGACTCTGTTGAGCTGGAGACCTTGACCCCCACCAGACACGCCCTCACGGCGAGGATCGACAGATCTGAGATCACCTTTCAGTGCTTCTTCGACAGGGACGACTTCGACCGGTACGACTTCGAGCCACTCGCACTGGAGTTCGGCGTCTCCTTCTTCGGTGATCACACCGCCGTCGAGCGCGAGTACTGCTACTCGTGGCGACAGTTTCTGGAGGACGGCTTCCGTGAACAGCTCACCCGCGACGTGAAACGCCTGAAGGAGACGATCGGGGCTGACTTCTACGAGTACAAGCCACTTGAGGACTTCCGGGACAGGGTGCGGCAAAGCCTCCGCCAGTACTTCTCCGACTCTGGGTACGAGGTGCGCCGAGAGGTTGGCGAGGTGTGCCCGGTGGAGACCACTCAGTACGGAATCGACACCGGAAAAACTGATTTCGTCGCGTCCAAGGATGAGAGCGACTACATCGTCTGCCATTGCCAGAAAACACCCGGCTGGCACGTTCACCACTTCGCCGACAATCGCATCGAGTCCGCTGAGCAGACCCCGGTAATCAAGGACATGACCGGCAAGATCGAAGGGAAGATCAACACCTTCCTCGACATTCAGACAGACAAGAAGACCGCCTCCCGATTCGTCACCGTCATCTCCACCCTCTTTTCGGTGGTCTTCGTCGTTCTCCTCTTTGACCGCCTCGGCTCCCTCTCGTCGTTCCTCCGTCAGCAGTTCCAACTAGGAGGCAGTCTGGAGGCAATCGGCGTCGGACTATTGATCCTTGATGCCATCGCGGTCATCGTCCTCGCCGCCGTCATCACCCGTCCGTACTACCTCGACTACCGATTCAGCTGGAACATCGAGCCGTTCGATGAAGAGAATACTTCCGAGGCGGACAACTAACCCCGACAGACTACCAGATCTTCAGGTACTCATCAACGACGTCCTACGCCGACGCGTCCAGACCGTACACTTTGCGGAGTACCAGCTCGTCCAACTCGTAGCACAGCTCCTCAAACTCTTCTATCGGTTAGAAACCTGTAGCAAAGCCAGTAGGTGGTTTATGACAAGCAAGGATTAATGAGTTTTCTCTCTATCTAATACGTTGAATGACAGGGCAGGATGACGGTAGGGTATCTCCCGCCTCTTACCCAGACTCGGATACAGATGAGCAAGCTACAATAGAGGTTCTGGAACAGCTATTTCCAGACGAAATTAAATCCCATATTGACTCGCGGGACAAAGTCCCTAATCACGATGGGCATATTGAGCTCGTAGATTCGGACGGAACCCCTATAGGCCGAATTGTTGTTCAAGTCAAGAAGTTGCCAGATGAGATGCGTGACCCTCCACGAAAACAGGTAGAGACAAAACATCTTGCCTACTGCCGTACGGTCACAGACCCCTTTGTTTTGATTGCCGTTGACGTTGATCATGAAGTAGGATACTGGAAGCACATAACATCGGAGTGGTTTGAGGAAGAAAATCTAGACTCTCAAAAATCTAAAACAGTCCCATTTGACGAAGAGAACAAGATTGCCGAAGAGAGTGGGTATAGGAACGATTGGATACAGGTGATAGAAGATACAAAAAAGAGGATAGAAAACTATGACGAGTATGAGGAGCTAAGGAAAAGAGCTAATCCAGCAATTGGAAAATCGGAAGAGCGATTTGAAAACATTCATAGATTCTTGGACAAGTTACACAATCTATTAAATACAGACTTCCAGACTATAAAAGAGAACCAATATCCTAGCGTTTGGAAATTTGGATTCGGGAGTATTGATTATGGGGTGGAAAGCCTACACTATACCCTATATCCAATCGAAAGCGATGAAAATGATGCGCAGATACGGGATGTAGACCCGGACTGGGAGGAGATCCATCGGTTGGGTGCTTCGAGACGGAGGGGTGTTGCAGGCAATCCAATTGAAAGAGAGCCAGAGCGGTTTGCTTACAATGCTATAAAAAAAGAAGTTGAAAAACAGATTGAAGACAGGAACCTCAACTACTCCAGTTGTACATTTCTTGCAGAAGAATATGTATATCCGTTTGTCCACAAATATGCATCATTACTGGGGATACAACGAAGTTCTGAATATGAAATAAGTGACATTAGGGAAGGATACTATCGCTATCTACAATTTTGGCTTACCGAGGAAATTCGTGGTCTTCTTCAGGACCACAGTATTGGCGAAGTGGGGGTCCATCTGGAGGGTTACTTAGATCGAGAAGAGGAGCCTCGATTTGCAAGAATCCACGAATCTGCGCAGGAGCAGACTCAGGAAGCCTCGAATGATCCACCGAAGCATCGAATCCACGGACCCAATTTCGACCAAGAAATCCTGGAGAGAATGCTCGATGTCCTTGAAGATAGCCCACAGGCTACGATAACAAAGCCCTATGCAGAAAGGGATAGAACAAGAGATGACGTTGGGTCTACAGATACAATCTGGGATTTCTACACGGATGAAGCAATTGTCAAAAATGCAGAGAGTTATTACACTAATTATCCAAAAGAATACCAAAGATTACTAACTCAGAATTTTGAATCATTAGAGTCAGAGTTTTCATATCCACACACTGGATTTCTCCTTGTAGTCGTTGATGTTGAAAACATCCGAGCAGGTCTAGGGGGAGGTTGGTGTATCCGTCAATTCTGGCTTGAAGACGATGGGGATGAATTAAGAATTGAATTTCACCGGGCCAACGACACAGAACTTCCGAAAGATATCCATCAACATATAGACACTCTAGAATATGATGGGGAAGAATATCAAGTAGTTGCGCAATCAGTAGGCTCAGATCATAAAATAATGGATGCAGCGAGAGGTGAGAAGCCTGTTTTTGAGGATGTCCATGAAGAACTCAACAGAGATCTAGAATCTTACTTGCGTGAGAAGGAAGCAGACATCATCCCAGGGGCTATGAGGTAACTGCCACTGCGGTTAGGTTTGACACTCATGGTAGTCCGAATCCTTGTAGAGTGCATGTTATTTGTGAAGCCTCTGGCGGATCGGCCAAGTCTAACGTCACCTCATCATCCTCAAACGCACGCATAAATCTGTTAGCTTTGAATAAATTCTCTGAACTCAATTTATGATCCTGTTCCTCTGCACCCAGCAGCGGAACTACGGCTACGGCATCACGCGGCTGAAGGACACGCAGGTTGTCGACTTCGACGACCTGGACTACTCCCGGATCGAGAACGGCGAGGCCTTCCTCGTGGAGGTGACGACGCCGTTCGTGCTGGAGTCGGAGTATCCCAAGGCCGCCGACCAGGACGTCCCGTGGTGGTGGAAGGAGAGTCGTCGGGATCTCCGTGAGCGAGAGGAGAAGATCCTCGAGCAACGGGAGGTCTACAAGCTTCAGACCGTCGACCACGGGCAGGTCGTGAAGTACGAGGGCGACCGCCCCATCGAGACCGCGAAGAGCGGCATCCTTCGGGTCGGCAGTCACTCGAAGTACGGCTTCGGAGAGCTTCGAGTGAAGCCGGTCGAACCCCGGTCAGATCAGTGTAAGAACTCAGAGAAGAACGGCGAAACAACGGAGTGAGAAATCCGAACGATGACAGGCGAATCGGCGACTAAACATCACGCGGTTCCGTGAATAAAGAAATCGTATTCACAACAACTGATAATACACCAATCTATAGTAAGTGACATGACCTCAAGACGGCGTCTCATTGCTAGCATCGGAACTAGTGCGTTAGTATCTATTTCAGGTTGCATAGGTGGGACCAGTGAATCATATGATAGTTATTCAACTGGATACGAATTATACAGCGAAGCCCACGATGCACATGTGAACGGAAATAATGAGGATGCTATTACCTTGTATGATAAAGCAGCCAAAAAATTTGGAGAGGCGGAAAAAGCAGCAAGTGACGATACCGTGGAGAAATATTGCTATGAAGCACGAAAGCTGGCAAATCACAAAGCCCGCACCATAGAAGAAAATGGCAATGACGACTATGAAAGTTCCTTACAAACAGCTTCACGTGGGCGCGAAGTCGCCCAATATGAGGTTCGTTCTCCTTCAGACATAAAGTGGGAAAGCTGAATTCCTTTTTAAATAATCATCGCCACTTACTTTCAATCGACGTTCGGTATCGAAGGCCGATCACAGAGGTATTTGCAATCTCCTGAATAGTTGCGGGATCGTATTCTTCTCGAGCATCGTCGATGTTCCGTTCATGCTCGATCAAGTTCTCGAGAGCCGCATCAATCACGACGGACATCGGCGGGTCGTCATAGTCGTCCGCGGCGACTATCTCGCTCGCGCGCTCGAGTTTCCGTTGCCGTTCGTCGGTAAGTTTGAGGCTGGTCCGTTTGGTCATGGTTTAAACGAGGGTATGCACTGGGGGGTGATTCGCGTTGCTCGCGGGTGAGTGAGTGGCCAGTCCTTTTTGAATGGGGGCGGGGCTCCAGCGTGATCACGGCAAGGGCTGGTCGGATCGGCTCCAGTTCTATGCACCTCTCGAGCCCATAGCCCACGGTAGGGTGCATACATCGAAGTCGTCGTATACATTCGCGGCGGACCCCGTGGGGTCGGATCTGAAGACGCCATTCCAGCGGGCTCGATCACGTGTCGATCCCCTCGACGAGCTCGAGTGACCATTCTCCATCATCGACGTGACGAATGTGAACGTGATGATCGCCCTCGAGCCGACCGTCTTCGTCGAGAAGCCCCTCGACGCGCATGTCGTCTTTCGGGAGTGTGATCCCGACTGAATCGCGGTCCAACTGGCGGAGTTTGTTCAGCGCCATATCCGGCGGGCAACCCCCCATCTCATAAAGATTGGTGACCATTGGGATTCCCGAGGTATTCCGGACTCTTTCCTTTGGGCGAATTGGACCGCCTTGCGTTGCACAATGGCAACTGCAAACCTGAGCGGACTGAAGAATCACGAAGGCGTCGACTTCATCGACGCCGTGCTGGCGCCGCTATTCGTCGCGGCGACACTCTCACTGAGTGGCCTGGGCACGATCGGCCTCGACAATCCAATTTCGTTCTATCTGTCTGACGTGCTGTATAGCGCGTCTGGCACCGAGATCACCTGGGCGTTCATCTTTACGATGGTCGCCCTGGGAGTCGCCTGGACATCGAATGAGGCGCGTGAGTGGGATGACTTTTCAGAAGAGCAAGCGGCGATAGTCGGAGGGATGGTCTTGCTGAATCTCTTCTCGGCGATCGTCCCGGCCGTCTCCTCGGCGATCGAGAGTTACTGGTACGTCGGAGTGCTCTTGCTGTTCCTGAACGGCGCGGGCTACTACCTCATCAGTTACTACTAACGAGGTTCCAATCATGGATTTTTCATCAAAAACGAAGGCGGTAGTCGGGATGGCTTGCCTAGCGATGGCGGTCTTCGGCATGGCGGTGATCGTGCCGAGCGTCTCGGCGGCGACGAACGAAATGGCGAACGAATCGGTGACGTTCGACAACGAGTCGAACGTGACCGTGTCGGTGGCGTGGAACGAATCAATCACAGATCCGGCGAATGAGTCGGCGAGCGTCACGTTCTACAACGCGACCGAGTGGGAGAATGACCCGGCGAATGCGACGGTCGTCCTCTCGGACACGATCGCGGCGTCTGCGGGAAACACAACGAACGCCACCTATACCGAGAGTGACGGGCTCGTCGACGGCGCCGAGTACCGGCTGATCGTTGAAGCGAACGACTCGGCGGCGGACTCCGTGTCGGTCGATCAGGGATCGGTCGGCGGCCTCTTCAGCGGCGACGGAGCGGCGGCGAGTTCGGCGGCCGGACTCGCGGCGATCGTCGTTTTGCTCGCGGGGGCCGGGTGGATCGCAACAAGGGAGGAGTAGCCCATGCCCATAGCTCGACGGATCGCCTCGGTGGCGATCGTGGTGATGATCCTCTCGACGACGCTCGCGCCGATAGCGGCGAGTGAGCCGGCGGCAGCGCAAGACGGCGATTATCTATCGTCGTGTGACGGGCCGACGATGAGGTTAGCGATGCCGTTTCAATGTGGGTCGATAGACTTCAACGGCGACGATATTGATGAGTCGCAAACGGCTGATGCGATCGAGGTTGATATCCACGTCGGCGGACAGACGACTTATGAGTCATGGGAGTCGATGGATACCGTTTATCAAAACTATCTGACGGATACCGAGACGTTGGCCTCGCTCGAGGCGCGGAATGCGATCGTGGACGCCTACCAAAACGGCGAATCGGCCACAGCGGCGCAAGCGGCCGGTCAGAAGGCGATAAACGAGTATTACGCAACTCATCAGATCAATTTGCTCGAGACACAGGCACAGCACACAGCCAGGATAGATTATCTGGTGAACGTGAGTGAACAGCATTCGGATATCAATAACCGGTTCCTGGCACCGTATTCTGCGGATCACAGCAACAACGATGCGTCGATCACTCGAGTCGATTGGAGGCGGACAGCCACAGACAATTACACGCTCGCGAATGGGACAGAGTACGAGTATACGACTCCGTACCTCCATTTCGAGGGGACGGGCGGGGCATACGTCGATCATGAGGTGACATTTAATTCTCGGGTGCAACTCGAGAATTATCAGCCGTCGGAGCAGGTTATCCGGTTCCCGAACTCGGGGCCCAACAGTGGCGATCACGTCGACTGGCGTGCTCGAATCTCGATGATGAACGCTCCAGCAGCCTCTCTCGAGGCACAGGACGCCTACGATTACAGGTACGTCGCCGAACGGCTGCAAGAGATCGAGAACCAATCGGAGACGATACAGAACAACTATGATAGCAATGTCGCGGAAGACATCTATTCGGCGCTGGATTCCGGTGAGTTAGATCCTGCGGACGTTCGCGGCGCGGAGGGCATGGTTCGCTACATGTCCGGTGATTCGGACGCAACCGAAGAGCGATTCAATTACGCGCTGCGATCGACGCTCAACCTCGCGAGTGGCGATCTAAATCAGACGATGACAGTCGAGTTCGGCGGCGCAACCGAGCGCGTGCTGAACTCGACCAACGACTCTGTGAGATACGATTACAACTCGGTCAACGCCACATATGAGGGTCTGTTGTTCGCATCGGAAACGCCAGATGGAGGCTTTCAGAAGGGAGTGTGGTACAACGTCAGCAACTTCAACGGGACGACCACGATGGTCTACAACGGAGGATCTGACGAAGCGACATTCTGGAAGGGTAACTTCCGGATCACGGATATCAGGGATTCGGAAGGAAACGAGGTGTATAGCGTCGACTGGCAGGACCCAACGTATGACACCTACAACGCGAGCGCATATGTCGAAGCACTCGAGACAGCGAAGACCGAGCGGAAAATCATCATCGAGCAGACGGAAGACCCGGATGATGGGTCGCTATTCGGGGGGATAGGCTGGGGATCGTTACCCGGCGGGAACCTCACCGGACTAGCGATAATCGGCGTGATACTGCTCGCGGTGGCATCGTTCGCGATGAATCAAATCCCGATAGTGGGACGCAACTAACCATGACACGCCAATTTTTGAGTACACGAGTTGCGACAGCCGCGGTATTGATCTTGGCGATGGGCATGGGCGTCGGCGCGATCGCCGCGCCAGTCGGCGCGCAGTCAGCACAGGACCAGGCGGCGGACGCTGCGCAGAACGCGACGAACTCGACGCCGAAGAATCCCGCACTCTCGCCGAGTGATAATTTTCTCCAGCCGATCGACACGGAGACGAAGATAGTCGACTGGAGTTACCGGCCCGGAATGTTCACGATCACGGTCGAGGCCAACGCAAGTAAGCGTCTCTCGATGACTGAGGCGGGCAATTTCGAGGAAGGCACGGGTTCGTTCAACTATCGAGAGGTAAGGCTCGAGGAGGGGACGAACACGGTTACGATGCCTGTGACGGATCGGCCCGGCGCGGGGGTTGCGCTGGCAACCCGTGACTCTCTCGAGCAGGGAACCGGCGCGTTCGTATCGGTCGGTCAGATTCAGCGGAACCCGTTTCGGAACTTCGGCGGAGAGACGGGGCTATTCAGCGGCGTTTTGCTCACGGTCGGATTCGCGGCGATCGGAGCAGCGTACGTCGTGCGGTCAGAAGATAGCGGAGTGATCGAAGCATGAGTGACACATCAACAACGTTCGGGGACTGGAAGGACCGAGTAACCTACGTCGTCGCCGAGGCCCAGCTGCTTGTCGCGGGTGGGTCGGTGTCGATCGCAATCCTGCTTGTCTGGTTGCGGCCCGAGATACCAGGTATCCCACCGATCGTTCACGGCTGGATAGCGGCCCTGATGCTCCTCGGGCCGCCGCTCCTCGGTTTGTTCATCACCGGCGCGAAGCGGTTGAGGAATCGCAACATGGTCGACGTCTACCACATCAACGGGGTAGACGATACTCGAGAGAAGTACTACGTCGAGCCCGGCGTGTGGGACTCGAAAACCGTCGAGGGGCCGGCACCGTATCGAGTCAACGGCGATGAGGCGTTTGAGGTTCGCGAGTTCGACTGGCACGCCGATCAGGGCGAGAATGGGACTCTCATCGTCACAGGATGCTATTTCTCGCAACTCGCAGATTCGAAGCTGATAACGGTGAAAGCGATGCTCGAGGACATCCACAGCGAGTTGATCGAAACGGCGATCGCCTACAACAAGATTCGAGGGCGGATATCGAAGATGGGCGTCGAGATCGAGCGGGACACGGTGAATTTCCACGTGGAGGCCGACGAACGTGGGCTTATGGGCCGGAAATCGTCGGTGAAGGACCGCTTCGAGGCCGCCGAAGACGATGCGCAAGATTGGTCGACCGACGAAATTAGCGACCTCGGAGACTATGAGCACGATTTTGATGCGACGGAGCCCGATCCGTCGCCGGTATCGTTCGATAACCAGCAGACGGCAACAACAGACGGAGGACAGGAATGACATCACGACGCGGAGTGATCGGTAGTATCGTTGCGGGGCTATCGGGGTTAGTCTATCTGGCCCCGACAGAGGGGATAGACGGAGGGACTGGCGGGTTTGCGCCAGAACCAACAGCGTCGGTCAGCACGTCCGATCCGAAAAATATTGACTGGGAGTCGGCGACTCTCGTCGGCGTGCTCGAGTCGATCGACGCGGACTCCACGACGGTTTACTTCGAGTATTGGCCGAGTGGAACGTCAAGCGATCGGACTCCGACAAGCGGCCAGAGCCTCACATCGACACAGGAGTTTTCGCGCGGGATTGGCGGACTCGAGTCGAACACGTACTACGCAGTGCGGTCGGTTGCGGAGATCGACGGAGAAGAGGTTAACGACGGTCAGACGATCGAGTTCAAGACCGAGCAGCAGCCGAGAATAGCGGTTGTGACGGATGCTGTTGATGTGACCTCAGATACGGAGGCGAATCTGGCGGGAAGTATCACGGAGATGGTGAATACGGGCGAGGCAAACGCGCTATTCGAATATCGAAAGACAGGGACAACTGGAGATACGGATTCGTCGCCACAGGTGCTAACAGGGCCGACATCGTACAATCAGACGATTACGGGACTTGATAAAGGGGCCGAATATGAGATGCGCGCGAAGGCGGTCGCTAATGACCGGGACGGAGTGAGCGATGTAGGGGACTGGATATCGTGGGTTAACACGTATCTCCCCGACAATTCGATGTTTTCGGACCCGATTTATCACTGGTGGGGAGGGTCGATCGCAGCCACCGATGGAGAAACGGTCAACTGGGACGACGGGTTGACAAACCTGACCGCGACACCGTCTGGAAGTCCGGTTTATCGGTCCGGCCATTCCGGGTTTGATGCAGTTGAGTTCAGTGATACCAACCCGGACTATTATAGCTTCGAGTCAGACGGGAACCTACCAACCGGGCAGTCAGCCGTCTCATTTGCGGCCCTCGTGTATCTGAATGGAACTGACGATGAGACGATAGTGGGGTACGGAGCCCCAAACTCCGATGAGGCTATCTCAATGTCAGTGAGACAGAGCAGCGTTAGCATGTCAATCAAGGGATCGAACCGGGATGTGACCGCAGGATCACCAAGCACGGGACAATGGATCACCGTCGGAGGGTCCGCGAGTTCGGCATCCGAATTAGCGGTGTATCTAAACGGCGTGCAGAAATCGTCGTCGACCGTGAATGGCACACTAAACCTGCAAGACACGAACCGGAAAATCGGCTATCGGTACGACAATATTGAGCCGATGGACGGGTATCTTGGGGAGTTAATCATTTCGGGCGCAGACGAAGCGGAAACAGCGTTCAGCGACTATCACACCGACAGGCTTGGATAACAATGACCGACGATAACGACGTGCATGTGACGGCCGAGGCGCGCGAGCACCAGGACGGATTCGGCAAGCGAGAGAACCGAGAGGTCGCCGATCACGGAGGGATAGTCCGCGACGAACAGATATCTCGAGCCATGTCGATCCGGTCAATCCATTACGATCCGACCGAGGCCGATCGGCCCGGGGCTATGCCCGGACAGGTTCAAAACCTCGAAAAGCACGAGCAAATCCGGATGGTAGAGGGTACTGAGACCTTCCGTAAGGCGATGGAGAACGGAGATATCCCGTCAATCAAGCACATAGTCGGAGACACGAGCAAGCGCGCAGACGTTTCGGGAATCAAAGCGATCGGAAAAATAGATGAATTAATCAACGGACCGGCCCCGGTCGTCGTCGTTTTGGGCGAGATGGGCGCAGGGAAGACGGATTTCGCTGGGCTGTTGGGCCAGCGGTGGCGCGCGCTCCAGGGCGGCGAGTCCCTGGTTGGATCGAATATCCGATCCTTGCAGGAACGAGATCGCTGGGTCGACGAACGGGGAGAGGTTAACGACGGCTGGATACCGGACTATCCGACGATGATGGACTGGGTTAAGCAGGACGGGAATCCGCTCGAGCACAGCCAGCGGCCGAAGCTCTTCATCGGCGATGAATTTAGTTCAGCGGCTAGTGGGACCGGCGCACAGGGCCACGAGACGCGGAAGAAGATGGGTCCTCTCGTGTTCAAGATCCGCAAGTACGGCGGCGCACTGATCTATATCGGTCACGACGAATCGTCAATCCATCCGATGCTATGGCGAGTCGGGAAGGTCGTCAAGAAGGTCAGCCAGAAGAAGGCGATCATCGCAGACGGGGTCAAGAACGGACAGCTAACCGGAATAGAGGGCGAGATCGAAGGTATCCCGCCGACTGACTGGCGATTCAACACGGCAGAAGCATCCGATTGGTCATGGTCTAGATCGTCGGACGATGGAGAGCCTGAGATGGAAGAGGAGTCGGTTAAGATGGTCTCAATGTGGACGATGGTAAACTGTCGAGAGCAGGGCATGAGCGCGCGCGAAACCGCCGAATACGTGCCCTACAGCCATGCTACCGTCAGTAATTGGCTGGAGGAATACGATAGCGGCGGAGAAAAGGCAGACTGGGTTAACAACGTCGAGGCTGCAATCGCATGACTGCGACGGGTTGTGAATCTGTAAAGCGCAAGCGACCCCCCTTTACTATGGGCGGGGTCCGACAGGACCGCGCCCTACGGCCCATCGCCTGCCTTCGATGCGACGTCCCTCGCGGAGAAATAAATAAAAACGCGCGACGTGCGCGTAACATGGGATATCTGATATGAGTTCGAATCGCTCGAAACGCGCGAATCACTTCGGGACGATTTGCGAGAAACGCATGGCGCGAAAGCGCCGATTCTCTCTCGAGCGGTCATCATGGCACGATGCAAAATTTCAGAACGGAACGCCTGTCGAGATCAAGAGCACGATGCTTGAGCACGCCGATGGGCAGCCAGGTAACTGGAAGGTCTACCGGCAGTATCACGAGAAACTACGACGGAACGATGGCTGGTATTGTTTCGTCGTCTACCGAGCACATGGACGATCTGGCTGTACGATTCTTCGGGATAAGATGGTCTGCTCGAGTGATCTTCCGCTACTCCGTTGGCATGGCGGTGGCGATCACCGCGGAACCGAGCAGGCGAAAATTTCGATCAACTCTGTTTTCTAATCGGTGTCGACGACAATCTCGGATTCGACTTCGAACGTCACGGCTCGTGTTGAATGTGTCTCGGCGATACCCTGGCGCTGCTTGAGCGTGTGGTCATTGCGTTCGAGGACGCTGCTGGCAGCCTGAACGAATTTCGAAATATCATCGCAGGCACTGACTATGGCTTTCGTCTTGTTGCAGTCGTAGAAGTCGACCGCTCGTTCGATCGCGTCTCGTCGATACGCGTAATCTCCGTCGGTCCTGATTCGCAAACTCGTGTACACAACCCCGAAATTCTAGTTTTTTCGACTCACTGGACGGCCCATTTCGGCCCGAAATCGGCGAAACGTGTCGGTCGGTTAGAGAGGAACGACGGTTCACATGGTGGATCGGCTCGAGATATGCACACGACAAGTTGCGGCCCGTGTGCATAATCGAGGATCGAATTTTGTGGACGTGCAGCCTCAGGGGGTTGTGGTGTAGCCAAGTGAGATTTCGGTTGATTGTATGAAAACAAGGTCAATATCTACTTTGGCTGTCCATCCAAACTGAGAATAATCTAAGCCAAGGAATGAACGACCCAATTACCACCATCAGGGCACCGAATACAGCCACCCAAAATCCACCAACATGTCCTCCGAACAGGAATTGATTCGCACCAATGGTTTCTAAAATCGCTCCAAAGAACCCCAATGGACCCGCAATCACTGTTGCAGCTAGAATCCCAGCCAAGGTTATTATTCCTGGAAAGGACTCGAATAAGGCAAAAAATATCCAGAGGGTGAACTCAGTGGTTGCTTCAATGGTTTCTCGTGTCTCATAGATCGGTTGAAGCGCTTGTCCGAATATCACGAGCATGGTTGATACCACCGACAAAATTAGCGCATCCCGAACACGTTCTATGAACGAATCGACTGGATGCATTCTCACCTCAATTAAGATCCCTAATTATAAAAGAGGCGGTGTCATTCAAAGATCCTTTAATGTCGGCGGTGCGGAGACAGGGGGTTATTTTGGGCCTTGGCTTCAGCCACATTGATATGTAAGTCAACACACCGTTGGCATATGACCGAAATTGATTGGGCAAAGGTTCCACGCCGAGGTGGAGTCTATTGCATGTATGATCTGGATGAGACTCCAGTGTATGTAGGGTATGCATCTCAATCGGAGAGCAGGCACCTTGTATCCAGGCTACGGGAACATTTCACACAACAGAACTCCAGCGTCGTCGCACACGGTAGAATTGATCTCCTCGATGTATGGTACGTTGATATCTGGACAACTCAGAACTGGAAATTAGCTGAAGATCAGCTCATTGCGGCGTTTGATCCGGTTTTTAATCGAGGTGAACCAATGCCCGAAGTCGAGCCGATAGACGTCGATTCTCCTGATGAGACATTATCAATTTGTAACGAGGAGGAGCGACGAACACGATTAAAGCCCTCAAACAGAATTCGATCGAAGATGGACCACATCCAGCGAATGGTTGACTCTGATCAAATCGCTCTCGATGCACTCACACGAGGAGAGCAGGATAGAATTGAATCTGCCCGTAATGCGGCAGATTATCATCTTTCAATTCTTCGGAAATCAATTGAGGACCACTATTCGACTACCGAGAGTCAATAATTGATATAGTGATTAATGCCAATTCCTTCTGAGATTGGGTTCACACTATTAGAGAAGGCTTCTGTCAGACCCTACGGCTTAGAACTCATCCAAACCTCTATTTTCTTCCTCTCGCTTTTCCTTCTCCATCTGTTGTTTTCGTCTTTCAAAAGGGCTAGGTAGATTCTCCCTGTTGGCAGAAATCAAAAGCGCACCAACCACATGGCCATTGCTACACTCCTCAGTGACCTTCTCATCGAAAGCGGGACCGCTTCGCATCGGCTCACTAGCAATCCCTGATCCGACCCTGTACACAAGCATCCCCCCAGGTATCTCTAATGGAACATACTCATCGCAGACTTCACACGTTGGTTCGATCGTTCGGCGTTCTCTATAAGCCACAATATCCACCTACAGGAGGGTTTCAATTGAGTTGGGTTAAATCAACCTCTCACACCCCACCGTTTCGTGTGCTTCAACTGGAGACCCGCGGAAGTGAGGTGGGGGCGCTGTAATTTTTCGGCGCTGTCGCCTTGGCGACACCTGCCAAGGGGGCTTTCGCGCGAAGCGCGAAACGGCCCCGCAGGCGTTGCGGTGCGATCGCGGCGATCGCCACGGCTACCTCGACCGAATACAAACGAAGTTGTGAAAATCAGCTACAGATGAAAGTAGAGTTGTAGAAATGAAATAGAGGGGTAGCGTTGCCACTATCTTAGCCGTTTCAGCGATCAGCAACAGCGCCGACAAACCCCGTTTCGGTCCCACCACCGGGCGTTTTCCACGTCAGTTCCGCACCTCTCAGTACGGTCGGATCATTACCCGATCTGGACCACTTCTCGAGGGCTTCACTCGCCAGCGTCTGCACGTTCTCGAAGCTGTCCGACTTCAACCGAGAGAGAATCGTATCAATACGCATCCTACGAGGCTCGCCGTTATCATCGAACGAGAGCTCAGCGCCGTTCTCGGCGAGCCACTTTTGGAAGGGCGACGACTCAGCGACGTGGTCAGCCAAGCCCATGAGGTGTTGCATCCGATCGGCGTAACTCTCGATCGCGTACTCGGCCGACTCGACGAGCGCTCGTAGTTCCTCACGGTACTTCCGGGCCCGGAACGACACATCTCCCTGGTCGAGCTCGAGGACGTCACCGAGATCACTGATTGCGCGGTAGATCGTCGCCGGATGCTTGCCCAACTGGTCGGCGAGATCGTCGACCGTTGCACCTCCATCGGTCGCAACTCGTTCAGTGACGTCTCGGGCGGTTTCGCCCATATCTCGAAGCGTGGTCATCAACAGGTGATCTGACTTCGCCTCGAGGCGTGGCGTTGGATCTTCGTAGAGTTCGACTGACTTCTCTCGAGGAACCGCATCAAAGTGGTCGTCTGCAACGTACACGCCGTTTCCGTCGGGGCTGAGCGGAATGTCTTCCCAGTGAAGCGCATTCAGTAGCGTTTCCTCGATCTGCTCGGTCACCTCGTGTCGATCGGCCCATGCCCATGCCTCACCGGCGTTCAGCGACTTGTTGACCAGAACCTCCACTTTTGGATGGTACGATGGGTGATCCTTCGACACCGCGTCGGGGTCCTTCAGCTGGTATATCTCGAGTTTTCGGCCGTAGGTGTGACTTGGCAGTAACTCACCCGCCGACGTCGGATTCAGGAACAGCCGATTCTGGTGGTTGATCACCTCCTCGTTGTTGATGTGCAACTCGGCTTTCACGCCCTCCAGGTCGGAGAGATAGTGAGCGACTTTCTGCAGTACACCGGCCGACGAGAGTTTCGAAGCCCATTCCCGTCGAATCCTGACGTAGCGCTCATATGCCCACATTCGACTGGCTTCGTGGGGCTCGGTCCGAAAGTAGTCAGGATGAATCCGCTCGCCTGCATGCTCGAAAACGGCCGCGTAGAACTCCGATAGCAATTCGAGACCGCGCTCTGGTTCGATGTTACTCGTATGAAACTCGACGTCGATACCGTCGACTTCACCGACCTGATTTTCCCAGGGGAGCTGTAGCTTCTCGCCACTTTCCCAGTGGCGCATATTCGGAAACCGCGGCGAGATATTGAACGATGCTTTTCGCTCACCGCGCCCACGGCCCACGATATCCCACTCGTAGAGACGTTCGGCGTTGATTCCGTCCGATAACCGCGGTGCGAACCCAGACTTGCTGTAGCGCACCTCCAGGTGCCACGGCTCGCCGTCGACCTCGGTATCGATCTCGAGGAACCCCTCGAAAGGCGGCCCGAGCATCACCGATGACAGTGCGTCGTATGGACCACGTCCCCAGTCGGGCCACTTCCAGCGGCCCTCGATCTCGTGCGGGGTCGTCTCGACCTGCGACACTGCTATTCACCTCGCTCGCTTTCTGCCTCCTGCTCGATCTCGAGCAAGCCGGTGAGCACGGCGACGGGATTCCACCACGTCGCGCCCTGACACGGGTAGCAGACGTGTTTGAACGACGTGCAGTCCGTCGCCTCGAGCGTCGTTGGATCGGCCTGAGGGTCTTGGTCTATCTCCTCGAGGCTGGCCCGTTTGACACGGGTCCGCCCACACCCCACGCAGACGGCGTCGACGGGAATGCCGAACTGACCTGCCGCCGAACTTGCTAACTCGGCTTCGAGGTCGCGACCATCCTGATCGGCGTCGACACTCACCGCCGATCACCCACGGTTACTGCCGGATCGACGCTTGCCGGGTCGATGACGTGCGACCAGGCCAGTTTCGCGACCTCCTGTTCGGACCGTGAACCGTCGACATCGTACCACCGACCGGTTAGCAATTCGTCGACGAGCGTCGCCGGGACGATCGCCCTGGCGACCTGGGGCAACCCCGGCCGCGGCAGGTAGACGACGAACAGGTACATCCCGGCCGCCTCGAGCAGTTGTTCGTGCGCCGCTCGCCTCACGTAGAACCGACCGCGAGTCGACCGGCCACCGTTCCTCGTCTCGATCTGGCAGCCTTTGATCTCGATCGGAACGTCCGGCTCGACGAGAACGATCCCGTAGAACGGCAGTGACCGACTCGCTTCGAGGACAGCCGTCGTCCTGGCGTCGTGCCAGGTAGTCGTCCGATCACCAACGTACTCGAGTTCGTCGACAACCTGGACGATCTCGGCCTCGAGGGCGTCACCGCTGGCTTTTGAACTCTCGAGCGCCGATGCTCGAGAACTCATAGCGGTCCCTCCCGTGCGTCACGAACCTCGCGCGTACAGTCAGAACACAGTCGACGGAGCGCGTCGATTCGTTCGCCGCACCGCTCACACTTGTCGGACTCGACGAGACGGCTCATTGTGAGCCCTCGGTTTCATCGGCAGGAACGGCCGCGTGAACGCCGTTTTCCAGTTGAACTGGAGCCCTTTTTCGACTATTGTCAATCGTTGTCGTATGTAACTTCCCCCCACCCTTCTCGCGTGTGTAACGGGCCGTCGATTCGTCCTCTGTTTCGACGGCACGACGAACGTCCTCGTCGATCGCCTGATGTGCCGGATGGGCTATGGGCGTTCGACTCTTGACGTCGTACAGCCTGCTCGCAGGCACGAACTCGGCCTTACGCATCGATCTCACCTCCGTGACGGCCGGGCGACGTCTCTGGATCTGGAACTGCAACGTCGACGCCAGCGGCGGAGCCGCGGCTCAGACGTGCGTAGGTATCGCAGTCGCCACAGCGATGGGCCCGATCGTCGTCGTCACCGAAAACGCGGCGGAAGCGATCGGTGACGTGAGCCCCACAGTGACGGCACGTCGAGTTGTCGACCGCCGGCCACGGTGTGACCGTCACGCCGACCACCCCACGTTTGCGATGAGAATCGTGCGACACCGCGGGCCCGCAATCCGTTTCCCGTTGGGATCAGATTTCGACCCCCTTCGACTGATGGACGGAAGGGCCGAAAACAGGGCCTCCGATGCCTCTACAAGGTATTTGGAATTAGTACAGAAACGAGTTGTTTCCGAGTGGGCGCTGCAGGATTTGAACCCACGACAGCTTGGTCCGAAGCCAAGTACTCTGTCCAGACTGAGCTAAGCGCCCTCACCGCTTCGTTCCCGACGAATCCGTATAAGTCACTCGATTTTCGCCGATCGACAGGGGGCTCGACACGACCGGTTCGAGGTCCGTGAATTCCCAGCTATTGATAATCGCCACCCGAGGTCTTTGGTATGAAGACACAATGTGTACCCGTAATGACGGCAACCGAAGCTCCCGTCCCCGACGAGGTGCAGTCCGGCGTGACACCGCTCGAGTTGCTAACCGACGACGAGCGTGTCTGGACCGCCGTACCAGCTGATGCAAACGGTGAAGAGGGGGTGGGCGAGTGGCTCGAGATCGATGCCGACGCGCTATGTGGTCTCGAGGAGTGGCGCTGAAACGCCGACCCATGTGAGAGCAAGCGGGGCGGTTCGAACAGCAGATCGCCGCTCGGATATGGTCTCGTTCGCTCGAGCGTCGTCGAGACGACAGCTCGGATGCCTGGCGCGGACCGTACCGTTTAACCGGGCTGCCTGACCAGTCCCCGGTATGACAGCGGTGGAGACGGGTCGCGGGTTGCTCGAGTTGACGCGGCCGGTGAACGCAGTTGCGGCGAGCGTGCTAACCTTCATCGGGGCGTTCGTTGCTGGCGGTGCTATCGAAGCACCGATAGCGGTCACCACGGCGGTCGCTGCCACGGGGCTGGCGGTGGGTGCTGGGAACGCGATTAACGATTATTTCGACCGGGAGATCGATCGAGTGAATCGGCCCGACAGGGCGATTCCTCGGGGAGCGGTGAGTCCGCGCGGTGCCCTGGTGTTTAGCGGTCTTCTCTTCGCCGGCGCAGTCGTCCTGGCGATCACTCTCCCACCGTTGGCGATCGGTATCGCGACCGTCAATCTCCTCGCGCTTGTAGCCTACACGGAGGTTTTCAAGGGGCTGCCCGGACTGGGAAACGCACTCGTGGCCTATCTGGTCGGTAGCACGTTCCTCTTCGGTGCTGCAGCAGTCGATGCGGCCGGCGATATCGGTCCGGCGGTCGTTCTCTTCGTTCTCGCGGGCATCGCGACGTTGACCCGGGAAATCATCAAAGACGTCGAGGACATTGAAGGTGATCGAAAGGAGGAACTGAACACGCTTCCGATCGCGATCGGAGAGCGTCGAGCGCTCGCGATCGCCGCCGGCCTCCTCGTGACGGCAGTGGTTGCGAGCCCCCTGCCGTATCTCGAGGGGAACTTCGGCATCGCGTATCTGTTGCTGGTCGTGCCGGCTGACGCGGTCATGCTCGTCGCAGCCTACGAGAGTTTCGAGAATCCGACCGTCGGACAGTCGCATCTCAAATACGGCATGTTTCTCGCCGCTCTCTCGTTTATCGTCGGCCGTGTGGCGCTCGAGGTCCAGTTCCAACCGCCGGGCCTGTAAGTCGGGTGCTCGATTCCGATCCCATCGCCTGCGCGTGGTTGTGCTCTCCTCTGCGATGACGATCCGTGCGCCGACTGCGGCATGATCGTGCCACCGACGAAACGTGGATCGTCGACTGCATCGGCGGGCGGCACGTCCTCGACTACTCGTTGCACGCGATCTCCTCTCCGCTATTTGGATGCGCGATTCCACGAATCAATTGCGACCCGTCGTGGTCGGCGGGCGAGAACCCGTATCTAATATAATCAAAAGTACTATAAGCCGGTTCGCGTATTTTCATACAGCACGCCGGACACTGGAGTAGGCGGTACCAGCAACGGTCGTCGCCACGGCGATGGATGTGAGTATCTGGTATGTATGACCTTGCAGATGTCCTTCCGGACGTCGAGATCGATCCCGGGACGAACGTACTCGTCGCGGGCCCGCCACTGACGGGGAAACGACGGATCACCTTCGATATCCTCGCGAGCGGTGCAAATCGCGGTGACGGCTCGATCGTCGTCACCACGAAAGACAGCGCCGATAAGGTCCTCGAGAGCGTCGACGACCACGTCAACGACGGTGTCGAACCCGACATCGGTGTCGTCGATTGTGTAACGAAACAGCGTGGCATCGGAACGATAGACGACGATCCACGAATCAAATATGCGTCGTCCCCGGTCGACATGACCGGTATCGGAATCAAACTCTCGGAGTTCCTCCAGGAGTTCTACGAGACGCGGGGGATCACCGAAAACCGCGTCCTCTTACATTCCGTCTCGACGCTGTTGATGTACTCCGACCTGCAGACCGTGTTCAGGTTCCTTCACGTCTTTACGGGTCGAATCCAGAGTGCCGACGCGTTCGGCCTCTACGTCATCGACTCGACAGCCCACGACGATCAGACGATGAACACGCTCAAACAACTGTTCGACGCCGTCCTCGAACTCGAGGAAACGGCCGACGGCGAAGAGCCCGAGATTCGGACCGCCGGTTTCTCCACGTAGTTACGTTTGGGGGCGTCGACGCTCCGGAATCAAGAAGCGTTTATTCGACGAGGCCCTTTGTGTCACCATGCCAGTCGAATCCGCAGACGAACTCGCTGACGTCCTCGAGTACGACACGATCGCCGTCGTCGGCTGTTCGAGCACGCGGGGGAAAGCGGCCCACGGCGTCCCGAAGTACCTGCTCGACCACGGCTACGACGTGATTCCGGTCAACCCCTACGCAGACGAAATTCTCGGCCGGGATGCGTATGACTCCCTCGCGGACGTCGGAGACCGGATCGACGTCGTTTGCGTCTTCCGACCGAGCGAGGAGGTGAGTGATATCGTCGACTCGGCGCTCGAGCGTGACGACGTCGAAGTAATCTGGACGCAACAGGGTATACGTGATGACGAGGCGGCGGCCCGCGCGGAGGCTGCGGGCAAGACCGTCGTTCAGGATCTGTGTATGAAGGTGCAGCACCGCCGTCTCGCGGTCTGATTGGACGAGGCGCTGTCGGGCGGAGAGAACGGACGCGGTCCGGCGTTCCGGTCAGGGGGTTCGGGCCGATGCAGTACGAAGTTCAGCCAGCGCATCCTCGAGCGAAGTGTACATCACACCATCCGCAATCGATCCGAGGTGGTGAAAGCGGATCGCCGTTTCCGCGAGCAATTCGCCAGGGACATCAGAAACGGCGGCGACCGCCTCGTCGGCGTCGGCGGCGATCGGCAACTCGGTGAGGCACTCGGCAACGTAGCGGCGTCTCGTTTGTTCGTCGCCGGTCACCCGCTCGCGAATCGCGCGCTGTTGAGCCACGGGGACGGTTTCGCCGACTGAGTCCGAGCTAATCGACTCGCAGTACCAGGCCAGCGTCCGATCGCCCGCCTCGAGAAGCGCCTCGTTTGGCAGGTCGAGCGAGACTCGCAAGTCGGCGGCAGCAGCCTCGATCGCCGCTTGTCGTCTGGTGATGAGTTCGGCCAGGCGGTCGGGAACGTCGGAGGTGAGCACGGCATCGATCACTGCCTCGGTTGATCCATACTCGTCGGGATCGCCGTCGAAATAGACGAGCGGAAGCGTTGTGACATCGTTTTCGATGTCTTCCGGTAAGTCCGCCAGGTCGTCGATGACCGTCAACACGAACAGGCTGTTCGTCGCAATCGTCCGGAGTGCCTCGAGCTGGGCATCTGAATAACCGCCCGTAGCCGCGACGATCCGGACGGCGAGTTCGCCCCAGACGCTGCCGCGGGCCTCGATGCGAGCGATCGCATCGTCGACAGTTGCGTTCGACCCGTCGAACGTTTCTTCTGCGAGCTGTCCCGTCCCGATTTTGCGGGCGGTCTCGAGCGCCGGCGTCAGGTCAACGGCGTCTGGCGCAGTCGCGACGGTCTCGGCGACGTTCGTGAAGATGAGGTCCCCGACCGAAACGTGTTCGTTCAGGCGTCGCTTGCGATCCGCGCCCCACTCGTCGGCTTTGTCGATGGCGTCGTCGTGGAGCGCACTCGTGACGAAGAGGTTCGTCGGAATGGATGCGAGCGTTGCGGCGAGGTCCGCATCGTCGGTGTCGAGTACGGTGAAAAAGTGTGTGAGCGCCCCCAGCAGGCCACCCTGGTCGACGTAGGTGTCAACCTTCGTCCGCAAGGCGGGTGGCAGGTTCGCGTCTGACGGGAGGCCATCCGGTCGCCGGCTCATGTTCCCTCCTTTCGGCGACATTTGAAGAGTGTACTGGTTGGCGCCATACGCGTCCCCTCTGTGTAGCGGTCGTTGCTATTACCGCAACCGCCGGCGTCCACTCCCGATCGAGCCAATATCGTTCGAACGTATCGCTCTCTCGAATCGGAAGACAGGACGGGGCGGTTCGCTGACTGCACCCACCGGCGCTCGATTTGCGCGGCTCGTCGTCGTGCAAAGACGGAGAATCGTCGTCGGGATCGTTCGATCCGATCGGTGCAGAATCGCGTTATCATAGTACTCGTTGAACGTCGTTGCACACCCTGCTTCCGAATTAGCGGCCGGTGAGAACTCGCTGGCCACCGGCCGGCGAGCAGTGGGTACATCGTTTCAACGACGTAAGGTGCGGCGTCCTGCTGGAAGCCGGTTACTTTGGACTGGGATCGTTGGCAGCCGCGTCGGCCGTCCCGTCTTCGGTCACCGGCGTCCGTTCGGTATCGGTTGCCTCGCCGGCCGTCTCGAGTTCAGCTTCGTCGATCGCAGCATCCGCCAGGATCTCCTCTCCGTCTATTCCCTGCTCCTCCGCAATCGCGAGCAGGAGTGCGCGTTGCTCGGTGAGCTGGTGGTCCATTCGCGAGACCGTCTCGTGGGTTTCGTCCGTCTTCTCTTCCAGCCCCGTGATTCGCTGCTGAAGTTTCTGTACCTGCTTGTACATCGCTTCGGCTCGATCCGAAAGCGTTTGAATCTTCTTTGCAGTGCTGCCGAGTCCCATATACGGACGATGTGTCGGGGAACTAATGGGCCTTTTCCTCCGTCCACTCTCGAGCCATGAGATGTGTTACATACTCACATGAAACGAAGGGTTTATTATGAACCGCGGACAATCATCAGTTGAACTCGAGGTGATCAGCCATGGTGCGAGCGAATACTCCAAGCACATGGATGCAAGGCCTCGACCTACCATCCCAGCTATTTGGCGACATCGGTGGTAGCGACTATGAACTGTACGAGGAGGACGACGAGTTCGTCCTCACGATTGACATGCCGGGTTTCGAGACCGACGAGATACAACTGGCATGGGACGACGGCGTCCTCAACATTGCCGCGGAACACACTGACGAGAACCGCGGCCGGAAGAAGACCTATCACCGTCGGTTCCGGTTCCCGAAGACGGTCGACGAGGACGAAATCAATGCCGAATACACAAACGGTGTCCTCGAGATCCGGCTACCGACGGCCGAGTCGACCGCGCAAGGGAAGGAGATCCCGCTCGAGGGGTGATTGGGACAGTCTCTACTGACCCACTGACACCTTCCTCCCCGTCGCACCGGTCGAATCGACCACCGAGCCTGCTCGGTGAACCGCACGCACCGTCGACGCGCGA